>NZ_CP073355.1:0-628863 GCF_023525255.1 Thermospira aquatica | reverse complement strand
GCGGGGATTCGTTTGACAGGAGAGAACAAAGAGTGGTACAAGAGAAATGAGAAAGAGAAGTCTTTTCTTCATGGTTTTATCCTCCACTTAAAGAGTATGTCTTCTTTCTTATGCAGACGAAAATATCCTCTCGCGTTGGAGAGGATGGTGGTGTTGGTTTTCTCCGAAAAAAGGATAGCATAAAGCCATGCCATGGCAGCACTTTCCGAGAAACTATTGGAGCTTGAGAGAAGGATAGCCACATTATAGTACGATTGGGGATGAGACGGCGAAAGCCACCGGATCGTATTGACGAGGGAGGCTATCTCGAGGGTCAATCCATTGGTGTATAGGTAGGAGAAGTAGATTTTTGTAAAGTCGTCCGTGTTCGTCTGGCTATAGAGAGCAAGAAGCGATGAAGGGGTAGTAAGGGCAAAGGGATGTTTTGTGAGATCGAAAGAGGGTCGGTAGGGAAAGAGCATAAGCGAATAGGGAGGCTTCTGGAGAAGCCCGATGATCCTTCCCTGAGCCTCAAAATCATACAAAGGATGCATGAAAATAGCCTCTTCTCTTTCGTTAGAGAGGGTAAAAAACTCTGCGACCTGTCTGAAAGCGTTGGAATTGGCCTTGGTAAAGGTTAACCAGCTTTCACAAAATGTTTGCGCAAGGAGAGCCTGTCCTGTCCTGTTAAAGTGAAGATGATCAATAAAGATGGAATTGTCAAAACTGTTACTTCCTCTTTTGTTGATGATGATATCCTGTAAGGGAATAAAAGCGAGATACCCTTTGTTGGTTTCGTTTTCTATGAAATTTCGTAGAGCATGCTGAAGTGGACTTCGGTAGCGGAAAGGCGTGGTGTCATTGTCTTTTGCTTTTTCCAAAAGTTCGAGAAAAGGTTTTCCCTCGGATTTTGCTTTTAGACCGGCAAGATAAAGGACATGGGCATTTGAGGGAAACCGGGCTTGCAGCATGTCAAGGATATTCTCTTTACTGAGTTTTTCTGCAAGAAGGGTGGGATTGGTGAAAAGAGAACGGTAAGGGGTGAGAAGAGTTTTGAGTTCACTTTCGTTTTCGCTACTGAAGGGGGGCATATCAATGAGGTTAGCCACTGGCTCGTAAACGAAAACAGGGATACGATGAAAGCGATATTTTTTCACGACACTCTGGAGATTTCGGATAAAGTCACGTGCTATTTTGTCATCCAGGGAACGGTCAGCAGGGATACGTTTGTTGGCAAATTGCTGGCTCATCAGGCTTTCATCAGGGAGGGTTTTTCTCGTCTCTATGAGGGAGAAAAGCCACTGAAAGATGCGCCATTCTTTCAGCGCGAGGTAAAGTTTTTGCATCCAGGAGGGTTTTTCCAGAGAGGTGAGGGTACCATAGTATTCATTTTGTCCTGCGTAAATAATGAGCGCATCCGGCTGATAACGGAGAAGTTTCGGGGCAACATCGGCAACATAGTAACTGGAAAGAGCGCTAAACCCGAGATTGATCACCTCAACTCTTTCATAAAGACCGGTTGTCTCAAGAGCCTTTTCGATGATTTTTGAAAAAGAGTGGTTGGGATAGTAGGGGAATCCCTGAGCGGTTGATCCTCCCACCACAAAGAGGCGAAGAGTCCCAGGAGATTTCAAAGTAGGAAACAGATTATGAAAATGAACCGAGGGCTCAGAAAGAGGAGAAGAGGGATAATACTTTTTGGTAAAATTGGGGTTGTCCTTGTAGTATTGAGGGACAAACCGCGCCCTTTGAAAGGGTTGGGTGGGGTAACCAATACCAGCAAGGCGAAAAATACCTTCGAGTGTAAAAAAACATCCAGCAAGAATGAAAAAAAAGACCATGGTAAAAAGAATTTTTTTTGTGAAGGGCATAGAGTCCATCCTCGTTTTTGTTCCTATTAGTATACAATATTTTTGTTTTTTCTGCAACGGAAACCACTTCTCAAAAGTGATCTCCTACAATCGTCTGGGTTTACCATCATAAAGAAAAAAAGAGTGTTTCCTCTGACAGGGAGAGGAAACAGGATCCTCGCACAAGGGAAAAAAGATTTCGATAGGGATCTTTCTTTGTTGTTAGGTAAAGGTGGAGAGAGGAATTCCCTTGTTGCAGCCCCAAAATCTCACCTGTTCCCTTGTTGCAGTGAGAACAGAAAAATTCCCCGCTATGACTTTATCGCAGTGAAAAAATTTTCCTCGTCACGGAGCACCGCGTATCGAAGTGGTCACCGAGTAGCCCCAAGGGGCGTATCGAGGGCGGTCACCGAGTAGCCCCAAGGGGCGTATCGAGGGCGGTCGCCGAGTAGTTCCGCAGGGGCGTATCGAGGGCGGTCATCGAGTAGCTCCAACGGAGCGTACCGAGATGACCGAGTAGCAAAGCACTCGTGTCGATAGGCCCCTTTGGGGAGACGTAGCACCTATTGGGGCAGGAAGAGGGAAAGAGACACCTGGTGTGAGGTGTTCTCTTTAGCCGGGGAATCAAAGAACTGGAAGAAAAGAATCTTTTCTCTTTATAATATCTATCATGTTAAACAAGGAGTTGTCTATGATGCAGAAAGCGATGGTAATTTTTCTTTTCCTGCCCTTGTTGATGTGGGGAGAGGCATCTTTTTCGGTAGGTATGGGAGGGAACGTAAAGTATATTCCGGGTTCGTATATGCTGGACACTGTCGATAACTGGAAGGCTATTCTTTTCCCTCATTTTGTGGCTGCCGGGGGGCATCTGCAGGCTGAGGTGACGCTGGATGAGATCTGGGTTTTCATGATGCGTGGAGGGGCTTTTTGGCCCAGTGACAAAGTGGTGGGGTTCTTTTTTGAACCACTTCTTCGCTGGTATGGGAATGGGACTGCTCCAGAGGAGGTTTCTGTTGGCGTCGGGTTTCTCTATCTTCAGATTGAACGCTATCTCTGTGTGTATCCCGAGATCACGGCAAGCTACAAATGGACTTTTGGGAGATTTTTTGTTGAACCTGAGTTGGGAGCGTATTTTACGTATTTTGATGGGACTCTTGGACTAAGACTTCATCTTACGACAGGTTTTCTTTTTTAAAAAGGGGAAAACGTCATCTTGTGAAGCCGCCGCTGGCGGCTTTTTTTTATTTTTCGCGCTTTTGCTGGGAAAAAGGGTTTAGTATGGCCTATGCAGATGTACTTTGAAAAAAAGGAGAAAGAGGCAAAGAAAAGAGGGAAAATTTTTATGCTATTACCCTGTTTCAGTGAAAGTGAGTGAAAAGGATCCTCAAATAAAAAAGCAGACTGCAATATGGTTATAGCAAAAAGGGCTTTACTCTCTTCACTGAAACAAGGAAACAGCATAAAGCCATGAATACTTGCGATTTTGAAAAAATGCTTTACAATGATAGTGGTAAAAAAGGAGGGGAAGGTGCCTCGTTGTTGTGTCATTTACAATCCTGTGGCAGGAGAAGGTGCAGCTAGAGCCATTCTTTCACGTGTTCTTGAGTTTCTCTATCAGAAGCAAGGAACTCATGAGGTGGCGGTGTATGCCACCGAAGGCAATAATCATGCTACCCTTCTTGCTGAAAAGGCTTACAAAATGGGGCATCGAGAGTTTCTTTGCATTGGAGGAGACGGTACTTTCAATGAAATGTGTCAACCCCTGGTGGGACGTACAGACATGAGAGTTTCGTTTGTTGCTACGGGAACAGGGAATGACCTAGCGAGGGCTTTTGGATTCTCTTCTTCGTTCTCTGTGCAGGAATGGGAGAATTTTTTTGATGATGATGCCGCGTTGATAGACGTGGGGAAATGCAATGAACGCTATTTTTTTAATATGATGGGGATAGGTTTTGATGCTCTTGTTGCCTCAGAATTTCGAAAGTGGGGATGGATCCCTCGTCGGTGGCGCTACTATCCACCCATTTTTAAAAATCTTTTGTTTTATCAGGGGCACCCTATGAGTATAAACGGCAACAAAACTACCATTTTTCTCCTTGCTGTCGGAAACGGTCGTAGTTCCGGGGGAGGTGTTCAGCTTGCCCCAGAGGCACGGTTGAATGATGGTCAACTTGATCTTTGCTGGATAGAGAATGTAGGAATTTTTCAGCGCATCAAGAATCTCCTCGCCACCCTGAAGGGAAAACACACGAGTCTTCCCTTTGTTCACATGAGCCGGTTCCAGACACTTTCTCTTTCTTCTCCTCAAGAAGCGCTCACACACATTGATGGAGAGAGCTTTTGTTTATCTCGATGGGAGATTTCTCTTGTTCCTCAAGCTCTCCCTGTTTTTGTACGAAAAAACGAAGCATGGCTTATATAGGAGGTGTTTATGTTTTCTCCCGCGATTCGTTTTCCCTCTGGGAGGATTTTCAAGATTGAAAAAACACCATCACATCGGGAGATTATTCTTCTCTTTCTTGATAAGAAGACACTTTTCTCGTATTTTAATCTCGCTCCAAAGGAGGATGTTCCCGGCTGTCTCTGGCTCCCCCTTGCCAGAAATGAAAGCTGGGGAAAGAAGGGAGAAATGGTTTTTGTTCTTCTTCCTTCAGACAACAATGTAACCATCTTTCGTTCCATGCTTAACAATTATCCGGAGTATCCTGCAGATGCCCCTTTTTATTTTCTCTCACCAGCAGGGAAAAAGGGATATGATGGTGAGTTTCAAAAGGATCAATTTTTCTGTTGTTATACCCTTTATAAAGATGACTGGTATCCTGTCTGTTATACTCCATTTCAATCGGCAGTGATAGAGCTTGAGATCGATGAGAAACACACTTACGACTTTATCGCTTTTGGGAGTGAGAGTAATCTTGCGGTAGCTGTGATGCAGGGTACAGAAATCCATCTTTCTCCAACCTACGGGCGTCTGGTAGACTGGACACAACTTGAAATGGCAAACCAATGGATGGACCGAAAACGCAAGGATTTTCTCTCTTCGGGGGTTATTTTTCATGAGTATTATCATGAATCTCTTTTGCACACCTATCTTTCGAAGTATGGTCAAAAAAGTACGTATACCCATACAGAAGCCCACTTTGCTAATATTCTTTTTGATAATCGTTTCTTTTCTACGCCTTTGTTGGGGGTTATCTTCGATGAGGCAGATCACACCAGCAACGGAACCATCGAGGGAAGCGATCTTGTCTACGGCACTATGGCAAAAGTTCAGATTCTTGCAAGCTGGCGCCCTATCCCTGTGCCGGGGCATGCGTCAACCTATCTTGAGCCGTGGCGTGCTACTCTGGCTATTTTGAGAGAGGTTGTAGGTGATCTTGAGAATCTGGATATCCCTTTTCTTCGTCTGTTGCGAAACAACCGTGAAATCCACTATGTTATTGATGCTATCAATAAACGCATCATCAATGTTACCCCATCCTCGAGTATGAACCATATTCTTATGGCTATTTTTGAGCTTCTGGACTATCGTTCTCTCATAGAAGAATACGATATGCAAAACAAGCGATTTGATGAATTTTTTATAGCCGAGGAAGCCGAAACTTACCCTATAAACATCATTCAAATAGAGGGAAGAACCTATCTTGATACACACGAACTCTTCTCTCATATTGTTAACGACATTAAAAAAGGCAAATCCCCCCAGAAAATTCTCCATCAGGCTATTCACACCCTTTTTGCAGAGACAACCAACCTTCTCAAAGCGTACGCGGAAACCTATAACGAAAAGAGGGTGGCTCTTTCAGGGCATCTTTTTGTCCATCCGCATCTTCTCCAGCTTATGGTGTATCATCTGGAAAAAGCTGGGCTTGTTCCCCTTTTGCATAAGAGAATTCCAACCGATGATAGTAGCGTTGCTCTGGGGGCACTTCTTCATATCCTTGCTCAAAAAGAGATGAAATCCTCTCATGAGGTTTAAGGATGCGATACTTTTTTGTGGCGAATACCCTTCACAAACGTCATGAGAAGGCTCTTCTGCGGTGTGTGGCGTGGTTACGAGAGCGCGGACACGAGGTAGAGATTGCATACACACAGTATCCGGGGCATGCGCAAGAACTTGCCTCAAAAGCAGCCCTCTCGGGATGGGAGTGTCTTGTTGGGGCTGGTGGAGATGGGACTCTTCATGAGGTATTAAATGGTATCATGGGGACAAATGCCCTTCTTGCCCTTTATCCCATGGGAACGGGCAACGTTTTTGCGAGAGAGATGAGACTTCCTGTGTTCTGGCATTCGATTGCCATGATGCTTCATGAAGCCCATACCCTGACCCTTGATGTAGGAAAAGCGGGCGACAGGTATTTTCTTCTTATGCTCAGTGCGGGCTTTGATGCCTATGCGATACGCACACTCTCGCGTATGGAGGGGGACTATCGTCAGCGTGGCCTGCGAACCATTTTTGGGAAATTTGCCTATGTGGTTGGAGGGCTCCAGGCTCTTGGTCGGTATGCCTTTCCACTTATTGATGTGGAAATCGATGGGAAAAAGACCCAAGCGTCCTTTGTGCTTGTCTCAAATATCCAGCGTTATGGACGCTATTTTAAAATAACCCCCAAAGCTTCTCCTGTGGATGGTATGCTGGATGTTTTTCTGTATACTGAGGTAGGGCGATGGAATCTTTTACGTCTTGTCTGGCAGGTGCTCAGTAGCCTCTGGAAACCCTACGGAGGAGAAACTCTCTTCTACAAGCAGTCGGGAATACGCTGTACTACTCTTGCCCTGAAAAGTAAAGAAGAGGTTTTTTCTCAGCTTGATGGGGAGCTTTTTCGGCCCCTTCCGCTGGAGATTTCTGTGTATCCACGGGCTATTCGCATGATTCTCCCTCGTGGTATCCACAAAAAGTATCAAAGCTGGTAACATAGACAGAGGAGTCTCGAATGACAATCATTCAGAAACGCACCACTCTCTCAACGGATAAGAAGTTGTTTCTTTCCCGTCCGAGTTACAAAAATTCGTCTTCTTTTTGGTGGATCCGTGCTCTCATGTGGCAGGGGGAGGTGTACCCCTGGGAAGGTGATTTTCACGATGGAGACGAACGAGAAATCATCCTTTTTATTCCTGAAAATACAGGTGAACTTCTCGAATGTCTTACCCAGATTCTTCTCTCCCAGGGGGGAGGGGAAGAGATAGAATGGTTTTTCCTGGGGATAAAGGCTTTTTCTCTCGGTGTTTCGTATCAAGAGGTAAGGAGTTTTCTCAGTGGGAAGGTTCCATTCCTCGTTCAAAGAGAAAAGGAGTGGGAAAAACTTTTTTCTCGAGCTTTTCTGATTCAGAAGGCAGTGCAGTACGGTATCTCTCTCAGGCTTCTTCTCGACTGGAGTAATGAAAAACATTGGCTTACCTGGCTTGAAGAGGCTCTTGATGTTCTTGTCCCTCATGGGAATCAGCTTCGACAGATATGGCAGGGGTTTCTTGCTCTTCAAAACGGGAGAGGCTGGAGTATCCAGGATATCCTTCATCATCTTGATTGGGAGGATATCAAACACATGCCTGATGGACCAGCCAAGAGATTGGAGGTGCTTCAGGTTCGACTCAAACATCTAAGATATCCTCACCTTTCAGAGTATGAGGCAAGACTTCAATCGCTCTCTCAAACCATCCACAAGAAAACCGGCTGGAAACTCTCCTGGCCAGCTTTTCTTGAAGGGGAGCATATTGTTCTTACCATTCCCATGGCTACGACACGGGATATCCATTCCCTTCCTGAAAAGGCGACTACTCTCTTTCATGAACTCGAAGAGGCGTTAAAGATCCTTCGGGGAGAGGGCGTATGATTCAGAGGCTTTTTATAGATCCTGAAGTAAACCCAGAAGAAAGTGAAAGGATAGCCACAAGACTTGGCCTTGAGGGGCAAAAAGCCACCAAAGAAGAACTTGTCGAGCAAGCAAAAAGCCTTTCCCTTGAGGAACGTTTTCGCTGGGGGAAGTCTACGCTTTTTCTTACCCGACAAAAGGGACGCTTTCTCAAAAAATGCCCTGGTTCTACCGGCGTAGTTTGTTGTAACTATTTCACCATCAACACCATCAGTGGCTGTCCTTTTGACTGTTCTTATTGTATTCTCCAGAACTACATTGAAAATAACCCTTTCATCACTGCTTTTGTGAATAGAGAAGACATGGCGGAAGAAATAGAAGCTCACCTTGCACGATACGGGTTTCTAAGGGTAGGTACAGGAGAACTCGCTGATTCACTTGCCCTGGATGGTATTCTCGAGGAGACCACCTTTTTTCTGGAAATGATCACGAAAAGAGGGTGGCACGATCGGATCACCATCGAGTTTAAAACCAAGTCTGAAGAGATAGGCACGCTTCTCAAAGCTCATGAAACCTATCCTGAGGTTGATGTTGTCGTGGGGTTTTCGGTAAACATTCCCCGATTCATCACTACCGATGAGCATAAAACAGCCTCACTCGAACAGCGTATAAAAGCTATGAAAACCCTTCAGCAGGCAGGTATTTCAATAGCCATTCATTTTGATCCCATTGTGATGATCGAAGACTTTCTTCCTCATTATGTTACCCTGGCAACAGATCTTTTTTCTATCCTGGATCAGCGCCTCATTCGCTGGATCAGTTTAGGAGGATACCGTCACACCGTAAGCCTTGCCCCTACCATTGAGCGCCGTTTTCCTTCTTCGGTACTTCTTGCCGGAGAGATGTTTCCCTCGGATGCTGACCATAAATTTCGCTATCTTCATCCTCTGAGACGGCACTTCTACAGGGAAATGGTACAAACGATAGAAAGGGTTTTTCCTGGCGCTCCGCTCTACCTCTGTATGGAAAAAAGCTTTCTCTGGGAAGAGATTGGGCTTAGTCAAGAGAAATGCAACGAGTGTTTTTATTTTGCTCCCAGGTAGGAAAAGAATTTTTTAATTCTTATCGACGATAAGAATTTTTTCTAGAAAAATGACGGGCCAAGATTCTCTGGCGACTTCCTTATTGGCAATGTCAGCATTGTTATTTTCAATTTCTTTCGGATAGGGGGAAAGTAAAAGAGGATTTTTACACCATGTTTCCTTTGAAAAAACCTATCCTTTTGCAGAAAAGGCTTTCTTGCTTTATAATATAGTCATTATGGATGAAATATCTCGTTATTATTTTGAGAAGCAAATGCTTTTTTCCCTTACTCATATGTGCTATGAGGATTGTCCCTATTATGCCTGTCACAACATGAAAAAACAGAACTGTTTTTTCTGTTATTGCCCTTTTTATCCCTGCGAAGACGAACGTAAAGGAAAGTGGCTTCTCACAGAAACCAAAAAAGTGTGGGATTGTTCCCCCTGTACCTGGATCCATGAGGATGAAGTAGTGAAAAAAATCCTTGAACTACTCTATGAAGGTAAGTCTTTTCCTGAGATCAAGGAAATCATATGGTAAGCCGCAGTTCTCATGCTTATGTCATAGGCCTTGTCGGGAAAGCGGGAAGTGGTAAGTCTACGGTGGCAAGGATTCTCGTAGAAGAGTATCATTTTGACCTGATCTCTCTGGATGAGGTAGGACATCACGCCCTTGAGTTATCAAGGGACGAACTCATCCATGTTTTTGGACAGCAGATTGTTGGGCCTGATGGTACCATTCAACGTGCCGTTCTTGGGCAGATTGTTTTTGGGAATATGGATATGCTTCTCACCTTGAATGCGATCACCCATCCCAGAATCAAGGAGCTGGTAAAACAACAGCTCTCAAACATGAGGACCCACACATTATTGGATGGGGCTCTTCTGTATGAGATTGGTCTTGCTCCTTTATGTGATTTTATCCTGATGGTGGATGCTCCAGAGGCAATGATCATGGAGAGACTGATACGTCAGAGAAAATGGCCTGAAGAAAAAGCTAAAAGTGTTCTTTTTTCCCAGAGACACCTTCAGTTTTTACGTGAAGAGGCTGATTTTATTATTTTTAATAATGATAGTTTAGAAAAAATTGAACGTCAGGTTGAATTTTTTGTTCATACGATCTCGTAAAAGTTTCTTGTTCTTTGGTCCTTCTTGGGTTTCTTATGAGCTTTTGATCCGCAGGATTCTTTCTTTAAAATAGGTGCAAAGAAACACGGTGAATACATCTCTTTTTTCAAGAAAACGTGCCAGAAGAGATGAGAAGAATATCGAGAGAAAACAAGACTGAAACAGAGTGATAACGAAAAGACAGCCATCGAAAGTGTGTAAAACGAAAGCCAAAAATTTTTTTGATTTTCTGTAACCTTAGTATTGAGAATAATTTAAGCTTGCGAGCCTTTTTATTTTTTAAGCTGTCGAAGGGTCAAGAAAGAAGAATAGTCGTATTCTTAAAAACATCTCGATACACTTGCTATAACCATCAGGGGAAAAATGAGTCTTTCACTTTTTATGGGCAATAAAAATTTTTTTGATGTTGAATGATAAAAATTTTTTTCTTTTTTCTAAAAAAATACTTGACCAGATTTTTTTTTGTCTTACAATAGATAGTAGTGAAATGGGAAATAAAACCTATGGAGGATAGATATGGCACACGTTGTGTTGAAAAACGTGTCCAAGGTTTACGAAGGGAACGTCGTTGCCGTTCAGGACGTAAACCTGGAAATCAACGACAAGGAGTTTGTCGTGTTGGTAGGCCCTTCGGGGTGTGGTAAGACGACGACACTGCGTATGATCGCAGGTCTCGAGGAGATTACCACGGGTGAAATTATGATCGATGGGGTTGTGGTAAACAATAAACCACCCAAAGATCGTGATATTGCTATGGTGTTTCAGAACTATGCTCTGTATCCCCACATGACTGTGGCTGATAACATGGCTTTTGGTCTGAAATTGCGTCATTTTCCACCAGAGGAAATCAAGAAGAGGGTAAACGAGGCAGCACAGATTCTTGGTCTGACGGAATACCTCAACCGCAAACCCAAAGCTCTTTCTGGTGGTCAGCGTCAGCGTGTTGCTATTGGACGTGCCATTGTGCGTAAGCCCAAGGTGTATCTTTTTGATGAACCTCTCTCCAACCTCGACGCAAAACTGCGTGTGCAGATGCGCGCTGAGCTTATCAAGATCCATGCTCGTATGAAAACGACCTCTGTGTATGTGACCCACGACCAGATCGAGGCTATGACCATGGGTGACAAGATCGTAGTGATGAACAACAAGCTTGTTCAGCAGATTGGTACGCCTCTCGAAGTGTACAATAACCCTGTAAACAAGTTTGTGGCTGGCTTCATTGGGAGCCCTCCCATGAACTTCCTGGATTGTACGGTAAAGGATTCGAATGGGGCGCTCTGGCTTGACTTTAACGAATTTCAGTTGAAGATCCCTTCTCAGTTTGCAGACAAGGCACGCTCCTATGTTGGTCGTGAGGTAACCTTTGGTGTCCGTCCTGAAGACATCTATGATCGCAGCATGTATCAGGGCTCGATTGACTCTAATACAGCTCTTGCAAATGTGGAGATTGTGGAAAGGCTTGGCGCTGAAGAGTTTGTGTACTTTGCAACAAATGGTGGGTATTCCTTTATTGCCAAGTACGATCCTCAGGTGAATGTCCACATGGGTGATACAAACCGCGAGGTTATCTTTGATCTCAATCGCTCCCATCTCTTTGATAAAGAAACGGAGATGGCTATTTACTAATTTTTTTCGAAAATGGTATTGGCCTGCCGAAAGGCAGGCCTTTTTTTTGTTTAGTGGAGGGTGCATTTCAATCAAGGAGAAAGTTTTCAGCAATTGGTGGTTTCGGGGAAGAAATTTTTCTAAATTTTTTGAATGTTGCAGAAAGAATTCTTTGCAAAAAGGATCCGGGAAGAGTGAGGTGCCTTTGGAAAAGCGAACATCCAATCCGTAGTATTTTCCCGGTGGGGGGGACGGAAACGAGGGTATAACGTAGGAGAAAATAACCATGAGCTGTGAATATTTTTGTGTGTTGTATGGGGGGCTCTTCGGGGGAAAGTTTCTCTACGATATGATTTAGTTTTTGCTTGACTATTTTTTTTCCTCTCGCTATCATATAAACAATGTTTTTGTGAAGTGAGGTGCTTCATGGACAAGAAGCAGAAAATCTTTACCTTTAAACGGGGCGGAGTTCATCCGCATGAGAACAAGCTTACCGCAGCCCAGCCTATCGTCAATGCCGATGTTCCTCCTCTTGTTCGTATTCCCATGGCACAACATCTTGGTGCGCCGGCAAAGGTTCTTGTTTCCGTTGGAGATGAGGTGAAAGAGGGGCAACGGATTGGAGAGGCAACAGGGATGATCTCGGCGCATATCCATGCCAGTGTTTCGGGTGTGGTAACAGCTATCGAGAAGGCAAACACCCTGACGGCAAAACAAATTGATTTTGTCGTTATCAAGACGGGAGGCTCGTTTCATAACTGGGTAGGGGAGAAATTTCCCTGGGAAAATCTCTCCAGTCAGCAGCTCGTGAGTCTTGTTCAGGAAGCAGGGGTGGTAGGGCTTGGTGGAGCTACTTTTCCTACGCACGTGAAGCTTTCTCCTCCTCCCGGCAAGGTTGTAGAAACCCTTATTCTCAATGGGGCTGAGTGTGAGCCGTATCTCACGATTGACCATCGGATGCTTCTTGAGAAATCACAGGAGATTCTTACAGCGATTGAGATTGTGCGTAGGATTCTGCCCACGATTAAAAAGGTCTACATTGGTATAGAAATTAACAAAGAGGATGCTATTGATCATTGGACGGCCCTTCTTGCCGGTCGTTCTGACATCACCGTGGCTCCTCTCAAGACTCGCTATCCGCAGGGAGGAGAGAAACAACTCATCCAGGCGATTACGGGCAAGGAAGTGCCAACCAAAGGGTTGCCTGCCGATATTGGGGTTCTGGTGGAGAACGTCTCCACGATGAATGCTATTTATGAGGCGGTTGTTCACCATAAGCCCCTTATTGAGCGAGGGCTTACTTATACGGGGAAAGGAGTTGCGAAACCTGGAAACTATAAGGTGCGTATCGGTACACCTATTTCTCATCTTATCGAAAGCTATGGGAAACCAGAGAAGTTTGCAGCGATGATTTCTGGTGGGCCCATGATGGGGCTTGAGATTCCGGATGAGAACATACCTGTTGTCAAGTCTACCAGTGGTATTGTTTTTCTTTCTCCTCAGGAAGACTATAAAGTAGAGGATAGACCGTGTATTCGCTGTGCGAAGTGTCTGGCTGTCTGTCCTATAGGGCTCATGCCTACGGAACTTGCCAAACTTGCTGATAACTTCCTGGTGGAGGAGGCAGCGGGGATAGGGCTGTTTGATTGTATTGAGTGTGGCGCATGTGCCTATATCTGTCCGTCCAAGATTCCTCTTGTGGGTCTGATCCGTTATGGCAAAGAGTTCTACAAACGTAAACAGGCGCAAGCGAAAAAATAAACAGGCTGGGTAGGAGACACACATGGCAAAAGCAAAAGGAAAAGCAGGTGCGGGGTTGTTTTCCCCTCATATTCATAGCCCTTTTTCGGTTGAAAAGGTGATGTGGGATGTGGTGATTGCCCTCATTCCAGCGGGAATCGCCGGTGTCTACTTTTTTGGGGCAAATGCTCTCAGGATCATAGCTATCAGTCTTGTGACAGGACTTCTTACGGAACTCGTCATGGGGATTCTCTCAAAACGCGGGATAACGATTTTTGATGGGAGTGTGGTCATTACTTCCCTGCTGTTTGCGTATAACCTTCCTCCTGCTGCACCCTGGTATGTTATTGTTTTTGGAAACATGTTTGCTGTCGCGATTGTGAAGTGGGCTTTTGGTGGGCTTGGGTATAATTTTATGAATCCAGCGATTGGCGGTAGGCTTTTCGTAATGATTGCCTGGTCTGGAGTGATGTCGGGACGATGGTCACCAACTATCCGTTCCTTTATGGAGAAGGGGATGGATTTCTGGCAGGCTTCACAGGCTATCGTCTCACCTGAAATGATGACTTCTGCTTCGGCGCTCACGGTGCTTAAGATAGATGGGTAT
Source organism: Thermospira aquatica (assembly GCF_023525255.1). GTDB lineage: Bacteria > Spirochaetota > Brevinematia > Brevinematales > Thermospiraceae > Thermospira > Thermospira aquatica. The sequence goes on along the minus strand of NZ_CP073355.1, from coordinate 615,062 downwards.
GCAGGTCTCTACAAGCAAGGGCTTTTTGATTATTGGAATCTCTTTATCGGCAATGTACCTGGTTGTATTGGAGAAACCTCGGTACTTGCAATTTTGATAGGGTTTGTGTATCTTCTGGTTCGTCGGGTGATTACCTGGGAGGTGCCGGTAATTTATGTGGGAACGGTGGCTTTTCTTTCGTGGATTTTTGGGGGGCTCTCTCATGGGACGGGATGGTTTACCGGTGATGCGCTTTTTCACATCCTGTCGGGCGGCCTCATGCTCGGTGCCTGTTTCATGGCAAATGATAGTGTGACGTCTCCTTTGAGTTTTTCTGGAAATGTGTTTTATGCTCTTATGCTGGGATTTCTTACGACGATGATTCGTTTGTTTGGTGGATACCCCGAGGGAGTGGCATTTTCTATTGCGGTGATGAATATTTTTGTGCCACTGATTGATAGGTATTTTCGACCATCTCTCTATGGTTATCGCCGTGCCGTATTAAAAAAAGCCAGGGAGTCGTAGTATGAGTTTTTTGAAAAAGCTTTATCCACTTGTGCTCATTGCAACGGTGATGGGTGGACTTCTTGCTTTTACCTACGGAAGTTTGAAGCCATTTCTTGATGCTTCTGATGTAAGGGAGTTTGAACGTTCTCTCAGAGAGTTATACCCTGATTTTTCTCGTTATGAAACGAAAACTCTTGATGGAAAGACGTTCTATGAATTATACAGCAATGATGAGATGGTAGCAAAGGTTTTTCGTACTTCTGCTATAGGATATGGTGGTCTGGTAGAAATCCTTACCGCTATCACCAATGGGGTGGTGGCTCGGGTGGTCGTGATGAGTATGCCAGGGGAGACACCTGGTCTTGGAACAAAGGCAAAAAATCCAGCATGGCTTGCCCAGTTTCTTGGAAAAAAGAGAGAGGAAATACCAACGTCAAAAGCTGACTTTAAGGCTAAGGGGTATGATGCTGTCTCAGGGGCTACCTTTTCTTCGCTTGCTGTGACACGAGCAATTCATGAAGCACTCTCTCTTTATGAAAGAAAAGAGGGTGATAGTACAACATCTGCTACGTCTCAAGAGGCAGGAGGTAGGTAATGAACGCCTGGAAAGAATTTACCAAGGGAATTTTTCGTGAAAATCCTATCTTTGTGGTTGTGCTTGGGTTGTGTCCTACGCTCGCGGTAACCACGCAGACCATCAATGGCATCGGGATGGGCTTGGCGGTTATCTTTGTGCTTACGATGTCAAATCTGATTATCTCGTTGTTGCGTAATTTTATCCCTGAAATAGTTCGCATCCCTGCCTATATTGTTATCATTGCGTCGTTTGTGACGATTGTCCAGATGGTCATTAAGGCTTTTGCTCCCGAACTTGACAGGGCTCTCGGGATATTTATTCCCCTGATTGTGGTGAACTGTATTATTCTTGGTCGGGCAGAGGCTTTTGCTTCGAAAAATACCCCACTTCTTGCTGTGATGGATGGGCTCGGGATGGGGCTTGGTTTTACGCTGGCGCTTACGTTGATTGGTTTTATCCGTGAAATACTGGGAAGCGGGACGGTAACTCTTCAGCTGGCAGGGATAGGAACAGTTATTGATTTTTCTCAGTGGATAAAGTATCCGGCAGTGATAATGATTCTTCCGACAGGGGGATTTATTGTGATGGGGTTGCTTCTGGCTTTTCTCCAGGCACTCAAGAACTATCAGGCTGAAAAAGCCAAAGCAAAGAAAACGTAAGAGGAGAGGCTTATGGATGTAAACAAGATTTTTCTCATCACCATGAGTGCTATTTTTGTAAATAATTTTATTTTTTCCAGGTTTTTGGGTCTTTGTCCCTTCTTTGGGGTGTCAAAGAAGATGAGTTCTGCTATCGGCATGGGATTTGCGGTGATTTTTGTTCTCGTAATGTCAACCGCGGTGATTTATCCGATCAATCTTCTTTTGGTAAAACTGGGGATTGATTTTCTGCAGGTGATTGTGTTTATCCTGGTGATTGCAAGTTTTGTGCAGTTGGTGGAAATCTTTCTCAAAAAGATGGCTCCCGCGCTTTATCATGCCCTGGGCATTTATCTTCCCCTGATTACGACGAATTGCGCTATCCTTGGGACTGCTTTTCTTGTTTTGAAGGAAAAGTATACCTTTGTTGAATCGCTTGTTTTTGCTTTTACAGCAGGTGTTGGGTTTACGCTGGCACTAATTATGATGGCGAGTGTTCGTGAGCGTCTCGACCTTGCAAAGGTGCCCAAGGCTTTTAAGGGGCTCCCTATTGCGTTTATTTCCGGCGCTCTTATGTCTATGGCAATGTATGCCTTTGTGGGATTTGTGAAGTAGGACGTTGCAAACATTGGGGAATCCTCGAAAGAGGGGTGAGAAGTTTTTTGCATGCAAGTTGTACGAAACAACGTAAGGGCTTAGGGGAAAAGAGAGGCGTGTTTTTTTGGACGAGTAAAACCGATGGTCTTCCCTTATTGCAGGCTGGAAGTAATTCCAGCTATTTCCTTATCGCAGTGAGAAAACTTGCTCTTACCTTGTTGCAGTACAAAAACTCCAGCTATTACTCTGTCACAGGAAAAGAAAGAAAAAATCCTATCCTCTTCCCTTGTTTCAGTTCCACTTTCTATAGACGAAAGCCAAAACTGCAAAAAAGTAATAGCTTACGTCAAAAATGCTAGATTACACGTTTAAAAAGATTGTTCTTATTCTTCTCAAAGCTTGCTATTTCCCTATCACAGTCTAAGATGAGGGAATCATACACTGCACCAAGCGAAGAGCACTTTCTCCGCTTTTTGAAAAATGAGCTCTTACCTTATCACAGTGAGGGCAAAGATCAGCAAGCTATTCCCTTATTGCAGTGAAAAGCAAGAATTCTCACCTATTCCCTTGTTGCAGTGAAAAACCAAAATCTATTACCTGTTTACAGTTAAAAAGACCATCATGCTATTACTGTATTGCATTGGGAAAGAGTTATTACCATCTTACAGTGAGAACGTGATGCTCTGTTGTTATTCCCATGTTGCAGTAAGAAACAAAAGGCTACCATATCTTACCCTGCTGCAGTGCAAACTCTCCCCAGATACTGCAAAAAGGTAAGAGCAAGTTGGAGAACTGATAAGTTAAACGTTTAACCATTTTGTTTTTCTCCCTCTGCTTTGTCCATCAAAACATGCTCTTACCTTACCGCAGTCAAAAGAAACCATCAAAGAAAATCCAAAAAACTGAAACATGGTAAGAGCATTTTTTCCTCTTCATTCAAAAATTAGCTTTTACCGTATCAGCGTGAGGGGAAAAGCAACAGGATCTTCTCTTACCCCAGCAGACAGGTACTCCAAAACTGCAAGATGGTAATAGCTTATGTCGAAAACCTTCGATTAAACGTTTAATCAACATCTCCTCTCTCACACTCGTAAGTACTTTGAGGTCATTATTCCTTTGTTACAAGGAAAAAACCAGCTCTTCCTTTATCACAGTAAAAATTCAAGTTTGGATGGCTTTTACCTTCTTAAAGTGTGGCAAAACCTTTTACTATTTCTCTTTTGCAGTTCAAAGAGTTTCCCTTTCCTTAAACTACTTCCCCTTTCAGCCAACAACAAAGGGGAACGCTATTCCCTTTTCGCAGTAAAGAAAAACTTTTGCTTTTACCATATCGCAGTAAAAAGAGAAAATCTCATGTTTTTTTTTCTCTCATACTCTAAGGTGAGAGGTTAACAAACTGCAACAAGGCAATACCTTTCTCTATACGTTGTGGGTTAAACGTTTAATTATTAGTTTTTTCTGTGGGGTTTGGGACATCAGAAGGGGAAAGAATGTGCTATTTCTTTGTCACAGTGAAGGGGAATTTATGAGGAGTTTGGGAGTATAGGATGTTTTTCCTTTTTGAGGGTATAAACACCTCTTATGTTGGTGTCGGGAAAGAAGGGCTAAGCTATTCCTCTGGGACAGTCAAAACCAGCAAAGAAGCTATGCTCTTACTCTATCACAGCTGAATCAAGAACACAGGGATTATTGCCTTGGGGAACGAAAAGATTCCCATGCTCTCTCTTTACCACCGTTATCAGAAGAAAACCAATGCTCTTCCTTTGTCACAGCTAAGAAAAAAAATTTTGTCTGGTGTTTTTTCCAGTTTAATTTCTGGGGTCAAAAAACGGTCAAAGGGTAATAGCATTTCCTGAAACTTCAGACCAAAAGCTAAAAGAATGTTTTTATATCGACCCAGGCTCTTACCTTGTCACAGTCTGATTCTGTGAGCCATCAAACTGCAAAAGGGAAAGAGCAATTTCCTAAAAATATTCGTCTCAACATTTGCCGTCTGTTCTTTCAACACTTTCCGGATATAAAAATGTCTTTTTCTCTTGTTAGAGGTGGATTAGAGATGAGGTTATCTATGGAGATGATGAAAAACGCTTTCTTTGAACTGTCAAAGGAAAAAATCATTGGGGTGGAAAGATTCTTCTGAGAGAAACAACGAGTCGTATTGGAAGTTTTTCAAGATTTTATCGGTATCTTGGGGATTCTCCCGGTATTCACTCTAGGTTTTCTTTTAACCATAAAGTGGCAATATCTTAAAAAGAAAAATGCAATAAGAAGGGCTCATTTTCTTTTTTCGTTTTTTCGATTGATAAAAAAGCGTTGGAATTCGTTGACTTTTTAAAAAATTTCATTATACTATAGGGGAATAGTATGTGGTGGGAGATCGGTTATGAGAAGAATTTTTAGTTATATACTTTTGATAGCTTTTGTAACGGGATGCACTCTTTCTGGTGGTGGTGGTGGGGGAGGAGATTCGACGGGGACCTCTCTTACGGTGTATTTTAAAAAGCCTACAAACTGGACAGGTGCCTATATCCACTACTGGCCAAACGGCACGGCGTGGACGAGTTGTCCTGCGATGGAACACGTGGGAAACAATTGGTATCGTTATACTATCTGGGGTAGGTCAGAGTCAGCTCTTCTTTTTAAAGACAAAGCGGGTGATACGACTGTGAAAACACCGGATCTTTATCGGAAAGGGACGGGATGGTACTGGACGAATGACATGTGGTATGACATGAATCCTGAAGATCCCTATCCCTGGGCCGAGGCGGGGGTTTACACTTTTACCAATACCGTCACGGTAACACTTCGTTTGCGTGGCATAGATGCGCAGGGTGCCTATTCCACCAATAATAGTCCTTTTGTATCCTATATAGATCAGGCAACCATTGTGATTGGGGAGGGTATGAATGTAGGAGAAACCTGTACCCTTACCCTTGTGGCTTATAATGATACGGTTACCAACACCAATACGTACATTTTTACCAGAGGAGAGAGAGAATACCGTACTGAACTTGGGGTCGTTTATACTCCAGAGGGAAGCACTTTCGCTATCTGGGTGCCTGGCAATAAGACGGTAAAACTTCGGTTAGAGGGTACGGATTACCCGATGAGTCCAACAAATCTTCCCCTGTATCCAGAGGCAGAGCCCAACACGATTTACTATGTGTATGTCGAAGGGGATCATTGGCTCAAACCCTACAATTTTGTTATTGATAACAAAGTTGTTCGCGATCCCTACGGAAAGATGGTAAGCAACAATTTTAACATTGTGATTGATCCTTATACGAATCTTACTCTTCCTGATGGAGGGTGGGCTCCAAGACCACCTCTTGCCAATCGTGAAGAGGCGATTATCTACGAGGTCCATGTTCGGGATTTTACCATCGATAGCACGTGGAATGGGACGGAAAATAAGAGAGGGAAATTCCTGGGTATGGTAGAGAGTGGCACCACGTACAGTGGCTATAAAACAGGCATAGATCATTTGCAGGAAATGGGGATTACCCATGTGCAGCTTCTCCCTGTGTATGATTTCTATACAGCTCAGTATAACTGGGGATACGATCCCTGGAACTATAATGTTCCCGAAGATCAGTATTCTCTTAACTCAAACGATTTCATCTACCGTATCAAAGAATTTAAAACGATGGTGAATGAGTTTCACAAAAAAGGCATCCGTGTGGTCATGGACGTTGTGTACAACCATACGTATAATAAATCCGTGTTTGAAGACATTACCTCCTTATACTATACCCCTAATGACCTCTCTGGCTGTGGGAATTCCATTGATGCTTCCCATCCGATGGTAAGCCGTATGATTCGTGACTCTCTCGAGTATTGGGTGAGTAACATGAATGTGGATGGTTTTCGTTTTGATCTGATCGGTATCTTTCCCTATGCTGAGGTTCGTCGATGGGGAGAGTATCTCAATGCCAAATACCCTGATAGAAACCTTCTTCTTTACGGTGAACCGTGGAATGGTTATGCTTCGGATCCTGCCGAGAGCACAAAGGTTCGGCTGGGGACTGTTCCTCCTCTTCACTCTGCCCATGTGGGGGTTTTTAATCCCAAGTACAGAGAGAGGATCAAGGGAGATAACGACGGAACGGGACGAGGGTATGCCTTTGGAATGTCGCCAGATTGGACAGAAGGTATTCCTGCTGGTGTCCGAGGCTCAATCATGTATAGCAAGAGCACAGCACCACTTTCTGATCTCTGGGATTCGATGTTTGCCTATGACCCGGAGCAGTCCATAAACTACATCTCGGCTCACGATAATCTCTGCTGGTGGGACAAGATACTGTATGTTATATCAAACGGAGGGGCATCTTATGGCCCACATGCCACGAATATCAATAAATTTGGAATGGGAATTGTTTTGACATCGCAGGGGATACCCTTTATCCATGCGGGAGATGAGTTTCTTCGGAGTAAAAAGACAGGAGGGACATGGGATCAGGCCAAAAACTCCTACAATGCGGGAGATAATGTGAACAAGATCAGATGGAACCTTAAGGAAAACAATTTTGCGGTGTATAATTACTACAGTAATCTGATCGCTATCCGCAAAGCGTATAGAGGCTTTTCCTATACAACGTGGGAGGAAGTGGATCAGAATGTAAAATCGGGCTTAACCAATGGATGGAAGGTGACCACCAATCTGATAAAAGGAAATGGGCATAATGACCTCTTTGTGGTTTACAATGCTGGTGAGGATTTTACTGTTGCTTTGCCCGCGGGAAGCTGGAGGCTTATTGCCAATAGAGATGGGGCAACCAATGTCAGTGGTAAAATAGGGACGATTAACGTCAGAAAATATGAGGTACTGGTTCTTGTGAAGGAATAGGGGTACTCTTTTTCTTGTCTAGAAAGGTGCTATTACTGTGTTGCAGTGAAAAAACACTCCTCTGTTCTTACTTTGTCACAGTCAAGATAAAACACCCACGTTGCTATTACCATGTCGCAGTGAAAGAGAGAAGAAGTCCTCTCCTCTTCCCTTGTTACAGTCATAGTTTACGAGCAGAAACTGCAAAAAGGTAATAACAAAAATTTCAGGTTAAACGTTTAACTTGTGTTTTTTCCACACTCTTGAGTGGAGAGGGTTGTGCTTACCCTCTCACCCCTGAAAACTGTTTTTTTTTCCTGTTACCCTGTTGCAGTGAAAAATCTCTACAAGAAAATCACACAAACTGCAACAGGGTAAGAGCAAGGTTCAAAACGCCATCTCGCGGGGTGCTTTTGAAGAGAAAAAGAACATGATAAGACACATGCTCTTCCCGTATAACAGCGTTTTTTCTTCTATCCCCACTGCAACATAGCAACAGCTTTCCCGTCGCACTGCAACAAGGGAAGAGCTAAAAACACTTTTTAAAAACTGCAAAAGGATAACAGCCTATTCCACACATCTTCGCTTCGGTATCTCAACTATGTTTTTTAAAGTTTTAAAATTTTTTTGTCTCTTTATGGCAGTTAAACCCATAGACCTCTTTCCTCTTATCTTATTACGAAGAAACACGAAACCAGAGTCTTTTCCTATTACTTTATTCCACTTCCCATCTCACAATTATATCAAACGGTGAAAAGGTAAGAGCACTTCCACAGAAAAATATCCCCACACGCAAGGAGGTATTTTCTTTTTGCAAGGGGTAAAAACTTCCTTTGTAACTATAAACTTTTTCCGTTTGTTTTCTCGAAGGAGTTATCGGATCCTGCGAGCCATTTCAAAACAAGCGTGGCATAGCTTCCCGGGGGTAGTTTCATAGAAATAACAAGCTTGAAAGTTTGAGGGAAATATTCATCCTCTTTCCATAACGTTTCTTGAATTTCGGGATACACCCATAGAGATCGTTTTTTTGCGTGAATGGTGGTTTTATAGATCCCGCGGATCTTGATATCTGAGAGGAGAAGATTTTCTTCTTCGAGAACTCTTTGCAGATAGGGATCCTCTTCGGGCATGTCATACGCGGGAATCCATCCTTCTCTGGGGAGATCTTTTTTCTCAAAAGGGACAAATACTTCTCCCGCTCTGGTAGCGAGGAACACTCCCTTTTCGCTCTTTACCCTGAGAGAGAGTGCCTGGTTAAAAAGAAACGAGCGGTAAGCATTGGCAACAAGGAGAACATACCTCTGGTCAAGAAGCCCAACCGCGTGACGAAACCCCTTCTCATGCCCTTCCATCGAAAGAAAACGAAATACCCTCTCTCCAGCATGCCAGCAAGCTTTTTGTGAGAGCAAGAGACACCTGGACCAATCCCCCCACGAGGAAAGAATATCCGATACGAGTTTTTCGGGAGCATGGCTTTTACAGTAAAGATAAAGCACTCGTTTCATATTCCCCATGAAAAGATGTTTTCCTACCCACTCTCCATCTACAAACGATCCAAACCGCTGATCATCAAAGTAATTGGGCATTCCATGTTCTTTTAAGAGAGATAGTCGATGCTCAACAGTGGGTTTTTCCTCTAGTTTTATCTCTCTCACAACGAGAGTAAACGCATTCCAGGCCAGAGATTCAGCACTCAGAGGATGGGAAGAAAAACCTGCTGGTGACAGATTGATACCTTGCCATTTTGGGGTTTTCTTTACCCATGCAGGTGTGGAGATATACTGAAAAGTGTGAGCATATTTATCTTTGATACCGGCTATCCCTATCTTTATCATGGGGATACGCCAGAACCGGGCAAGTTTCTCTACGACTTTCAGGGTCTCCTGGTTATACTTTTCGAGAAGAAAGATCCTGAACTTATCTGGTTTGGGAAGGGGAGAAGAGACAAGTTTTTCTTGTACTACAAAGTCTTCCGGAAGGTATTTATACCGCATCTTCTTCCTCAAGGAGGGTTTTGTCTATAATACCTGCTGCCATCACCTGATCGTTTCTATACAATACACCAAGCTGGCCAGGGGTAACGATTTCTGCAGGTTGAGAAAGAAAAAGAGCAAGCCTATCTTCTTCCCACGTGGCCCATCCTTTGATCCGTTTACTTTGATACCGGAGTTGTATCTCATACTCCCCTTCTTCAAAATCTCCTACCAGGAGATTGAGTTCTCGTAGCCAGAGCTTGCGGCTTTTGGGAAGTTCTCCGAGGATAATACGATTGTTCTGGGCATCTATTGCCCGAACATAGAGTCGTTTTCCTATTGCTATTTTCAGTCCTCGACGTTGTCCGAGCGAGTAAAAAGCCACACCCTCGTGTTTGCCTACTACCTGCCCCTGGTAGACAAAATCGCCGGCAAAAGACTTTACCCCACGGGCTCTCAGATAATCGCGGTAGTCTCCAGGGACAAAACACACATCCTGACTTTCTGTTTTGGAAGAGGAGATGGGCATACCACTATCTGAGATGAGCTTTCTTACCTCTGATTTGGTCATTTCCCCAAGGGGAAGAAGCACATAAGAAAACATCTCGCGTTTTACATAAGAGAGAAAATACGACTGATCCTTGGAGGTGTCTTTTCCACAGAAGAGACCAAAGCCATCTTTAACAGGGAGAATACGTGCATAGTGGCCGGTAGCTACCATGTCTGCTCCGCGAGCAAGGGACTCTTCTACCAGAGCACCAAACTTTATATGACGATTGCACATGACACAGGGATTTGGGACGAGTCCCTGTTGATATTCCTCCACAAAGTAACGAATAACCCGCGCCTCAAACACATCTTTGAGGTCTATCACATGATGGGGGATACCAAGAAAACGGCATACCTTTCTGGCGGACTCGATTTCCTCCAGGCTACAACATTTCTTTGTTCCTGTTTCCAGAGCGGCAACGAACGTCACCCCTTCTACAGCATACCCTGCTTCTTTTAAAAGAAATGCGGCGGCGGAACTGTCTATCCCGCCACTCATGCCAACAAAAACCCGCTTCATTAGTCTAGAGCTTTTTGAGTTTATCCTTTTGAGACTGAAGGTATCGTTTTCTATCAACCTTCTTCACAAAGGGAAACATATCCATCAGATTCATAAATTCCTGGGGTTTTGGTTTGAGGGTATCCTTATGAAGTTCTATATAGTCAATCGTTTCTTTGTCTGTGATTTTATCTACAAGCCGAACACCACCGTCTCCTGTTGTACCCAGGATATAGTAGGTTGCACCAATTTTGACCACCTCCAGATAGCCACCAAGCCCTGTTTGTTTTACGGCTATAACTTCAATGAACTTTGCATCCTCTGAGGTTTCAATTGCACTTTTTTTTATAAAATAGCGGACGAGGAAAAATCCTCCCACAGCAAAGACGGCCGTGTAGAGAAAAATCCGCACCACTACCCAGAACCAGCCACCCCCTGGTTCTGCATTCACTGTCTGGGTAGTTTCATTTTGATAAAAACGGTCCAGAAAGCCGTTCGTTTCGCCATTCGTGGTTGTTTGACTGTAACCAAGAAGCGGCAAAAAAAGACACATCTTCCAGAGTATAGATTTCATCTCATCCTCCTGTATTTTGCCACTGGATAGCAAAATACTTACTATCATTCTAAGGCATATAACGGGAAAATGCAAGGTACCATACCCCGAGAATGACACTCATCTTTCGGAAGCATCGTCTCACTGTTGAAAATTCCGAAAAAAAGAAGCTTTTTGCCTTTTCCTGAGTAGTGCAGAGGTTCTGATGGTTTTCTTTCAAAAAAAACATACTTTTTGCGGTGGTGAAGAAAGCCAATGATATTTTTTAAACTCAAGGGACGTTTTTCAATCCAGGGAACACATGCTTTTCTCCCATTTCTTGATAAAAAAGTTTTTTTTCCTTATAATATTGCCTTACTTAAAGGGACATGTTTTCTAAAGTCACAAGGGGGAGAAATGGTCTATCTGAAACATCTCATACGTTGGGAGTTTTTGGTTCTCTTTTTCACAGTTGTTTTGGTATTCAACTTTGCTTATGAACCCAACCAGCGTGCTCTCATAGAATCTCTTTTTGAGCAGCACTATGCGGATCTTCAGGAATTTTATCAGGTTTATCAGGCAGTGGAAACCAAACCAAAGCTCACCAAAAACGATCTTGCCTATGCCCATAGAGTACTTTCCAATCTTCTCGAAACAGGTTTTATTTTAAAGCCTGAGGTTTATCATACCCTTGGCAAATTGTACGAGCGGGAAAATAAGCCTGTATGGGCTTTAAAATCGTATCAGGCGATGTATGCTCTTACAACAGGCGAAAGTTTCTTGAAACGAGACGCTCTAGTGGGGATGTCCAGGATCTTTGCCAGGGAGAAAAACCTCTCCAAGGCACGGGAATTTTTGGAAGAAGCCTGGAATCTACCGACGATGTATCGGCAATTTGATACAGCTTTTGCCCTTCTTGATATTTATACCCGGATAGGGGAGAAAAAAAAGCAAAAACAGGTTCTTTTATCTCTCCCTGCTCCTTCTGCTGTGCATGGAGAAACCTACACCTCTTTTGTAAAAAGACTATGGGAGAATTTGTCTCCAGAGGAACAACTCCAGATTCTCGAAAAAAGTTTTACACCGGCGCTTTATTCTCTTTTACTTGAGCAGGGAAAACTTTACATTGCCAGGAATCATCCTCCTGGAGATTGGGTTGAAAAATGGGGGATATTTCTGGCTTCCTCTGATGATGAGGTTATTAAACAACTTGAGGCTTTTCTCAAGCAGAAGGGATATCCAAAGGTGGTAGAGGAGCTTTTGGCGTATCGGAATATGAGTCAGGTTTCTCTGCCGAAAGGGAGTTCGCTTGCCCAGGCAGCGTATGCTTACCGTGGGCTTCGGACGTTAAGTCGTAAGGCAAACTATAACCCAACTCGAGCAGAAAAATATTATGAAACCTTTCTCACCAAAGGGTTTCATCAGGAATATATCTCTAAAAACCCCGAACTTCTCATTCGCAATTTGCTTGCTTACAAGCAGTTTGATCGTATTGTTTATTGGATTGGTCAGACCTATGAGAAGATGGGCATTGTATCCAATGTAGGTGGTATTTCTGAAGGTGTGGCCTTTTGGTATGGTTATAGTGCGTGGCATATAGGTGACCGTGATCTTGCTTTTCGGGAGTGGGGGCGAACTATAGGAATGTCTCCGAGCGGCTACTATGGTTTTTGGGCGAGAAGCTATATTCGTGAGATCTTCTCTTCTGAGGAGGTGAAAAAATATTTAAAAGATATAGAGGCGATGGAAGAAAATACCAAAAATCCATCGGAAAAGCTCTTTTATAACAAGATCCTTTATGGGCTCTCTGATGGAATGTCCCAACAAACCTACAAACAAAAAGTTTCTGTTTTGCTTGGCAAGCTCTATCCTGATTTTTTTAACTCTTCTCTAGTTCCACTTGAGAAGCTTCCCCTGGAGAAATACTTTCGGTGGTTGGTGTATAGCCGTTTTGGGTTTGCTGATTATGCCCGTCAGCTTCTCTACGAGGCCGGTATTCAGAATGAAACAGTTGCTGATCTCGCTATTCTCAAGGTTCTTGTCTACTATAAAAACTTTCAACGATCGCGAGAGCTTTTTAGCCGTGTGGAGCAAAACCCTCTCATCAAAAATCACCTTGCCTTTCTTCCGGAAGAGTTTTTGAAGGTTTTGTATCCTTTGCCTTATGTCCAAGAAACAAAGCTCGCTCTTTCTCTTCAGACAAATAATCTTGTTGATCCCTACCTTGTCCATGCAGTTATCAAAGGGGAGAGTCTCTTTTATACAAGGGCGCGTTCCCGTGCCGGAGCTATTGGTCTCATGCAACTCATGCCCAGTACCGCCCGTCTTATTATTCCTTCAGTTTTTGATGAACATCATGTGAGTATCTATGACCCAGCTAACAATATTCTCCTTGGGACAAGGTTTCTGGCAAGTTCCCTCCAGTCTTATGGCCTTATTGGGGCTTTGGCTGTCTATAATGGGGGTAATCTGGCTTTAGAAAAAACAAAATTCCGTTTCCAGCCTGACGATGATGTGGTTTTAGCAGAGATTCACCCCTATACGGAAACGCGTCTCTATATTCGCAAAGTGCTGGGGTATTATCAGATGTACCTGTTTACGTATGAAAATCGTCTTATGCCGGTTTCTTCTTTTCCTCGATTATTGACGAAAAAGTAAATATGTTTTATATTTATCGAAGGAGGTTATCTTATGAAAAGTTCTCAATACATGACTGAGGGAAGTATTGCTTCTGCTATCATACGTTTTTCTATTCCTCTTTTTCTGGGAAGTGTTTTTCAGCAGCTTTACAATGTTGTTGATAGTATCATTCTGGGGCAGTTTGTGGGCAAGGAAGCAATGGCGGCAGTGGGAGTGAGTTTTCCTATTACGTTTCTTCTCATAGCCCTTGTGATGGGGCTTACCATGGGAAGTATGGTGCTCATCTCTCAGTACTATGGGGCGAAAAATATCCAGAAGGTAAAATTGACTATCAGTACTACCACGTTTATTCTTCTCTGGACTGTGGTGGTTGTAACGCTTCTGGGTGTTCTTTTTGGTGGATGGATACTCAAATTGATAAGAACTCCTGGGGATATCTTTTTTATGGCACATCGTTATACGATGATCATGTTTTTGGGTATGTTTGCTCTTTTTGGGTACAATGGGCTTAGCGCGATTCTTCGGGGTATGGGGGATTCGAAAACGCCGTTGTATCTTCTTATCTTTTCTACCATACTCAATATTCTTCTTGATCTTCTTTTTGTTCTTGTATGGAAATGGGGAGTAGAGGGAGTAGCAGTGGCGACGGTAATTGCGCAGGCTTTTTCTTTTGTTTTTGGACTTCTTTTTCTTTTCAAAAAAAGTGAGTTTTTCCGGTTTCGCCCAAAAGAGTTCCGTTTTGATTGGGATATTATGAAAAAAAGTCTAGCTATAGGGATGCCTTCTGGTGTTCAACAGGTGATGGTGGCTATTGGCAGTATGATACTGGTTGGTCTCGTGAATGCTTTTGGTACAGATGCTATTGCGGCTTTTACGGCGGCAGGAAGGATCGAATCATTTACGATGATGCCGGCGATGAATATCAGTATGGCTATTTCGACTTTTGTTGGACAGAATATTGGGGCTGGCCGTGAAGACAGGGTAAAGCAGGGTGTTGGCGTAGCTTTGGTTATGGCCACTCTTCTTTCGGTTGTTCTGTCCTTATTGATGGTGACATTTGCCGAGTCGCTTGTGATGATCTTTAACCGGGATGCTTCCGTGGTACGTATTGGACGTGAATATATGTGGATTGTGGCTCCCTTTTATCTTGCCTTTATGGTGATGTTTGTTTTTAATGGGGCTTTGAGAGGAGCAGGAGATACCTTTATCCCTATGATTATTACGATTCTATCCTTGTGGGGACTTCGTATTCCTGTGTCGGTTTTTTTCTCAAGATACTGGGGAACAAACGGCATATGGTGGGGGATCCCTGTTGCCTGGCTTTTCGGCATGGTCTTTTCTGGGCTCTATTTTCTCACGGGACGATGGAGAAATAAAGTTGTGGTGAAAGAACACCATATTCCTTTAGAGGCTCTGGAAGCAGTGGCAGCATTTGAGTGTGAGGAAAATGAACGAAAAGAGTGTCTTCCTTGAAACGTGTCGTGAGGGATGTGCTGCGTGTTGTATTGTTCCTTCTATTACTACCCCTCTTCCCGGGATGCCTGAGGGGAAACCTGCAGGTGTTCCCTGTATCCATCTTGATGAAAACCTTCGTTGTCGGCTCTATGGGAAACCAGAACGTCCCTCCTTTTGTGTCTCTTTGAAACCTTCCTATGAAATGTGTGGACAGAGTCGTGAAGAGGCGTGGGTGTATCTGACCATTCTCGAAGAGAAAACGAGACCGCAAAGGTAGCAACTCCCACGAAAAACCTGGAAAATCTCGCCTCTTTGTCGTATAATAAAGGGAAGGAGTATGAGAACACGAATCTTTCATCCCCCATTCCAGCATCATGAGCTTGAAATAGCTGCTCGTATCCTTCGAGAAAATGGACTTGTTGTTTTTCCAACAGAAACGGTTTATGGGCTTGGTGCCAATGCCCTTTGTGCGGAGGCGGTACAAAAGATCTTTCTTGCTAAAGGAAGACCTTCTGACAATCCTCTTATTGTTCATATAGCCGATCTTTCCATGCTTCCACAGGTCACTGCACGTGTGCCAGAGGCGGTTTATCGTCTTTTTTCTCTTTTTGCACCCGGGCCACTTACTGTGATCTGTGAGAAACATCCCGAACTTCCTGAGGTTGTGACGGCGGGACTTCCAACTGTTGGAATTCGTATTCCATCGCATCCCCTTGCAAGACAGTTTATTACCCTGGCAGGTGTTCCTGTGGCGGCGCCTTCAGCCAACCTTTCTGGCCGTCCGAGTCCCACAAACTGCGATATGGCTATCAAGGATATGGACGGGCGTGTTGATGCTATTATTGATGGGGGAGAGTGTGAACATGGACTTGAGTCTACGGTAGTCATGATCCAAGGCAACGAGGTAGTCATCCTTCGACCGGGGGCCATTACAGAGGAAATGTTTTTAGAGCACGGGTTTTCGGTACGACAAGGATATGAGAGTACCACACAACCTCTCTCCCCGGGCATGAAATACACCCATTACAAACCCCACGCCGAGGTATGGCTTGCCCAAAATTGGGATACCTCTTTTCTTCTTTCCCACTTTCGGGGGAAACGACTGGCCCTTGTGGGACTGTCTGTCCCTCAAGGGCCCTGGAAGAAAGTGATTTTCCCGGATATTTCCCGCTACGCTAAAGAACTTTTCGCCACTTTTGCCAACTTAGAAAAAGAGGGAATTGAAGTAATAATTTTAGAGGCTGTTCCAGAAAAAGGTGTCGGGAGAGCATTGATGAACAGAATGAGAAAAGCCGCTGGCAATCAATGGTTGGAGGAAGGGAATGATCTCCCTTCGTGAGCTTTACGATCTTCTCTTTGAGGCCTTTGGTCCTCAAAATTGGTGGCCTATCGTAGAAAACGGCACATCTCGCTATCTCCCTGAGTATGTTCGCCGGGAGAGGACGAAGGAAGAGATCCTTGAAATCTGGATAGGGGCTATTCTCACCCAGAACACCGCCTGGAAAAACGTTGAAAAGGCTCTTATTGCTCTGAAATCAGAGATTGCTATGTCGCCGGAGGCGTTATTTTCCTGTCCCGAAGAGAAGTTAGCGTCTCTTATTCGTTCAGCCGGTTACTATACTCAGAAAGCAAAAAAGATCCATATTTCGATGGAATATATTCTTACTGCTCTCTCGGGTGATCCTTCACAGCTTAAATCCATGTCTTTGGCTGAAGCAAGAAAAGCCCTTCTTTCTCTGTGGGGGATTGGTCCAGAAACGGCTGATTCTATCCTTTTGTATGGGTTACGTTTCCCGGTATTTGTGATCGATGCCTATACCCGTCGTATTCTCAAGAAATTGGGTTATACTCAAGCACAAGCTTCTTACGATGAGCTTCAGAAGCTGTTTCACCGCTCTCTTCCCCCGGATCCATATCTCTACGGTGAGTATCACGCTCTTCTGGTTGTGACAGGGAAACTTTGTGGAAAGAAACCGCAGTGTTTGGATTGCCCTCTTGCTTCTTTTTGTGAGGAAGCACATAAGAGTTTCAAGTGATATTCAAATGACGCACATATTTTTGCACATTTTGCACAGGTTTTTGCACAAAATAAGGACACTTTTTTGATGCCTATTTCGAGGAGTTTCTTTGTCGGGAGAAAATTAAAGTTTTTCCTCCTGCTCAAGAAGTGTCTTGAGACGGTATGATGCTATCGTGATGAGATGACAGACCATGTCAAGTTCTGTTTGGGTAAAGGTTCCAGCGTTTTCCTTTTCAGTGAGGTTGATTACTCCGAGAGCTTCTTGCTGATACGTCGTAATGGGAATAATAAGGAAAGAGTGAGAAGCATATCCCATTCGGTTCGGGCGGCCAATTTCTGGATGAGTTTCAATCTCTGTGACAAAGAGTCTCTTCTGTTTCTGAAACATCCGAAATGCGAGGTCTTCAGGGGCAACTTTTTGGCCTACTTTTGCATCCGGGAGACCCATAGACTTTTCAAGAAGGAGATTCTCTCCCCTTTTGATGAAAACAGAGATTCTCCTCGCTCCACACAGGACAAAACATTCTTCGATTACATGGGTGGCCCATTCTGCTGTTGTACTTGATCGGAGTGGACGGAGAAACATCTCGAGTTTTCTTATATCAAGCTCATCGGTTTTCCCTCGTTGGATTTGAAAATCTTTTCTGTCCAGTAAAAGAGAGAGTCGTTTGACCTCTTTTGCAAGTTCCTGGGAGTTTTCTGTTTTTTGTTTTTCAGTGTTCCATGTCCAGAGTACCACAATGCCTGACGCTATCAGGAAAAAGGTAAAAATCCATAGTTCTACGATGAAATAAATGTATGCGAGATTTTCTCCTTTTGGAAGGGCTTGATATGTTATTGAAAGCCTGTATACCCAGAGTGCCACGATAATCGTGAGTAAAAGCGTCAGAAGAAAGTCGAAAATTTTTTTCATCTTTACTCCTTATTACTAGTTTAACAGAAAACTAATAATATCCTCGCAATTGAGATACTGCAGTTTTTTGTTGGTTTCTAACCAGCGTTCTGCTTCTTGTGAAAGGGAAGAAGTCGCCACCATTACAATACGTTCAACATCGAACTCCTTTGCGGCGGAGAGCAGGTTGGTGAGATAGATAGAGCCTATGGGTTCAGTCCATCTTCTTACGCAAAAGAGTACTCTTGACCGATTATCTGCTTTTTCCTCACAGAGGAGATCAAACCCTTTAGCTTCTCCATAGGCGTGAGGATCTACCTTGACTACCTGACTGAGTACTCTGTATCCCATATCTGAGGCGAGCTCTCTCACGATGATTGTGAACGACGGGAAGTCGACCGAGAGAAGAGACTCACAGGGGTTGTTAGGATTGAGCCCCAGGGTTTCGTATTTTCCCTGTTTTTCGTTACGAGAGAGATGTTCTGGTTTTCCACTACTTTTTTTGAGTTTTTCTTTGGGGGCGAGGTATTTCTCCAGGATAGGAATGGGATCAAACGTGAGGGATACCTTAGGGCGGAAATTGGCCCATAGTTCTTCTTTGGTGATAAAGCTGGAGAGCCACTGCTGGTAGACTTGATCCAGTTTTACCATCGCATCTTTGGCTTCGTTCTCAAGTCTGGCATAATCCAGGGTCTGTTTGGCAGAACTTCCCATATACGCTTCTTTTTCCTGTTCTTTCTTGTAGCGATGGAGAATAGCAAGCAGCTTGTAGAGAAAACTCTGACTCTGTTTACTCTCAAGAGTGCTTCCTCCGCCTGTCTCTCCTGAAGCAATTTCTTTTTGAAAGTTTGCTTTTAACTCCTCCATGGCATTTTCATAGTATCCTTGTTTTGTACGAAGCATGATGAGAGCCATAGAAAGCTCTCGTTGTCGTTCTCCTTCATCGGTATAATTTAATGAAAGATTTTTAAGTTGGTCCCATAGTTGTTTTGCAATCTCATAGTTTTTGGCATAGAGATAACAAACAAAAAGCAACTTAACCCCAAAGTACATCATGCTGAGAGGTAGGGAGAAATTGCTGTTGAGAGCTATTTCCATTATTTCTCTTGCTCGCTGGTAAGCCGCTGTCTTGAAATAGGCAAAACTGAGTAAAAACAAAAACTCAATATCATGAGAGAACATTTTTTCTAAGGCTTCAAGCATGGGGAGGGCCATTTCCACCTTGTCTGTCATGATAAGACAGAAGGCGTACTGTTTGATAAAGGGTGCTTCATCTTTAAGAAAAACTGCACCTTTTTCGAAAAAACTCAAAGCTCTGAAAAAAGACTTTTGAGAGAAAAGGATATCTGCTATTTCACGGATCACGTCTTTTGCCGAGGGAATGATCTGATACGCTTGCAAGAGGTAATCCAGGGCATCATTGTCTCTTCCCAACCGGCGATACAACAGTCCCACACGGCGGTAAAGCTCAAACATGGTAAAAAGCTTCGATTCCTTACCGATTTCAATGAGTTTGACATAGTAGCCAATCGCTTCGGGGATAAGACCTTTTTCCTCGTTGATGTTGCCAAGATGCCATAATGCTTCAACATTGTTTGGATCGTGACGAAGCGATTCCATAAAAATAGAGAGGGCTGTATCAAGATCTCCACTCTCCACAGCCCTCTGCGCTTGCTTTGTTTTTCCCTCTTGCATAGTGGCATAAAGAAAGTACGCTGTAAGTCCTGCCAGAACAATTGCCACAGTAAACCAGAACATGATATATCCTTATGAGGATTTACAGGCTACTAAGACGACTATCAAGCTCCTCTTTTGGCAGGCCTGCCTGAACGGCCATGAGAGCGTATTCTTTTGCTTTATCTCTCTGTCCCAGCTCAAGGTAGGTCAAAGCCACTTGCTCATAAATTCTTGCGTCTTTTTTGGCGTCGAGGGCCATGAGGTAGAGATTGATGCGAGATTGGAGATTATTTGCCCGCTGAGCCTGAGATACAAAAGTCGTAAATGTCTTTTCCGCGTCGTAGGTGAGTTTGACTTTAAATTGTTGAGAAAGGATTTCGCGGGCTTCCTGAGCAGCTTCGCCCATAGGATAGAGATTGTGGGCATAGATGAAACAGTTCTTTGCTTTGCTGTATTTTTTCACCTGCAGGTATGCTTTACCCGTCAGAAGCCAATCGCTGGCCAGTGTTTTGCGGGCGTCAGGAGAATACATGGAGTAATCCTGTGCAAAAACCCACGAAACCAACAGCATTCCCACGAAAATTAACCATGATAAACGACTCATTTTCATAAAATCCCTCCTTGTAAATCAGTACTTTTCCTCTATGATTATAACAGAAGATGAAAAGAAAATCAAGCCTTTACAGATGTTTTTTTGACTTTTCTTTTTTATGGATGTATAATGTTATAGAAAAACAGGAGGGAAACTATGAAGAAATATGCAATGTTTTTTTTATTAGGGGCTTTTTTTTCGGTATTTGCTCAGGAGCTTTCGCTTACTGTGATTTCGTATGTTGGGAAGCTTGAGTTTGCGACGATGGAGTTTGGCCCATGGCGGACGTTGAATGTAGAGGATACGGTGCCCCTTCAGGGGTTTCTAAGACTTTCTGGGGAAAACGATAGTGCTGAACTTGAACGAAGTGATGGTACTCTTATTCGCCTTGTTGGGAAAACGCTCATCCCTGTCAGTCGTCTTGTGGAAGCCCCTAAACCTAAAAAAGGATTGGCAGGCCTTTTTAGAAAGAAAAAACCCCTTATTGAGATTCAGAGTGAAGTGGCTGTGGCTGCCGTGAGAGGAAGTGTGCAGGGACAGGGTCGTACTTCTCTCGAATCAGGACAATCTCAGACGAGGGGTATAACGATTGGGTTAGGCGGTATTTTCAGTAGTGAAAAGAGAGGTGTGCTCATCGAAACAGGATACTCAAATGATTTTCTTGATATTTCGGTTGCTCTTCCTCTGGTATGGGGGACCAATGGTTTTGAGGATGCCCGTTGGAAAACACTGGATGGCTGGTTGGCACTTCTTCAGTCGGTGAGCATTGGAAACAGGGAAGATTTTTTCTTTGTTCAGTGGGGAGAAGCATCTTTTCAGTTTGGTGAGGGTGCTTTAGTTGAAGAAAGTATCAAACGATATAATCCTTACACATGGTCTGAGAATATTCTTCAGGCTCAAGTAAACTTTGGTGATGTTGGAGTGCGTGTTTTTTTTGACAAACCTTCTGATGGGGACCGATGGGGGGTGGAAACCTTTATCCATCCTTTTTGGGGAAGCGGGTCTCCTTTTGAAGCTACTCGTATCAAGGCTTTTATAGTTAATGAAGATGATGCTTCCACTCCCTTTTTCCCGGGGGTTTTTCAGGTGACGAATGGAGAAATTTCCTATGTTACGGGATATGGTATCAGTGCCTTTGTTCCAGTCGTGAATGTGAAAGAATGGACAGTGGCCCTTCTGGGTGAAATTGGGGGGCTTAATGAGAAGGCAGGCTATATGGGTGGGGCTACTTTTGGGTATGGGAGACTTTTTTCTCTGCGTGGGAGATTTTCCTGGAGTAAGGAAGGGTATGTGCCCTGGTATTTTGATTCTTTTTATCGATATACAAGACCCCTTAAGCAGATGTTGCTCGGAAAGAGGGATTTTGTAGGGTGGGCTCTTGATGGGACTCTTGGGGAGAAAAAATCTCTTGCTTTGCAGTGGGGTATCAAAAATCGTAATGGGGAATGGTGGACTATAGAGAGTGGATTTTCTCTTGGACAAAATCTTTTCCCTTTCACGACGGTGGAGTTTCTTTTTTCAACTGAGGGAGGGTTGGCAGGAGTTTCTTTTGACCAGCTCGCGGAGCAGAGCCTTGCTCTTTTTCGGCTGAATACTCATTTTGATCGTTTCTTTGTTGCGTTTGAGTATACTCAGGCTCTCCAAAAGTGGGGGAAAGGGTGGGCCACGATGGTTGTAGGGGCAAGGTTTTAGCTTTTCGGGATAAACGGCAAGTGAGCTGTGAGGGGATGAGTGTCTTTTTACTTGTTTATGGCGATATTTTCTTTCGGATGGAAGCGTTCCTTGAAACTTCTGTCTGTATTTTTGTCTAAGAGTCAATGTTGTTTTTTTGTGATAAGGTAAAGACGTTTTTGTTTCGGTCAGAGGGGCTTTTGCCTAAGTGTTTCCCATGAATCCTGTTGTCCGTTTTCTTGGTGTTTTTTCTTTTTTGTTTTTTTAGGTATGGGACGGGGGTTTGTTGGGGGTAGTAGGTAAAGCGCGGGTGGGGGATGCTATTACTTTGTTACAGTGGGGCTGGGGCCTTGCTCTTACCTTGTTGCAGTGGGGGACAAGGGGATTTGGGGGACAGCTATTACTTTGTTGCAGTGAGAAAAAACTGCTCTTACTTTGTCGCAGTAAGAGAGGGCTTGCTCTTACTATGTTTCAGTGAGATTCTATCAATAAGGTGACTGTGATAAGGAAAGAGCAGGGATTTTGGAGTTTTCTTTTTTCTCCAAAAGTATCGTCGGGGGATGGTAGTATAGACGCTGCTCTTACCTTGTTTCAGTTTTTATAATTCTGGGGACTGTGAAAAGGTAATAGCTACTCTCAAAAAAAAACACGAGGAGGAAATTGGTGAAAGGTTTCACCTGAGAAAAAAGATGCTATTACTCTTTTACAGTCTTGGATCAGAGGAAAAACTGTGAAAAAGGAATAGCAAGAACGTTTTTTCACTGCAACAAGGGAAGAGCATGGGGTTTTTATCCCTTTTTCCACTTCTTTTTTGTAAGAAAAAACGCTTTTTTGCCTTTTTCGTAGAGGACAACGAAAAGTTTTCCAAAAAAACAAAAGGAAACAAAAACTTTTAGTTTTCTATTTGACAGACGCAGGAAATGTGTTGAGAAAGAAAAAACGAAAACCTACGCCCAGATGGGAAGAATAAGCCCTTCAGCAACAAGCTTTTTCCACGGGAGAAGCTGGCGACGTTTGCCAAGCCTTCTTAAAAGCTCTTCAAGCCTGGAAGAAACCCCCTCGATGTTAAACCGAAAGCAAAACTCATCAAGATAGCGCTGCATGTGCTTTCGACAACCATAGTGATAGACGTCTTCAAGAAGGTTTTTCAACCCATCGTTAAGGTGGGAAAGCCAAGGCGTTCTTTTTTCCACCGAGGTGTGGCGGAAAAGCTTGCCAAAAAAGTCTGAAAGCCAATCGCTACTCACATCATCCACAAGGTGAATGTGAAGTTTAGAAGGGGTATCATCCGCATCAAGTTCGACAACCTGCATGGGGGAAAAGTTTTTTCTTTGGCGGCGTTTGATGCCGGAGAGAAAGAAAAAGGTTTTCACAAGCTTTTGGAGGGATTTCGTGTGATGGCGAGTGGTAAGCCGCATAAGGCTTCGCAGTTTTTGAAGAAGAAGCCAGCTTGCCTTGTAGCTGATATGAAGAAGTTTCGAGAGTTTGACGTTTATGCCACAATCCTGGCAGACAAGAAACATGGCAGAAAGCCAGATTTTTGGCGAGAGGTGACTTTTTCGCATGATGGACTGGCTTTTTAAGGAAAATTGTCTGCCACACTTGGGGCACTGATACACGAGCCGGCACGAGAGAAGGTGAGCCTTTGCCTTACACCTTGGGCAAATAGGTCCCTCTGGCCAGAGGGCTTTTTCGAGAATCTGGTAAGATTCGTTTTCTGAGAGTGTGAAAAAATCCTTTTCCATAGCTTTCTCCTTAGAGAAATTTTTTCATACTATATATATCGAAAATTTTTTGTTATAGTTGTTAAAAAAGATGTTTTATATATTTTAAAAGTAAGATCGATGGGGAGATTTTGGGGGTTGAGAAAAATGCTCTTACCTTTTTGCAGTGTGTGGGACAAGAGATTTCCTAAGGTCGGGTAAGAGAAAGTTTTTTCTTTACTGCAACATGGTAAGAGCAAATCTCAAAGTAAGTGAGATTGTAAGAGGGCATATAAAGATTAAACGTTTAAGCTGGAGTTTTCGACATAAGCTCTTACCTTTTTGCAGTATTATCGCGAGGTTTACCACTGTGAAAAAGTAATAGCTGGAATTTTTCCCACTGTGACAAGGTAACGGCAAGAGTTTTTTCCTGCAACAAGGGAATAGCTTAGGATCCTTACTGCGATATGGTAAGAGCTAGCCCAGTTTCTAGACTGCAACATGGTAATAGCAAAAACCTTTCCCCCGCAACAAGGAAACAGCCTTCAGGTCCCACACATTTACTGCAAAATAGTAATAGCTAGCGTTTTTTGCACTGCAACAAGGGAATAGCAAAAATTTGTCTCTCATTTCCGATAAAAAAAGAACCTTCATTTTTCAGGT
The DNA here is from genome assembly GCF_023525255.1 of Thermospira aquatica. GTDB lineage: Bacteria > Spirochaetota > Brevinematia > Brevinematales > Thermospiraceae > Thermospira > Thermospira aquatica. The sequence continues at coordinate 591,073 of NZ_CP073355.1, read as the reverse complement.
CACACCAGCAAAAAACACAAAAAACGCCCGGCCAGAATGCCGGGCGCTTGAGGCATGATATTTATTTTTTCTTTTTGGTAGGATTGGAGGAAGCAGGAGGAGTGGTCGTGGTATTGGTAGAACTTTGGAGTGTCGATGTAGTATTAGTTTGAGCGTTTGTTTGGGTATTGGTCTGTTGCTTTTGTTTCTTCAATTCCTCTATTCTCAGTTCTTCCTGACGTTTCTGCACTTCTTCTTCGAGTTGACGAGCCTTAATCTCTTCCTCACGGTACGCAAAAGCACTATTGGGAAGCAGGAACTGATATTGTAAGCCAACACTTGGTTCGATTTTACCCATATTTACACCCCACTGCAGGGCAGAATCAACGGTCACCTGATGACTATAATTAAAGACATAGGTAAATCCCAAACCAAAGGTAAAGTTTAACACTCCGGTGAGTTTCAGAAGGAACAGATCCAGTTCGTCTCCTACTTTCCTTGGTTCAAAAACCATTCCCACACGTACGGCTAACATCTCTCCTTTATAAAGACTTGTTGGGAAGAGATCTGCAGCGGTCAACTGCCAGAATTCGTACCCTACATGCCACGATGAATCAGATTGGCGGTTGTCGTTTGTTTCCTTGTTCCATTCTCGGCCGTATGAAACATACCCGATTCCTAGTTTTGCCTTTTTCATAAAGAAGATATTTCCCATTTCCATATTGGCCCCGATACGAAGTTCGGAGGGGAGAACATCCTGTCCATCTGGCAGAATAGAAACATTCGGAGAGATCAGATTCTTATACACTAAACCCAGACGGATTGTTTCACTGAAATCATAGGTTGCACCCACATCCACTCCGAATCCGAGTCGCTGCATAGCCCCACCGAGTTCAGGATTAGCCGTGGTGTCTTCAAATCCTCCTACCCCTATATCGTACAGACTCAGTTTGGTACCCAAAGAGATCTTTGCTCCACGAGAAAGCACATCATTCAGATCCTTGGCATAGATAAGACTATAAACTCCCTCATGGTAGTACTCCACCGTATTCTCAGAGAGACCATCAGGCCCTATCAAGCTTAACCTGTGAAAGGAAAGTCCTATAGCTCCTCGTTTAGTAAAGAAACTATCGGGAGGAATAGTGAACCTGTTCCAGAAGGGTGCTACGAGATTTACATCGATTATATTGATCATTGAGTTATCATCGAATCCAACGTATGGAGTATTCCACCCTGTATATAGCTGGATACTTCGTGTCATACTGATCGTTGCAGGGTTATAGTGCATCGTATTGACTCCATCAAAATCCCCAAAGATCGCGTTTCCCATTCCCTTGCTTCTCATCGTCCATCCGATATCCTCAAAACTTGCAAAAGCGGAAAGAGAGAATAATGTAAAAAGTACAAGAGAAACATACCTCATATTTTCCTCCTGCTCTCAGTTATCGGCATTCCTATGCCACATCTTCATTTTTTTGCAAAAATACCTTTTCCTCTGTATCATCTATAGAGGAAATGGTTTTTTCACTATATAATATACCGTAAAAGAGGCCAAAAAATGAAATCTTTTTTCAGGATATTTCCTTTTTTTGTAGTAATTCTTTTGGCGTGTGGACATCGTTCCTCTTTTCGCCAGGCGAATTTTCTTATTGAATGGGAATGGAAAACACCGAAAAATGCATTCATTCAAACCGCGAATATACTTCATTCCAACATTCTTGTTACCCTGAATACGGGAGAAATTGCCATCTTCCCTGTTGAACGACCTTCTTCCATTCAGAAGTTTTTTTTACCCCTCGAGGGCATTATTAAGATTCTGTGGCTTACAAATTTCTCCAATACTTTTTATGGGTTGGCCTGGACAACGACAGGAAGCTCTCAAAACCTTCTCTGGTTTTCCACAGATATGGATATTCAACCTATTCCATCCTCCCAGACGAATACTAACAAACTTGCTGTTACACCTCTCTCTTCTCTGGCGTACAAAGAGATCTATGGGGTATGGTATGACCAGGAAACCCTTTTTTGGGCTGCGGACAACACCCTGTTTTTTGTTTTTTTAACAAACGCTATCCCTCCCAGAGAGTTCATGACACTTTCATTTCCCTATCCTTACAGAATATCGTCGGCTCTGAAGTATGAAAACGTGCTTTATATAGCCCAGGGGGAGAAAGGACTTACCCTTCTCGATCTCAAACGGAAACGTATCACTAACTATTCCTGGATCATAGGTTCGATTGAATCTCTTGCTCTCATCGAAAAAGAACAAATTCTTATCATGGCGGATAGAATCAATGGAGTACGTGCCTACAGTATCCAGAATCCATGGAAACCGGAGTTTGTGGCTGTCTATGAAGCTTTAGGCAATACCCTGGACGTGGCTCTTTCTCCAAATGGCCTCTGGTTGGCAGATCAATACAACGGGATTTCTCTTCTTAAGTTCGAGAACAGAACATTCTCCCTTTTGACCAACATTCCCGGGAGGGTAGTCTCTCATCTTCTCCCTCTCAGTGACAAGGGTAAACTTCTTCTCTGGCATCAGGACAATCTTCTTCTTACCAGCGTGAACGTACCCTGAGTGTTTTTTTTGGACCGAATATTACCCACAATATTCCTATAACTATTCCTCCAAGATGAGCCAGATAAGCTACACCACCCGATAAACTCATATTGCCTACCATCAAAAGCGAGTAAACTACCTGGAGGGAAGCCCATCCCAGAATATAGAAAAACGCCGGTATGCGTACGGGAACAAGAAAAAAGCCCAAAAACATGAGGGTTACTACATTTTTGGTGGGAAAGAAAAACATATAGGCAATAACGATTGCCGATATAGCGGCACTTGCCCCAATCATAGGAATATATGAATCCCTGAGAAACCACCCCTGAAGGAGAGCTCCTCCTATAGCCGCAAGAAAATAGAAAAATAAATATGAGAGATGACCAAGCCTATCCTCCACATTATCCCCAAAAATATAGAGAAAAAGCATATTGCCCACAATATGTCCCCATCCTCCATGCAGAAAAGTATACGTTATGAGAGTGAAAGCATGTTCGAAAGGACTATGCCAGAACTCGCTGGCAACAAAGGCAAATTGTCGAATCCACACATCATACAAATCAGGATGAAACACTCCATACAGAAAAACACCGATATTTGTCACAAGAAGAAGGGTGTTTATCAGTGGAAAAGAGGTATTTGGATTTTCATCGCCTATAGGTATCATCGTGTTCCCCTTATTTAAAGAAGAGTTTTGTTGGATTTTCTTTGACTTTTTTACTGAATTCCTCAAGATTTTTAATGGTGTTCTCGAGGGAGGTTTTTATCTCCTTGTCTTTCAAGAGGGCTATCATGCTATTTTTATCCAGGATAATACGATTTAGCCCCTGAGAAAATTTACGAAGTTCCTCTGCTGTGATCTGAATATCCCGGATGGTTGTCGAGAGCTGTCTTTCGTCTACTGCTTCGATACGTTTGTTAAGCTGGGCTGATGCTATTTCAAGATTGAGAATAATCGTATTCACATGCTTTACCATGTCTTCGGAAAAACGTAAAGCCTTGCTCAAATTTGCCATACTTGAACGAATATCCGCGCTATTGTCTCTGACAAGAGCATTCAATCCTGCAATAAGTTGAGCGGTATTTTCAAACGTTGATTTCACCTGGTAGAGGGTATCTACATTTTCACCAGATACAAGGCTTTGTAATCCAACTCCTGCTACTTCAATCACACGGGCAAATCCCATCGGAGTGACACCGATAATCTCCTCATTATTGGTATAAAAATCAGTGGTATCTGGATTGTAGTGAGATATGTTGATATACTTTTGTCCTACCAAACTCGTTGAATAGATATTAAACTCTGCACCACGGTTGATTTTGTACTTTTTCTTTATGTAGACATTCACTACAAGCTTTCCTCCACGTAAATCTATCTTATCCACATAACCTACAGCCGGGCCTCCGGCGATTTTTACCTTTGCTCCTTCCTGAAGGTTATCGAGAAAGGTATACACAAGTTTAAGTTTATATGCTCCTCCTAGAATAGCGTTGTATTTGCCTGCGAAAATGACAAACCCTACCAGTAAAAAAATCCCCAGAAAGCCAAATATGCCAACGTAGAGCACTTTCTGTTTTATCTGTTTTTCCATCGCAAGCCTCCTGTTGTTTTGTCTTCCTTTTTTTTCTCGTGAAGCTGTTTTTGATACTCTTCGGTAATCGGTCCCTTTGAAAGGCCTTCAACAAATTGACGAACATAGGGATTTTCGGTATGCTGAAAATCCTGCGGTGTTCCTTCAAAAATGAGTTTGCCTTTATACAGCATGCCTATACGATCGCCTATAAAAAAAGCACTCCGGATATCGTGGGTCACCACCACAAAGGTGATAGCAAGCTTTTTTTTCAACTCAATGATGAGATCGTTAATCGTTGCTGTGGTAATGGGATCAAGTCCTGTGGTTGGTTCGTCGAAGAGCACGATTTCCGGTTCTGCTACAATAGCCCTCGCCAGAGCCACACGTTTCATCATCCCCCCGGAAAGAGAAGAAATCATCAGATCCTCTACACCAGGGAGTTCTACCAGTTCAAGGGATCGTAGCATGCGTTGTTTTTTCTCTTCTTGATGCATCTCTGGTCGCAGGTGATCAAGAGCAAAGAGAATATTTTCTCCTACCGTGAGAGAATCAAACAAAGCTCCCCCCTGAAATAACATTCCGAACCGACAACGAAGGGAAGCAAGTATCTCGGGATTATCGTAATCTAGCTTGATACCATCAATATAAATTTCTCCACTATCGGGACGCATGAGTCCAATGAGGTGCTTGAGGAGAACACTTTTCCCCACGCCACTCTGACCGATAAGTACAAAGGTTTCACCTTTTTTGATCTTCACGGTGAGTCCATCCAAAACCTTTTTTTTGTTTAACGTTTTGTAGAGATCGTAAACTTCGATCATGTCTGCCATTAAACCCCCCCCCCACTTACGATCATAAAAAGCGTTCCCAGAACATAGTCAAGAAAGATCACCATGACACTACTGGTTACCACCGAACGGATAGTAGCATTTCCCACACCTGCGGCTCCTCCATTTGCCCGAAATCCCTCAAACGTACTCACCATCAAAATAAATCCACCAATAAATATCATTTTAAAAAGAGATTCTACAATATAGTTTATCTTCAAGGGAATCTGAGCCCATTCAATATATACGGATGTCTGTACCCCATGGATGCCAGAGATCATCATCCATCCCCCTACAAGAGAAAACACAATGGAAATCAATCCGAGAATAGGAAGTGAGATCATTCCTGCCATAACCCGTGGAACCACGAGATACTCTACAGGATCCACTCCCATAGTCTCCAGAGCATCAATCTGTTCTGTCACCCGCATGGTACCAAGATGGGCTGTTACTGAAGAACACACACGACTCACGACAATGAGGGCTGTTAATACCGGACCAAGTTCCTTGACCAGAGCCACCGAGAGTCCTCCACTGAGATACTGTGCCGTTCCCATGATAATACTCTCCAGGGCATTTCCCAGAGAAAGTCCCATAATCAATCCGGAAAAGAGTCCTGTGAGTATCACGACGGGAATCGATTCAAAACCTATCATGTATATCTGCTTGACAAGCTCTTCTCCCTGACGCATACCACCACGAAATTTTTTTACCGCTTGAAAAAAGAAAAGAAAAAACTCTCCCGTTTCATGGAAAAAGAGTAAAACCCTCTCTTTAAAATTCACGTCCCCCTCCAGAATCACTCCCGCTGACAGAAATAAAACTTTTCTCAAGTTCTTCAAAACGAGTGGTCTCTCCAAAGAAAGCAAGCTCCAGTGTTCCCACAGAGCCGTTTCTATGCTTGGCTATAATCACTTCAACAATATTTTTTTTCTCCGTTTGAGGTTTATAGTATTCCTCACGATACAGGAACATTACAAGATCAGCATCCTGTTCAATAGCACCGGAGTCTCTCAAATCAGAAAGAATCGGCCTATGATCCTCTCTCTGATCGACAGCACGAGAGAGCTGAGACAGAACAATTACTGGCAAATCGAGTTCCTTGGCCAAGGCCTTGAGGCTTCTTGAGATATACGAAAGCTCTTGAACACGGTTGTTGATGATAGAATCTGTTGTCCGTATCAACTGAATATGGTCGATGATAATAAGGCCTAGCTCGGGATAGCGAGACTTGGCTCTTCTTGCTTTGGAACGAAGTTCATTAAGCGAGATGGCAGGGGTATCATCGAGTAAAATCTTTCGATGAGATAATTCTCCGGCTGTTGAAACGAGAAGACTCATTTCTTCTTTTGTTATCTTTGCGGAGCGGATTTTGTGAAGCGGGATACGAGAAGCGCAGGAGATGGCACGGAAAGCGATTTCAAGGTTACTCATCTCGAGGGAAAAAAGGAGTACGGCTGTTTCTGGTTGTATTTCTGTGAGGCGGAGAGCGATATTGAGGGCAAACGCCGTTTTCCCCATGGAAGGACGGGCTGCCAGAACAATCATGTCCTGCCTCTGAAGCCCCAGGATCTTTTCATCAATTTCACGGTAGCCTGTGGTATATCCTGAAAAGACAACCTGTCCCTGTTTGTGAAGCTCAACGGTATTGACACTATTCATTAAGACATCTTTGATGTGGACAATATCTCCTCGGAGACGTCTGTTCGTTACATCAAAAATACGTTTTTCTGCGGTATTGCAGATTTCTTCAGCATCGGACTGAGACTCATAGCAATCACGAATGATATTCTCTGCAGCGCCAATGAGAGAGCGCAAAAGAGATTTTTCGAGTAAGATATTCTTGTAAGAACCGAAATGAGAGACCATGACAGGAACGTCTTGAATTTGGGCAAGATATGCTCTTCCGCCAGCACGTTCAAGAAGTTGTTTTCTTTCTAACCACTCTGCTACAGTAACCGGGTCAATTCCTCCGCCATGATTGGAAAGATCGAGCATGGCACGATAGATCAGACGGTGTCTTTCATCGAAAAAATCTTCTTCGGTAAGTTCGCCCACTTCACTCAAAATCCTGGGGGTTTTTAACATAACCCCCAGGAGAGCTTTTTCTGCTTCAGAACTGTATGGTGGAAGCCTTTTGAGTAATTCTTCCCCGGCCATACATTCAACTATTCAGGTTTTACGACCAATTTGACTTCTGCCGTTACACCTTCATCGAGACGGATCCGAACAGTGTGCTCGCCAACCGTTTTGATATGCTCATTCACAATTTTCCGTTTTTCGATGGTGTAACCTTTTTGTGCGAGAAGGTTCGCTACATCGGTATTTGTGATAGAACCAAACAAACGGCCACCTTCTCCTACACGGGCAGATATTTCCAGGGTCTCTTTTTCAAGAGAATCCTTGAGCTGCATGGCGTTTTCAAACTGCTGTTTTGCTTTTTCAGCGAGTTTTGCTGCCAGTCGCTGGAAATGGTGCTCCTGTTCCTTTGTGGCAAGGACCGCCAGCTTTTTAGGAATCAGGTGGTTTCTCCCATATCCATCACGAACTTCTTTTATCTCTCCAGCCTTTCCCAGTCCAATAACATTCTCAAGCAAAATTACACGCATAGAAGTCCTCCTTATCTTGTTTCTTTTTTTCTTACCATCCAATCACTTACCAATCCTACACCCATCATTACCCAGATCAGGGTGAGGAAATTTTCTCCCAGTCCTATAAAAAGAACCAGGAAAACTGCTATTATAAACACCCGAGGGATACCCCTCAGGACCGAACTATAAGCCACCGCCATCACCCCTCTCCAGGTAAAAAAGAAAAGTAGCACCATCCATGGCCCGGAAAGTAGTCGGAAAAGCCACACTAAATGTCCTAAGGCTGCGGCTACCATTCCCAGGGAAGCCCCTATAAACAGGATGCTTGTCCTTGTCAGCCGTTGATGTACCAGCCGAAACCAGAGTGTGACAGGGTAGTTCCCAAGTCCCTTATATATTCCCCATAGTACTATTGCCATGAAATAACCGGCGTACCATGGACGAAAAAACACCGCAACTTCCCATACGCCATAGCTCACTTTCCATTGGAGAAGGCACATCTCCAGAGGCAAACGTAGCCGATGCCAGATCCAATCCTGGAAGAAGGCATAGACTTCTATAACTACAAACGCCATGCTCCCTGCTAGAAGCATGAACCTGTTGTTTTTAGCTAACAGCCACGCATTCTTCCCTTTCAAAAGGCGAGCTACTGCTGTGGAAGTCTCCAGCGCCAGCCATCCTCCTAGAAGGGCCAGAGCCAGAAAAAACCTAAATTCGCCGTTCACTTACCGTGCCAAAAATGGCAAAAGAGCAAGAATGCGGGCTTTTTTGATCTCTGCTACCAACACGCGCTGGTGTTTGGTACAGGTGCCCGTGATTCTTCGGGGGAGAATCTTACCACTTGGCATAATATAACGGCGAAGAAGTTCAACATTCTTGTAGGTAACTTCTTCTTTTTTTATCTGTCCCGTACAAAAACGGCAGACCTTTTTGGAGTAGAAAAAGCGCTTCTTTTCTTTTTCTGGAGAAGCCCCTCTCTCTCCACCTTCTTGTTCGAGGCTTTCTTCTTTTTCCTTTTCTACCTCTTCGGGAACAACAACATCCATCTGAAGTTCATTGTCTTTATCAATCATATACTCTCCTTCTCGTGTTTTTTGGTTTCCTGTCATTAGAAATTGGGATCTTCGGGATTGACAGGATTGAAATCAATAGCTGTTTCAGTGTTATCATAGTAGAAATCAGGGGCAGCAGCCATGTCTGGTACCTCAGAACGTATATCCGCTGTTTTTCCTGGGCCTGATGCGCCTCCCAGAAACTCTACTCTTTCAGCCACAATCTCGATGGTACTCCGTGGAGAGCCATCCTGACCCTTCCAGGAGCGTTGCTCTAATCGACCATCTACCGCTACCATCTTTCCTTTTGAAAGGTACTGTTTGCAGGTTTCCGCCGTTTTTCCCCATACTACGATCGGGAGAAACGACACCGAATCCGTACCATCATTTTTCTGTTTTCCACCAACAGCCAGAGTGAAACGAGCAACAGCCGTGTTACTTGGGGTGTACTTGATTTCTGGATCGCGAGCCAATCTACCAACGAGAACAACTCGATTGATATCCCAACTCATACTACTTCACCAAAACCATGTGGCGAATCACATCCTCGTCGTAGTGGACGAGCTTTTCAAAAGCATCAACCTGACTTGTTTCCATTTCTACATCCAAAAAGTAGTAAAAAGCCCGCAAGAATTTCTGACGCTTTTTGTGAATTACATAGGCGAGATCACGTAGGCCCATGTTTGATTCCGTCACAACAACACCATTAAACCTTTTCACATAGTCCTTGATTCTGGACTGAGCCTGTACTGAGGCTTCTCCTTCTTTGAGAAGGAACGCCATTTCGTACGTTCGTTTCATTTTTCCTCCTTATGGTCTTATTCGCCCGTTTTACTTGCTGTTCGTTTTGAACAGCGAAAAAAACAGGAAGGATAAGATATTTTAAAGAAGAGAGTTCTTTTTGTCAAATCATCGAATTGCTTCATAATAAAAGTACTCGAAAAGGGAACGTTGCTTCAAAATAAAAAAGTACTTTAAATTTGTGTAAAATAATCCAGTTCAAAGAACTGGAGGTACAAAGATGGAGTTAGCGATGTTTGAAAGGAGACCTATTTACAGGAAACGGCGAAAGAGTATCAAAAGCCAGCAAAAGGAAAAATGGAGATACTGGATTATTTTGTGAGGATAACAGGCCTAAAAATCGAAACTATGCCGCCAGGCTCTTGAGGCAACACGGAAAAACCATCTATGTAGGCAAGAAAAATTACCTTAAAGCCGACATAGCCAAGAAGAACAAAAGACCTGGCAGAAAGAAAAATTCGGCGAAGAGGAACTAAAACTAAAAAAGGTCTGGGAAATTGAAAACTACATGTGTGGCAAACGTTTAAAAGCCAATTTTAAATGAAGTTTTAGATAATCTCTTAGCAAACGGACATCTCCACGGTTCTCCACAGGCTATAGAACACTTGCGCCATATAAGTGCCTCAAGTATTGACCGACTTTTGAAACATGAGCGTAAAAGCTTGAGATAAAAGGACGAAAAGGTACAAAGCCTGGAGCACTATTAAAGCAACAAATAGCTATACGCACGTGGGCAGAGTGGGATGAAAATTGCCCTGGTTTTATGGAGATTGATCTGGTTGCCCATGAGGAGAAATAGCGGGGAGATTTTGCTCAAACATTAAATATGGTGGATGTTTGGAGCGGTTGGACAGAACTTGTGGCAATCAAAAACAAAGCTTCAAAATGGGTAAGAGAAGCCATAGAAAAAGTCCAAAGAAGACTTCCTTTTGATTTACGGGGAATTGATTCTGATGCGGTGCTGAATTTATTAATCATCCTCTGCGTGATTGGTGTGAGAAGAACCAGATAAAATTTACAAGGGGAGAAGCTCCCGTTCCAATGATAACTGCTACGTTGAGCAGAAAAACTATTCCATAGTCCGCCAGAATGTTGGATACTTCCGCTACGATACCGAGGAAGAAGTCTACTACTTGAACCAACTCTATGCCTATCTTCGACTGTATACCAACTTTTTCAGCGGTTATGAAAATGACAGAGAAAAGAGAATCGGAAGCAAGGTGCAAAGAAGCATGATGATATTAAAACTCCCTACCAGCGGCTTTTAGAAAGCTCTTATGTAAGTGAGGCACAAAAGGAACGCCTAACAAGGCTTTATAAGGCTCTCGATTTGTTTCACCTAAGACAAAAAATTACGGCTTGCCAGAGAAAACTTTTCAGCCTTCAAAAGAAAAAGAATGTAAAAAACAAAAATTTGGAGGAAACTGTATGGAATTTTTGAGTACTTTTTTTTATGAGGCAATGATTCGAATTTCGAGTACTTTTTTATTTGACGCAACGGGATCATCGAATTGCTTCATAATAAAAGTACTCGAAAAGGGAACGTTGCTTCAAAATAAAAAAGTACTTTAAATTTGTGTAAAATATCCAGTTCATGGCTCGACAAGCTGAAGAACCGTGGCTCGACAGGCTCGCCAACAGGAATTGGGTTAACGAGGTCTGAAAAAAGACCTATTTACAGGGAAACGGCAAAACAATATCAAAAAGCCAGCAAAAAGGAAAAAATGGAGATACTGGATTATTTTGTGAGGATAACAGGTTTAAAAAACCGAAACTATGCCGCCAGACTCTTGAGGCAGCACGGAAAAACCATCTATGTAGGCAAGAAAAATTACCTTAAAGCCGACATAGCCAAGAAGGGCAAAAGACCTGGCAGAAAGAAAAAATTCGGCGAAGAGGAACTAAAACTTCTAAAAAAGGTCTGGGAAATTGAAAACTACATGTGTGGCAAACGTTTAAAGCCAATTTTAAATGAAGTTTTAGATAATCTCTTAGCAAACGGACATCTCCACGGTTCTCCACAGGCTATAGAAAACTTGCGCCATATAAGTGCCTCAAGTATTGACCGACTTTTGAAACAAGAGCGTAAAAAGCTTGAGATAAAAGGACGAAAAGGCACAAAACCTGGAACCTTATTAAAGCAACAAATAGCTATACGCACTTGGGCAGAGTGGGATGAAAATTGCCCTGGTTTTATGGAGATTGATCTGGTTGCCCATGAGGGAGGAAATAGCCGGGGAGATTTTGCTCAAACATTAAATATGGTGGATGTTTGGAGCGGTTGGACAGAACTTGTGGCAATCAAAAACAAAGCTTCAAAATGGGTAAGAGAAGCCATAGAAAAAGTCCAAAGAAGACTTCCTTTTGAGTTACGGGGAATTGATTCTGATACCGGTGCTGAATTTATTAATCATCCTCTACGCGATTGGTGTGAGAAGCACCAGATAAAATTTACAAGGGGGAGAAGCTCCCGTTCCAATGATAACTGCTACGTTGAGCAGAAAAACTATTCCATAGTCCGCCAGAATGTTGGATACTTCCGCTACGATACCGAGGAAGAAGTCTACTACTTGAACCGACTCTATGCGTATCTCAGGCTTTATGCCAACTTTTTCAACGGTTATGAAAATGACAGAGAAAAGAGAATCGGAAGCAAGGTGCAAAAGAAGCATGATGATATTAAAACTCCCTACCAACGGCTTTTAGAAAGCTCTTATGTAAGTGAGGCACAAAAGGAACGCCTAACAAGGCTTTATAAGGCTCTCGATTTGTTTCACCTAAGACAAAAAATTACGGCTTGCCAGAGAAAACTTTTCAGCCTTCAAAAGAAAAAGAATGTAAAAAACAAAAATTTGGAGGAAACTGTATGGAATTTTTGAGTACTTTTTTTTATGAGGCAATGATTCGAATTTCGAGTACTTTTTTATTTGACGCAACGGGATTTTCGAATTGCTTCATAATAAAAGTACTCGAAAAGGGAACGCTATTGCAAAATAAAAAAGTACTCCAAATCTGTGTATAAAATAATCCAGTTCATGGCTCGACAAGCTCGCCAACCGTGGCTCGACAGGCTCGCCAACAGGAATTGGGTTAACGAGGTCTGAAAAAAGACCTATTTACAGGGAAACGGCGAAATGATATGCTGAGCTTGTCGAAGCAGAGTATCAAAAAGCCAGCAAAAAGGAAAAAATGGAGATACTGGATTACTTTGTGAGGATAACAGGTTTAAAAAACCGAAACTATGCCGCCAGGCTCTTGAGGCAGCACGGAAAAACCATCTATGTAGGCAAGAAAAATTACCTTAAAGCCGACATAGCCAAGAAGGGCAAAAGACCTGGCAGAAAGAAAAAATTCGGCGAAGAGGAACTAAAACTTCTAAAAAAGGTCTGGGAAATTGAAAACTACATGTGTGGCAAACGTTTAAAGCCAATTTTAAATGAAGTTTTAGATAATCTCTTAGCAAACGGACATCTCCACGGTTCTCCACAGGCTATAGAAAACTTGCGCCATATAAGTGCCTCAAGTATTGACCGACTTTTGAAACATGAGCGTAAAAAGCTTGAGATAAAAGGACGAAAAGGTACAAAGCCTGGAACGCTATTAAAGCAACAAATAGCTATACGCACGTGGGCAGAGTGGGATGAAAATTGCCCTGGTTTTATGGAGATTGATCTGGTTGCCCATGAGGGAGGAAATAGCCGGGGAGATTTTGCTCAAACATTAAATATGGTGGATGTTTGGAGCGGTTGGACAGAACTTGTGGCAATCAAAAACAAAGCTTCAAAATGGGTAAGAGAAGCCATAGAAAAAGTCAAAGGAAGACTTCCTTTTGAGTTACGGGGAATTGATTCTGATACCGGTGCTGAATTTATTAATCATCCTCTACGCGATTGGTGTGAGAAGCACCAGATAAAATTTACAAGGGGGAGAAGCTCCCGTTCCAATGATAACTGCTACGTTGAGCAGAAAAACTATTCCATAGTCCGCCAGAATGTTGGATACTTCCGCTACGATACCGAGGAAGAAGTCTACTACTTGAACCGACTCTATGCGTATCTCAGGCTTTATGCCAACTTTTTTCAACCGGTTATGAAAATGACAGAGAAAAAGAGAATCGGAAGCAAGGTGCAAAAGAAGCATGATGATATTAAAACTCCCTACCAACGGCTTTTAGAAAGCTCTTATGTAAGTGAGGCACAAAAGGAACGCCTAACAAGGCTTTATAAGGCTCTCGATTTGTTTCACCTAAGACAAAAAATTACAGCTTGCCAGAGAAAACTTTTCAGCCTTCAAAAGAAAAAGAATGTAAAAAACAAAAATTTGGAGGAAACTGTATGGAATTTTTGAGTACTTTTTTTTATGAGGCAATGATTCGAATTTCGAGTACTTTTTTATTTGACACAACGGGATCATGGCCTTCCTCAAAAATAATCTCCGTGAAAGGATGTTGTTTCCTTATAATTGACAAAAAAAGATGGGGGAGTGAGCTTGATGCTCTTCCTTTGTTGCAGTGAGAAAACTTGCTATTACCTTGTTGCAGTGTTTCTCTCATGGGGACTATTACCATGGTGTAGTGAGAAGAAGGTTCTCTAGCTATTACCTTGTTGCAGTACAAAAACTCCAGCTCTTACCTTATCACAGTCTAAGGTTAGGGGATCATACACTGCAACAAGGAAAGAGCATATGTCGAAAATTCCAGGTTAAACGTTTAACCACCATTTTTTTTATTTTATTCTGGTGGATTGAGATTTGCTCTTCCCTTTTTCCAGTGAAGGGGAAAACTTGCTGTTTCCTTATCGCAGTGGCAATATGGGAAAATGGAAGCTCTTACCTTGTCGCAGGAGATTTTGAAGGCGGAATGGTTTTTCCTTTGTTGTAGGGAGAAAAACCTGTGCTCTTCCTTTATCACAGGAAAAAACTTGCTATTACCCTGTTGCAGTATGGAGGCAATTCCAGCTATTTCCTTATCACAGCTTTAAACTCTGTGCTTACACTGCAACAAGGGAAGAGCATTTTCCGTTTTTTCAAAGATTCACTCCTAACCGGCTCAGAGACAAAACTCAAGCTATTACCCTTTCACAGTCAGGCACAAAAGGTTACCAGCTATTACCCTGTTGCAGTGGAACACCGGCTAGCGAGAAGCTCTTCCCATGTCGCAGCGAAAACGTAAGGGGCGAGAGTTATTCCCCTGTTTCAGGTCAAAAAGGAGCTGAAAAGACAAAGACGAGTCTTAAGAGAAGGAAAAAATTTCATTCATGGTTGCATACAGAGAGGTATTTTTGAGGAAAGACCATCATGGAGCGAAACTCTTCCATCGCCACTGATTTTCCTCCCAGCGGAAAACCATAAGCGTGCTTCTCTTTTCGTCGGGAAGAAGGCAGAGAAACACCCCTTGTGTTTTGTCCAGGTTGTCAAAAAGTTCCTCAAAGATAAGAGCCCGCCACTCTGGACCGGTTGTCAATGGTTGCATATTGGTATCACAGACAGCCCAGAAGTTTTTTCCCTCTCTCATGAGGACAAATCCTATAGCTTCCGAAAGGGACACGGCTTTTTGTCCTATGGTTCCTTCAATGGGAAAGTTTTGCCACTTTGGAGAGGGATTATCCACGAAAGCATACAGGGATGGTTCTTTTTCTTTTTCGTAGGAGGTGTAAACCAGGGGGCGTTTATTTACCCGAAGAAAACGCAGGGTGGCCATGGTATTGGAGAGTACCAGAACCTCTTGCAGTTCCCCGGCAAGAGAGACAAAAAACACGCGTCTCAAACCTGCGTCATCTCTGGCTGAAAGATAAAAACCCCCATCCACTCCGAGAGAATTCTGGGGGATGAAAGGAAAGAGGATGCTCTTTTGGGAAACAAAGCTTTTTTTGTGAATTTTTCCGAGTTTTAAAGTGTAACCATTATCCCATGTACTCCCCATAAGAAGAAGAGTCTTGCCAGAAACATCAAAACCCTGAATATCCTCATCGAGGGAAGAAAATGTTTTTCTCCAGCCGTCCCAGAGCCAACACCCCCTCTTTTGCTGTTCATCCATGCCATACACGACTGCCTCGGTGGGAGAAAGCCATCGATACCGGAGAACAGTGATAGGAAGAAACTCTCTGTCTAGGAGTTGTTCAGTATTCTTATCCATCACTATCCATCGGTTCAGAAAGAAAAACTCCGTCTTTGTGGCACACCCTGTAAGTGTCATAAGAACGATTGCCATTATCACATGATATTTTTTCACACATGCTCCTTATTCTAAAAGTTTGTATAGTAAGTAGTTTTTTACGGTTTCTCTTGGCATTTCGAGGAGATCCTCCCGGAGGTATACCGTAGTATTGGACGTTTCAAGGTAGGTTTTTGCCTTGTGGAGGAGAGGGGTGACATCCCCCATTTTTTCGAAGGTTATTTCTCTTTTCAGGGGGGACGGGATAGGAAGTGTTTCACGGATAGGGTTTTTCCATGGCTGAATGGGGTGAAGAATGTGAACGTCGGGGAAAATCTTTTCTATCTCTTGCTTGATTAACTGGAAAGATGGCGTGGTCCAGACATGGTCGTTGAATTGTTGAATATCCTTTCTTTTGAGAAATCCTATTTTTTCTGTTTCGACAGGATAAAGCCTGGAACACAGAAGCTCCTGACGAAGGGCGACCATGTTGCCTCTGGCGTGGGTGCCGCGGAGGGTATAACCGAGATCGAGGCCCGCAATATAAATTTCTCCTGTGAAGAGGCGTTTGGCAAGTGTAAGGGCATCAAGGACTACAGAAGGTTGGGAAAGCATAAAGGAAGGAGAGCTTTCCTCCTTATCAATATCATAATAGACAATCCTCTGCGGTAACGAGGAAAGAAGAGCTGAATTGGCGTACACACTTGCGAAAACGATGACTTCATGGGGTAGATTCTGGGCATGGAGGATATTGCCCACCCCCGCATCACTTACTACCACTCCCCAGGGAACGATGTTAGCTGAGGCAAGGGTTGGCCACGATGACAGACAGGCAAGAATCTTTCCCCCTGCCTGATACCACTCAAAAATACTCTCGAGAAGGGTGGTAAGCGAAGGACCAGAAGCAGTAACCAAAATAGGAATATCATAAGGGGTGAAATGAGACGGGATTTTATAGACCTCACGTTGAGAGACCATGGAAAGGTTTCTTACAAAGTTTATCCACCACAGTTTAGAGAAAAATGCTGTTACTTTAATATTTTCTATTGTTTGGGTAAGAACTATCTCATAGTGGTGTAAAAATGTTTGAAAGGTGAAAAATGTATTCAAGGATAAAAAAATTTCTTCATTAAGCAATATTAGTCGTGATGCCAGTGTTCCCTCCATCGCAAATCCTATATGTTCTCTTGACCAGGCTTCGAGATCGGGATGGGGTTCGGTTACCCATATATCTTTAGCTTCATATCCCTGATTTAGCAGAAATTCAACCACATGTCCCTGGGCCGAACCAAACACCACAAAAAATGGTCTCTCAACGGAGGGGAGGTTCTGAAAGGTGCGCTCTATCTCCCGGAAGGGATTGTAAGGGCTGTAGAGGTATCGACCCTCTATTTTTACAAAACGAAATTTTTCTTCACCTATTTCAATCTGCATAGTGACCCCACAGGGGTTTTCCACAGGAAATACAGCGACCATGCTGGAGTCCTACGACCTCTACGCTGTAAATTTCACGGCGGATAAGGAGTTTCCCACATTGAGAACAAAAGGTAGAGGCGTCTTCCACTACGTTTCCCAGATAAACATGGAAGAGAAAACGCTTTGCAATTTCTTTAACGCGGTGCAAGAGGTCAAGAGAGGTAGAGGGGGCATGATAACGATGATGGGGGAAGTAACGGGAGAGGTGGAGAGGTAGCTCGGGAGAGAGGGAAGCAAGCCAGGCAGCAAGCTGTTCCATTTCTGTGAGGTCATCGTTAATGCCCGGGACAACAAGCGTTGTTACCTCTACATGGACTTTCGCTTCAAAAAGACGCTGGATGGTTCTTTTGACAGGTTCGAGAGTGCCACCGAGTTTTTTATAACCAGCTTCTGTGAATGCCTTGAGATCGACATTCACAGCGTCAACGAAAGGAATCCACGCCTCAAGGGGTTTTTCTTCTATATAACCATTGGTGACAAGAACATTTTTGATGTTTTTTTTCCTGGCAAGCTGCATGGTTTCGAGAACATATTCAAACCATACAACAGGTTCGGAGTAGGTATAGGCTATTATTGGTTCGCTCTTGGTACGCTCTACGAGATCAATGAGTTCTTCGGGAGAAAGATGTTCGAGCTTCTCTGACTGCCCTCCAAATTCATCAAAAAAACGAGAAAGTCCATTGTTCTGGCAAAAAGGGCAGTGGAGGTTGCAACCGACCGTTCCTATAGAAAAGATACGGCTCCCCGGATAAAAGTGAAACAGGGGTTTCTTTTCGATGGGGTCAACAGCCATGCCAGCGATGGCTCCATAATTGAGGGAAAAAAGTTTGCCTTCCAGAGATTTTCTTGCACCACAGATGCCACTTTTCCCCTCAGAAAGGAGGCAGTGGTGGGGGCAGAGTTCACAACGGACAGCTTTAGCTTCTTGAGACCAAAAGAGGGCTTCTTTCATTTCAAGTTCCAATCCTTTGGTTTTTCTGGTTTATCAAGATAACGTTCAACAATCTTTTGAAGTGTGGCCGTCAGTTTTTCGTCAAAAATCTGGCGTTCGATCATCCGGTTTTCTTCCAGAGACAGGTCGAGAATAACCTTTCGTTGAGAGATCTCTTTGCGACTGTTGATGAGAAGCCATACCTGGGGCCAGAGGGTACGGCTATCCTCCGGCACATATGCTATTTCTCCTGTATTGAGCAAGACAAAGCTTCCTTTTGAGAAGATGGGGGTATTGCCAAAGTATTGTGGGAGTTCTTTGAGAAATATTTGAGCGAGACGGGGAGAAAAACTCTTTCCCTGTTCTCGGTAGATACAGAGGAGAGCATACCAGAAGGGCTGGGCGGGCTTGTAACTCCTGGCACTGGTAATCGCATCAAACACATCACAAAGACTGGCTATCTGAGCAAATTCTCCCATCTCGTTATTCTTTTTACCGAGGGGGTAGCCACTTCCGTTGATTTTTTCGTGGTGATAGAGGACAATTGACTGAACGAAACGAGAGTATGTGTCTTTGACGATTTCAAATCCGTATACCGGATGCCGCTTCATAATATCAAATTCTTGTGGGGTAAGACGATCTGGTTTGTTGAGAATTTCTTTGGGAATTTTTACCTTGCCTATATCGTGGAGCATGCCTCCCACTCCCAGAATCTTGAGTTGATCTTCGGTGTAGCTGAGCTTTTTCCCCATCAAAAGCGAAAGGAGTGCTACGTTAAGTGAATGGGTATACGTATAATCATCATAATCCCGGAGTTCCGCAAGGTTCAGGGTGTTTCCTTGCAGGGCCACAACCTTTTCCACAAATTCGTCAATGAGAGTGTTGATCTCTCGAACAGGGAGGGGAGCGTTTTCTTTGAGACGGCGTTCAACCTCTTTGGCGATTTCTAGGCCTTTATTTATCGTTTCCTGGGGGATTATCGGCTCACTTCCCGGAAAACGGGTAGGTTCTGGGTGAGGGGTGTAGTAGATGGTTGTAATGCCGCGGGCCTTGAGTTCAGCAATCTTCTCATCGGTAAAAGGAACAAAGCCGGGTTGAACCTTTTCTCCTTGTTCGGTGTAGGCATCCCCTTTTAGCATGATACCCGGATACAAGAAATTGACACTCACAGACAGCGCTTTTGCCACTTTTACCTCCTCGGCTTTTAGTGTAAGGTAAAATTTCGATTTGTCAAGCTGATGAAGAGTTTTCTGTAAGGACCTCGTCTATCTTTTGCAGTATCTGTTGAACGCTAAAGGGTTTTGTGAGGTAGGCGATAGCTTGTCCTTCTGGTATGTGAAAGTTTTTTTGGGTGTAACCGCTGATTAAGATTACCTTTGTTTTTGGGGAGGTTTGGAAGAGTTTTTCAAGTCTTTTTTCCACGCTGATGTCACCTGGAATGGTGATGTCCATGATAACGAGGTCCTGAGGTGCGATTTCTTCTATCCTTGCGAGAAAGTCGCTTGCTTTCTGGAAACTCTTTACCTCGTAGTTTTGTTGTCTAAGGGTTTTTTCAAGAACTTTTACAATCCCTACTTCATCATCAAGAATCCAAATCCGTTTACCATTTCCTGAAGGAAAGGTGTTTAATTGATCTGTTTCTTTGGAGGAAGGTTCTTCCTCTACTTGGTAGAGGGGAAGGTAGATGAAGAAGGTAGTTCCTTTCCCGGGTTCTGACGCTACCTCGATAAGGCCATGGTGTCTGCGAATAATGGTATAGACAATCGCAAGTCCTAAACCGCTTCCTCGGGATTTTGTGGACACGTAGGGGTCAAAGATGCGAGGAAGAATTTCCGGATCGATACCTGGTCCTGTGTCCTGGATGGTAATACGGAGATAATGGGTAATATTGGGCAGTGGTTCAGGAATTCTTTGCTGGATGTGGGAGGCTTCAATTTTTTCGAGAGAGATGACTATTTCTCCGCTGTTGTCCATGGCTTCACGAGCATTGAGCACCAGGTTCTGGATCACCTGTCCCAGTTGGGTAATATCCACGGGAATGGTGACGTTTTCTGTGAGCTGGTTGATTTTCCATGTGATAGAAGAGCCCTGAAGCATAAAACGCACAGTATCTTCAAGCATCTTGAGAATGTTTTCCTGTTTGAGCATAGGGGAGCCACCGTGAGAGAATGAAAGCATCTGGGAGGTAAGTTTTTTTGCCCTTTCACAAGCTTCTTCAGCCTCCTGAAGATAACCGGTGAGAGTATTGTTATTCTCTCCTAGCTGCAATCGGAGGAGTGAGATATTCCCCATGATGACGGTCAGAATGTTGTTGAAATCGTGGGCTATACCACCAGCCAGTACCTCCATCGCCTCAAATCGCTGGATGCGGTAAAATTCCTGTTGGAGTTTGTTGAAAAGGGTGAGATCGGTCATGAGAAAGAGCCATTCGGTTTTCCCTTTGTCTTCTCGCCTGAGGCTTGAGATATCCAGCATAACCTCATAACGTCTGTTGTATTGGTTAGTGATCACCCATACGGCAGCAGGGAGTGAACTTGCTTTGTGACAGAGTTTTTCAAAATCTTTCACCTCTTCACCAAATTGTGTGGTAAACGAGAGGATATCGATGAGATAGGTTTTTTTTTCTTCGATTGTTCCTACTATTTCTCTTCCTCGAGGATTTGTAAACTCGATTCTTCCCTTTTCATCAGTGATGACAACCGCTTCATCGATCGTCGTGAGAATCCGTTTGAGAAACTCATCCTCTTCTCTGAGAGCTTCCTCGGTTTCCCGGAGAAGGGTGATATCTCTTCCCACTCCCTGATATTCTTTACAGGTTTTTGTTCTATTTGTTGGATGAACGCATCGGAAACACCATTCAATAACGTAGCGTCTTCCGTTTTTTTCATAATCGAGGAGAACACTTTTTACTTCTGAGGGTTCTGTAAGGGAGTCAAAAAGTTTTCTCCAGTTTTCTCTGTCCATACTGGGTACAATATCAAAAAAATTTTGATTGATGATCTGTTCTTTTTCCCATCCCAGAGCATCCGCCATGGCATGGTTGGCATACCGTATGGAACCACTTTCGTCTAATCGAACGATCCAGTCTGTTTGATACTCCACGAGACGACGATAGCGTTCCTCACTTTCTATGAGAGCATTCTCATAGGCAAACTGATCTCGTATGTCATGAAAGATGTGTACGCTTCCTAATGTTTGTCCCAAATCATCTGATATGAGTGAGGAGATCCAGTGGACAGGAATACGGATGTTTTCCGATTTGACCTGGAGGTAAAATGTGCGTTCGCCTGTTCCTGTTGGAGAAAAAATAAAAAGCTCATCAAGGCTCTTGTTTTCCATTGCAGCGGCTGGAAGATTCACGAGGGATTCCATAGCAGGGTTGACAGAGATGATTTGCCCCCTGTTGTCTGTTACCACCATTCCCTCGCGCATATGGACAAATACGGCTTTCCATCGTGCCTCCCGGTAAACAAGTTCTTTGGTTGCCCCAGCTTTGTAGAGAGCCATTTCTACCGTGGCTTTGAGTTCCCTGTCGTTAAAGGGTTTTATAAGATAACCGTAGGGTTCAGTACGGGCGGCCTTTTGGAGTGTAGCATCGTCTGAAAAAGCGGTGAGATAGATAACAGGAATGTGGTAACGATGGAGAATCTGCTCTGCTGCCTCAATTCCACTGATGCCATTCTGGAGGAGAATGTCCATGAGAATAAGATCGACAGATTTTTGTTCAAGAAAGACAAAAAGATCCTCTGCCTTATGAAAGACGCCACTTACTTCGTATCCAAGCTTGAGAAGTTTTTGTTCAATGCTATGAGCGACAATCGCCTCGTCTTCAACAATGGCGATTTTATAAACCATATTTTCTCCTTTTTCTCATCATAGCACAAAGAGGGGAAAATAGCAAGTTTTCCATGGTGGAGGCATGTCTTGATATGCCTTGATTGCGTGCTTTTGTTATCCTTCTTGAAAAGATAGGCTGAACGCTTGATGAAAGTTTTTCTAAGGTCAAAATTTTTGTCTCTTATACGAGAAACAAGCGCTTGTCAAGGGAATAACAATCTTGGGGTTGCGTATGGTTACGTCTTTTGCAGGGTGAGACGGGCGATAAGCGATTCTTGCTATTTCTTTTCATTTTTGCATCAGATTGAAAAAAGCATTGGTTAAACGTTTAACCTGAAATTCTCAAAGGGACAGTTTTTTATAGTTTTTTGGCCTTTGGACTCGCTTTGCGATAAAGTAATAGGAAGTTTTCCTGAAAAACGTGAGATGCTGTTACCTTTTTGTAGTCCTGGTTGCCGCCCAAAAACCACTCTTCGCTTGTGATAATAGCATGTTTAAAAGCTACGTTTTTTAGATGGTTTTATTTGACGGATTTTTGTTTTCCATTTACTTCTTTGGTACAAAAGGGGACTTTTTGTTGGTTCTTGATGTATTGTTGTGACACTTGAGGGACATTTCCCGTTGCGTCAAATAAAAAAGTACTCGAAATTCGAATCATTGCCTCATAAAAAAAAGTACTCAAAAATTCCATACAGTTTCCTCCAAATTTTTGTTTTTTACATTCTTTTTCTTTTGAAGGCTGAAAAGTTTTCTCTGGCAAGCCGTAATTTTTTGTCTTAGGTGAAACAAATCGAGAGCCTTATAAAGCCTTGTTAGGCGTTCCTTTTGTGCCTCACTTACATAAGAGCTTTCTAAAAGCCGCTGGTAGGGAGTTTTAATATCATCATGCTTCTTTTGCACCTTGCTTCCGATTCTCTTTTTCTCTGTCATTTTCATAACCGGTTGAAAAAAGTTGGCATAAAGCCTGAGATACGCATAGAGTCGGTTCAAGTAGTAGACTTCTTCCTCGGTATCGTAGCGGAAGTATCCAACATTCTGGCGGACTATGGAATAGTTTTTCTGCTCAACGTAGCAGTTATCATTGGAACGGGAGCTACCCCTTGTAAATTTTATCTGGTGCTTCTCACACCAATCACGCAGAGGATGATTAATAAATTCAGCACCGTATCAGAATCAATTCCCCGTAAATCAAAAGGAAGTCTTCCTTTGACTTTTCTATATGGCTTCTCTTACCCATTTTGAAGCCTTGTTTTGATTGCCACAAGCTCTGTCCAACCGCTCCAAACATCCACCTTTTAATGTTTGAGCAAAATCTCCCCTGGGCTATTTCTCCCCTCATGGGCAACCAGATCAATCTCCATAAAACCAGGGCAATTTTCATCCCACTCTGCCCACGTGCGTATAGCTATTTGTTGCTTTAACAACGTTCCAGGCTTTGTACCTTTTCGTCCTTTTATCTCAAGCTTTTTACGCTCATGTTTCAAAAGTCGGTCAATACTTGAGGCACTTATATGGCGCAAGTTTTCTATAGCCTGTGGAGAACCGTGGAGATGCCCGTTTGCTAAGAGATTATCTAAAACTTCATTGAGAATCGGCTTTAAGCGTTTGCCACACATGTAGTTTTCAATTTCCCAGACCTTTTTTAGAAGTTTTAGTTCCTCTTCGCCGAATTTTTTCTTTCTGCCAGGTCTTTTGCCCTTCTTGGCTATGTCGGCTTTAAGGTAATTTTTCTTGCCTACATAGATGGTTTTTCCGTGCTGCCTCAAGAGCCTGGCGGCATAGTTTCGATTTTTTAGGCCTGTTATCCTCACAAAATAATCCAGTATCTCCTTTTTCTCCTTTTTGCTGGCTTTTTGATACTCTGCTTCGACAAGCTCAGCATATCATTTCGCCGTTTCCCTGTAAATAGGTCTCCTTTCAAACATCGCCACCCCAATTCCGGTTGGCGAGCCTGTCGAGCCACGGTTGGCGAGCTTGTCGAGCCATGAACTGGATTATTTTATACACAGATTTGGAGTACTTTTTTATTTTGCAATAGCGTTCCCTTTTCGAGTACTTTTATTATGAAGCAATTCGCATTTTTGGATTTTTCTCCCTTTTAGCTTTATAATATTACTCTCATGTGAAGGAGGAAAGCATGAAAAAGGCACTTCTTGTGTATCTCTTGATCCTTTTTACCGAATTTGTGGTTTTCTTTATGGGGATGGGGTTTGTGCTGATTATGTATCGAGTATTCGCTCCCTATGTTCGGTGGATGTGGCTTTTCGGGGCAGGGTGGGTGATTCTCCTGAGTCTCGTTTCTTTTCTTCCTCTTCATGACCTCTATTCTAAAATCAAAGAATAAATGGGGAGTATACAATGAAACGGTTTTTTCTTACTCTTTCCTGGATTTTCCTTGTTGTTATGATTCTTGTCCTGAGTGTAGGAAATGTTTTTTACTCCTTCTGGCAGGTTTTTTTTCAGAAGTATTTCTCTACGGCTATTTCAACGAGTGAGCCTTTTTCTTTTGCGACTTCACAGAAGTATGAAATCACTCTTCAATTTAACAAGGGAAGTTTTTTACGTTATGAACCTATACCTTTTTCAGTCATTGTGAGGGACAGAAAAAAACTCACAGTTGTTTCTAATGTTTTCATTCGAGTTCAGGTAAAGGATGGAACAGGGAGGATCCTCCGTGATATTCGGGGATATGATGAACTCTGGCTCCAGTATGACCAGGAGACAGGGGATTGGCGAGGTCTGTGGTATCCTTCCCTTGAAGAAAATCCGGATACGGTGCGCTTCGTGGCGAGTGCTCAGTTTCAGGATCCTGCAGAGCCTATTGTCGTAGAACGAGAGGTGTTTCTGAGACAAAGGCCAAGCCTTCGGAATATACGCCAGGGCATGACCTTCTTTTTTATAGAGGAGATGGAGAGTCTTTCAAGGCGGAGTCTTTTGAGTGTTGATAATGAGGAGCGGGACTGGAACACCCTTCCCCAATGGATGTCGCTTCTTAACGTTGATGGGGTGTTTGTGATGGGGGGAGTGACACGTTTTATGGAGGAATATTCTCTCCAGGACCCCTGGAACAATCAGAAACTTCAGGAATCTCTGACGATCAGTCGATGGGCATCGGGACAGGGAAGGAGTTGCGGCATCTGGGTGAAAGCATTTCGCGGAGATGGGAATTTGATTAGTGGTACAGGTTATGAGTCTTCCTGGTATCAAAAAGACAACCAGTGGGTACGGGATGTGAGTACCATATCGTTTCAAGTAGAATCTCGTTATCGTTCTTTGGCTGCTCTCTTGAACTCCTTGAGTCAACAGGAGAGTGTTTCGTATGTCGGACTCTCGGATTTTCTCTTGCCGGATAACTATGCGATGGAGCTTGCGATTCCTTTTGTGGAGACTATGGTTTCAAGGCTCCCCGATGACTGGACAAACAGGACGTGGGAACAAAAATTTGCTTTCGCGCGGAATTATATTGAGAACCAGCAAAACTACCAGGTTTTTACCCAATGGAAGCGCTACTACCTTGTTAGTAGGCTTCGTGATATTCTGGGGCCTATTCGTAAACCTTTATTCTATGTGCTTAACTGGGAGGAACTTGAGGCGAGACCAGACATGCTTGAGGTTTTAGCTCAGGCGGGGTTTGACTTTTTTGTTGTTCAGCTCAAGATGTCTTACAGAGAGTTTTTAGATAGAGGGAAACAACTTTTGGAACATAGCGCTATTCGACTCTATCTTTCCCGTATTGTTTGGGTCAATCAGGTGCAATATCAGAATTTTTATCTTTCCAGTGAAAGAACTCTCCCTATAGATGGTTTTGTTGCCATGAATGAACACGTGGTGAAAAATACGGTTTCATCCGAACCTTCTCTGGGTTTGGCGGTAAATTTCTACAAGGCAATGTACGGAAACCGGGGACCGTATAATCCGATCGAATGGCTTATGGGGGCAGGGGAAAGTTTTCGTAGAATTCGTGAGATCTTTACCTCATTTCCTTTGGATATTGATGTGGTAACTCCAAGATCCGTAGACACGAACGCCAATACTTTTCTCGTTCGTCTTCGGCTTCAAAATCGTTCTCTTCTTCCTCTGGAGAAGCTTTCTGTGGAATATATCCCTACCAGAATGGTTCGTCTCAATGGAACACCTCGCTTGGATTGGAATACGCTGGCTCCAGGAGAGACCTCAGAAGCTTTGTTGAGTTTTTCTTTAGATCTCGCTTCAGACAAGTTTGTACGAGATGATATTCTTGTTGCTTTGCGTGTCTCATGGTCTCAAGGAGGGAAAAGTGATTCAACGATATTGATGCGCTCTATCTTCCAGAATAAACTGGAGCAATAACGTATGGTGATTGATGAGATTGTTTCCCATGAGTCTGTGGCACCAGGTGTCTTTCGGCTTTCTTTTTATGAACCGAGGATTGCTTCTCATGCAAAAACAGGTCAATTTGTGATAGTTATTCCTTTGGAAACGGGAGAGAGGATTCCTCTTACCATCAAT
The DNA here is from genome assembly GCF_023525255.1 of Thermospira aquatica. Classification (GTDB taxonomy): domain Bacteria; phylum Spirochaetota; class Brevinematia; order Brevinematales; family Thermospiraceae; genus Thermospira; species Thermospira aquatica. The sequence goes on along the minus strand of NZ_CP073355.1, from coordinate 564,806 downwards.
CGGGCGGACCCCAAAACAAATATTATTACTCTGGTGTATCAGGTAGTGGGGAAAACGACGGTACTTTTGTCCACCTTGCAGCCAGGTCAGAAACTCCATGCAGTTTTGGGACCTCTTGGCAAACCTTCTCATATTGAAAAACTCGATAAAACCGTTGTCCTGGTATCGGGAGGGCTGGGAGCAGCCATTATTTTACCGGAAATGTATGCTTTTCGAGCCGTTGGCACTCTTGTTGTTTCTGTTATTGGGGCCAGAACCGAGGATCTTCTCCTTTTTCGCGATGAGTTTGAACGTCATTCTGATCGTGTGTTGATAGCGACCAATGATGGTTCCTGTGGTGTCAAGGGGTTTGTGACGGATGCCCTGGAGACCTATTTACAGGAGCATGCTTCTGAGGTCGCTTTTGTCAAAGCCATTGGTCCGAACAGGATGATGGAAGCCGTAACAAAAATAGCCGCAAAGTATAATCTTCCAACCTATGTGAGTCTGACTTCAATCATGGTTGATGGGACAGGAATGTGTGGCTCGTGTAGGGTTTCTATTCATGGAAAAATTTACCATGTTTGTGTGGATGGTCCAGAGTTTCTTGCAGAGGGGATAGATTTTACAGAACTTGAGAATCGAAACAAACGTTTTCAAGAGATGGAGAAAAAGGCTTACGAAACGTGGTGTCAGTGTCAGCCAGAACGAAGGTAATCGAGCGGTAAAAACCTCAAAATTCCTTGTACAATGCCCTGGTGTTTAGGAAGGGTAAGTTGTGGGTCGTAACTGATAATCCGTCTAGCGTCCTCAGTACACATTGCAAGGAAACGGTGATCGTACAGATTGGCCACCTTGAGTTCGGGAAGACCTGATTGTCGTACCCCGAGAATTTCTCCAGGTCCTCGTTGTTTGAAGTCTGCCTCTGCAATTTCAAAACCATCTTCCGTACGGCACATGATTTCCATTCTTTCCTTCCCCTCGGGGGTAATATCCTCTTCAGTAACCAGAAAACAAAAACTTTGGTGTCGTCCTCTTCCCACGCGGCCACGGAGCTGGTGAAGTTGTGAGAGTCCGAATCTCTCTGCCGATTCAATGACCATCACTGTGGCGTTGGGGACATCAATACCCACTTCTATCACAAGGGTTGAGACAAGGATAGGGGCTCGCCCCGAGCGAAAGCTCTCAAGAGAGACCATCTTGTCTTCTGTGGACATTTTTCCATGAAGGAGAACAGCTGAAAAGGGTTTGAACCACTCCCTGATTTGATGATAGTAGTGTTCAAGACTTTTTAATTCGAGTTTTTCCGAAGCCTCAATGACGGGATACACAAAGAAAGCCTGTCTTCCCTGTTCGAGTTGTTTTCTTATAAATTCACGCATCTGGTGGTATTCGGAAGGGCGGATCCAGTGTGTACGAACAGGAAGACGGTCGCTGGGTTTTTGTCTGATGATGGAGATATCAAGGTCACCATAGAGGGTGAGAGCAATGGTACGAGGGATAGGGGTAGCGGTCATGACAAGCATGTCTGGATGATTGCCTTTTTTTGCCAGTGCAATACGTTGTTCCACTCCAAATTTGTGCTGTTCATCAAAAACCACCGTTGTTAAATCAGAAAAAACCACATCGGGTTGCAAAAGGGCATGTGTGCCCACAATGAGCGCAATATCTCCACTCTTCAGACGAGCAAGGATATTTTTCCGTTCGGCGAGCGTGGTACTCGAGGTAAGAAGGGCAACATCTACCCTGTCTTTGACCATCCGAACAAGATTTTCATAGTGCTGAAACGCCAGGGATTCTGTAGGTGCTAAAAGTGCGGCCTGATGATGATTTTCGGCTGCCAGAAGCATCGCAAAAAAAGCCACCACAGTTTTTCCTGCTCCTACATCTCCCTGTAAGAGACGGTGCATCGGATGGGGAGAACAGAGATCGTGAAAAATCTCTTCCATGGCTTTTTTTTGGTCATTTGTCAGAGCAAAGGGAAGTTCACCTATGAGAGCATCTGTTTTCTCTCTCTTTTGATAGCGGGCTGGCTTGGTATACGAGGAGACAGCCCTTCGTTTTAGCTGGATAGCAATCTGTATCCCAAAGATCTCTTCATAAGCAATACGGAGACGAGCACGATATAAAAGCTTCTGATCAGTCGGAAAGTGTATCTCCCTGTACGCCTCTTCTTTTGTGAGAAGTTTATGTCCTGTAACAGCATAGACGGGGATCTCATCCTCCATCTGGGGAAGATAACTGTCAAGCAGTTTCTTAAGAATCGTGTGAAACTCTTTGAGAGAAAGTTCTCCAGGCAATCGGTAAATGGGGAAAATCCTGCCAAAATTCTTGGGTTGAACATTCTCCTGATAAGGCTCGAATTCAAAACTTGATGTCTGGATTTCATTGTACTTCATGGTAAACTGAGCATAAATCCAGTACTTTTCCCCAATACGAAGATTTTTACTCAGATACGGTCTATGAAATCCTACAAGAGCAGCCCGCATCGTATCATCCTGGATGATGATCTTGGGGTGTCGTTTATTTTGAAAGTAAATATGATCGTGTTCTATTACACGTACAATTGTTGTCACTGGTTTTTGCCATAAGAGGCTTTTTTCAATAGAAGCAATTTCCTTGCGATCCTCGTAACGGAATGGGAAATAGGTTATCAGATCATAAACACTTTCAAAGCCAAATTTTTGAAGAATTCTTTTTTGTCGGTTCGTGATAAAATCGAGACTTTCTAAAGAACATGAACGAAGGTCACCAAGGTACATTTACTTGCCCTGAGACATCCGATAACTGAGCTCGTTTTTGTAGAGTTTGTCATAATAGTAACCTCTTTTGCTGAGGTCCTCTTTGAGCTTGTCGGGGAATGGAACATATCGCCAGAAAATAAACCGCACATCATTGTCTGCGAGTTTCTGAATACCCTCGCTTTCTTTGGTCATCCAGAGGATATAATCATTGATGAAATTGAGCTTGATATCCCCTTTGATCTTGTTAGAAGAGATATATTCGTAGTATTTCCCCGAGAGTCCTTCATCCATCCAGTGATAACCGGCAAACTCTTTGGCGACCTGCCAGCGAAAATCTCCCATAGCCATAACGATCGAAAACATGGGGTTTTTACTGAAGATAGGGATAGCGACGCGTCCTTTACTCGTTGCTTTGTTATAACGATCATAGGGTTCCCAGCACATCCCATAGGTTCCATAACCCGGCACAAGGATCACGTACGGTGGGACACGGTTGGTATGCTGACGAAAGGTACGCTGAAAAAGAGTATAATCAAGCTCTTCTACCTGACGAAGTCTTTCGAGCGTCTTGAGCTTAAAATTAAAATCCCGAGTTTCTCTTGGCATCATCGTGCTGGAGAGGGCAGGAAAATGATTCCCCTGTCTTCCCACTGTCATCTTGATCATCTGACGGATGGTATTCAGTTCGTTTTCGGCGGTGTGTTTATCCACCGTGTAGGTGATCTTTTCGTCTACTTCCATGTTAAGTTCTTGCTGAACCTTTTCAAGCTCCTCGTAGTGTTTGGCATAAGAGTTTTTGGTAACGACAAGCTCTTTGTCAGCTTTTTTGAGGTCCCGGGCAAGTTCAAGGAGATCGTCGAGGCTTTTGAGTTGGGACTCGGTGTAGGTATCAGGGAGATTGAGGAGTGGTTCGGTGGTATGTTGAATAATCTGAGCTACCATGCTCTGGAGATTTTCTTCAAGTATACGGCGTCTCTCAAGGGCAGATTGATAAACGTTGCGTTCGGCTTCGAGAGCTCCTGTCATACGCTCAAATTTTGCCTGCATGGCATCGTCTTTTTTTTGAGCGCTTGTTTTAGGGCGTTCATCAGTCATACTGGGTTTGATATTGCCGGAGAGGACCTCGATAAGCCACTCATCAACGTAAAAAACACTATTATCGGGATCATGTTCTTCAAACGGAAGAGAAAGGATGAGTTTTTGATCTTCCGGTTGGAGATACCGGAGATCGAGAATTCCATATCGGATAAAGAGGCGTTTTTCTTTTGGGGTGTTGGGACTCATTTTCTGGCCAATGGCATAGTAGAGGTTCCAGATAGCGTTGGCAAAACGATCGCGAAAAACAGTTTTCCGTTCTTTATCTGTCTCTGTTTCGTATTGCTTTTTGAGGGAGAGAAGGTTTTCTACAATTTCACTGTCCTCACCTGCAAGTACCTTTTTGAGAAAACTGTCCGGCAAACTATCGTAGAGTCTACCCATACGATTTCTCCCTGATTATTTATCTTTCCCCTTTGATAGTATAGACTATCTTTGTGAAAAAGTCAATACTTTAACTGAAAAAATGTTTTTTTAAAAAAATGAAAAAAGAATGATTATTTATCCTTTTGTTCCAGATAACCTTCGAGAAGGGCCTGGCTAATATTTTCGGCGAGTTTATCAATAGCAAAGCGGATGTAATTTGGGTCATGGATCTTTTGTCGCAAAACATTCATTCTCTCTTCAGAAAGAGAACTGGAGTTGGTCTTGACAATCAATCGGTGAAAATTTTTCCGTTTTTGGGTTTTGATGATAATATCATCAAAACCGGCCAACGTCTCCGTTGGTTCTACACGAACTCCTTGTGGTGTCTCAGCTGGACACCCTTTTTGCTTCGTATGAGCCATATTACATCCACCCGCATCTCTTGAAATGATACTGTGTTTTCTTCTATATATTTTTCGGCTGTTTTCAAAATTCGTTTAATTTTTGTAGGAGAAACGGCATATTCTATCCAGGACAACTGTGAGGCTTTCCGGCTTTTTACCTCAATCAGGAGGAGTGTTTGATTTTCTCGAGCAATAATATCGATTTCTCCTGTTTTCGTTCGATAATTTTGGGCGAGAATTTCTACGCCCTGACTTTTGAGATAACGGACAGCCTCTTCCTCGGCCCATTTGCCTAGTGTGGAATGGTTAACTGAGGGAAGCATTGTTCTCTGATTGGATCTCACTGGAATAAACAACCTTGACGATGTAGAGATCTGTTTCTTTGGCAAGTCGAATAATCTCTCCATCCTCGACGGTATCCCCGAACTCGTCTCGGACTATCTTCACCGTAGGACGAAATGGGGAAACACTGTCGGAAGCAACGACACGAGCTATACATTTGTTGTTAAGCTGTACATAGCTTCCTACAGGATATACGGACATAAGTGAGAGGAAAACCTTTAAGATTTCAGGGTCAAACTTTCGAGAGCCTTCACCGAGGATGAGTCTCATGGCATCGTAGGATTCTTTCTTTTCACGGTAGGATCGCTTTTTGGTGAGAGCCTCGTAGGTGTCTACTATAGCCATAATGCGACTCATTTCAGAGATTTCCTGTCCTTTGAGGTGTCGGGGATAGCCTGTGCCATCAAAGCGTTCATGGTGTTCCAGGCCCACACGGGCGATCTCCACAGGCAAACTGAGTTCACGGGCGATAATTTGATAACTATGAATGGGATGGGTTTTGATCTGATTAAATTCTTCCGGGGTAAGCTTTTCCTCTTTCTCAACAATGTATGCCGGGATTTTCAGCATTCCAATATCAAACAACAGAGCTGCCATGGTGAGGTTGATGAGTTTGACAGCGGAGTATCCCAGTTTTTTGCCTAAAAGAAGCGCAAGAATCGTCGTATTGATAATGTGAAGAGAAAGATAATCCCCTCGACCAGCCGCATTGATGAGATTAATCCAGACCTCTACTTTTTTTTCAGCCATGATGGTGTTGACAAATTCATGAGCAAGTTGTTGAAGCTGATTGATGTCAAGACTCTCTCCTTTTTTGTACCTTTGATAGAGGTTATTGATTTTGGTGACGGCATTTTTGTAGAATTCGATGTGTTTTGCCGCATCTTTGTCTATAATAACCTTTTTTTGAGCGTCTGTTTCCGTTTGAGTTGGGTGTTTTTTGGGGTGGATTTTGGATTCATCAACTACTTCAACAAGTTCTCCTGCTGTACTCACCTCTGTGATGCCACGGTTGTACAACATGCCAATTGTGGCTCGATCCAGGGGTTTCCTTGCTGGCAGGATGATATTGTAATTGCTGTCAAAAAGAGATTTGTCAAAAATCATGCCCGGCCGCAGGTCAGAGAGGGGGATACGTCTCATCTCTGGCATATAAGCTTTCCTTGGTTTTTTTTATTTTTTGCTCTTTAAAGCATACACGAAACTGAAAATTTCTGCAACTATTTGATAGAGTTCCGGGGGAATTTCTTCATTTTGTTTGAGACGATAGAGAGATTCAAGCAGCTTATCATTTTTGTAAATGGGCACGTGATTTTTTTGGGCGAGTTCAAGGATGTATTTTCCTACCTCTCCTTCTCCCTTGGCAAGGATTTTGGGGGCAGCATCCATTTCTGGTTCGTATTTGAGGGCAACAGCTTTATTCATTTTTTACCTCCTTCGATGTATATCGGTTATACATACAGGTTAATACCTCGCATGGATGGTTCTTCCTCTGAGAGAAAAAACTCCCACGGGTTTTCCCATGGAAAAATTTTGACGTTTACACGCCGGGGGGTGATCATGTTCCATCGTTTTTCGCTCTCTTGAGCCCACTTTTCGAGATCGTCTTTATAAACCTCCCATATTCCAGGATCCATACGTATCCCCACAGTAATTGCTTGCTCTGTCCATTCGAGAAGCACATACCATCGCCCCAATGTCGCCTCTTCAATCAGAAAATAAAGGGTGTTTTTTTCTTTTTGATGACGGGCAAGGGCTAACGTGTTCTCCCATCTCACACAAAAAAGAAGAGAGCGTACCCATGGGGCTTCTCCAAAGATTTCTATAAGCCAGAGGGGAATATTTCTCTCCGAAGAAAACAGTTTTTTAACCTTTTCGGCGGTATCGGGAAATTCTTCGTCAGGCATGGAGGAGAAGATCCATGATGTGAGATGTCTCAAGAAGTCTGCGCTTTCTTCGGACAGAATAAATCCCTGGCGCATCGCCTCCAGTATCCAGTTTATCGTAGCGCTATCGTATCGTCTTGAAAGGCTCACGAGTTGCTGAAGAAGGGATTGCTTGAGAGGAAGGCCATGTTTGGTTAAAGTGTATGCCCATGGAAGGTATTCCTCCCACGGTGAGAGTCCCATGAGAACGAGATGTTCTTTTACCGTAGCGAGGAGATTGCGCTTTTCATGGAGGGAAAGACGTTCTTTTTGTTCTAACCATCCAAGGGGCGTAAGTTTTATGGTTGCACCATGCTCACTCTCTACAATCTCAGCCAGGGCGAGAAACTCGTCTCCCACCGGTTCGGTTGTACGCGCAAGTGTTTCCATTTGATTCACCCTGATTCGCAAGGTATCTTCCCTTCGTTCTATAACCTGTACATGAACAATCCGACTTTGTATCGATTGTTCTTTTTCGGATAAAACAATATGACTTACCGTAATCATAGTTATTATAAGATATCGGAATTTTTGGAGAATTCATAAGAAAAAGAAGAAATAGTTTTTTTGTATTTTAGAGTTTTTTTGCTGAATACGCTCAAAAGAGACAATTTTTACCCTTTTATGTGTTTGAGCTTTCCAGACGGGGGAAAGAAACCACCATTTTTTCTGCTGACAGGTATTTTTTCAGCGTATGGTTCTTCTTTTTGCTATTTTCTCCTTGCTTTTTTTTTCTTTTCTCTGTATGATAAAAATACAAGGAGGAGTCTATGAATATTGCCCTTTTCCTTGATTGTTTTACCCCGATGAAGAATGGAGTTATTACTTCTGCCCTACAGCTAAAGGAAGGTCTTGAAAAAAAGGGGCATCATGTTTGTATTGTTTCTGTATTGGTGAAAGGCTATGAGAATAAGGATCCGGATGTTCTCCTTATTCCCCAGCTTGAGCTTGATTTTGGATCGAAGCAGGGGTTTGGAGCAGCCCTGGTCAACAACAAGAAGGTTATTAATTTTCTGAAGGAACACAAGGTAGAACTTATCCACTCTCATACCGAGTTTATGGTAGGACTTGCGGCTAAACACGCTGCCAGAAAACTGGGTATACCCCGGATCTCGACTACCCATACGATGTGGGAGATGTACAGCAACTATTCTTTCATTCTCGGGATGAAATCTATCTGGAGAACGTATTTCCGCTTCTATATGAAAGGCACGAGTGTGATTGTAGCGCCTTCCATTAAAGCAAAAAAGTACGATAACCTTGTGGTACCAGAAATTCCTGTGCAGATTATTCCCAATGGTATCGATATGGTAAAGTTTAAACAAAAACCCATGACTCAAGAAGAGCTGCACGATCTTCGGAAGCGATATTCGCTTTCTCCTGAGGACAAGATTCTTATCTTTGTTGGTCGTATTGGACCGGAAAAACGAGTAATTGAGCTTTACCACGCCATGGAGCCGGTGATGAAAAAACACAAAAATGTGAAAATGGTGTTTGTTGGGGATGGTCCGGCTCATGAAGAGCTTCAGAAGCGTGCCAACGATTTGGGTTTGGCAGGGCAGACAGTTTTTACCGGTTTTGTTGACTGGAAGGAGGTGTACCGCCTGTACTCTATCGCGAATCTTTTTGTGACAGCTTCGCTTTCGGAGGTTCACCCTATGACCCTTATTGAGGCTGCGATCTGTGGTGTTCCCTCTGTTGCCCGAAGAGACGATAGCTATCTCGATCTCATTGAAGAAGGGAAAAACGGCTATATGGCGGATACCGACGAAGCCATGACCGCGATAGTTGAAGACCTCATCACGGATGAAAAAAAGCTGAAGCTTTTCTCTGAAGAGGCGCTTCGTATTTCCTCGAAGTTCAGTGCCGAGAACCATGTCAACCGTATGGAAAAACTCTACAAGAAGGTTCTCGAGCTTTATCCAGACAATCTGAATGAACTCTGGGATGAACATCTTCTTGATAAATAAAGGAGTGTCTTGTCGCTATTTTGAGTGCTGACGTGTGTGACAACGAGGGAAGTTTGGGGTTTAGGGATACTCCGGCTTCCCTTATGTGAAAAATTTTCTCTGCGTAGGTGTTGGTGCAAAGGAAGAGATCAGGTCTTTTGCGTTTTCCCTATTTTTCGTCTCTCTGGTTACATATAAAACTTATTCTTGTATTATGGTGTTCTCATTGTGTCAAGAAAATTGTGTCTGGTCATACGGTAACCTCCTTGTGAATATTTTCTCTTATGCATGAGTGTTGCTCATAGTAAAGCTGAAAATAGTACTCCCAATTTTTTTAACATTCTTTTCAAAAACTTCTCATTTTGACACCTTAATAACGGGTAAAGATATTTCTCAGCTGCGGCTTTCCAAGTTTTTGGAACACGTATGGCTGTAAGCTCGCCAAATTTGGTGTGAATAGCTCTATATTCTTCGTGGTAGTCATATCTTGCCTCCTGTGATGGTTTTATTATTTAATTATCACACATGTGATTATCTTTTGTCTATCACACACAATGAAGTATACACTCTAGACGTTCTTTTTTGTAGAAACAATAGGAAAAAATTTGCAATATTTGCTTTTTCCCTTTATCCTGTATGCCCTTTCATTTTCAGAAGGTAAGGAGAGAAAATATGCCCTATACCTATGAGGACGTCATCCCCTATGGGGAAAAAGACACATCCGGTTGTGGACTCATCGGGTTTATTCACCGCGATGGACGCAAGGAGGATGGAAACAATATTATCCGTGCTATTGAGCACATGAGGGAGCGCGGAAATGGACTTGGTGGCGGCTTCGCTGTGTACGGGCTGTATGAATCCTACAAGGATCACTATGCCCTGCACATGATGTACGACAACAATGAGGCTCGCAAGGAGACGGAGAGTTTTATCAAGTCTTCTTTTGCCATTGATCTGGAGGAACAGATCCCTACCAGACCCAACAAGAACATCACCAATCCCCCTCTCTTCTACCGTTATTTCTGTAAGATACCTGAAACCTATCTTCAGTTCAAAGAAGCGGATGATTATGTGCGAGAGAAGGTTATTGCTATCAATAAGTATATCAACGGGGCTTTTGTTCTCTCAAGTGGAAAGAACATGGGTGCTTTTAAGGGAGTAGGAGAAGCCCATGATATTGGGGATTTCTTTCGCCTCGATGAATACAAGGCGCACACGTGGATAGCGCATAGTCGCTTCCCGACAAATACCCCTGGATGGTGGGGAGGGGCCCATCCCTTCACAATGTTGAATTACTCGGTGGTTCATAATGGAGAGATTTCTTCGTATGGTATCAATCGCCGTTATCTTGAAAGTTTTGGGTACGAGTGTTCGATGAGAACAGATACCGAGGTTGTGGCGTATGGTGTTGATCTTCTCCGGCGCCGACATAAACTTCCCTGGAAGGCTGTGGCATCGGTGTTTGCCTCAAAGTTTTGGAAGGATATTGATAAGCTTTCTCCTGAGGAACGTGATCTTCATATTCGGTTGCGGTCTTCTTATGGAGGTCTCCTTTTCAATGGTCCTTTTGCTTTTATCATTGGGTTTGAGGGGGGATTTATGGCTATTGCAGACCGTGGTAAATTGAGACCGATGGTGGTTGGGTACAAAGGAGATTCAGTCTATGTATCCAGTGAAGAGGCTTCCATCCGGTTGATTCAACCCGATCTCGATCGCATCTGGCATCCACGAGCGGGTGAACCTGTGTTTGCTTTTCTCAAAGGCTACGAAGAATAAGGAGAAAACCATGAAAGTTATAGATGCAAAAAATCTCCACTACAGGGAACTCAACACCCTTGTCTATGAGGCAGTACAGAATGGCGAAAAGCACATTCGTATTGACAATGTTTTGGGGCAGCGTTTCATTGGTGATGGTCTTCGAGGGGAGGATATTCTTATCGAAGTGCATGGCACACCGGGAAATGATCTCGCTGCTTTTATGAATGGTCCCACTATTCGTGTGTATGGAAATGCTCAGGATGGTGTTGGAAATACGATGAATGCCGGAAAAATCTTTATTCATGGTGATGCCGGGGATGTGCTTTTTTATGGGATGCGGGGTGGAGAGGTCTATATCAAAGGCGATGTTGGTTATCGTGTGGGTATTCACATGAAGGAGTATATGGACTTTATTCCCAAGGCGGTTATTGGTGGGTGTGCGGGAGACTTTTTTGGCGAGTATATGGCCGGAGGGGTGCTTGTTCTTCTCGGCTTGAACACATCCAGGGGTGATGCTCTTACAGGAGATTATCTCTCTACGGGTATGCATGGTGGACGCATTTATATCCGGGGTAAAGTCGATCCCTCAACCCTGGGGAAAGAGGCTAAGCCTTTTGATATTGACAGTGAGGATGAGAAGATCCTGAAACCTCTTCTTGAAAACTTTTGTAGAGAGTTTGGCTATGATATGAAAGAGATTCTCAAGGTGCCGTTTACCAAACTCATTCCGGTGAGTAAGCGTCCCTATGGAAAACACTATGTACCAGGGTGGCATACGCTCACGAATCGAAAACAGCTGGTGCCTTCATCATACGAGGACAACGGGTATCCCTATACTCGATCTGTCCGTGATCGTTAAGGCAGAGGAGGAAAAGCATGCTTTATCAGCCAATTGTTACGAATTTCTACGATTTTCGTGTTGTTCGCGATCAGGACCGTTGTATCAAATGTCAGGGTTGTGTGACCCAGTGTTCCTTTGAGGCAAACTTTTGGGATCCTGATCGGGAGAGAATAGATTCTATTCACAGTAAATGTGTGGGATGTCATCGATGTGAGGCCTATTGTCCTACGGATGCGATTTCTATTCAGCCAAATCCAAGCGCTTTTCGTTCTCATGGTTACTGGTCCAAGCGCGAGATTCGCAATATCTACCTCAATGCAGAGAGTGGTGCGATCGGTCTTACCGGTATGGGAAACGATATGCAGACCCAGCCTGTGTATTTTGATAGGATGCTTTTTGATGCCTGTCAGGTGACCAACCCTTCTATCGATCCCCTTCGTGAACCGATGGAACTTCGTACGTATATGGGCAACCGTGGGCGAGAGGTGAATGTCTCTCGTGATGCCAACAAAGTAGAACTTACAACAAAACTTTCTCCTCTTATGAAACTGGATATTCCCATCATTTTTGGTCCAATGTCATTTGGTTCAATTAACCTCAATGTACAAAAAGCTTTGGCTGCTACCGCTCAGGCTTATGGAACATACTGGAGTACAGGAGAGGGGGGGCTGCATCGAAGTCTCTACAAGTATGGGCCCAATACCATTGTTCAGGTAGCCTCAGGGCGTTTCGGTGTTCACGAGGAGTATCTCAAAGCAGGTGGAGCGATAGAGATCAAAATTGGGCAGGGAGCAAAACCAGGTATTGGTGGACATCTTCCTGGAGAGAAGGTGCTTGAAGAGATCTCTAAGACGCGTATGATTCCGGTGGGAAGTGATGCTATTTCTCCTGCGCCCCACCACGATATTTATTCGATCGAGGATCTTCGTCAGCTTATCTATGCCCTCAAGGAGGCTACCCGTTATGAGAAACCGGTAAGTGTCAAGGTGGCTGCCGTGCATAATATTGCAGCCATTGCTTCAGGGATTGCCCGGGCAGGGGCCGATGTGATTGTTGTGGATGGGTACCGTGGAGGAACGGGTGCCACACCAACCATTGTTCGTGAGCATACGGGTATCCCCATCGAACTTGCTATTGCCGTCGTTGACGACCGTCTTCGTCAGGAGGGTATACGTGAAAACGTAGGTCTGGTGGCTGCGGGAGGTATCCGAAGCGCCGCAGATGCGCTCAAGGCTATTGCTCTCGGTGCAGATGCTGTGTATGTCGCTAGCGCAGCGCTCATTGCTGTTGGGTGTACAATGTGTCAGCAGTGTCATACTGGCCGCTGTGCATGGGGTATTACCACCAACGATCCCTTCCTGGCAAAACGACAGAACCCTGAAATCGCCACCGAACGTGTTTCCAACATGCTTCGTGCCTGGCAGATTGAGATGAAAGAGGTTCTCGGAAGTATGGGACTGAATGCCATTGAGAGCTTGCGTGGAAATAGAGAAAGACTCCGGGCTGTTGGTATGACCAAAGAAGAAATGGAAGTGCTGGGTCTGAAAATGGCCGGTATTGGTATGTAATCGAGGAGGAAGCTGTGAAAAGAGTTTATCCGAGAGAAGAGTACTGTGTTGCCTGTCACCTTTGTGAGGTGGCCTGTATTCTCGAGCATTCAAAATCGAAAAATATCTTTGTGGCTTTTTCGGAAAAGCCCAAGGTAAATTCCAAAATAGAAGTCCAGATGCGCGGACCCCTTTCTTTTTCTGCTAACTGTCGTATGTGTGAACATGCCGAGTGTGTGGAGGCTTGTCCCGTGGGCGCGATGTGGCGCTATGATGATACAGGACTGGTGAAAGTTGATCAGGAACGCTGTATCGGATGCTGGATGTGTATTATGGCTTGTCCTCAGGGTTCCATTACTACCCGCGTAGATAAAGAGCTTGGCTTGCGTGTCTCAGACAAGTGTGATCTTTGTGAGGGACGTGCAGAGGGACCAGCGTGTGTGCAGGCCTGTCCCAATGATGCCCTGGTTTTTGAGGACAGGGATGAAAAGCTTCCAAAAGAAACACCGCTGCGGGGCTCTTACCATGAGTATGTTGCTGGTGAAGACCTTAACCTCATCGACTAAGGAGAAAAGCGTATGATCAAAGCAAAATATCTCACGATTGGGTATTCAGCGGGAGCTATCGGAATGATAGAGGCTATCCGCCAATATGATAAAGATGGTACTATCATGACTCTTACGAAAGAGCCTTACGTGGCTTATGGAAGACCAGCCATTGTAGACTACGCCATGGGAAAAATAGATGATGATGGGATCTTTTACCGTGGCAAGTCCTACAGTGAAATGCGAAATGTTAAGGTTCTTACCAATGCAGAAGTGGTAGCTATCCAGCCAAAATCCAAGACAGTGAAACTTGCTTCAGGTGAGGAGATAGGCTATGAGTATCTCCTCATTAACACAGGAGGAAAACCCATCAGTCCTCCCATGCCCGGCAAGGAGCTTGATGGAGTAATGCACTTTTTTACTCTTGATGAAGCAAAAGTCATGCGTGAACAGGTATTAAAACGTGGTGCAAAGAAAGCAGTGGTGATCGGTGGTGGGCTTATTGGTCTGAAGGCCACGGAAGCCCTTGTTCATCTTGGGGTAGAGGTTACTATGGTAGAGTTGGCTCCTATTATTTTGGGGCGAGCTCTTGATCCGGTAAGTTCTCGTCTCATGGCAGAGAAGATGCAGAAACATGGAGTAAAGATCTACACCAATGCCAGTGTCACAGAAATTCTTGGCGACAATCGTGTTCGTCAGGTTAAACTCTCCACAGGGGATGTGATAGATACCGATCTTGTGTACATCTCTATTGGGGTTACACCGGAGACCAAGCTTGCTGAAGAGGCTGGTATTACGGTGAACCGTGGTATTGAGGTAAATCGATTTATGCAAACCAATCTTCCGGATATTTATGCAGCGGGGGATGTGGCCAAAGGGTACAACTTTCTTACGAAAGAAAACATGGTTATCGCTATCTGGCCGGTGGCTCGCAAGATGGGGTATTTTGCCGGGCTTTCAATGGTGGGGAAACCCCTTGAGTATGATGGGTCTATTCCGATGAACTCTTTGTACTTTGAGGATCTGTACACCATTTCCTATGGAGAAACCAATCCTCAAAATCCCGCCGACTATGAGATTTTAGAGAAACTCTATGATGATGGAGTGACGTACCGCAAGTTTGTCATAAAGGATAATCGTATCATGGGAGCGGTTTTTGTAAACGATATTACCCGAGCAGGCATTGTGAAAGGATTGATTTACGAGGATATCCCGGTTTCCAAGTACAAAGATAAGCTTCTCCGTCGAGATTTTTCATTTGTAGACCTGCCCAAAAGTTACCGTGCTTTTGTTTACGGAAAACCTTTTAAAGAACTTCTTGCAAAAGAATAAAAAAAGAGGCTGTCTGATGACAGCCTCTTTTTATTATGTTAGAATCTATAGCCTATAGTCCCTTCAAACGATAACATGGAACTATTGATATGCTGGATGAGGCGATTAAAACCAGTGTTATAACCTACCGCGGTGGTAAAGACAATATTTTTGAGAACATACGTTTCAAAGCCTATACCACCTCCCCCTCCCAGGGTATAGTCGTTTCCACCCTCTGATTCTACAAAATATCCTGCTATGGCACCTGCATAGATAAAAAATCGTCCTTCCAGAGAAATGGCAGGATGAGCGAAATCGCTTAGAAACCATTGAGCAAAAAAGCCTCCAATCAAGAAACCAGAAGATTTACCATTCCAGTCTCTACTTGTGTAAAATGGGAGAAAAGAAAGTTGCCAGCTAAAGGCTTTTCCCACATATTGGCGATAACAGAGCCCCGCACCTGAAGACATCCCCCCATGGAAACCCAGCATATGGCGAAAGGTGGTTTCCTCTGTGTTGATTTTGGTGTTCTCTGATGCTTGAGAAGAGGAGGGAGTGTTTTCCTGGTCGGTTGCGGTTGTTTCTGACAGAGGGGTGGATCCATTCGTTGATACTGTAGGATCGTTGGTATTTGTTTCGAAAGAAGTCACCACACTTTCAGTCCAGCCTATACTTATGGCCAAAAAACATACAAGAATAAAAGAAATATATCTTTTCATGGTTTCCTCCTTTTAAAAAAGATAGCCGGCAGAGACTTCAAAAGTAAAGTTCACATCTACTCTTGTTTCTTTGTTATTTTGCAATACCGCAAAGAAAGCATATCCTCCCCCGAGGGTATAAACAAAGTGGTCATAAAGAATTACCTCGATACCCGGGCCTCCTCCAAGAGCAAATCTATAGGATTCGGTTGTATGCCATTCTCCATTTTCATAACCCAACTTGCAACCTAATGCTCTAAAACTAAGATGTATCAAGGCTTTCATTTTTTCGATTCTCCCTTTTAGGTAACACGGATTTTTTCTGAAAGAAGGGACATTCCTTATAGTTCAGGGCATGATATATCTCCCTTACACGAACGATGGGTTTACTGCATTTCTTTATGTAAATCGTCCTCCCTGTCCTCGTCTTCATCTCACTGGTAATAAGCTTCTGCGTGTTCATCCTCCTGACTATATTACTCCAATCATCTCTTATCCCCTTCGCCTTGAGCTTTTGCCTTATGGTGTTTACAACCATATACGCAAGGATACTCCCATAGATGTGTGCCTCTGAATAGATGTCTTTTTGATGAAACACTGGTCTCATCTTCAGATCACTCTTCAATACCCTGAATGTTCCCTCTATCTCCCTCAATGTGTTGTATATCTTCCATATCGTCTCTTCATCTTCCCCCTTGAGGGTGGTGCGGATAAAGTATGCCCCAGGCACCTTCACTCCTTCCACCCTCTTCCACTTAATCTCCGTCGCTATCCCATCCTTCTCCTTTATCTTCACCTCGTACAGACGGTTCACCGAGGGGTATCTCTCTTTTAACCTCCCAAGCCTCTCATATACCTTCTCTATCCTCTTTATCCCTCCCTTCCTCTCTATCCCCCGCTTGATAGACTCCAGCCCCTCTTCATACCTCTTTGAGAGTTCCTCTTCCATGCTCTGCTCTTTGAGCGCCTTCCCCTTGCTCTTTATATACAAAACCTGTCTTCATATCCTTCAACTTCTACCCATTGGGCAAAAATCTCATTGCCTCTCCTGTCTGTAAGCCTTCTGCCCTTCTCCTCTATCTCAGCTATATGACGGTCTTTCATCTTCGCAAGGGATACACATACATAGTCCCTCTTTTGCTCCGTAACATCCTGAGATTCTCCTCAGTGGCTATCCCTGCATCTATTACTATCACAGGACAGTGACCCTCCGAAGGATATCGCTCCTCCATGTCTTTAATAGTCTTCTTCAAAGTCTTACTGTCCCTGATGTTTCCTTCATAGATATGGCTGTATCGGATGAAACCCATCGTGTCTGTCACCAATCCCAATGCCATAAGCTTTGCATCATTACGCCTCTCTTTGCTCCGACCAAACCTCGCCTTCTCACTATCCCTCTTCTCCCCTCAAAATAGAGATTCGTTAGATCATAGAGTATTATCTTGTCTTGCGGTGTAAATAACTCCCCAGTGCGTCTGGCCATCCATCGATCTATCTCCTCTTTGGCTTGATAAAGCTTTCGGCTCACTTTGTAAAGATGGTGCCTGCTTACACGCCCAGGCTCTACCCCATAAAGTTCACTTAACCCACTGTTTTCCTTCAGCCATTCCTCTGTCTTGTGCTCAGAAGCAGGAAATACCGCACGGGCAGTTATGTATATCATCGCCATCTTAATCCATCTTCCCACCCAATTCACCCAGAAAATATCTCGATAACCCTAACTCCTCAAGTGCCTGCCTGCATAACCACTCAGCACCAACCTCACGAGCATCATTATGCTCAAGACTGTTTACATCTACCTCCTGATAGTCATGAGACCCTCATCTGCTGCCTCTGTGCTTAGGGATTCCTTTGGTATATCCAGTAACCCCTTGTTTATGATAATTCTGGCATAATGCTGAGCAAGGTTTTCTATCTTTTCAGGTATCTGTGAAACAAAAAGGGAAGGCCTCTTGTAAACAATCTGTTCAATCCTGTCAGCAAGAACTTTATGGTCTGATCTATCAGGAAGTTCTTCGAGCTTACCAAGGTTGAGAATATTTCTATGTCTTACAGTATTACCGAGGCGATAACTCTCACAGAGGCGGTAGTAGGTATACCGTTTACCAGTCTTTCTGTTAGGTATGGATATAGGTTTAACGAACATGAGTAGAGTATAGCATAGGAGTGGCAGTAATGTCAAGTAGAAACTATTATTTAGGGACTACATACTAATTTCCAGAAACGATATTCATAAAAATCAAGGGGTTAAGAGCTTAAGATAACCCAAATTGGAGGATTTTTGGGGTAAAATGTTGCAAGTTGGGATAAGAACCCCCTTTTTGATACTGGATACTTCCTCCAGCCCAGAGAAACAATTGCCCTTTCATAGAGCTGGTGTTAAGCTGGGTAAAATGCAAGAAAAGTTGTTCCATGTTTCCAAAAGAGAAAAGAAAAGAGGGTTCGCTTGCAATCGTAGGATCATTCATGTACATAGGGTAAAAACTTACCTGCCAGGAAAAATTGGTTCCCACATAATGCCGGTAAAACAGTCCCCCTGCCGTTGAGAGGCCATAATGATGTCCTAAAAGGTGAGAGTAATTTGTCTTTGACCAGGTGATTGACAATCCTGTCAGACTCAACACCAAAAAAGTAAACAACAAAGGTTTTTCTTTCATATCTTCCTCCTTTTTGTATAGGTTAGAATAGTGGTCTCTTGTATCTTTTGTAAAATTATAGCAGGAAGTCCCTGTATCTTCTGGAAAGTTAGCCAAGCCAGAGATTTTGGGATTTCACTTGTTGTCGCTTAAGGGAAAACGAGCTTTGTGAATGGAGAAAAAGAGTTTTCCCTTTCAGGACAATATTATCATACCTTTTGCGAGCAAAAATGTCAATAGGCATTTGTCACAATTTTTACAAAACGATCATTTTTTGGGGATACGAGGAATTTTTGACAAAAGACAAAGGTTCTACGATGAGCTTCATTGTCTTTTTGGTAAAAAGAGGTCTTCTTGATCTCAAAAACGTTTTTCTCGAATCTACTGGAACAACCCTTACAATAGTCTCATCTTTTCGCTTTCTTGCAAAAAATCTCTTTTTGCTTCATCATATTGGGCAATTTTTAAGGAGGAAGGAGATGGCATATCAGAGAATTTCCGTTCCTGTGGAAGGAGAGAAGATAACGGTACAAAATAATACGCTGGTAGTTCCTGATACTCCTATTATTCCTTTTATTGAAGGGGATGGGACAGGTCCGGATATATGGCGTGCCTCGCAGTATGTTTTTGATCAGGCTGTAGCCAGAGCTTATCATGGTCGGAGGAAGATAGTCTGGATGGAGGTGTACGCGGGAGAGAAGGCTAATCAACTGTATGGAACCTATCTTCCGGATGAGACGGTGGAGGCTATTCAGGAGTATTATGTAGCTATTAAGGGACCCCTTACGACCCCTGTAGGGGAGGGCTTCAAAAGTCTCAATGTCACGCTACGACAGGTGCTAGACCTTTATGCGTGTATCCGTCCTGTAAAATACTATCAGGGGACTCCTTGCCCTGTCAAAAATCCTGAAAAGGTAGATATGATTATCTTTCGTGAAAACACCGAGGATGTTTATTCTGGGCTTGAGTGGGCTATGGATACTGCCGAGGCAAGAGATATTATAGCCTATATTGAGAGCAGGACAGGGAAAAAGATTCGTCCTGACTCAGGGATCGGTATTAAGCCCATGAGTCGGTTTGGAAGTGAACGCATCATGAGGAAGGCTCTTGAATACGCGATTGCCAACCATCGAAAATCTATCACGATTGTTCACAAAGGCAATATCATGAAATACACCGAAGGGGCTTTCAAAAATTGGTGTTACGAACTTGCCAGGCGGGAATTTGGTGACAAGATCATCCTTGAATCCGAGCTTACCGGTCCAACAGACAGGATCGTGATCAAGGACAGGATAGCTGATAACATGTTTCAACAGGCACTGCTCCGTCCTGATGAATACGATATCCTTGTGACGATGAACCTCAATGGGGATTACCTCTCGGATGCAGTGGCAGCGCAGGTTGGGGGACTTGGTATGGCACCCGGTGGAAATATTGGTGACTTTTACGCAGTTTTTGAGGCAACACACGGGACAGCTCCAAAATATGCAGGGCTGGACAAAGTCAATCCGGGTTCGGTGATTCTCTCCGGGAAGATGATGCTTGAGTATCTTGGCTGGATTGAGGCGGCTCAACTGATTGAACAGGGACTTCAGAAGACTATTGCCAGTGGCGTTGTCACCTATGATCTTGCCCGCCAGATGCCTGGCTCACGTGAGGTAAAGACCAGTGAGTTTACCAAAGCTATCGTGGAAAACATGGAGGGATAGTCATGGCCGTGTATCAAAATCCCCTGGAGACCCGATACGCTTCGAAGGAAATGCTGGAAATCTTCTCCGAAGAAACGAAATTTCTTACGTGGAGAGATTGCTGGATTGCTCTTGCCGAGGCAGAGAAAGAGCTGGGACTTCCTATAACCGATGAGCAAATAGAAGATCTCAAAAAGAACCGCGAAAATCTTAACCTGGAGCGTGCACGGGAGATTGAAAAGGAGATTCACCATGATGTGATGAGCCATATCCGTGCTTATGGTGAAGTTGCTCAGAAAGCTGCGGGAATTATTCATCTTGGAGCGACCTCGTGTTTTGTCACTGACAACACGGATGTGATTCTTTATCGGCGTGCCCTGAAACTCGTCCGTAAACGCCTGGTGAGTGTGATACGCACCCTGCGCACTATGGCATGGGAGTACCGAAAACTTCCCGTTTTGGGGTACACGCACCTTCAACCCGCGCAACCTACCACCCTGGGAAAACGTATCAGCTTATGGTTGTATGATTTCCTCCTTGATCTTGAGGAGATTGAGTACCGTATGGAGAAACTGATGCTTCGAGGTGCGAAGGGAACAACGGGGACTCAGGCAAGTTTTATGGAGCTTTTTGATGGTGATCGGGAAAAGGTGCGAAAACTTGATCATCTGGTAGCTCAAAAGCTTGGTTTTGAGAAAGTGGTGCCCGTTTCCGGGCAAACCCTGACAAGAAAGTTTGATGTTCATATCCTTCAGCTTCTCTCCAACATCGCGACGACAGCTCACAGGGCTTGTAACGATATTCGCCTCATGCAGCATTCCTGGCAGGTTGAGGAACCCTTTGACAAGAAGCAGGTTGGATCTTCGGCTATGCCTTACAAAAGGAATCCTATTCTTGCTGAACGCATTACCGCGTTAGCTCGTTATGTGATCAATGATGTTCAAAACGCCTCCTACACCTATGCTAATCAGTTTCTTGAACGGACCCTGGATGATTCTGCCAATCGTCGTATCTCTATGGCAGAAGGGTTTCTTGCCATTGATGCAATTTTGATCCTGTGCCAAAGGCTTTTTTCAGGGCTAAAGGTCTATCCTGAAGTGATACATAAGATCATGATGCAGAATCTTCCTTTTTATGCAACAGAGAATATTCTGATGGAGGCTGTTAAAAGGGGAGGGGACAGACAGAAACTTCACGAGGTGATTCGTGAGTATGCCATGCAGCAGGTTGCAGCCGTTCGTGAGGGACGGGAGTTTGACATGCTTCAAGCAATGAAGGAGTCAGGACATTTTCCCATACCAGAGGAGATCTGGGCGAGGATACGCGATCTCTCCCAGTATGTAGGAAGGGCGCCCTGGCAGGTTGAGGAGTTTATTGCTGAACATGTAGACCCTGTTTTGTCTCGGTATTCCAACGAAGAGGATATTCCGGCTGAAATCAGGGTTTAGGGACAACTCTCCAGAACGGCACCCAGGATTTTCGTTCTTTCTGGAGGATCCAGTTGCTTCCCAGCAGAGAAGAACGAGAGGTAACCAGCTGGTAAACCTCCTCTTCTTCTTTTCCACCGGCTATGATAGGCTGAAGAGTCGTGGAAAGCCGGTAGATGGGAATGAGGTAGGGATGGGTGATGATGGTGGTGTTTGTCTTTTGGAGATCGAGTACTACCGCGAAAGCGGCGCGAGCTTCTTTGATTTCCCATTGGGGGAAAAGAAAGTTTCCCACACTGTAAAAGATAGGTTTGCCTTTGTAGATCTCCAATCCCTGGATAAGGTGAGGATGGTGACCTATAATAGCGTCCACGCCGGCATCGATAAGAGCGTGCGCATGAGAGATTTGTTCATCGGCAAGCGGAGGGGCAACGTATTCCCATCCCCAGTGAACAAAAAAAATGAGATAATCCACCTCTTTTTCCAGATGGGTGACCAGAGAGAGAATCCGTTTCCATCTCAGGCCAGCAGTTCCTGGACGTTTATCCGTAGCGAGGAGCTCTTCAGGCTTCTGGAATCCCGTACAGAGGATGGCAAGAGTGATGTTTTTTTGGGTGAGTATGAGAGGACGGCTGGCATCCTGCCAGTTACTCCCTGCTCCGGTGAAAAGAATGCCATACTCCTGGAGATGTTTTCTCGTGGCGAACATCGCTTCTGCTCCATAGTCCATTGCGTGGTTGTTGGCAAGAGACACGATATCGACACCAGCATTGGTGAGAAAACGAAGAACCTCAGGGGGGCTGCGAAAAACATGGGTTTTGGTTTGAGGAGTACCGTTGGTGGCGATGGTAGTTTCAAGATTGACAATGGCAATGTCTGCCTCTCTTATGATTCTTTTCACATACAAGAGAGGATCAATGTCTCTTTCTACAAGATTGGTAATGGAGCGTGAAAAATTGACATCTCCTGCCAAAAAAATCCTTACAGCACTTTCTCGGGGGTATGAGGATGGATCAGAGGATTCTATGGTACTGGTCATTGAAACACCCAGGATAGAAAATATTCCAAGAAAAAAAAGCCTTTTCCCCGGAAAGGAAAAGGCTTTTTTTCTTTTTTTACACGTACTGTTTTTACACATACTTTCGGTATTCCGCATTGTCGGGGAAGTATCGAACGGCGACACAACGATTTCCCCGCTGGTTGTAAAGAAAACCACCGTTCCAGTATTCGAGAGCGGCGAAAAGAGCGTTTCCACCGTCCATTTCTGTTGATTCTGGACCTTTCCACGCAATGAGATCGGCAAAATGCTCAAAGTCCTGGGTTACCAGACAGATAGTTCTATCTATAGCAAATTGATTCCATTCGTTCATTAAAGGAAATCCATTGCCCTCGTCTTCCACAATGACCTTTGCCCGTTTGTTAAAGTCAAACCATACTTTGATCTTTTTATTTGGATCCATTTTGTTTCCGTGTTCGATACCATTTTTGACGATTTCACTGATCTGCTGTTCGAGCAGGTTTACTTCCTTGTAGAGATCAGGCGCGTATTGGATGATATAAGAAGTGTACGCTCTTACCTTGGAGAAGTCACTTGGAAACTCTTTATAGTACATGCCATGGGTGTTAAAGAGTGCATGGCTATCGTCTACTTTGGCGAGTTGTTTCACCTGGATTTCTCGTCCATCTTCGAGTCTCATGATGATAGTATTTTCGTTTTTTCGTCCAATAATCTCATATTTGTAGAGACTTTGAGACATGGAAGTCCTCCCCAAAAAAGTTCCCTACTAGTATCGGCGTTTAACTTTTATATCTTAAATAGTATACTGCTTTTTTTTCTTTATGTCAACAAAAATTGGGGTACTTGCAAAAAATACAACAAGGAAACACGTGGGGCTTCCTCTAAGGTTATGATTATTTCATTTTTCTTTTGAAATTTTTTTCTGAATAGAATAAAAATGGGGGTGTTTTTTATTGAAGTTTTTTAAATAAACTTTTTAATTTTTGACATAAAAGAGAAACGTGATTATAATGTCTGTATTGGGGCTTTTTTATTTTTTTAAACATTTTACGGATAGGAAAAAGTTCAAGGAGAAAAAACAAGGGATGAACGCTTCTCTTTTGTTAGTAGAAGACGAAGTCGTTATCGCGATGTCAGAAAAAAAAGAGGGGTATACCGTTACCCATGTCACAACAGGGGAGGACGCCATCCGTCTCGTTGCTAAGGAAAATCAAGATTTTGATATCATCCTCATGGATGTTGATTTGGGCAGGGGGATAGATGGTATACAAGCAGCCCAGCAGATTTTGCAGGTGAGAGATATTCCTATTATTTTTCTTTCCTCTCATGGAGAGCCCGAGGTGGTGGAAAAAGCGGAGAAAATTACTTCGTATGGGTATATACTGAAAAGCTCTTCTCCAGTTGTCTTGGATGTTTCTATCAATATGGCTTTGAGGCTTTTTCAGGAAAAGATGGAACACCGTCGTGCCGAAGAAAAGCTTAAGGAAAGTGAAGAGCGTTTTCGATCTCTTGCGGAAGCCTCCATGGGAGGGATAGGTATTCATGGTCGAGGGGTTATTCTTGAGTGTAATGAGGCTCTTTGCAGGATGACGGGGTACTCAAAAGAGGAACTCATCGGGATGAATGGGCTTCTCCTTATAGCTGAAGAGTCTCGAGAGGATGTGATGCAAAAGATTCTCTCAGGATATGAAAAGCCCTACGAGGCTGTAGGACTTCGCAGAGATGGAACAAAGTACCCCCTGCTTATTCAGGGCCGCAATGTTTATTATAAAGGGAAACTTGTGCGTTCTACAGAGTTTCGAGATCTTAGCGACATAAAACAAGCAGAAGAGGCTCTCAAAAAGAAAATAGCTGAGGAAGAGGTGCTGCTGAGAGAGGCATTTCATCGTATTAAAAATCACATAACGAATGTTGTGAGTCTTCTTTCTCTCCAGGCAAATGCGACAGAGAACCCGGAGGCAAAACAGTTCCTTCAGGAATCCATTGGGAGGGTAGAGAGTATTCGGGTTTTGTATGAAAATCTTTTGACGAAAGGGAGTTATCAGACGGTTTCTTTGAAAGCGTATATTGAAGAGGTGATTCGTCTGGTTTGTGATATTTTTGATGAGAAGAGAAGGATAAGACTGTCTCTTGATATCGCGGATGTTACGATTGCAGCCAAAAAGGCGGTATTTCTTGGGATTGTAATGAACGAACTTTTGACCAACGCGTATAAGTATGCTTTTCGAGGACGCGATTCGGGGGAGATTGCTGTTTCTATTCATGAGCACGATGGGAAAGTTTCTATGGTAGTACGTGATAATGGTGTGGGGATGGAGGAGAGGATGGATGCTTCTTCTCAAGGATTGGGAATAATGCTTGTTACTATGCTGGTAACTGAGCAACTCGGTGGAAAATACGAGAGAAAAGAAGACAATGGGACTGTCTGGGAGATTGAGTTTGTGTTGGAGGGATAAAAGTTTGTCTTTGGTGATCCCTTTGAATTTCATTTATGAGAGGGTGTAACGAATAAGAAGAATTAAAATAAAATATTTTTTTCTTTTCTTCCCTTATTTTTCTTGACAAAAGAGACAGTTTTGGTATATAATATTGTTCCTGAAATTTTTTGCCCATATAGCTCAGTAGGTAGAGCACTTCCATGGTAAGGAAGGGGTCGGCGGTTCAATCCCGCCTGTGGGCTTATCCTAAAAGGAGTAGCGTATGGCTGAGATTGTCACCCTGGAATGTGAAGCGTGTGGAGAGAGAAACTACTCCACAACCAAGACCAAGACAATGATGCAGCAGCGTGTGAAATTGCACCTTAAAAAGTATTGTCCTCGCTGCCGCAAGCATGTGGCGCACAAAGAGGTGAAATAGTTTTTACAGGTCAGTAGCTCAATTGGTAGAGTAGCGGTCTCCAAAACCGTTGGTTGGGGGTTCGAGTCCCTCCTGGCCTGAATGTATAAAAAGGAGTTGTCATGACGACGGCTTTGATGAGTTGGATTATTATTGGAATAACGGCACTGGTGGCTATTGTTGTTTTGATAGTTAATCGGAATTTTGTGAAGGAAGCTCGTGAGGAATTGCGTAAAGTAACGTGGCCTACCAAAGAGTTTGCAATCCAGGGTGCCTGGGTAACTGTGGTTTTTATTGTTGTTCTGGCAGCCTTTTTGTCTTTGATTGACTGGGGTGTGAATACTCTTATTATGTTGTCGGTGAAGTAGATATGGCTCGCGGTTGGTATGTAATTCAAGTGAATACAGGCTTTGAGAAAAAGGTCTACAGGGATCTTGAGGCGAAGAAGAATCAAGATGTTCTTCGCAATGTTTTGTTGAACGTAAAGTTGCCTGAAGAGGACTATGTTGTAGAGCGAAAGGGTAAAAAGATAGAGAAGAAGCGTCTTCTTTATCCAGGGTATATCTTGGTAGAGCTTGATATTCCTGAAGATGAGGTTGAATGGAAAGAGGTTTACACGGCTATACGCAGTATCAATGGTGTAAACATGTTTCTCTCCTCTGGGGGTGGAAATAAACGCCCGAAACCTCTCTCGTATGATGAGGTGAAGCAGATTTTTGAACAAACGGGAGAGATCAAGTCCCTTTCTGGTAAACTTGAAAGTGTGTACTCGGTCGGGGATAGGGTGAAGGTGATGGAGGGTGCCTTTGCTGGATTTGAAGGCGAGGTTCTCGAAGTCATCAATGATAAAAATATGTTAGCTGTCTCGGTCGAAATATTTGGGCGACTTGTTCGCCTGGAACTGGAGTATACCCAGGTCCAAAAAATTGGTTAAGTTAAGGTAAGGAGAAACGCATGGCTGCACCAAAGAAGAAAAAAATCAAAGCGGTGGTAAAGTTGCAGCTTCCTGCGGGTCAGGCAAATCCTGCTCCTCCGGTAGGTACCGCTCTTGGTCCTCAAGGCGTGCCTCTGATGGAGTTTTGTAAGCAGTTCAATGAGGCGACAAAGGACAAGGCAGGATTTGTGATACCGGTTGTTGTTGAGGTGTATGAGGATCGTACGTTCTCGTTTATCACCAAAACGCCTCCGGCTTCAAACCTGATCAAAAAGGAGCTTGGTATCGAAAGTGGTTCTGGAGCTCCAAACAAGCAAAAAGTGGGGAAACTCACAAAAGCCCAGCTTCAGAAGATCGCTGAGATCAAAATGCCCGACCTGAATGCAAAGAGCATTGAGGCTGCCATGAAGATTATTGCGGGAACTGCGCGTAATATGGGCGTTGAGGTGGAGGAATAGTATGAAGGTTTTAAAGAAAGGCGGAATTCTCTATAAGGGTTTTAAACGATATTTGTCTCTTGTGGAGAAGTATGATCTTGCCAAGCTTTATTCTCTTGAAGAAGCTTGTGCGATTGTGAAGGAGCTGGCAACTGCCAAGTTTGATGAGCCCATTCGTGTAAGTTATCACCTCAATATTAAACAGAAGCACAATATACGCGACGTTCTGGTGATGCCCCATTCTATCGGGAAACAGGTTCGCGTTTTGGTTTTTGCTACAGGTGAGAAAGCGACTGAAGCTCAAAAGGCTGGTGCTGATTATGTTGGTGCTGAGGATCTTGTTGAAAAGATTGCAGGTGGTTGGATGGATTTTGATGCTGTGCTTGCAACCCCTGATATGATGAAGATTCTTGGTAAGATTGCTCCCATTCTTGGACGAGCGAAGATGATGCCTAACCCCAAGACAGGAACGGTTACACTGGATATTGCCCAGGGTGTCAAGGAGTTTAAGGCTGGTAAGGTTGAGATTCGTGCTGACAAGACAGGGAATGTGCATGTTGTCGTGGGAAGAAAATCTCTTGATACAGAGAAGCTTATTGAAAATGTGAAGGCTGTTCATCATGTTATTATGAAGAACAAGCCAAACGATCTCAAGGGTGATTATATTGCTACCATGGCGCTTTCTCCGACAATGGGGCCATCTGTCAAGGTTGACCACAAGAAAATCTCCTAAGGGTGAAGGAAGGTGAGTATGCCAAAACAGTGGAAAGTCGATCTGGTTCAGAACATGATTCAGGAATTGGCCAATATGGATGGTCTTGTGGTTCTCAACTTCTCTGGTGTTACGGTCAAGGAGATGGAAGAGTTTCGTCGACAGATTGAGAAAGGCGGCGGTAAGGTAAAAGTGATGAAAAACCGCCTTCTCCAGAAGGTACTTGAGGCTCGAAATATTACCACAATGAAGAACTATCTCAAAGGGATGTCTTTTGTGGTATATTCGGATAACGATATCCTCTCTGTTTTGAAGATTGTTACCGATGCCATCAAGAATAACGAAAAATTGGCGCTCAAAACAGGTTACCTTGATGGTCAGGTAATGGATGCAAAGAGTGTTATCGAGATGTCCAAGATACCTTCAAGAAAGGAACTCCTGGCGATGATTGCTGGTGGTATAAGTGGTGTTGTGGGAAGTTTCGCGGGCGCTTTGAATTCTATTTTGACAACCTTTGTTGGCACTATTGAGGCTCTCGAGAAAAAACAAGAAGGAAAATAATCTTATAAGGAGAGAATATATGTCAGACAAGATTAATCAGGTGATTGATTTGATTTCTAATATGACGGTTTTGGAACTCAATGAGCTTCGCAAGGCTATTGAAGAAAAGTTTGATGTAAAGGCTGCTGCTCCTGTGGCTTTTGCTGGTCCTATGCCTGCTGCCGGTGGTGCTGCTGCAGCTGCTGCTGAAGAGCCTTCCACAGTTTCTATTTTCATTAAGGATCCAGGTGCGAAGAAGATTGAGGTTATCAAGGTAGTTCGTGAACTTACTGGTCTTGGTTTGAAGGAAGCTAAGGATCTCGTTGAGAGTGGCGGTAAGACAGCTGTGAAAGAGAATGTTGAAAAGGCTGAGGGCGACAAGATCAAAGCTGCTCTGGAAGCTGCCGGTGCTGTGGTTGAGGTTAAGTAACTATCTGTCTCTACAAAGGTTGTGTCGTATCCCATGTTGAAAATTCCCCCTTCTTTTCTCTCGGGAGAAGAAGGGGATGTTGTATTTATACCATAAAATACAGGAATGGAGATAATCTATGCCGATAAAGCCACAGAGGGTGAGTTTTTCCAGAAAAAAAGAGTGGATTGATCTTCCTGATTTGCTGGAGATTCAACTCAAGGCCTATGAGGATTTCTTACAGGCCGGAGTCGAGCCTGAAAAGCGAGAAAAGAAGGGTTTGGAGTTAGTTTTTCGGACATTTTTCCCAATCGAGTTATCTTCCCAGGGACGGAAAGGTGGTGATCCGGATATTGTTATTGATTATGTGCGATATGATCTTGAGTCTCCTCGTTACACTGAAAGTGAATGTTTTGACAAAAACCTTTCGTATGCGGTTCCGCTCAAGGCTGTTTTCCGGGTGATTAATCGGAAAACGGGAGAGATTAAAGAAAAGGATATTTATATTGGTGATTTTCCTCTGATGACACCTCGAGGGACTTTTATCATCAATGGTGCTGAAAGGGTTGTTATCAATCAGATCTATAAGTCTCCAGGTGTTCTTTTTGCATACAAAAACAAGGAATACTCTTCAAAGATCGTTCCAGAAAAGGGTGCATGGCTTGAGTTTATTCTTGATAAACGTAAAGATCTCATGTATGTTCGTGTTGACGCGAGGAGAAAGATTCTTGTCTCTGTTTTTCTGCGTGCTCTCGGGATGTCTACCCAGGAGATTGTCAGCGCCTTTTTTAAGACTCGAAAACTGGATCTGACCAAGGTTGAGAAAAGTGAAGCTATTACCAAACTGGTTGGAAAGTATCTTGCTGAAGATGTTGTTGACAGTGAAAACAATGTGATTCTTGGGGCTGTGGAAAAGTTAACACCGAACTATGTGAACCTTCTGTACCAAAAAGGTATCCAGTTTATCTCGGTGATTGATCCACGATCAGCTCTTGAGAATCGACCTTTTCTTCTCACTCTGGAAAAGGATGACACCAAGGATAACTACCAGAAGGCTATCAAAAAGGTTTACTCCGTGCTTCACCCTGGAGAAGCAGCTTCTCTGGAAGCTATTGTGAAAGAATTGCAGAACATGCTTTTCCATCGTAAGTTTTATGATCTGGGTGAGGTTGGGCGATATAAAATGGTGCTCAAGTTGTACCCGGAACTCTCTCCTGAAGAGAAACAGGCTCTGGTGGAACAGCGAACCCTTTCTTTTGAGGATATTATCAGAACTCTCCAGCATCTATTAAAGGTTGCTGCTCAGAAGGAACCGCTCGATGATGTTGATCATCTTGGCAATCGTCGTGTGCGAAATGTAAATGAATTGCTGGTAAATCAGTTGATCCAGGCTTTTACGAAAGTGGAAAGGGCCATCCATGAAAAGTTTCTCAGTCGTGATAATGAGGATATCTCTCCTCAGAGTCTTATTGCTATCAAGCCAATTGTTTCAGCGATAAACGATTTCTTTGGGATGAGTCAGCTCTC
Source organism: Thermospira aquatica (assembly GCF_023525255.1). Lineage (GTDB taxonomy): Bacteria > Spirochaetota > Brevinematia > Brevinematales > Thermospiraceae > Thermospira > Thermospira aquatica. The sequence goes on along the minus strand of NZ_CP073355.1, from coordinate 535,139 downwards.
ACAGTTTATGGATCAAACGAATCCTCTGTCTGAATTGACACACAAGCGACGTCTCTCTGCGCTTGGACCCGGGGGACTGTCTCGTGATCGTGCAGGATTTGAGGTACGTGACGTCCACAACACGCATTATGGTCGAGTGTGTCCTATTGAGACTCCTGAAGGTCCAAATATTGGTCTTATCGCCTCTCTTTCTACGTACGCGCGAGTGAATGCGTATGGTTTTATTGAGACTCCTTATGTGGTGGTGAAGGATGGAAAGATTACGGGAGAGGTTCATTATCTCTCGGCAACAGAAGAAGAGGTTTTCTATATTGCTCAGGCGAACACCAAACTTACAGATTCTCTGATGATTCAGGAAGAGGTGGTGGAAGCCCGTTATAAGGGAGAATTTATGTTAGTGGAGAGAGAAAAGATCCAGTACATGGATATTTCTCCCAAGCAGATTCTCTCTGTGTCGGCAGCTTTGATTCCGTTTATTGAACATGATGATGCTAACCGTGCTCTCATGGGATCGAACATGCAGCGTCAGGCTGTTCCTCTTTTGAACATGAGCAGGCCAATTGTGGGGACGGGTATGGAGTACTATGTGGCCCGTGATTCACGAGCTATTGTGATGAGTACGGTAGATGGTACTGTCAAAAAGGTGGACTCCACCAAGATCATAGTGGAGGACAACCAGGGGAATAAGCATGAGTATCCCTTGCTCAAATTCCGCAGGACTAACCAGGATACTACCTACAACCAAAAACCCGTTGTGAATGCCGGGGATAAGGTGAAGGTGGGCGATCTTCTGGCTGATGGTTTTGCGACAAAGGATGGCGAGCTGGCTTTAGGAAAAAATGTTGTTGTGGCCTTTATGCCATGGAATGGCTACAACTATGAGGATGCTGTGCTTATCAGTGAAAGGCTTCTCAAAGATGATGAGTTTTCTTCGATTTATATGACGGTTCTCGAGTGTAAGGCCGTAGAAACAAAGCTTGGGAGTGAATCGATCACTATCGAGATTCCGAATGTGGGTGAGGATGCTTTGCGAAACCTTGATGAGAATGGTATTGTCCGTGTTGGGGCGTATGTGAAGCCCGGTGATATTCTTGTGGGTAAAGTAACTCCCAAGAATGAGCCGAATGAGACGCCGGAATTTCGATTGCTTCATGCTATCTTTGGAGAGAAGGCCAAGGATGTGAAGGATACTTCTCTTCGTGTGCCGAATGGTGAGAGTGGGGTTGTGGTCGATGTTAAGGTTTTCTCCGCGGAGAACAAGGATGATCTTGCTCCCGGTGTTCTCAAGATGGTGAAGGTTTATCTCGCGAAAAAGCGAAAGATTAAACCCGGTGATAAGGTGGCAGGTCGTCACGGTAACAAAGGTGTGATTTCTCGGGTACTGCCGGAAGAGGATATGCCTTTCCTGCCTGATGGAACGCCCGTAGATGTGGTATTGAACCCACTTGGTGTGCCGAGCCGTATGAATATTGGACAGCTGTTTGAGACCATTTTAGGGCTTGCTGGTTTGAAGCTTCACAAGTATTATGAATGTGGAGTGTTCGAAGGAGCTTCTCTGGAAGACATTGAACGCGAGATTGAAGAGGCGAATGCTAAAATTCGAGAGGATCTGTACAGAGAACGCAAACAGTATGGTGAAACAGATGAAGAGATAGAGCGATACTTTGACCAAGTGAAGCTTCCTAAGTCAGGGAAATTTATGCTCCGTAATGGGCTTACCGGGGAATATTTTGAGAACCCTGTGTTTGTTGGTGTGATGTACATGCTTAAACTTCATCACATGGTGGACGACAAGATCCATGCTCGTTCTGTTGGACCGTATGCGTTGGTGACCCAGCAACCACTTCGTGGAAAGGCAAATTTTGGTGGTCAGCGTCTCGGAGAAATGGAGGTCTGGGCATTGGAGGCGTATGGTGCTGCCAATCTCCTTCAGGAAATGTTGACAATCAAGTCTGATGATACTGAAGGGCGTGTGAAGGCGTATGAGGGTATTATCAAGGCTAAGTACTTGAATTATATGGGAGTCCCTGAGTCGTTTAATGTGCTTGTGCAGGAATTAAAGGGATTGGCACTGGATGTGCGTGTGTATGACCAGAAAGGACAGCGTGTCTATCTGAATGAGCGTGAGCGAGAAATTAATGATGCAACGAAATTCCACCTTGTATAATGGAGGGAAGGAGACGGGTATATGAAGATATCATCACCTTTTGGTTCGATTTCGATACAACTGGCCTCACCTGAGCTTATTAAAAAGACAGCTTACGGTGAGGTAAAAAAAGCGGATACGATTGGTTACCGAACGCAAAAACCCGATCGTGATGGGCTTTTCTGTGAAAGGATCTTTGGGCCCATCAAAGACTATGAATGTAACTGTGGAAAATTTAAGTCTATACGTTACAAAGGTGTAGTATGTGATCGTTGTGGTGTGGAGATTACAGAATCCAAGGTGAGACGACAGAGAACAGGGTATATTGCTCTGGCAACACCGGTGGCACATATCTGGTATTACCGTATTGTTCCCAGCAAACTGGCGCTTATTTTGGATATTACATCTTCTGATGTGCAAAGTATTCTCTATTTTGAAAAATATATTGTTATTGATCCCGGTGAAACAGATCTTTTGCCTAAACAGGTCTTGACCGATGATGAGTATGAAGAATACAGAGAAAAATACCAGGAAACCTTTGTTGCAGATACTGGAGCCATGGCTATCAAGAAGATCCTTCAGAATATGGATCTGGATAACGAGATTGCCATGCTTCGGGCTGAGATCATGAGTAAATCCAGTAGTAAGATTGATAAGAAGGTTCTGAAGCGTCTGGAGATACTGGAGGAGATTCGTGCTTCAGGGAATAAGCTTGAATGGATGATTCTGGACGTTATTCCTGTTATTCCCCCTGATTTGCGTCCTATGGTGGCTCTGGAAGGGGGAAGGTTTGCGAGTTCGGATATCAATGAGCTTTATCGTCAGTTGATCAACCGCAATAACCGTCTCAAGAGACTTCTGTCGCTTCATTCTCCTGATCTTATCGTCAAGAATGAGATGAGAATGGTCCAGGATGCTGTGGATTCATTGTTTGATAATTCGCGACGTTCTCATCCCAAAACAGGCTCAGGAGATCGTCCTCTTAAGTCGTTGTCCGACATTCTGAAGGGGAAACAGGGACGTTTTCGACAGAATCTTCTGGGAAAGCGAGTGGATTATTCTGGTCGATCCGTGATTATTGTGGGGCCAAATCTCAAACTTCATCAGTGTGGACTTCCAAAACAGATGGCTCTAGAGCTTTTTAAACCCTTTGTGATGCGTGGACTTACGGAACAGGGCTATGCGAACAATATAAAAGCAGCCAAACGAATGATTGAGAGTGAACATGAAGTGGTGTGGGCTATTCTTGAGGAGGTGGTCAAGGATCATCCTGTGCTTCTCAACCGAGCTCCCACACTCCATCGTTTGGGTATCCAAGCTTTTGAACCGGTTTTGATCGAGGAAAAAGCTATTCAGCTTCATCCGCTTGTCTGTCATGCCTATAATGCAGACTTTGATGGAGACCAGATGGCGGTTCATGTGCCGCTTACTCCTGAGGCTCAGATTGAGGCATGGATGTTGATGCTTTCTTCAAGAAACTTGTTGAACCCGGCAAATGGGAAGCCTATTGTGTATCCGACACAGGATATGGTGTTGGGTATTTATTATCTTACGAAACCGGCGCAGCGGACTGAAAATACGGCCTTGAAAGCTTTTGACAGTTATGAAGAATTGCTCATCAATTTGGACAGGCGTATTGTGCGTTTGAATGATAGTATTCGTTACAAATTTCAGGGTGAATGGATTGAAACCTCTGTAGGACGTGTGATTTTTAACGAGATTGTGCCTGAGAAACTGCGTTTTGTGAACGATACACTCACGGGCAAAAAGATAGAGAATTTGATTTCTCAATGTTATCGTCTCTATGGAATTAAAGAGACGGCATTTTTCCTTGACAATCTCAAGGCTATTGGATACAAGTATGCGACGCTCGGAGGTATGACCATTTCTCTCGCTGATGTGGAGATTCCTGATGCAAAATATGATCTTGTGGCGAAAGCAGAAAAAGAGATAGAAAAAATTGATCAGAATGCGAAGAAAGGTCTCATTACTCCAGAAGAGCGTTACAACCAGGTGATTGATAATTGGGCTACTGCTAACGAGAAGATTAAAAAGATGGTGGAAGAGGCCTTGAAAAAGAGTCAGGGTGGATTTAACCCTCTCTATATCATGATGGATTCCGGTGCTCGTGGAAGCCGTGAACAGATCCGTCAGCTGGCTGGGATGCGTGGTCTCATGGCAAAACCCAGTGGAGATATTATCGAACTGGCTATTAAGTCAAATTTTAAAGAAGGTCTTTCAGTGCTGGAGTACTTTATTTCGAGCCATGGTGCACGAAAAGGTCTCGCAGATACTGCGTTAAAGACCGCTGATGCAGGATATTTGACACGTAAGCTGGTAGATATTGCTCAGGATGTGGTAGTGACTGAGCATGATTGTGGGACGGTAAGGGGACTGGATATTGGGGCTATCAGAGAGGGAGATGAGATTATTCAACCCCTCAAGGAACGTGTTCTTGGTAAGGTGGTCCTCACGAATGTGTATGATCCGAGAACGGGTGAGTTGATTGCTGCTGCTAATGAGGTTCTGGATGAAGAGAAGGTCAACAAAATTGAAGAGGCTGGTATAGAAACTGTTCGTATTCGCAGTGTGCTTACCTGTGAAGCTCAGAGAGGTGTGTGTGCCCTCTGTTATGGTTGGGATCTCTCCGTGAAACGACTGGTGAATATCGGTGAAGCTGTGGGTATTATCGCAGCTGAATCTATTGGTCAGCCGGGTACACAGCTGACCATGAGAACCTTCCATATTGGTGGTGTGGCCGCTGCTCAGCTTGAAGAGAATCAGCTTAAACTTAACTATGATGTGGTGATTGTCAAGATGCCGGATAATCTCATCGAGAGAGAATTTAATAGTCGGCCAGCCCGTATCTGTGCGAGAAAAGGATATATCAACGTCCGTAAGATTCTTAAGAGTTTTAAGAGGGATGAGATTTTACCTGGAGGAGATTTAACAGCTCTGGATGGAAAAGAGTTTTTTAGTGAGACATCTCTTTTTACACTCAAGGATGGAACAGAAGCCAAGTTTGGTCGCAAGGTAGTAGTGTATGTGAGGGAAGATGGTATCCATGTGTGTGAGGCTAATACCTACGAATACAATCTCAAAATAGGCTCTTTTATCTTCTATAAGGTCGGGGATGTTGTTCCAAGAGGAAATGAGATTGCCACCTTTGATCCTTACAATGATTTGTACATTGCTGAAAAGGGTGGTCGGGTGATGTACGCTGTTGAGATTGTTGATGGTGTCGAGACAAAGAATAAGCATATGATCATGCTTGTCAATGATGCTGGAGAAACTGTGGAACACTTTACCGTGATGGCGGGCACACAGCTTGCTGTTGAAGAGGGTACCGTGGTAAAAGCGGGTGATGTTGTTGCTCGACGACCACTAGCAAAACGTCGAACCAAAGATATTATCGGAGGTCTGCCTCGTGTGACGGAACTCTTTGAGTCTCGTAAGCCAAAGGTGCCTACGGTGATAGCCAAGGTTCGTGGAGTAGTGGAGTTTGTAGAACAGCGGAAGGGCAAGTATGTTGTGGGCGTCCGTGCGAAAAATGGCGAGGTGTTTAACCATGTTATCCCCCTGGGTCGCAATATCTATGTGCGAGTTGGGGATAAGGTCAATGCGGGAGAGCCTCTCTGCGATGGTGTGGTCAGTTCTCATGATATTCTCCGTGTGATGGGATACACAGCGGTGAATGAATTCTTGCTGGATGAGATCCAGGAGGTTTATCGCTTGCAGGGTGTAGATATCAGTGAGAAGCACATTAGTGTGGTTATCCGTCAGATGCTTCGCAAAGTAGAGGTTATTGATCCAGGTGATACCAACTTTATCATGGGACAGCTCATAGAGAAAAACCAGTTCTATGCTGAGAATGCCCGGGTGTTTGAGCAGGGAGGGCAACCAGCGAAGTCCCGCCCTGTGCTTTTGGGACTCACCAAGGCATCGTTGTTGACGACGAGTTTTCTCTCGGCAGCGTCTTTCCAGGAGACACCAAAGGTGCTTTCGAGTGCAGCACTCCGCAAAGCTGTGGATAAGTTGGAAGGTCTCAAGGAAAACCTGGTGGTGGGTCAGCTTGTTCCTGCAGGAACAGGTATCCGTACCTACCAGAACATCAAGCTTAAGATTAAAGAAAAGGTTTAAGAGATTCACAGACCGGTCTGCACCAGGCAGACCGGTTTTTTTTATAGTTTCTTTGAAAAAAATATTTTTCTGCCTTACAATAGTATATGAAGAGCTTCATTGGAGGAAGGTTATGCTGAAGATTGGCATTGTTGGAACAGGGCATATGGGAAAATACCATATCAATACGCTCTCTATGATTTCAGGGATTCAATTTTCTTCGATTTGTGATATCAATGAGTCAGAGGTAAAAGCCCTGGGACAGAAATATGGGGTGAAGGCTTATACAGACTATGAGAGTTTTTTAAATACTGTTGATGCTGTGATTATTGCTGTGCCAACGTATCTTCACTATAAATACGCTTCTACGGCTTTACTGAAAGGGAAACATGTGCTGGTAGAAAAACCAATTACCAAGACGTTGTATTTTGCAGAGAAGCTTTTTAATATTGCTGTTCAAAAGAAGCTTGTACTTCAGGTTGGACATGTGGAGCGTTTTAACGCGGCAGTTCAGGAACTAACAAAGATTGTACAAAAGCCTTATCTGATACAGGCTCAGAGAATGGGTCCTCAGAGTCGTATTCGTGATGTGGGTGTGGTTCTGGATCTTATGATTCATGATGTGGATATTGTGCTCTCTCTGGCCAGATCTCCTGTGGCTTATGTGGAGGCGTACGGAGAAAGAATCTACTCGAATTTTGAGGATGTGGCGAGTGCCCTTATTAGTTTTGAAAATGGGGTAGTGGCTTCGATTACAGCAAGTCGTGTAACCCAGGCAAAGATGAGGCATCTGGCGGTTTCTCAGGCAGATGCGTATATTTTTCTGAATTATGATACGCAGGAAATTACCATTACTCGTCAGCCCCAGGCGCAGTATGAGGTGGGGAGGGAGGAGCTTAAATACAGGCAAGAAAGTCTTGTGGAGCGTGTGTTTGTTCATAGGGATAATGCTTTAAAGCTTGAACAACAGCATTTTATTGATTGTATTTTGCATAATCGTACTCCTATCAAAACACCGGAAGAAGATCTGGCTGCTCTTGATGTTACCAAGCAGATCACAGATAAAATCTATCGTGTGTGGAGAAGTCGATGAAAAAATATTTTGGGGAATTTGGTGGGGTATATGTTCCCGAATCATTTACTCCTATTCTCCAGGAGCTGGAAGAGGCTTATGAGGAGGCGAAAAATGATCCACAATTTCAGGAGGAGTTTCACTCTTATCTGAAGGATTATGTTGGCAGGCCATCCCCTCTTTCGTATGCGAGGCGGATTTCTGAGGATATAGGTTGTCGTGTGTATCTCAAGCGAGAGGATCTCAATCATACGGGGGCGCACAAGATTAACAATACCATTGGTCAGATTTTGCTTGCCAGACGTATGGGGAAGACGCGTGTTATTGCTGAAACGGGGGCCGGGCAGCATGGAGTAGCTACCGCCACTGTGTGTGCCATGATGGGGATGGAATGTGAAATATATATGGGGAAGCTCGATGTAGAGCGTCAGTTTCTCAATGTGTTACGCATGGAGCTTCTAGGAGCCACGGTTCATCTGGTAGAGGAGGGTAGTCAGACACTGAAAGACGCGATGAACGAGGCTTTTCGAGATTGGTTGGCCAATGTTCAGACTACACATTATCTGATTGGCAGTGTTGCCGGGCCACATCCTTATCCAACGATTGTGCGGGATTTTCAATCGGTGATTGGGTATGAGACTCGCGAACAGATTTTGGCCAGAGAGAACCGACTTCCTGATTATATGATTGCCTGTGTAGGGGGAGGATCAAATGCGATGGGTTTTTTCTATCCTTTTCTGGAGGATGAACAGGTTCATCTCATAGGGGTAGAGGCAGGAGGATTGGGTATAGAGGTAGGCAAGCATGCGGCAACACTCAATTTTGGTACCCCCGGTGTTCTCCATGGGAGCAAAACAAAGGTACTTCTGGATACGTACGGGCAGGTAATGCCAGTGCACTCGATTTCCGCCGGGCTGGATTATCCCGGTGTTGGTCCAGAGGTGGCGTATCTTCACAGTATCGGCAGACTCGAGGCATCTTTTGTCACTGATGATGAGGCAATGCAGGGGCTTATTTATCTCTCGAGGAATGAAGGGATTATCCCCGCTCTTGAGTCGAGCCATGCTGTAGGATATCTTCTTAAGCATAGGAACCGTTTTAAAGATTCTGATGTTGTGGTTGTGAATGTGTCTGGTCGTGGGGATAAAGACATGAATACGGTTTATGATTATTTAAAGAAAAAAGGAGGTTGGTGATTTGGCCGACGTTTTTCAAACCATTTTACTTAAAAAGGGAGTTATACCCCTTGTTGAGGGACAGCCGCCACAGGATTCCTTTTATATTATTAAACAGGGGAGTGTGAAACAGACCAATAGTTTTATGTCCCATATTGCCCAGGAAAACAAAACCTTGGGGGTGGGGGATTTTTTTGGGGTTGTAGATTGCATGGCCCGTCGGCCCAATCTCTATACGATTGAAGCGCTTGAAGATACCACGCTCATTCAGATTCGCAGGGATCAGTTTGACATTTTAATTCAACAGAATACGCCTATCGCAATGAAGATCTTGCGTTTTTTTAGCCAGAAATTACGTCTTTATGATGGAATTCTTACTTTGATATCGGGGCAAAAACAGATTTTTGAAGACCCTGTTCATCTCTACGATCTGGCATATTTTTACGAGAACAAAATGCGTAATTATAAAGCGGCTATTTATGGATACGTTCGCTATTGTCAGCAGTGTCCTTCGGGAACAAAGATTGCTCAGGCAAAGGAGGCGATACTGCGCTTGTATAAACAGCACGGGAAACAACTAGAGTTTCATGAACCGGATGTGAAGGATTTCTATGTTACCTTTGAAGACAAAGATATTATCTTTCTCGAGAATGAGATCGGGAACAATCTGTACATTATCCAGAATGGAGAGGTGAAAATTATCAAGGTGGTGAATAACCAGGAGATCTTACTCAATGTTTTAAAGACCGGGGATATTTTTGGAGAGATGGCGATTCTTGAAAATAAACCGAGAAATGCGACAGCAGTTGCCTCTGGCAGAGTGCTTCTCATGTCTATTTCAAAAGAGAATTTTGGTACTCTCGTAGAGAAGCATCCCCAGATAGCAACAAAGATTATTACCTTACTTTCGGATCGTATATGGTTTTTGCAGAGACATATTTTTAACATGATGATTACGGATTATGAAACTCGTCTTTATGATGCTTTGTATATCCAGGCGCTGAAGTCGCGTGTAGACATTGTTCCTAAACTTCGGTATACCTTTTCTCTGACGTTTGAAGATCTTTTGAAATTTACGGCGCTCAATAATCCGGAAGGTTATCGGATACTTCAGAATATACTTTCAAACAAAACGCTTTTTGATCTTGACAATCAAAAGATTGTTTGTAAGGATGTTTCCCAGCTTCAAAGGCCAAGAAATCTGCTTTTGCGATATCTGGACAGGGATCTCCAGTATAAATTGGGAAGTGTGTTTTCAGAAAAGTCGGGTGCGTAAGCAACACACAAAAATCTTTAAAGATTTTCGGTGGAAGTGATCACATAAGAGTTCCTTGTTTGTTTTACCTCATGGAGAAACTCGCGTATCACCGTTTTGTTCCAGTATCTGACGAAAACTCGGTAGGTTCCCCTGTCGTCTTTTTTCTCCACCCAGAAACTTGCTTTGGCCAGATCCTGGTAAGTGTCAGGAAGATTTTTGGCCCGGTATTGTTCAAGGAAGAGGGAGTCAACCGGCACAGCGTCGTTTTCAAAGAGAAACCATCCGCGAATGACGGGAGCGTTTCTTCGTTCTGCGAGACTTCGTCCCAGGGAAGAAATATCCAGTTCCAGAACAACACCAAAGGGTTCGGATGCTTGAGGGTTGCTTTCAAGGACGTAAAAGATGAGTTTGTTTCGTATGATGTTAAAGAGATAATTGTAGAGTTCATGGTTTATTCCGGGAATGCGATCATAGGGGCGAAGATTAAAATGATACACATCGGCTGAGGAAGTGCTCGAGGGTTTCTGAGAAGGGCTGGCACATCCTACAAGAAGCAAAACTCCCAGGATGAAAAAACGGCCATACATGTTATTTTCTTTTTATTTTTTTCCATTTCATCGGGAAGAAGTAGGTCTGGTTGGAAAGCACAAGCGCATTGGCTTTTTTGAGGGAAGCAGACGTAGATCCATCGATCAACTCCTGCCCGGTATACATGTAGCCTTTCCATTCGTAAGTTTCTTGAGAGAGTTTTTTGACCTTGTTCTGAAAGAGGGGGTGAATTATCACGGTATTGGTTTCATCCACTTTGATGCCAAAAGAGGTAAAGGGTTCATTGCCCAGGACAATGAGAAGACCCGTGATATTGGTCTGAGGTTTTCTTGAGAGATCGGCGAATCCCAGGACGACAAGTGATGTAACCATGAAAACAAGAGCTATTCTTTTCATATCTTCCTCCTTCGGTGAATATACCATTTCATTCATCATAGTATATCACTTTGAAAAGTTTTTTTCAAGTTTTTTGGAGAAAGGAGAAAAAAATTTTTGTGCAGGAAATGTATGAGGATGCAAAAGGTACTCTCTCTATTTTGGATGAAAGGTAGAATTGTTGCTTGCGGGGGAAACTATGCAGACGGTGACTCCCCTTTTATACTGACAGCGCCTTGATGGATCCAGGTATCGGTAGGCATACATTGGATGAAACTGTTTTGGGGGAAGTTTCCTTTAACCCTGGCGTAGAGGTAGTGTTCGGTATACCCGTAGGAATATTCGTCTGTACTTTCTTCAACGAGAACCGTGGAGGGTTTTCCGAGGAGCGTTTCTTTTACCCATGATTCTGCAGAGGCTATGGCTTTTTGCTCGAGTTCATGGAGGCGACGTTTTTTGAGTTCCTCGGGGAGTTGAGCTTGAGAGGCAGCCCATGTGCCGGCTCGAGGGGAATATGAGAAAAGGTGGACTCGACTAAAACGGACTTTTTGGACAAGTTCTACAGTTTTTTGAAACTCTTCTTCTGTTTCTTTGGGGAAACCTACAATGATATCCGTGGTAAGCGCGGTGTCCTTGCGTGCAAGGCGAATTTTCTCACAGAGGGTGAGGAAAAACTCGGCGGTGTAATGACGGCGCATCCGCTGAAGCACCTCAGAGCTTCCTGACTGGAGGGAAAGGTGAAAGTGTGGGGTTAGTTTGGGATGGTGCAGGAGCGTGAGAAAGGCCTCTTCAAACTGATCGGGTTGGAGAGAGGAAAGACGGATACGAAAGTCTCCTTTTTCTTCGAGCAAGCGGGACACGAGTGTGAAGAGTGTGGCTTCTTTGTCCTGGTAGTCGCTGATATTAACCCCGGTGAGAATGATTTCTTTGTACCCACCAGAAATCAACTCCCGGAACCGTCTCACCACCTCGGGGAGGGGAAGAGACCGGCTCCTGCCACGGGCATAGGGGATCTTGCAGTAGCTACAGAAACGGTTACAGCCATCCTGAATCTTGAGATAGGCACGTGTTCTCTCGTATTCTACAACAAGGGGGAAATCTTCTTGTTTTTCCTCAGGGGATTCGAGCAGGAGGGAAGGAAGTGTAAACTTTTTGTCATTGGGAAGGATGATGTCAGCAAGTCCTCTGTTGAGAATCTCTTCTCCGTCTGTGGTGGCGTAGCACCCTGTTACGACGACCTTTTTCCCCTCTCGTTTGGCTTGTTTCATGTGTTGTCGGGATTTACTATCAGCGCTATTGGTAACGGTACAGGTGTTGATGACCACGACATCGGCTTTATCAATTGAGCCAACGACCTCAAAACCGCTTTCTCTGAGTTTTTGAGCAAGGGCGTCTGATTCAAATTGGTTGAGTTTACAGCCAACGGTAACAAGAGTAACTTTCACAATTTTCCTCCTTGTTATAGTATACAAAAAAAGACAGGAAAATGCCATCATTTTTTCAAAAAATTTTTGTGGCCAGAAAACTTATGTTTCTCATTAAAAATATGGGAGTTTTTTCTTTTCACAGGACTTTTGAGGCAGGTCCCTTTCAAAAGGGATATTTTTTCTTTACAGAAAAGTGTTTTTCCTGTATAATAAATGACCAAACAAAGAGACAGAGGCAGATTATGGAGAAAGAACAGGGTATTACTCACGCCTATTTTGAAGACGAGATTAAGACTTCATACCTTAACTATGCGTATAGTGTTATTACAGGACGTGCTATTCCCGATGTTCGAGATGGGATGAAACCGGTTCAGCGGCGTATTCTCTACGTGATGTCTGAATTGGCGTTATGGCATGATAAACCGACACGAAAGAGTGCCCGTATCGTTGGAGATGTGCTTGGTAAATACCATCCTCACGGTGATTCTTCAGTGTATATGGCTATGGTCAAGATGGCGCAGGAGTTTCATATGCGCTATCCGTTGGTCATAGGACAGGGAAACTTTGGTTCTATTGATGATGATCCGCCTGCGGCCATGCGATATACCGAAGCTAAACTCTCACGTGTTGCAGAGTTCATGCTTGAGGACCTCGATAAGGATACAGTAGATTTCAAACCGAATTTTGATGATACCCTCAAAGAGCCCAAGGTTTTGCCGGGGCGCTTTCCCAATCTTCTCTGTAATGGAACAACAGGTATTGCTGTGGGACTCGCGACGGATATCCCTCCTCACAACTTTCGTGAGGTGGCATCCGCCATCAAGGCTACCCTTGCCAATCCTGGGATTTCTGTTCAGGAACTTGTCAAACTTGTTCCTGGTCCTGATTTTCCTACAGGAGGGGTGATTCTCAACAAGGAAGAGATGATTTCTCTTTATCAATACGGGCATGGTTCAGTGGATCTTGCCGGGACAATAATTTATGAGGAAAAAGGGGGGAGGGGAGCCCTGGTGATTACGGAAATTCCCTACCGTGTTGTGAAGTCTTCTCTTATCGAAGAGATAACAAATCTCTATCTCAACAATACCAAGTACGCGAATATTCTCCGGGGGATCAAGGAGATCCGTGATGAGTCCTCAAAAGAAGGGATACGGATCGTAATAGATCTCCATAAGGATGCGAATGTTGAAAGTATCAAAACAGTGCTTTTCCAGCAGACGGCGCTTCGAACACGGATCAAAGTCAATATGGTTGCCCTGGTGGATAATCAACCCAGGGTCCTGGGACTCAAGGATCTTCTTCAACAGTATATTGACTATCGCCGACTTGTGATTACTCGTAGAACTCAGTTTGAACTGGACAAGGCAGAGAAGCGTCTTCATATTGTGGAAGGGCTCCTGATTGCACTGGACGCGATCGATGAGGTGATACATACCATCCGTACTTCCCGGGATACAGCCGCTGCTAAAGAAGCTCTCATGAAACGTTTCAAACTTACCGAGGTGCAGGCAGAGGCAATTCTTGACATGAAACTTCAGAAACTCACCAACCTTGAGGTACACAAGTTGCAGGAAGAAAAGGACAACTTGAAGGCTCTCATTAAAGAACTCAAAGAGATTCTTGAAAAACCGGCCAAGCGAGATGCTCTTATCGGCAAGGAACTTGACGAAATGCTTGAGGCTCTTGGTGATGATCGGAGGACAAGATTTGAGGTTATAAGCACTGCTAAAATTGATGTAGAAGAGCTTATCGAGGATGAGCCCATGATCTTGATGCTTACCCACAAAGGTTTTCTGGTACGGGAGACTGGTCGGAACTTTAAGGTAGGCACTCGTGGTGCACGGGGGAAGAAGGGTGATATTACTGATATGAATCGGCTCGAGGCGGATGATTATATCATTGCTACCGTGAGTGGAAATCTCAAAGATTCCTACCTTTTTGTTACCGATAGTGGGCGTGTCTACTCTGTGAAGGGGTATGAGATTACTGGTGCTACGGAGGGACGTATTACCCGTACGTACATCAAAAATATCGCTCGTCTCGAAGAGATCGAAAAAAAGAACGAACGTGTGACGGCGGTTCTTGCTGTGAAAGAGTTTAGTGAGGAGAATTTTATCCTTTTCCTTACCAAGAAGGGACGTATGGCTCGTATTATGCTTTCAGATTTTGCGAATATCACGAGAGCCGGCATTATTGGTATCAAGCTTCGAGTAGATGATCATGTGGTTGATGCTATGGTGACCGACGGAAACGCCAAACTCTTTATTGTGAAAAACAATGCCAAAGGTTTCCGATGTCGGGAGAGTCTCTTCCCTGTTCATAACCGTGGTGTAGGGGGAGAAAAGGCAACAAGTGTGATTTCCTCTGAAGATGAGGTGATGGGCATGGCGATTGCTGATGAGACGATGGATGTTATTTTTGTCTCCAGGGATGGACGGGGACGCCGTGTTAATCCGAAGGAGTTTTCGGAGCTTGTTAATCGTGGTGGGAAGGGATTCAAACTTGTGGATCTCGGGAAAAACCGTACACTTGCTGGTTTTACCCTCGTTGAGCCTCAGGATAGGGTGATGATTATTACAAGACAGGGGAGTCGTATTGTGTTTCCTCAGAGTGAGGTATCCACAAATCTTTTGAAACTTATCGATCTCCGACCTGGTGATGAGGTGCTTAGTGTGACCACCATTCCAGGAGGGGAAGAATGAAGATAAAAGCAGTTGTTTTTGATCTCTATCGAACACTTATTGATGATTCCGGGGTGGAGGTGCAACGAGAAAACTACATTAAGGAGAGTCTCTACTCTCTGCTTGAAAAAAATCTCTACCCGGTAAAGCACAAAGAGGTTGTTGCTGCTTATCAAGAAATGAAAGAGGTGATGGAGGATTTTCACAAGAGACAGGTGGCTTTTGGAGCGTTTTCTCAGGTGAAGTATCTCGCTGAAAAACTCCATGTGAACGATCATGTTCTTTTTCACAAGATGTTTGATCTCTACTCAATGGCGGTACTTCATCTTTCTCCAAAGTTTATGCCGCATACCCTTGATGCTCTGGAACTTCTCAAAGATAATGGTATCAAGATAGGGCTTATCTCTAATACAGGGATAACGCCCGGGTTTGCCCTGCGGCTCTGGCTTGAAGAAAGAAAAGTGGCGAATCTTTTTCATACGATGCTGTTTTCAGATGAGGTGGGGGTTCTTAAACCGAATTCTCTCATTTTTGAGATTATGGCTTTTTGTCTTGGATTGGCACCAGAAAGTATCCTTTTTATTGGAGATACCCCTACGATTGACTACGAAGGTGCGCTGGCGGCACATTTTCAGGCGCATCTTTTTAAACCCGAAGAGGAAAACCTCTATGAAATAGTTGCAAAGTATATTGGTAAAGTATAAAGGATCAGGGAGAAACCTATGAAAGAAAAACTTCAACAGATTCTCCAGGAAGCAAAAGACGCTTTGGTAAAAGTTTCAGAGGAAAGAACCCTCGAAGAGCTTCGTGTAAAGTTTCTTGGTAAAAAGGGTGTAGTAAAAGAGTTTTTGAGTCAGCTGGGTTCGCTTGACGTTGAGATGCGTAAAGAACTTGGTAAGGTAGCTAATGAGGTTAAAGATGAGATAGAGAGGCTCATAGCCGAAGCAGAATCTCGCATTGCGGCCATAAAACGGGAAGCTAAACTTAAAGAAGGGGTGGTTGATGTTTCTTTACCGATGAAGACCTTGCCCGTAGGATATCCTCACCCGTTAACACTTGTTACTCAAAAGATGGTTTCTATCTTTCAGAGTATGGGATATACGGTTGTTGATGGGCCAGAGCTTGAAAAAGAGGAATACAATTTCGATATGCTGAATATTCCTAAACATCATCCTGCGCGTGATGACCATGATTCGTTTTATGTTCAGGACGGGTGGCTTATGAGAACCCACACCTCACCTGTGCAAATACGGACGATGTTGAATAAGAAACCCCCTATTGCTGTGGTGGTTCCCGGTCGCTGTTATCGAAGGGATGCGGTGGATGCCACGCACTCTCATACCTTTCATCAGATGGAAGGGTTGGTGGTGGGAGAGGGAATCTCTTTTGCCGACCTCAAGGG
The DNA here is from genome assembly GCF_023525255.1 of Thermospira aquatica. GTDB lineage: Bacteria > Spirochaetota > Brevinematia > Brevinematales > Thermospiraceae > Thermospira > Thermospira aquatica. Next base: position 518,935 of record NZ_CP073355.1, on the reverse strand, counting down.
TACCCTTCTTCTCTGGGCAAAACTTATGTTTGGTGAACAGACCCAGATTCGTTTAAGACCGGATTATTTTCCGTTTACCGAACCGTCTGCTGAGCTGGCGGTAACCTGTCCGGTATGTCATGGACCGGGATGCCCAGTGTGTAAGCACACGGGGTGGGTGGAGCTTATGGGATGTGGTATGGTTGAACCCACCGTGTTGAAAAACTGTGGCATTGACCCCTCAAAGTATTCTGGTTTTGCTTTTGGTTTGGGTATAGAACGTGTGGCCATGACGGTGTACGGAATCAAAGATATCCGTCATTTCTACGAAAACGATATTCGTCTTCTGGAACAGTTCAGGGCGTAAGGAGGAGGCTATGATAGTAACCTATAATTGGCTCAAGGAATATGTGGATTTTTCCCTGTCTCCTCAGGATCTCAGGGTGAGACTTACCCAGATGGGACCGGAAGTGGTATCCGTTACTCCGGTTGGTATTCATGAGGACAATAAAGACAAAATCATCCTTTCTCAGGTGGTGGAAGTAACTTCTCATCCCAAACTTGCCCACCTCAGGGTGGTGAAGCTGGATACCCTCAAGGATGGAGTGCTGGTCACGAATAGTGGCGCGGTAGAAAAGGGTGATTTTGTTGTTTGGGCGAAACCAGGAGCTCTTTTGGGTGGGGTGACAGTGGGAGAAAAAAATTTCTCAGGCACGGTGTCCAAGGGAATGCTTATTGCCAAGGAGCATCTCGGACTTGAACAGAAAAGCTCTGATATCTGGATTTTGGGCAAGGATAAAAAAACTGTCAACGAGGTTTTTGGGGTATATGCTGAGCCGGATTACAGGATAGAGATTGAACTGACGGCCAATCGGTCTGATTGTCTTTCAGTTATTGGTATTGCTCGGGAGATTGCAGCTATGCTGGATCTTCCTCTGAAACTTCCTGAGATACGAGAGAATTATCCTCTTCTCAAAGAGGAACCAGATATTACTATTCAGGAGAGAAAGCTCTGTCCCCGTTACAGTGGGCGAATTCTGCGTGGAGTGAAGATCCTGCCCTCTCCAGCATGGATGGCCCGTCGTCTTGAGATCTGTGGGATTCGTTCTATTAACAATGTGGTGGATGCAACAAACTACGTTCTTCTCGAGTTTGGGCATCCCACTCATGCGTTTGATCTTGATCGTCTGGAGGGGAAGAAGATCATCGTTCGTCGAGCACAGGATGGTGAAAAACTTACCACTCTGGATGGAGAAACACATACCCTCAATGAGGATGTGTTGGTGATTGCTGATGAGAAGCGGGCTGTAGCTCTTGCAGGTATCATGGGAGGAGAAAATACAGAGATTCTTGACCAGACAACGCATGTGCTTCTGGAATCTGCTTTTTTTGATCCTATTTCTGTGAGACAGACAGCAAAGCGCTATGGTATCAGGACCGAGTCTTCATATCGTTTTGAACGAACGGCAGATTATGGGATAACGGTAACGGTTTTGCAACGTCTTACCCAGCTTATTGGGCTTACTGTGGGTGAGATGCAGGTATCGTCTATTCGAGATGAGTACCCTGTGCCATTTAAGGAAAAAGGGATCTCTCTTTCCACGGAGTTTGTGAATTCGTATCTCGGATTGGATCTGGAAACAGATGAGGTTGAAAAGTATCTCAGCCGATTGGGTATGACTATCATGAAAAGCCTGGACAACGGCTGTGAGGTGCGTGTTCCTTCATTTCGATCGGATATCTCTCGACCTGTGGATCTGGTAGAAGAGATTGCTCGCGTGTATGGATACAACAACATTCCTACCAATCTCTTTAAGCCCCCTGTAGATGTAGAGGCCATGCAAAAGCCACAAAAGTTTGAATATACGCTTCGTCCTCTGGTGAGGAACCTTGGTTATACGGAGGTGTTTAACTTTAGCTTTACCAATGAGGAGTTGTTATCTCGTTTTGGACTGAACGGGGAGAGTTTTATTTCTTTGCGAAATCCCTTGAGTAGTGATGCGGCTATCTTGCGACCTTATCTTACGCCTCAGCTTATTGAAACTCTTGATCGCAATATTCGCAGGACCTATCGAGAGAGTTTTCTTTTTTATGAGCTTGGGAAAACCTTTTTGAAGCGAAGTGGAAAAGTAGAAGAGTGGGAAAAATCCTGTTTGGGGTTACTTCGTTATGGTCCGGGTGAGGATGTGTATACCATCACTGCCGAGGTGGAAAGGTTGGTAAATATTCAGGGGAATTGGGTGATAGATGTTCTTCCTGCTGATGTTGCTTTTCTTCATCCGCTCAATTCGGCACGTTTTGAGGTCAATGGAATGCTTCTGGGTTTTGCCGGGGAGATTCATCCTGATGTGGTGGATGCTTTTGAGTTTCGTTATCCGGCGTATGTTGCAGAAATTGATCTTCAGGTCCTTGAGAGTTTGCGTAAACCTCTTGCTCGTCTGGAGGATATTCCTATTATGCCGCCTGTCCCACGAGATATCTCGGTGGTTGTGGATCGGGCACTTCCTGGCAGGAAACTGATGAATGCCATTAAACAGGCTCATCCGCTTATTCGGCAGGTGGAATTCACGGATGTCTATGTGGGTCCCCAGCTTCCTGAAGGGAAGAAAAGTGTTACTTTTTCTTTCCTTGTTCAGGAAAAGGACAAAACCCTCACCGATGAAGAGGCAAATGCCATTCGTGATGAGGTGGTCCAGCTTTTGAAAAAGGAATTTGGTGCAGAGTTGCGATAGCTATCACAATATTTTCTGAAAATAGCTTTAAAGGCATGCGGTATGCATGCCTTTAAAGTTTCTGCTCATGTTTGCCTCTCGGGGAAGGAGATGCAAGGCAAACGAAATTTTTCGTTTTTTTCTTTGATGTTTTTTATTTTTGTTGAACTCCGAATTCCCTTGAGGTCAGGACTTTGCCCTCTTGTTTTCGTGATGAGAGGCTCTTCCCTTGTTGCAGTGTTACCTCGGGATTTACAACTGTGAAAAAGAATAGCTGGATTTTTTCCCCTGTGACAGGGTAATAGCAATGGTTTTTACTGCGATAAGGGAAGAGCTGAGGCAGCTCACTGTGATAAGGGAAGAGCTATTTTTCAAGAGAGGAGAAAGTGTCCTTCCCATGTTGGAGTGTAAGAAAAGAGTTTAAGACTGTGATAAGGGAAAAGCAAGTTTCAAGTAGGATAAGCAAAATGCGGAGAGATGTTTACTCTGGAATCTTCAACATGAGCTATTACTTTTTTACAGTGTGAGCGCAGAGTGTAAAACTGTGATAAGGGAATAGCAAAAGGACAGTTTCTACACTGCAACAAGGTAATAGCATCGGAAGAGTTTTTCCACTGCAACAAGGTAATAGCTATAGCTCCCTCTTCTCACTGCAACATGGTAATAGCTCACATAACAGGCACACTGCGACAAGGGAAGAGCTATTGTTAGCATGAGAACTTTTTTTCGTGAAAATCTTTTAGACATGTGCCAAACGAGTTTCATGGGAGACTCCCATGATGTTTTGATGAAGCAACCACAAAACTTGAAAAAAATCCCTTTTTTATCCATAATATTTGACACTATTTTTGCGGAGAAGATATGGATTCTATTCTTGAAAACCTCAATGAGAGGCAGCGTGAGGCAGTCATGGCCACTGAGGGGGCTTTTTTAGTACTGGCTGGCCCTGGATCAGGGAAAACACGCGTGATCACACATCGTTTTGCCTATCTTTTACATACAAGAGACATTGATGCCACCAATATTCTCGCTGTTACCTTTACCAATAAGGCTGCCAATGAAATGAAGGAGCGTATAGAAAAACTTTTGCATAAGCCAATAGGGAATCTCTGGATCCGGACGTTTCATTCGATGGCGTATCGGATTCTTCGGCAACATGCCCATCTTTTGGGATATGGCAAACAATGGGACGTGATAGATGAGGGCGATGCGGTCAAACTCATGCGTGAGGTGGTCAAATCTCTTGCAGAAAAATACTCTCCTCTTATTGTGAAACTCTACAAACCTGAGGTTTTGCTTGGTTGGATATCTGATGCTAAAGAAGCCCTGAAGACCTTTGATGAGCCTCTAGGACCAAAAAATCTCCCTATGGAGCATCAATCCTATCTTCACGATGTATTTAAATTGTATCAACAGCGTCTTCAGTCGGCTTCTCTTATGGATTACAGCGACCTCTTAGCCAATACGTATGTTCTTTTGCGTGACTATGAAGAGATAAGAGAATCCTATCAAAATCTCTGGCAGTACATTATGGTGGACGAGTTTCAGGATACCAATAAGATTCAGTATGACATTATTGCCCTTTTAGCACAAAAACACCGCAATATTCTCATTGTAGGGGATGATGACCAGTCTATCTATGGATGGCGTGGCGCTCTTGTCAAAAATATGCGTCGATTTGAGGAGGAATTTCAGGCCAAGGTGATCAAGCTGGAGCAGAACTATCGTGCCACCAGGCGACTGGTAGAGATTGCCAATAAAATTGCCAGTGCCATTGACGACCGCATGGGTAAGACCCTCTGGACCGAAAATGGGGAGGGGGAGTCTGCACTCGTATTGTATGGGGGGGACGAAAAGACCCTTTATCAAACAGTGGCGGACACTATTCTTGACCTCCGGCAAAAGGGGTACAATCTTAAAGATATAGCCATCTTTTACCGGATTAATGCCCAGTCTCAAGGGATTGAAGAGATTTTGATCCAGCGCGAAATTCCCTATCATATTGTGGGGAGTTTGCGTTTCTTTGAACGAAGAGAAATCAAGGATGTGATGGCGTATGTTGCCTTTTTGGTGAATCCTCTCAACGTTCTGGCGTTTGAGAGACTCATAGAAGTACCACCTCGAGGGATTGGTGAAGTAACGGTGAGTCGTTTGGTAAATTATGCCCAGCAAAATCACTGCGATCTTATTGAAGCCATGAAGCAAGCCTCTTCTATTCCGGGAATAGGTCCTCGAGCGAAGGTACTGATGGAGATGGCAGAGATTTTTTTACAACTTCGAGAACCTGTTGATACTGTTTTGCCAGCAACCTTCTTGAGGCTTTTGCTTGATGTGATTCCTTTTGAGGAGTATTGGAAACAACAGAAAGAGGAGGAGCGATGGGAGAACATTCAGGCTCTCGTGGATGCTGCCAGGTCTTTTGAGGAAGCCAATCCAGAGAGTACGATTATGGACTTTTTGAATTATGTGGTGCTCAATACCGCTGAAGAAGAGGTAAAAAATACCGATTGTGTTTGGTTGATGACTATTCATAACTCCAAGGGATTGGAATTCAGGGCGGTGTTTGTTCTCGATGTGGTAGAAGGTCTGATTCCCCTGAGTAGGAGCACTGAAACGCCCCAGGGACTTAATGAGGAGAGGCGACTCTTTTATGTGGCAGCAACACGGGCAAAAGAAAAGCTTATCCTCTGTGTGCCAGAAGAGAGGTTTGCTTTTGGGGAAACGATAAAAACAAGGCCCTCTCCTTTTTTGGAGTATCTTCCAGAGGATTGTGTTGAGGAAAAAAAGATTCAACGAAAAAAAGAGGCGTGGGAATGGCGAAAAAAAACGGACTTCTGGTTGGATGATTTCAAAACTGCAGCACGAGACACTTTCCGCAAAGCAAATAATGAAGAAAAAAAAGAAAAAGTATTCGAGACATCCGTATCAGGAAAACAGGCACGTTTTGAGGATCTTCAACCGGGCGTAAGGGTGAGGCACAGGCTCATGGGTGAAGGTGAAGTTGTAAAAATTGTCGGAAGTCGGGTGATGATTCGATTTGATATTGGGGCTATTCAGTTTGTAGACAAAAATTTTCTTTCAAGTATGGAAATTCTATGAGAGAGTTGAAACGTCGAGAGGTGGTAGCGTATACCGGGCTTATGACGGTGGCGACCTTTGTAACAGGAGGTATCAATTTTGTTTTTAATATGGTGGTGGGGAAGTTGATTGGGCCCGTCGAATATGGGGTATTGAGTCCGTTGATGGGGTCCCTTTTTTCCTTGCTTTCGATGCCGGTGATGGGGCTCCAGCTCTTTATGAACCAGTCGTTAGGGGAGATCTTTCGAGAAAATCCTCAAGGAATTCGATCTTTTATTCGTTTTTTATTTATGAGTTTGATGAAGATACTGGTGGTACTTGAGATTGTGCTTTTTCTGGCTATACCGCTTCTTCAGGTCTGGTTGAAACTGCCAGATAAGGCCGTGCTTATGGTGCTTTTTGTGATTGTCCTTGTCAATTATGTGCAGATTTTTTTCTATGCCGTTTTGCAGTTTCAGCATGAGTTTCTTCTTCTTTTTTGGGTGACAACGGTGACAACGTTGATGAAATTGGGTTTGGGGATAGTGCTTGCTCTGAAGTGGAAAACGGCCTTTTCTCTGATGTTTGCCTATTTGGTCCCGATGGTGTTGGCAGCGTTTGTGTATGGATGGATGCTCTGGCAGTGGTATAGGGAATTGCCGAACACAGGATGTGGTAGGTACCAGCATTTCTGGAAATCGTTTGTGGTAAGTATGGTTTCAGGGGGAGCGTACATGGTTCTTTCGTCGTTTGATGTGCTTCTTGTGAGGTCGTTTTTTCTCAATCAGGCGGTTGTGGGAACGTATGCGATGGCTGGCCTTATCGCGAGGGCGTCTTTTTTTCTTGCGTCGGCTTTTACGACGGTTTTTCTTCCTGTGATGGCAAAGCGAAAAGAACGATCCCATCTTTTGACTTTGTGGGGACTTGGTGTGCTGGTAGTGATACTGCTTGGATACACAGGGTGTGTGTGGATTTTTCGCTCTCTTATAGCGGAGGGGTTTCTGGGAGGGAACTATCCGGGTTTGAAGGAGTATCTGGCTCCTTATACCTTCTGGTTTATTCCTTATGCCCTTATTTCGTTTTTGGTGAGTTTTTATACTGTTCACAAAAGTCTTGTGTATGGTGCTCTTATTGGGTTGGGGGTTATAGCCCAGGGAGTTCTCTTTAGTGTGTGGCATGAGTCGATTTCCCAGGCGCTTTTGATTGTTGGTGGTGTGGGATACGGGCTGTTGTTTTGTTTTGTTGTGGAGATACTGTGGCAGAGGAGAAGAGCATGAGAATTCGCACAATCGTTGTAGGAGTGATACTTGCGAGTGGAATATATGGTCTCTCGTTGGGAGGAGAGGCGTGTTTTTTCGTACCGGAGGGAGGATTACCTTCGCTTGAATTTTCTGCGTGGCAGGAGTCGAAGCTTTTTTCCGGGCTGTTCTGGGAGTTGGGAGGCATGTACTACCGAATATTTGGCATTGGTGTGCAGGGTAGGTATGAGGTGAGACCGGTTTTTTCTGGAGATATGGTGGCAGGGATGCTGACAGTGGGCTGGGAAATGCGAGTGGCACAGTGGGAGACGGCTTTGCGTGTGATGGGAGGATGGGGGTATCTCTTTGATCTGGAGTTGCGAGAGTCTGAGATGCGGCGTTTTTTTCTCGATGAGGGTTGGGGATCTCCTGTGGTGGTGGAGAGGGCTTCGGGGAATGGGGTAGGACTCATGGGATGGGGAGTTTCTCTCTCCACAGGCTATCAGTGGCGACGGTTTCGTGTTGGATTTGTGGGAGGATGGATGGATCTTGGGGGAGAGGGGGATGTCCACTTGTATTGGAAGGAATTTCATGGTGGGACTCTTGATTCCTATGAGGAAGAAAAGAGATTACAATTTCTTCTGCGGGGTTTGAGGATAGGAGGAGCTATCAGGGTTCTTTTGTAGGTGGTACAGGGTACGCGTGGAGGTTGATGCCGCTGTAGGCGAGACGAAAACCGGCATCCTCGATGGTCTGGATCAGAAGATTCTCCGTAGCGTCTATCCATATCTCGAGGAGGCTTGCGGAGAAACGGACAGTCATCTCTTGAAGAAGACTCCTCAGGATGGAGAGCTCAGTACTGGGCAGGGTAAGCACATCAAGAATACGGTAAACAGGTTTTTCTGTTTTGAGTGTTTGTTCACTGAGCGTATCTTGCTGGATGGTGATGAGGGCAATGGGGCGATCGTTAATACAATAGCCGAGGCAAAAGAGTTTGGCCTGGTTTATCTGGGATTTCCATTTTTCGATAAGGTATTTTCGGAGTGAGGATTTATGTACGTATTTGTCACGTAAGAGTGAGAGAGGACGGGAAAAACTTTCTTCAAATGGTTGAATCTCGTTGAGGGAGAGGGGACGAATATTGGCCGAGAGAGAGGTTGTTTGAGAGGGAAGTTCTTTTTTGTCTTTTGGTAAAAGATCGTAATAACGGAAAATGTGCCACACAAGGCGGGGATAAAATCCTCTGGAAGTATAAACCTGAAGGGCGGGGATGTTATAGAGGTCTGTGCCTACCGTTACTATGTCTACCTGGAGATTGGAAAGATGGGAGAGAGCCCTGTCAACAAGACTCCCTCCTATACCCTGGTTTTGGTTTTCGGGTCTGACCACAAGGAGAAGAATGTTGGCAATACGTTTTCCGGCATGTTCTGAGATAGGACTCAAGGGATGAAAGGCAATAAACCCTAAAATTTTCTGGCTTTCGGTAGCGACGTAGGTTATGGTTGATGGTGAGAGAAGCATATTTTTTGCGAAGATGGGCTCAAATCCACTCGAAACCCCTTCAAGGCGATCATCAAATTGAAAGGGAGAAGTGGTAAACCATCGACACATTTCGATGAGTTCGTTTGTTTCGTCTGGTTTTGCCAGTCGTATTTCCATAACCTAAATAAGCTTATGTTTTTTTTTGAGTTTTCTGAGGCGCTTTTCGATGAAGAGGAAATTCTCCACCAGATCTGCATGGAGGGCTGTATTGTAAACGGGTTCGCTGGCAAGGATTCGTAGTGAGGCAGTGAGGTATTCAAGAGACTTGTAGAGAAGACGAATCTCGGCAGGAACATATCCCTCTCCGTTGGGTGTGGCTGTCTCAAGTTCTGTATCAGGAGATGGCTGAGAGGATTGAAGGAAGAGTTTTTTAGAAACATAAAGTTTTTGAAGTTCAGGAAAACGGACGAGGGCTTTCTGGATTTCAAGAGAGGTGATGTCCACATGGGTATCACTGTCTTCGATACGAACCTCTTCGCCCTGGATGAGGAGCATGATCAGATCCTCTTGTTTGATAAAAGAGCGAGTGGCGATGTCGTAGAGCTTGCGATTGGAGTATTTTCGTATCAGATGAAACATGATTGAGGTATCCTTCTGTTTTTCTCAAATGGTTATGTTTCGGATATTTTAACGCACACTAACCTTAAAGGTTTTGGTAATCTCATCAAGTCTATCCTCGGAAATAGATTCCACGCGGATTTTTTTGAGCTCTGAGAGAAAAATGCTATCAATTAAGGGATCTCCTGAGGAGCGTATGATTTCCACACGGATGGCAAGTCCCTGATTGTCAAAAACAATTTTCGCCGTGACAGTGTACCCCATGAGGGGATTGGAAACCTTTTCTCGAATCTTGGAGGCAATATCAGGGAAGAAGATGGTTTTTCGTGGTCTGGATTTCCAGGCAGCATCACCAAGGGGATCAGAGCCGGTTCCCTGCTGCCCACTTCCTGAAGAGGTGGAGGTGCCGGTAGCTTTTTTCCCTGTACTCTGGAGGGCTTTTTCTATGCTTTTTGCGAGGATATCGTCTTCACTCTCTACGTTTTGAGAAGACTGGGTGGTTGGGGTTTCCTGTGTCGAGGTTGGCGTTGAAGAAGGGACAGGTTTTGAGGTGGTGGTGGTTTTTTTTATTTTTTCTTTTGCTTGTTCGAGTACTTTCTTGGCTTCTTCTTTTTGTGGGGCGGGAGTCTTTTGTGACGGGGGGGCAACGGTGGGTTGACTGGTGGAGACAGGAGGAGCGGGACTTGCCTCTGCACCTTCGGCCATCGCCGATGGAGCCTCTATAGTGACAATGATTGGTTCAATCTCCTGTTTAAAAGGAGACTTGGTGAGAAGAAGACTCACAATCAAAAGAAGAATCAGGTGAAGGATGATCGACGCAACCAGGCTTTGCCGAAAGGAGATGGGTTCAGGAAGTGAGGCTTTCATGTTAATCCTCTTTGTAGATGGTGGCCAGACTGAGACGTTTGACACCTGCCTGGCGAACAGCATCCATCACTTCGATCAAAAGACCGTAATCCACACGCTTGTCTCCCTGGACAGTTACCACGAGCTCGCTGTCTTGCTGGGCATATTTTGAGATGAAGGAGGTGATAGCATTTTTCTGGACAGGTTGGTTATTTACGGTGATGCGACCATCTTTGTAGAGGACAACCACCACTTCTCTCACGGGCTGAGCGTCAGAGGTTTTGCTGCTGGGGAGGTCGACGTTGATGGCTGAGCTTTTGATAAAGGTAGAGGTAAGCATAAAAAAGGTTAAAAGCTGAAAGACAATATCAATCACCGGTGTCATATTGATTTCACTGATAAATTTTGCGTTTCTTCGGAATCTCATACATTCTCCTTGAGTTGTGTACATCGCTCGTTTTCAAATCTTTTGAGAAATCCTTCGGGGGTAACGTAATTGCTTTCGGCGATGAGATGGTTTCCACAGTAGTATCGGACATACGGGATGAGATAATTATTCCAGACGTTTTCCTTTAGAGCAAGAAATCTTACAAACTCGGGTTCTCTGTTGTAGAGGTAGATGTAAATATCGATCTCTTGTTCTACTCTCTTGGAATCTTTCCAGGCCTCTAGCCACTTTTCCATGGCAAGCCAGTCCGGACACCAGTCCTGTGACAAAACCACAGCCGAAGGGCCTGAAGTAATCGCTGGAGAAAACTCTCGATGCTCAAGAGCATGATAAACTTCATTTTGTGGTAAGGGGTGTATCCGTAGCATTCAACCCTCCTTGCTTGTTTCTTTTTGATTGTATCGACCAAAAGATGGAGAGTCTCCAGAGGGGATTTTCTCTCGTACTGTTTTATTATAGCTAAAAAAAGAAAAAGTTTCAACTTTTGTTTTTTTAAAAAAAAGCCTGGTCAGGAGACTGACCAGGCTTTATGTAAGGAGGTTTGGTGTTTGGTGGTGCTTTACCACTTGCCCATTCTGCCGCCTCTTCCCCTGTTTGGTGCGGGGAGATTCTGGAGTTGCTGTCGTTGTTCGGGGGTGAGGACTTTAAGCATATCCAGTTCTGCCTGAAAGCGACGATCAGCTATCTTTTGCTGGATGGACTGAAGCTTGGCGTGGAGGTCTTTTGCTTTCTTTTCGTCCACGTTGGTAGCCGTCAGCACTTTGTGCAGATCGTAGCGGATCTGATTGGCTTCAGTCTGCAGGGAAGCAATATCTTTTTCGAGATTCTGCTGGATAGCAAAGATCTTATCCTTCTGGTCCTGGGAGAGATTGGTAATCATGCCTATACCTCTCATCCCCATTCTTGGACCGTAATTCACGGAACTTCTTGCTCCCTGGACACCAGCAGGTCCCCAGCCGAACAACATCGAAACCCCGGCTATACCGGACAACACCATGATCCATACGGTTCTTCTCATACTTTCCTCCTTGTGGTAAGTATTTTGTCGTTTCATTTTAATAAGGCAAAAAGGATATCAAAAGATGCAAAAAAAGAATTTTTTGAGAAAATATGAGGAAGAGTCTTGATCGCAAACCTTGCATGGAGAAAGGTGGAAATTTTTTATGCTGGGTTGTTTTCTTTTTCTACGAGGTATTTCCAGTATTTTTTTGGCATCATCTGACGCTGTTGGCGGGGATTTTTTCGTTCAGGGATGGCGATGCTCTGGTAGAATCCTTTCCAGAGTGCTTGAATCTCTTTTTCCCTTTCGCTGACAAGTTCTTCAAGTGTGCCATCCAGAGAGAATCCATTTGTCCAATGGATTTCACCATCATAGAGTACGGCCACATCCCTCCCTGTATCGTGAATAATCCATTTTTCTCGGGGAAGACGTCGATGGAAGTGCGACCAGAGATAGGGGAGGATATGGTAGGTTGGTTCAATGGGGGCATACAGCCATCCCTGGATTTCACGAAATCGAACAAGCCCCTGGAAACGATGCACTTCAAAAAAGTATGCCCTTCGAATTTTCATTATCCTGGCGATAATGGGTTCTTGCCTTGCATTACGGATGGTTTTTCCTTTTTTTTCAAGAAGTTTTGCATAGGAAAGAAAAAGGCTTTCACGGTCTTTTTCTTCGGAAAAAAAGAGAGCTAAAAAATCAGAAACTACCTCACTTCCGTAGGCTTGTTTTGTTCTGGCAAGCCATTGTTCAACGAGCCTATCATCGGGGGAAACACTCTTCGTTTCAAAAAGTCCCCCCTCTTCGGGGCCAAAATCCTCTCCCCGGGATAGGGCAACAAGAAAAGCGGTAAAAAATGCGGTAAAACTCCCATCATGGGTTATCATAGGTTATTTCTGATGAAAAACATTTTCTTCTGCAGGAAAGAGGCCCTTTTCTACTTCTTCTTTGTATTGAACGGCCGCATTAAAAATCGTATTGTAGAGATTGACGTAGGTTTTGTTGTGCTTGTAGTTGATTTCCGGGTTGTATCCCAGCATATCGGTGATCACGAGTACCTGACCATCAGTGTATCTCCCCGCGCCAATGCCAATCGTTGGGATAGAAAGCATGTCGGTAATGAGTCTTGCTGCCTCTTCGGTAGTGTCTTCAAGAACAAGACTGAAGATCCCGGCGTTTTCCAGGATTTTGGCGTCTTCACTGAGTTCTTCGATCTCTTTGTCGTTTTTTCCGGCAATCTGGTATCCCACCTTGAGTACCTGTTGGGGACGAAGTCCTATATGGCCCATAACAGGAATGCCGAGCGAGACCATTTTTTCTATGAGGGGGACGATTTCTCTCCCTCCTTCGAGTTTTATGGCATCGGCATTACCCTCTTTGAGAAACCTTCCTGCATTGCGAATAGCTTCTTCTTCGGAGAGACCATAGGAGAGAAAAGGCATATCAGCGACAACCATCGTGTGAGGAGCTCCCCGCTTGACGGCAGCAACATGGGGGACCATGATATCCATGGAGACAGGAATCGTGGTAGGATAGCCGAGAACTGTTGTTCCCATTGAATCCCCTACGAGGATGATATCAATGGAAGCAGCTTCGAGGATACGGGCAGTCAAATAGTCATAGGCGGTAAGCATCGAGATTTTTCGTTTGCCCTTTAAACTGCGAATCCGGGCAGCGGTTACCATAGGGACCTCCCACTAAATCGTATCATTAAGTATACGTATAGAGAAAAAATCTGTCAAGCAAATGAAAAAAGGTGAGAGAGTCTTTTTAGAAGATGAGTTGGGTTTCAGCGGTCAGAATGGGGAGAGGAGCAGCACCGGGGACGGTTCCAAGTTCTTCAGTGTAGTAGGTGATATGGATTTTGAGCAGGGGAAGATCGAGACCTACTCCCAGCGTGGGGTATCCCTTGTAAAGGCCTGCTCTTGCTATAATAAACTCTAGTATCCTTCCCTCGATACCGAAGCGGGTTTTTAACCAGCCATTTTCTCTCCAATCGGTGATATTCACAAGATCAGCATAGAGGATGATATTACCCAGAAGATACCTGGAGAGGATATTACCCAGATGATAGCTTATACCAACATCTACCGAAGGCCACCAGGTGGTGATACCGGCATTATTAGAAATTACCTGAAAACGAGCGTCATAAGCCACCCATTGAAAGCTTGTGGTGAACCAATCACGAATGACGAGCCCTACACGCCATTTATCCTGCTTGTAGAGAAGACCCAAGTCTGAACCCAGAGCCTGCCCCATGAGGAATCCACTCTGGAATGAAAAAAGGCTATTAACCTTGTCCATAAGCTCAAGAATCGATAGGCGATCATCAGTATACTGGAAGCGGTTAATGAGTTTCACTGAAAGTCCCCCATAAAGCCGTGATTGTCGGGGAAGAAAACTTACATCAGGAAGACTAAACCCCACCCCCATCTGGAGTCCAATATCGAGGTAACTTTTCCATTCAAAATAGGGAAGAATAGGAGAAGCCTTTTGTCTTACAAAGATACGGAAATCATTGAACAGCACAATGCCTATCCTGTCTCCCATGTAGCCGAGATAAAGGGGGCCAATGAGGGAAGTATAAAGGCCAAGGGAGGCAAGGGATCGCCACATATCAGGAGTAAGGGTAGCGATATCGTTGTTATTGGTAGCGAGATGATTGTATACCTGATAAAGGTCAAAGAGAGAAAAGTTGGCTCCTCCTCCCAGGGAACCCAGAAGAAAATGTCGGTTTGCCTGGATAGCATAGACAGCAGGGTTCATAAAAAGAAGCCCTGTCTTATCATCGGCTGCAATACCAGCGCCTCCTGTGGCAAGGATGTCTGTGGGGATACGTAACTTCCACTCCGTTGCCCATGCCAGGGGAAAAAGAAAGAGGAAAAAGAGAAACCTTTTCACCATCTTCTCCTATAATCCAAAGTAATTACTTATCGCATCGAAGCCACCACCCAGATCGGGAAAACTATTGGTAAGTTCCAGCCAGTTGGTGATACCGATACTGGCAAGATCGTTTGTAAAAGTAGTGTAGTCTCCAGGAGCATATCCTCCTTCTCCAATAAGGTTAGTAATGCTATCAGGATCATTGTTCCCGAGGAGATTGGTGACGCTACCGCTCATCTGGAGCACATCTTCTACCGAGGAACGAATGGCAGAGAACCCACTGGTAAGAGAGGCAAAAAACTCTCGTGTTTGTTCGCTCTGGAGTTGCCCCAGGATATTGGACAGGGCAATATCGCTGTAATCCAGAAGATTGATGATGAGAGGGCGTCTTCTTTGAAAGGTGATACCTGCTTGAGCCAGATCGACAAAGGAGCGATTGGTGGTATTGTTCTCAATGGTGAAATCCTGGTTGAGAATAAAGAGATCTCTGGTATCGTTTTCTACGTTGCCGTTACCGTTACTGTCCAGTTCGAGAAACACAGCCCAGAGGTTTCCAATGAGGAAAAAAACGGTATTGATCTGCACATCGTTGGAATCAAGGCCTTTTGCTTTTCCCTGCATGATGGTAAGCATGTTGGATGATATGAGACCAGCAGCCCGGTAGAGACCATTTTGAGGGATAAGGGTGCTGTTATTTTTCACAATGGCGAGCACCACGTTGGTGAAAGGAATCTCTTTATAGAGAGCCGCGGTTGCTTGACCCTCGAGAGCTTTTGCGTTATCCGGTTCGAGTTCTACGGCACGACTATACATCTGATAGGCTTTATCATACTCCATATTCTGGATGTAATACTCTCCCAGTCCCAGAAGATACTCAACGTTTGTTTCTTTTGTCGGATCGGTGATATTAAACACGCTAAGAACATTACACCCTGAGAGAAAAAACACAAACATCACACCTACGATTTTTTTCATAGGCTTCCTCCCTTACTTAATATACGGCATCATACTCGTATAAGTGAAATATTTTTCCAGGGAAAGTGAAAAAATTCGTTGAGATGGGGTTTGTAGTAGGCTTCGTCTCCAGAGATGGTATGTCGGGGCTTTTTTCCTGCCAGCAACGATGCTCTTTCCCTGTTACAGTTTTGAAAAGGGATCACTGTAAAAAGGTAATAACTCACGTGAGAGATTTCTTCTCCTGCGAAAGAGCTTATGTAAAAAGGATAACTGCGAGAAGGGAAGAGCCAGGGGAAAACTCGTTGCAAAAAAGTAATATCAAAACTCTCCATCTTTAGGAACGTGAATAACACTGGTTACATGTTTCGTGGGGAACTCAGAGAAAAAGCTCTTACCATTTTACAGTTTTTGAATGAGCGTGGATGAGACTGCGATAAAGGAATATCCCATTTTCTGTTTTTTGCTGGAGAGACGGCAAGCGCCCTGGTTTTGAATGCCACTGCTACAAGGTAATAGCAAAAAGGTATTTTGTCATGACGGCAACACGGGAATAGCTATCACCTCCATCTTGATGGGTTTCCTGAATGTGAGGAAAAGAGAGCCACTTTTGTCACGTAGGGTGAAACCATAGAGTTTTCCTGGATTGTTGTTGAGAAATGCCGGCAGATTTCTCGAGGGGATGTTTCATAAAAAAGGGCTGCCTCACCTCCTGAGACAGCCCGTGGGGTTTTCTTCGGGTTTTGTTATTTTCCCATTTTTTCTTCAATAGTTGCTTGGGCTGCAGCAAGTCTTGCGATAGGTACACGGAAAGGAGAGCAGGAGACATAGTCCATGCCTACTTTGTGACAGAATTTCACTGAAGCGGCGTCACCACCGTGTTCTCCACAGATTCCTATCTTGAGGTTTGGTCTTGTGGAACGACCTTTTTCGATAGCCCATTTTACGAGTAAGCCGACTCCCTCCTGGTCCAGAGATTGGAAGGGATCGGCTTTGAAGATCCCTGTTTTCTTTTCATCAATATAATCTGGCAGAAATCTTCCAGCATCGTCTCGGGAAAGTCCCATGGTCATCTGGGTCAAATCGTTGGTTCCAAATGAGAAGAATTCTGCCTTTTCAGCGATCTTGTCAGCCAGCAGAGCTGCCCGGGGAACTTCGATCATGGTACCCACTTTGTATTCAATTTTCATTTTATTCTCTTCGAGAATCTTGTCTGCTACTTCACGGATCCGTTTCTCGAGGATTTCAAATTCCTTTTTGTCCATGACGAGAGGAACCATGATCTCAGGGAAGACCTTGATTCCTTGTTTGGTACATTCACAGGCAGCCTCGATGATAGCCCGTACCTGCATATCAAGGATTTCAGGATACGTGATGGCAAGACGGCATCCGCGATGTCCTAGCATGGGGTTGGCTTCTTCGAGTTGTGCCACTCTCTGGCGAACCTTATCGACAGGGATCTTGAGTTTCTGGGCGAGAACCTCTTGACCGTTCCACCCATGGGGGACAAACTCATGGAGCGGTGGGTCAATGAGACGGATAGTCACAGGTTTCCCGTCCATAACCTTAAAGATTCCTATGAAGTCCTCTCTCTGGAAGGGTAAAAGCTTCTCCAAGGCTTTGACACGTTGTTCGTAGGTATCGGCAACGATCATGCTTTGAATAGCGAGACGTCTCTCCTCAGTATCAAAGAACATGTGTTCTGTTCGGCAGAGACCAATACCCTCAGCCCCCATCTCAAGGGCGTTCTGGGCATCATAAGGGGTATCAGCGTTGGTGCGTACACGAAGCCTTCGGATCTCGTCGCACCACTTCATCAGGGTGTAATACTGTTCGGGAGGTGTGGGTTTGATCAATTTCATGGCTCCTTTGAAAACCTCTCCTGTACTTCCGTTGAGGGTGATCTCATCACCTTTTTTCACCACAATATCTCCAACACGAAATTCTTCCTTATTATAATCGATAGTCATCTGTTCACATCCAACGATACAACACTTACCCCAACCACGAGCTACCACCGCTGCGTGAGAGGTTTTCCCACCGGTAGCGGTGAGAATACCCTGAGCAGCATGCATGCCCCCCACATCCTCGGGACTGGTTTCGTGTCGAACAAGGATTACCTTTTCTCCCTTAGCAGCCCATTCTTCAGCTTCTTTGGCTGTAAACACAACGCGGCCTGTTGCTGCACCGGGAACGGCGTCGATACCCTGGACGATGAAGTTTTTCTTGAGTTCTTCTTTTTGAGAGGGGTCGATGATGGGGTAGAAGAGTCCCTCGATATCCTGAGGTCTGATACGTAGGATTGCTTCTTCTTTGGTGATGAGGCCTTCGTTTACCATGTCAACGGCGATCTTGAAAGCAGCAATCGGTGTACGTTTTCCACTTCGACACTGGAGCATGTAGAGTTTGCCTTCTTCCACAGTAAATTCGAGGTCCTGCATGTCTTTGTAGTGTGTTTCGAGGATCTTGCGTACCTCAACAAGCTGTTTATAGGCTGTGGGATTTGTGCGTTCAAATTCCGAGAGTTTGAGAGGTGTTCGAATACCTGCCACAACGTCCTCTCCCTGGGCATTGGGGAGGAAGTCGCCGTAGAAGGTATTTTCTCCTGTGCTTGGATCGCGGGTAAAACATACCCCTGTTCCACTGGTGTCTCCTTTGTTTCCGAAAACCATCTGCACCACATTGACTGCGGTACCACGAATGCCTGTGATCTTTTCCACCTTGCGGTAGGTAACTGCCTTGTCAGCCATCCAGGAATCAAACACAGCATGGATAGCCCCCCATAACTGTTCTTGAGGATCCTGGGGGAAATCTTTTTTCACATGGTGCTTGTAGATCTCTTTGAATTCTTTGATGAGAGCTTCGAGCTCTTCTTCATTCACATCGGTGTCCTGAACCTTTTGTCCGCGAGGGATATTGAGGCGTTTTCTTGTCATGGTTTCCTTAATGTGATCGAAGGCCTTGTCAAATTCTTCCCTCGGGACATCCATGGCAATGGATCCATACATCATGATAAACCGGCGATAAGCATCAAGAGCAAACCGACGGTTGCCTGTTTTTCTGGCGAGGCCTTCAACAGACTTGTCATTGAGACCAAGATTGAGGATGGTTTCCATCATGCCAGGCATCGAGATGGGGGCTCCCGAGCGGACAGAAACAAGCAGAGGATCTTCAGGGTCGCCCAGTTTCTTTCCAACAAGATTTTCTAATCTTTTGAGATGTTCTTCAACCTCTTCTTTGAGACCCTCAGGATATTGTTTGTTATTTTTGTAATAGAGCTCACATACTTCTGTTGTAATAGTGAAGCCAGCCGGTACTGGTAATCCAATGCTTGTCATTTCGGCTAGACCGGCTCCCTTCCCTCCCAGAAGGTCTTTCATCTTACCGTTACCCTCAGCTTTACCGCCGCCGAAAAAGTACACGTACTTTGGTTTTTCAGCCATAAAATCCTCCCTTTATATGATATTTTATTTTTATACAAAAACCCGTGATTTCATTATACACCATTTTTATTTTTTTGCAAGTGGTTGGAGAAAAAAGTTTTTCTCAGGGTATATAAACCTGAAAATTTTTTTTCTTGCCTTTAAAAGACTTGCAAAAAAATAAAAAATATGGCATACTTTTTGTGCAGAAAATGAAACAGCAACTTATTCAGGATCAGCGCCAGATTTTGATGCCTCTGCTTGTCCAACAGATGGAGATTTTAACGCTTCCTCTGCCGGAGCTCAGGGAGAAATTAAGAGAAGAAGCGGAAAAAAATCCCCTTATAAAGCTTGAAAATCCGGTACCAGAGGGTGGAAAATGGCGATTAAAACGTCAGTCTTTTCTGACAGCCCCCGATTTTGTTTTTGAAAATGCAGCAGATACAAAAGGCCTCCTTGACCATCTGCGTGAACAAATCCATTTTGCGGGTTGGAGTGAGAGAGAAGAAGAAATAGCCATGCTTCTTCTTACCTCTTTAGATACCAATGGTTTTTTGCGTCAGGATGTGAAAGATCTCATCCAGGGGACCGATTATACCCTTGAAGAGGTAGAACAGATTCGGCAAAAGATTATGCGCCTTGATCCTGAGGGACTTGCTTCACGTGGGGTGCATGAGTTTCTTGTTTTTCAGGCGGAGGAGACCTTTGGTCCCGAGAGTCTGGAGGCTCGTTTACTCAAGGAGGTTCCCGATCTTCTCGAAAAACGTTTATATTCTCATATAAGAAAATATTACAAGTTGTCGGAGGAAAACCTTCAAAAAGTGCTTGAAAACCTCGCAGAACTCAAGCCTGTGCCTGTGACTGGGTGGGGAGAATCGGCGATGACGATTATTCCTGAAGCGTTTGTCGATGTTGAGGGGGATAAGATCTCTATTCGTTTAAATGAATACTATATTCCTGATGTACGGTTGGATCAGTATTATCTCTCACTAGCAGAAAATGAGAAATTATCTCGAGAGGACAAAAAGTTTTTGAAAAACAATCTAAACAGCGCGAAAACATTGATCGAAAACCTGGAAAGCCGCAAGGAAATAGTTTATCGCGTAATTCATGCCCTGGTTGAATACCAAAAAGACTTTTTTATTAAGGGGGCACGTTATCAGAAGCCCCTTCGTTTGCGGGATATCGCGGAGGAACTGGGTATTCATGAATCCACGGTGAGCCGGGTAGTAAAAGATAAGTACATTCAGGTTCAAGGAAAGGTAATCCCTTTGAAGCAGTTTTTTTCAGCTTCGGTAAAAAATGTGTCCCAGGAAGATGTTTCTACGAAGAGTATTCATGACATGATTCGCCAGATCGTAGCTCAGGAGGACAAGGCAGATCCCTTAAGTGATGAACAGATAGTGAGTATTCTTGAGAACAAGGGGATAAAGGTATCCAGACGGACGGTTGCCAAATACAGGGGGATACTTGGGATTCCCCCTGCACATGCTCGAAGGGAGTACCGATAGGAGGGCATATGGATAGACTGAGAGAACTCTTGGAACATGATCAGGTGATGGAAACATCGGCAAATCAAGGGCCAGCAGAGCTGGAGGTTTTTGCTTTTTCTATCGAGGATGCGTTGAAGGAGGCAGCAAAATTCTGGAATACGAGTCTCTTGAATCTGGAATATGAGATTCTTGAACGGGGAAAAAGTGGTTTTCTTGGTTTTGGTCGAAAGCCTATGAAAATCCTTGTCAAAAAGACGAAATCACTTTCTCTTGGTGTAGAACTTCTGGGAGGGGCTGGAGAGGCAGAAGTGGAGTTTTCAGCTAATGAGGATGGATCCTTTCATGTCATACCGAGAACCCATAGTCTCATGGTAAAAGTCACCCCACCCAAAGGGCAGGGAAAATCTGTTAATTTTGATGTAGCAAAAGCGATTCTTGCCAATAAGGGCATAACAGGGTATGACGAGAATCTTTTGCGGAAAGCTGTTCAAAATGCCTCTGGTCAGTGGGTAAAAATCGGTGATCGCAGTCCTACGCCTGGAGATGCCAAGATCTCTTTTCAGATTTCTACTGATGAAATGAAGGCCTTTATGGTAGTTACCCGGCCAGAGAAGGGCGGGGGTTTCCCTGAAAACGATGAGGTAATTAATCTTCTGAAAGCCAAGAAGGTGTTTTATGGTGTAAAAGAGGATGCTATTACCCAGGCGTTTGAAAACGAGTTGTACAATGTGCCGGTGATCGTGGCAGAAGGAGATTATCCTGAGGACGGGAAAGATGCCCAGATCCATTACCATTTCAAAACGGATAGCGATAAGGCCGTGGTAAAAGTGAAAGAAGATGGTTCTGTGGATTTTCACGATCTTGATGTGGTACAGTCAGTAGTGGCTGGACAGATCCTGGCCGTAAAAGAACCCGCGGGGAAAGGGAAGCCAGGGAAAACTATTACTGGACGTGTTCTGCCTGCTCGAGATGGAAAAGATGTGCCCCTTCTTCCGGGAAACAACAACCATCTTTCACCCGATGGACTCCAACTTATTTCTGATATTAACGGGCAGGTAGTATTTAAAAATGGTCGTATTAACGTAGAACCGGTTTATGAGGTTCGGGGGGATGTCGGTCCAAGTACAGGAGATGTCAACTTCCCGGGGAACGTTGTTGTCTATGGCAATGTCAATGATACCTTTAAGGTATACGCGGGAGGAAATGTAGAGATCAAAGGGAACGTGGGCAAGGCACATATCACTGCTGAAGGCAATCTTGTGGTCAGACAGGGTATCCAGGGAAAGGATGAGGCTCAGATTGTATGCGGGGGGGATCTATATGCGAAATTTATTGAGCGTGCCACGATACGAGCAGAAGGAGATATCGTGGTAACGGAAGCCATACTCCATAGCGATGTCAGCTCCAAAAAAAGGGTTTTTTGTCAGGGTGGAAGACGTTCTCAGATTGGAGGGGGAAGGATCCGTGCTTTTCAGGAGATTAATGCGAAGTTTTTGGGTACAGAGGCTTATGCGGAGACGATTCTTGAGGCAGGGATTGATCCTGATGCAGAGGATAAACTCATGACACTCATTACGCAGAGAGACAATATTAAAAAGCAACTTCCCGATATCAATAAGCAGGTTACAAACTATTCCATGCTTCTTGCCAGTGGACCTCTTCCTCCGGACAAGGAAATTCTTTACAATGAGCTTGTGGCAAAACAGACCGAACTCAAAACAATCCTTCAAGAAACAGAGGATCAGATTGCCGAGATCCAGAAATATATCGATGGGCTTGCTGCTGAAGCCAAGATTTCGGCAAGTAAAACGGTGTATCCTGGGGTAAAAATCAAGATTAAAAACGCTGTTCTCCAGGTAAAAAGTGATTTCCAGTTTGTGACTTTTTCACTCGGGGAAGGAAGTCAGGTAAAGATTTCACCTTATGAACAGGCCAAGGGGATGGAAGAAACTCTTCAAAAAGTCATGGGAAGCAGACGACGATAGGTTCGTTTTCGTTGCTTTTTTGTTTTCCCACTTGCTTTTTTTTAAGAATGTGGTATAATGAATAAATGATGTTTTTACAGTCAAGGAGAAACCATGGAGGTTATACCTGGCATAGAATCCTATCTTCCTGTGCCCGATAGAGAGGCGGTGGGTATCACGTATACGATGGAAAAGCTCGGTGTGGTGGGATATTCAAAGGCAATTATTCAAACATTTTTACAGGCGGAAAAAGCAGCAAAAAGCAATGCGAATATCCTCATTGAAGGGGAGAGCGGGACAGGGAAAGAGGTTTTTGCCCAGGCAATCCACGCGCTAAGTCGGAGAAATTTTGGTCCTTTTGTGAAAATAAACTGTGCCGAGATTCCAGAGATGCTTCTAGAGAGTGAGCTTTTCGGTTATGAGAAGGGAGCATTTACCGGGGCACAAAAACGAAAAATCGGGAAGTTCGAGCTAGCCAATCAGGGTACGATTTTTCTTGATGAGATCAGTGAGATGTCTCTTTCTCTCCAGGCAAAAATGCTTCGGGTGATTGAGGACAAGACAATTTCCCGTGTTGGAGGACTTGAGACTATTCCTGTGGATGTGCGTGTGATTGCCGCCACGAACCGTAAGCTCTGGCAGTATGTAAAAGAGGGAAAGTTTCGAGAAGATCTTTACTACCGATTAAATGTGGTTTCCCTCTCTTTGCCACCTCTTCGTCAACGAAGAGAGGATATTCCCCTTCTCATGAATCATTTCCTCCATCTTTATCAGCAAGAAGAGGGGGTGCGTATCCGAGAGATTGATCCGCAGGTGGTGAAGATTTTTCTCCAGTATGAATGGTCGGGAAATGTACGTCAGCTTGAGAATGCTATTCACCACGCTATTATCATGACGACGGATGATGTGATTTCGATAGAGGATATTCCCCAGCAACTTCTTCAACAAGAGCGGATACAGGAAGAGTCGTCTCATAAACCATTGGTTCAAAAGGAAGATCTTGTGATTACATCGATGGATCTTGATGAGTTGGAGAAACAGCAGATCATCCGTGCTCTGGATAGTGCCCACTGGCGTATCTCAAGAGCAGCACAACTTCTTGGTATTCATCGAAATACTCTTACCCAGAAGATGAAACGTTTGGGGATTAAGTGAAGGGCATGAAACGCTCTTTTTCCTTTTTTCCATGGGGAGAGAAATTTTTGTGTGTCTTTGCAGGTTTTCGAAGGGGGAAAGCATCGGTTACCGTCGTGGCGCTTGTCGCAGTCACCCTTCTTTTTTTATTGAGCATGGTGATTACCTCCATGGTACAAATGGGCTTTTTGCAAACCCAGAGGATGGCTCAAAAAACCCAGGCAAGGTGGTTACTCGAGGGAGAGGTTGCAAAGTGGTTTGTGTTTTTTAAGCGAGGAGAGGTTGGTAGGGAGGGAAAAATTCCTCTTACTCTCTCCAATAGTACTATCACCGGCGAATTGACGTGGAGTCTTGGAATTACCAACTGGAGGCTTGATGGTTGGGCTGGAGGGGGTATAGGGAAAAGTGAACTTCATCTGGAGGGTTGGCGGGTCCCTCTTTTCCCTGCAACTGTAAGCTGGCTTTTCCCTGTGAATGTGTCTCTTCGTTGGCCATGGGAGATAGAAGGAGATATCGCCCTTCCGCCGGGTAGCACCTTTGAAACCAATAGCTATGCGTTGCATCTTACAGGGAAGGTTATCGTGCAGGAAATTGAAAAGTCAGGTTTCTTTGGGAAAAATTCTGTGGTGAGTATGCCTTTGTTATGGGAGAAAAGACAGGATCTTGCACCTCTTTTTGAACTTGCAAAAAGGGAGGTAAAAGATCCATGGAGAATCACTACGGAAGGAAGCTGGTTTATTCAGGAGGTGGTGAATTACCTCTCTTTAAAAAAGCAATGGCTGGCCTGGGGAGGGAGTGAGGTAGTACTGCCTTTTTCCTGGACGGGAAAACAAAATCTCTATATCCGTAAAAAAGTGTCCACCAATGGTCTGTGGGAAAACTATCTTTACTATAAAGGTCCACAAAAAATGGAAACCCTTTCGATAGATGGAGAAAATCGTCTTTCTCTTTTGCTTTCTCGTAATCCTTATCTGAGAGAAAAGGCTCCTGTGGTAGAGCTTCCTTCAGAGGCATGGGACACCCTGGGAGAAATTGTTCTTCGTGGGAAGGATGTAAGCCTGCTCTCTCAGGATGAGGATGTGCTTGCCTTTTCTCTCGGGGAGAGGGAATACTATTTTGCCGAAAGTGATTTTGTTTATGATGGGAAGAGAGGGGTTCTCAAATTGACCTCCGGGGAGTTTTTTCGTCGCCATGTGGGAGATGTGGCGGTGGCAGATGGTTGGTCCCGGGAATTCTGGATGCCTGCTGCAAGGGGAAATGTGATAGTCTATATCGATGGAAAACGGGTGTGGAACTATCAAAGAACGGCCACGAAAATTATCTTTGAACGACCTCCTGTTTCGGGAAGCAAGATCCAGCTTGCGCGGGGTTTAGAGAATTTCACTCTTTATAAGATTCCTCCTGGTTTTGAGGAGGGTTTATTTTCAGAACCGGTAGAACGTTCTGTGGTACTTGATCTTGATGATATGTATAATCTTCCGGAAAATGGTGTGATCTACTCGACGCTTCCTCTGATTGTTCGGGGAACGGCAAAACACAAGCTCTGTATTGTGAGTGAAGGGTCGATATATCTCGAGGATATCAATCCCGAAGGAGGGGAACCGGTGGCTCTGGTTTCAAAAAGTGGTGTGTGGCTTTTGCAGGAAGATGGAGGATCGAAAGTCCTTCGTGGCGTGGCTATCATTTCTCCTCTTGCCGGGCTCTATACCCTTGGAGAGAATTTTGTCCCGGCTTTCATTGAGGGAGTGGGTTTGTTTGCGGCTTTTGGACCTTCTCCGGCTATTTCAGGGTATATGGAACACCATTTTAAAACATGGTCTTTTCCTACCGAGGATTTTCCCATTCTTTCCAGGTTACCGTCTCCTATAGGGGTGAAAAGACTCTGGCGACGGTAACAGCTAACCTAAAACCCTGAGGTCTTTAATAATACCGGTGTAAATGTCGATAATCCAGCCGTGAATCTGGAGGGATTGCCCCTGTTCGCGTGCTTTCGTGATAAGAGGATGTCTCGAGAGTTTCATGACCCCTTCGATGACATTGAGTTCTGCGAGTCTATCGTATTTTTCTCTGTCGGTGGAAAGATTCTCAAGCTCACGAGCGTATTTTTTGTAGATGTGAAAGATGGGAGAAAGCCAGCGTTTTATGTGGCCGTAAGCCTGATTGTAAAAAACAGATTTCACTCCCCCACAATCATAGTGACCGGCAATGATAATATGGGGCACGTGGAGTACCTCAACGGCATACTGAAGGACCGCAAGAAAATTTGGATCGCTTTCGGAGACGACATTGGCGATGTTTCGGTGGATGAAGAGTTCACCAGGGGATGTTTTGGTGAAGGTGTTGAGGGGCATGCGGCTATCAGAGCAGCCAATAAAAAGATATCCCGGGGATTGTCCCTGGGAGAGTTTAAAAAAATAGTCTGGATCAAGCTGGAGTTTTTCCGTAACCCAGGCTTTGTTGTTTTCAAGTATCTGTTCATACGAAATCATGGCAACCTCCTGTCATATATGCTATCATAAAAGTGGGATTTTTTCAAATTCATATCAGAGTAAGATCTTGTCTTAAAAAAGGTGAAAAAAGGGAGAATCTGATAAAAGGTTCTCATGGTAGTTTTGTTTTTAAGAAAAAGTATTTCCGGAGAAAGATCCTGTCGAGTTGATTTTTTTTCTTTTTTTCCCTATCCTAAAGGGGATAAATTGGAGAAAGAAGAGGAAAGGGATGAAGCGTTTTTGTGTTATCCTGGTTTTGATTGTTGTTTTTGGAGGATGTGGAAAAGCTGTGAGACAAACACCTTCTGTGACCCAGGAAGAGCAAAAGGCCCAGGAGGAACAACTCAAGGATTTTGTACAAAAACTTAAGGATAGTCGTATCGGTGACGCAGAAAGACAGTATCTCCAGTTTCGTCTCATGCTTGCAGGAAGCAGGGAAGAGACAAATTTTCATCCTGTGCTCCTTCGGGCGTTTTCGAATGAGTTTGTGAATAGTCTCTGGGAGAGTAGTGCCTATCGTTTGGCGTACCTCTCCTATGTTACTCTTACGAATGTGTTTACCAATGAGGTGGCGGACAGGGGTTTTTTGTTGGGGAGAGCGGGTATTGCTGCGTTTAAGGCAAAACAGTATTCGGGTGCTGTGGAGTTGCTGAGGCAAGCTTTTGAGATCCAGGTGACGGATGAGACGCTGTATTATTATGGACTGTGGTACTGGTATATCCAGAAGGATAAAACAAAAGCAAAGGATATTCTCTCCCGTGTGAGACCTGAGAAACTCGGGATAAGTAGTCGTCAGTGGAGTGACTTTCTCATGGAAAAAGACAAAGCCTTTCCAGAAAAGAGAGAGGCATTGACGCTTCTGCGCTCGACAAATCGGTATGAGCAACTGGTGGGGTTCGAGATGTGGTTGGAAGACTATCGTGAAAATGGAAAACCTTTTTGGCAGTATGAGGTAACCCTTCCTTTATATGTTCCCACTAATCGTTTGTTAGGGTATTATTTGCAATCTCAAAATTGGATCTTTCCTCGGATGACACGGGATTGGCCGATGCCGTTTTCTCTTCGTCCGAGAAAGCCCGGGCAGAACCGCTATGCCTTATTTATGGAGGAGCCGTTGGGTGAAGAGAGGTTTCTCTTACTTTACGCTCAGCCTGTCGTTTTTCCGTGGAGTTCGGGGTATAAGGGTATTACTCCCCTCTTTTCAAGGGAGGCGTATACAAACGTCTTTTTTGTCTATGCTGAGGCACAGAGGGATACCTCAGGGCGTTTGACCAATGTGGGAATCGAAGTCGTACCTGTTCCTGTCAGGTATTTTCTGTCTTGTTCGCCGATTTATAAAGATAAAATGTGGAATTATGCCATTGTTGGTTTTCTGCCTCCTGACAGGCTTGAGGTAGTGGTTTTCAATCCGCATACCCGTAAGATGGCAAGGGTGACAGCGTCTCTTCTCACTGTTCAACGGCTTTATTATGGAGATTTTCCATGGCTGGAGAAAATTTCCTGGCTTGGTGTAGGCGAGGGGATTTTTTTGCTCGAGGAAGAGCTTTTAGGGCGATGAGTTTGAAAAACCAGAATCTTCTTTTTTCATTTCGAACTTTTTAAACGTATGTTTTTTTACTTTTTGGAAAAATACAGCGTGAGCGGGGTTGGGGAGTAGTATTTGGTTTTTGTGAAGGATGTTTTCTCTTTTGTTTTCTAAGGAGAATGTTGAGAGGAGGAGGATGTGAATCTAGAGATATACATACCCGAGGATTTTGCAGCGAATACCTATGTGCTTTTTGACGAAACAAGGATGCTCTGTATTGATCCTGCTCATCCACATGCTCTTGCCAAGAGAAAAAATCAAAAGCTTTTTCTTCTGGCTACACACGGACACTTTGATCATATCCTGTATGCTGACGAGTGGGCGGTAAAATATGAAACTTTTCTCTATGTTCATCCTTTGGACAGAGAGATGGTGCGGGATCCTGCCCTCAATCTTTCCGTTTACTTTACTCGTCCTCTTGCCTATCATCAGGGTTTGATGTCTCTTGAGTCTCATTCTCTTGCAGACTGGGGTGGGGAAGTGTGGCATCTTCCCGGGCATTCTCCTGGTTCTGTGGGGGTCTTTTTCCCTGAGAAAAAATGGTTCTTTGGTGGAGATCTGCTGTTTGCCTTTTCGGTGGGGAGAACGGATCTTCCTGGGGGAGACGAGCAGAAGTTGTGGGAATCCGTTGAGAAAGTACTTTCGCTTCCCGATGATACCATCGTGTATCCGGGCCACGGGGAAAGTTTTACCATAGGGGATTTTCGTGGCCGCTATCTGCGATGGAGGAACCTGTGAATATCCAGCCTTTCCTTGAAGATATAGCCTATGAACTCCCTGAGGACAGGATCGCTTCCCATCCTCTTCCAACACGGGAAGAGTCTCGTCTTCTCCTTGTTCCTCCTGGAGAGAGGCCCTTTGAAGACAGGATCTTCTCTGAAATTCTTAACTATCTTGTGCCCGGGGATTGTCTTGTTTTTAATAACTCAAGGGTTTTTAAGGCTCGATTGTTTCTTACACGACATGATGGGAAGATCTTTGAGATTCTCCTTGTTGAGCGTCTGAATGAAACATCCTGGAGAGCCATGGTGAGAAATGCCAGGCGTGTGAAACCCCATCATCGTTTTCGTCTTGAAAAGTGGGAGGCGTCTCTTCAGCCGGATCCCGAGGATCCTGCCTATCGCATCGTTCATTTCTCTCCTTCTCTCGATTTTGAGGATCTTGAAAGGCTGGGTGAAATTCCTCTCCCTCCCTATATCGTGAAAAAGCGAGAAAAAGAGGGACATTATCTTCTTACAAGCGAAGACGAGAAGCGCTACCAGAGTGTGCTTGCCTCTCTGTATGGGTCAGTAGCAGCTCCCACCGCTTCGTTTCATTTTTCCGAGGCTCTTCTCGAAAAACTGAGAGAGAAGGGTATTGTCATTACCGCGCTGACCCTTCACGTTGGGCCTGGTACCTTTCGCACCATATCTCCCGCTGACACAGAGTTCCAGATTCACAAGGAGTGGATCACCATTCCCGAGGAGACTATCGATGTCCTCAAAGAGACCCGCAAAAAGGGAAAACGTATCATCGCCGTGGGAACAACATCAACACGGGCACTGGAAACCATGGCACAGCATTTTCCTGAAGACTGGCAACCGTATAGCGGTTATACCGATCTTTTTATTTATGGGGACTTTCCCTTTCGGGTTATTGATGGGCTTATCACAAACTTTCATATGCCTTACTCTACCCTTCTTTTGCTGGTCCAGAGTTTTGGTGGGAAAGAACGTGTCAAAGCAGCTTATAAACATGCCCTGGAAAAAGGCTATCGTTTTTTAAGCTACGGTGATGCCATGTTTTTGTGGAGAAAGGATGGTGTCACATCTTAAAACGATGAAGTTTTTTTGCTATGAATAAGGGGAATTATGGGAGTTCTTTTACCATCTCCAGGGTATTCCACGTCTTTTGTCGGAGATTCTCGTACGTTTGAAGTATCTCTTCAGAGGGTGTCTGGAGAAGACTCACGAGGCCATTTGCTTGAAAAACGAGATTCTCATACACGAGACGGAGGGCCTGTCCCCTGGCGTCGTTTGCCTGATAAAGTGTTTTCAAGCTTGTTTGAGCAATAATCTTTACCTCTCGAGCACGGTTTACTGCCTCCTGGGGAGAATACATACCATTGGTAGAGAGCATACAAAGGTATCCCAGGGAAAGATACGCCAGATATGCCTGGCTATACCACAGATCGCTGGCAAACCCCAATGAAATTACAAAAAAAAGCCCCGTAAAAACCTTTTTCATAATTACTCCTTGAAACATTTATCGGAAAAAGAAATCCATAACTTTATTTTTTTTCTTCTTTACCAAAGAGTTGCCGGATTTCAGAAAAATACTTTTCTAAAGCCTCTATGCCTTTTTCTGTGAGGACGAATTCTGTTGTTCTTTTATTTTGAGATAATTCCTGCACATAACCAGCTTCCTCAAGTCGTTTCATCTGAACCCAGAGATTGCCAGAGGTAAGCCCTGTCTCTTTTTTCAGACGAGAAAACGAAAGTTTGCCTCCTTCTGATTTGAGGAGAGCTGTGAGAATAAACAACCTGGCACGCTCATGAATCAAAGGATCGAGAACACTATCATCCACCCTTATTTCCTCAGGCGAAAGAGAAGTTCATTGACTGCAGCTAATGCCAGGAAGGGAAGACCAAAGACAAAGAGAAATGCCTTGCTCCCCTGGGCAAACGTTGTTGGAGACCAGAAAAGCGTGATAAGGCCTCCTAAAATCAACCATCCTCCAGGCCACTTTATCCTCCCCAGTGAGAGAAATACCCCATACATCATATAGACAAGCCCTACCCAGATAGCCCACAAGGGGAAAAGATACCACAACGGGGCATGAAGGACAATCCATACATGGAGTACCACAAAAATCACCGTTTCTACCGCAAGGATAGAAAGGAGCGCTTTCCCCAGCGCCGAAAAAATAGATTCTATGGCTGACTCTGAGGGAGAAAGGATCTTCCAGGCGGTAATCTTGATCCAGGAGATTGTACCGACAAAGAGTATGATGAGCAGTATCAAGCCCCAGCTAGAGAATTTTTTCCAGAACATCAAAAACCCTTCGCCATCTATGAAGAGCCATACTCCCAGTGCGGTTGAAACGATCCCCCATAGCCACAAAAGTACACGCATCATTGGCAGGGAGAGATATTGCTCCATGAGACGTTTTCGTTGGAAGAGTAAACGTTGTATTTCAGAGAGAATATCAAGTGCCTCTGTGATCCTTTTGTCTTCCATAGGGATTTCCTACTTCAAAAAATAGGATTGTTTTCCATCTATACCGATCAGTCCTAAAGAACGTGAGAAGAAGATCTTCCAGTGATGGTTTCCAAAGACGAGGGTGGCTGATACTATGTCGGTATATTTCTTTCCTCCCCACTTCAGTCGGCCAACAAAAACGGGTTTTTTCAGCGCAATTCCCTCCCCTAGATCATTTTCAACAAACTGATTGGTGTTTAGCAAAATCAAGGAAGGGAAAAAGGATCTCTTCTGGATTCCATCTGAAAGGGCATCCAGATATACCTCACCTTCGAGCGTTACCACAAAACTCAGGGTATAACTAAACGAGACACTTCCCTTATGAGAAAGCCGCCATTCGATTCTCACGTCAGATTCGAGATCCTCGTTATCAAGAATAGAAAACCCCTTTACTTCCCACCGAAGCACGTCTTCTTTGGTATTGGTGAGCTCACCGCTCATACCCACTCGCATAGGAAACACTGTCGAATGGGGAAGAGTGATACCCCATCCCACCAAAGGGAGCACTATCAGCAGCAGAAAAACCCTACTCATCGTCAAATTCATTCTCTGTATACTCATCGATATAGGATTTAAAATGCTCGAGCGTTGTACTTGCCAGTTTGGAGTCAAAGTCTTTTCTCCCCGAGAACATGCTCTGGTATCGTTCGTATACTCCTAGAGATTTCTCTGTGTCTCCGTTGTCTTCGTAAAGTTTTGCAAGCAGTAAAGCAACCCTTACGTCAGAGGGGAATTGTTCAAGGTACTGTTCGCAAAGCTGGGCAGCTTTGTAGTAGTGTTTTTGTTCCACCTCAATACGGATAAGCCCAATCAAGGCATACTTGTTGGTGCTGTTCTCCAGGACTTTGTTATAGATGGCAGAAGCCTCTGCATACTTTCCAATGCGGATATAACTATCCCCGAGACGGGTAAGAATCCTGTCATTGTCTGGTTCTTTGTCGAGGATTTTTTTCCAGTATTTGATAGCATCACGGAAACGGCGTTTTCCACGGAGTGAGTCGGCAATACCGTAGAGAGCATAGAAGTTGTTTCTATCAATTTCCAGAGCCCTCTGATAATAATCGATGGCTTTGTCGTATTGTTTCCAGTTTCGGTAGATGTTGCCTATCATGGTTAAGATGTTGATGAACTTTGGATTGACATCGAGAAGCTTTTTCCAGTACTCCAGTGCCTGATTGTATTTCTTGTTTTTGTAATAGAGATCACCTAATCCCATGAGGGCAAACTTGTTTCTTGGATTGAGCTCGATAGCCAAAAGATAGTACTTCTCGCTTTGTTCAAAATCTCCCAGTTTACGATACGCATCAGCAATTCTTGTATAGATGAGAAAATCCTGAGGATTGAGTCGTACAATCTCAAACCAGTAGTGCAGGGCTTTGTTCCAATCCTTGAGTCCACGGTAACTGTCAGCAATTCCGGCCAAAGAACGCTTGTGAATAGGATCAAGCTCGAGAGCCCTTTCATAATACGGGATAGCTTCTTCAAAGTAGAGCTGTTCCCTGAGACAATCGCCCATACCGGCGAGAATATCAGCTTTCTCATCAGCGGTTGCCTCGTCCATGTTCTGGTAGAGCTCATTGTAAATCTTTTGAGCCTCTTCGTAGTCCTGTTCCTTTAAGAGTTCTTTGGCCTTTTCTAATTGTTCCTGGATATTCATAGATGCCTCCCTTTTATTTTTTTCTTTGTTATACGAGCTTACTATATTATAACATAAAAATCACGTTTTGGCAAAAAGAAGAGAGGAAAGTTTCATTGCTTCCAAAAAAGCTCGAGGAGGTGTCCTCAATAATATACCTCGACGAGAAACAATGCATGCGGTGGAGCCGTCAGGATGTGGCGTTTCTCTCGACTGGATTGCATAAGGGAGAGAACATCTTCTTTTGAGAGTTCATGGAGTCCCACCTGAATCAGGGTCCCTGTTAGCATGCGCACCATTTTGTGGAGAAAACTATCCCCCTTGAAATGGAGAAAAATCTTTGGACCTTCTACTTCCATGGTGATGCTATCCAGTCTCTTGAAAGCAGATTTATCCTTGGAGAGGGCAGTGGTAAAAATACGAAAGTCCCGTGTGCCGGTTAAGAGAGGAATAACCTCTCTCATGGCGTCCAGGTCGAGCTTCTGCCGGATCTGGTAGTAGTAGCGTCGTTCGAAAATGTTTTTTTTCTCCCCATTCCATATCTGGTAGCGATAGTGTTTCCCGATCGCAAGGTGTCTGGCGTGGAATCTGGGCTCTGCCTCTCGAATCGAAATCACCTGAATATCATCGGGGAGAAACTGTTTCAGGTATGCCTCCATCTCTTCGATTGGCAGTGAAGAGCGGCAGAAAAAGTTTGCCGACTGTCCCAGGGCGTGAACACCTGCATCGGTGCGACTGGCTCCTATGAGTTCTATGTCTTCACCTGTCATCTGTTTGAGCACGTGTTCGATTCTTCCCTGAACGGTACTTTGGCCGTTCTGGCGTTGCCAGCCATGGTATTTTCCCCCATCATATTCGAGAATCATGTGGATGTTACGAACCATACCTTGCTCCTATTTTCCTATGCAAAATTGAGAGAAAATCCTCTCAAGGATAGCTTCATGATGGCTTTTTCCGACAATTTCTTCGAGGTGCAGTTTTGCCTTGTAGAGGTGGTGGGCGATATACTCTTCAGAGGCATTGTGAGAGACGGCATCCTGAGCCTCATGAATAGCCTCAAGCGTTTGTTTGACAAGCATCTCCTGACGCTGGTTGGTGAGAAGGATGTCAGCCTGGGGATTGTACCCAAGCGAGGTGTATTGTTTTTCCAGTGCCTCGTGAAGTTTTTCGATGTTATGATGATGTTTTACCGAGATCAAAATGGGATCGGGAAGAAAATCATACATTGTAGCACAATGGGGTTCTTCTACCTTATTGACAACAAAAATAGTCTGTTTGTCTTTGACAAGTTCTACCATTTTTCGGTCTTCATCGGAAGGTTTTCGTTGACCGTCAAAAAGTACAATGCACACGTCGGAAAGGGCTATACTCTGTTGGGTACGACGGATCCCCTCTTGTTCGACAATATCGTGACTTTCCCGGATACCGGCGGTATCCATCAGACGGAAGGGAATGCCTTCGATCTGGATTTCTGTTTCAAGGATATCCCTCGTTGTTCCGGGAATATTGGTAACAATGGCCCTATCCTCCCGAGCAAGGAGGTTAAAGAGACTGGATTTTCCTACATTTGGTGAACCAACAATGGCAACTCTGATGCCAAGCTTGAGGAATTGACCTGCCCTGGCTGTTTTGAGAAGTTCTGAGAGGCCTTTTTCGAGTTCACTGAGGCGACTAGAGATTTCTGCTGTTGGAAGAAAAGTCTCTTCGATATCGCTGTGGTCGATGGCTGCTTCGATGAGGGCAAGGAGATCAAGAAGTCTCGTATGGAGGTGGTTGACGACATGCGAAAGTTTTCCCTGGAGTTGAGAGAGCGCGGCACTTTTTGAGAACCGACTATGAGCACGGATGAGGTCGTTGACTGCCTCTGCCTGGTTGAGATCCATTTTCCCGTTAAGATAGGCCCTTTCTGTGAATTCGCCGGGTTTTGCCATCACGGCACCGTGTTCGATGAGCTTCTTCTGAGCCTCGAGGAGAATCCAGGGATTGCCGTGGAACATGATCTCTACCATGTCTTCTCCTGTATAAGAGGCAGGTCCTGCATACCGTATCCACGTGGCCTCATCGAGAATCTCGCCCTCTTCACCAAAAAGGCCAACAAAAACCTTGCGCACGGTGAGTTTTTCCCATGGGGTTTTCCCCTGATAGAGGCTTCCTGCAATCTTCCAGGCTTCTGGCCCGCTTAAGCGAACCATCCCTATGGCAGACTCGCCAAGGGGAGTGGCGAGGGCTACGATAGTTGATCGGTTAGAGCTTGATATGTCGATCAAGATTGATGATCTCCTGCTCGATAATAGTGTAGATGTTCTGGATAGTCCAGTAGAGCACTAACCCCGATGGCATATTCCAGAAGAGGAAAAGAAAGATGAGGGGAAGAAGATACATGTTGAGGGACTGTCCTTGCATGGCAGGGTTTTTGGCTGTCTGGAGCTTGGTCTGAATGAGCTGGATAGCCGTCATGATGAGGGGGAGAAGGTTAAAGTTATGGGGCAAGAACGGGATATTCATGGTGAAAAGGGTATCCGTCTGGGTGAGGTCCCGAATCCAGAGAAAGGTAGCTCCTTTTAGTTCAACAGACTGGGAGAGGACCCTGTAGAGAGCAAAAAAGACAGGAATCTGAAGCAGAAGAGGAAAACACCCTCCGAGGGGGTTGATCTTCTCTTTTTTGTAGAGTTCCAGGGTTTTTTGTTGGAGAAGCTGTTGATTGTCTTTGTATTTTTCCTGGATGTTTTTGAGTTTTGGCTGAAGAAGTTGTTGTTTTTTCACGGAGATAGCAGCCTGGATTGAGAGCGGTGAGAGCAGAAGCTTCACAATAAGCGCGATGAGAATAATCACAATACCTTTGTTGGTGATCCAGCCACCCAGCGTGTTAAGGAGCCATACCATGGCCCATTCAATGGGTTTCATAAACCAGGCAAAGAGGGCTGGCCATTGAAACAATCGGCCATACGCTGGATTGACGGCACGGAGAAAAGATTCTTTTTTAGGGCTTGCGGTATACTGGATGCGGAAATTTGTAGACTCTCCACCACCCAAAAAGATGATAGGAAGGTAAAGCGAGATGGCGGTTTTCTCTACGGTTTTATGGCGACTTTCTACTTCATAGGAGGCTGTAATACCCGGAGAAAGTGTTTCAACGATAAAAGCAAAATAGTTGTCAGCGACAGAGAGCCACTGGAAGTTGCTTACAAAGAGAGAATTTTGTGCAGGACTAAACAACCCCTTTTTTAAGACTGGAGAAAATTTCTTGTTGGCGTAAACCCCATAGGTCTGGATGTTTCCTGTACCAGAGGTATTGGTATCCATGAGATCAGGTCTCCAGCGGAGCGAAAAGGATTTGCCCTGATAATCGAGTTTGACGGCTTCTTTTGTTTGGTTAGACACGGTAATAGTCTGAACAAAGGTATAATCTCCAACGACATCATAGCGCACGCGGATCTCGAGGGGAGTATTGTTCCAGAGAAGTTTTGTTGTCCATTCAGAAGAGGTTTCCGTCGATTGGAGGGGTTTAAAAGATGCGAAACTCTCTTTGTCCCACTGGATGACACCATACCCCAACGAAACAGGCTGTAAAAGCCTGACAGGGTGAGAGGATTGATTCCATTTGCCGTCAATACTGAGGGATGTGACCCCTGCACCTTCACTGGCTATATCAAGAAAAAGGGTTTTCGTAGCGAGAGAAATATTGGTAGAAGGTGATGGTGAAGAAACTATCGTCACAGGTGCCGGTTGAGTGCTCTCCAGAGCGAGAGAGTTGGTTTCTGTCGCAGAAGAGGTTTTGGGAGGAGTTTTTTTTGCAGCTTGATTGAAAATATACACATAAAAACCCAGAAATAAAACCATTATTAACATGGAAGTGAGAAAACGTTTTTCGAAGTCCTGATTCATGGAGTCCTCCTTGAAGTTGCGGGAGAAAGAATAACTACGTCTTTGCCGAGAGCGGGAATCGAACCCGCACGGACATTTCTGTCCTAGGGATTTTAAGTCCCTTATGTCTACCAATTCCATCATCTCGGCAAAAAGAGATGAGGGGATGGCCGGAATCGAACCGGCTCATAGCGATTTTGCAGACCGCGGCCTTCCCACTTGGCTACATCCCCTTGCGATAGGTATATATTATACCATTTTTCGAGCAAAGTGTCAAATTTTTGTTTTGTTATGAGAGGGGATGTATGGTTACAAGAATGAGAGTGGAGTTTTTTGTACTGCAACAGGATAAGAGCAAGTTTTCTCACTGCGACAGGGGAAGAGCCAAAGGTTTTTTGGTCGATGACTGGCGAAGCGTACCCACCCGGTCGCCGAGTAGCAAAGCGTATCGAGGGCGGTTACCGAGTAGCAAAGCGTACCGAAGCGGTTGCTGAGTAGCTCCGAAGGAGCGTATCGAAACAACCCGCTCGTCTCGATACACTCCGTTACTCGACGAGCGACATCACCCGGTTACCGAGTAGCAAAGCGTATCGAGGTGACCACCTCGACATATTTCTTTACTCGGCAGGCGGAAACTTGTTCTTGTGCAATAAAGGAAGGGGAGGGGAATTTTTCGTGCTCACTGCAACAAGGGAAGAGCTTACCTCCCCCTCTTTTACTCTCCCCTGCCACGTTTCCCCATTCTCGCCAGGGAGAGACAACACGATAGTTCTACGGAGATGATTCACAAAAAACTTTCTCTCAAAGAGTTGACTTTTCTCCGGGATATGGTATAATAAAAAAAATAAATAAGGAGTGAAGTATGCGACAATTTCTTCTCATCAAAGTGGCACAACGTCTCCAGAGTGCCCCAGAAGTTCAAAAGGTACTTACAGATTATGGTCAGATGATACTTGTTCGCCTGGGGCTCCATGAACAGGAATTGTCTGCTGAGGGTATTATCTTTCTCGAAGTGGATCCCAAAGGAAACGTTGTAGACATGGTTCGGAGCCTTGAAAATATCTCCGGAGTAACCGTCAAGCTCATCGAAGTGTAACGTATGCAGCTTGATGATGAAAAAATTCTTTGTCTTTTCCAGCGTTATCAGCAAGGTGAGCTATCGGTTCTGTCACTTTTACGAAAAGAAGTAGAGATTTTTATCTATGAGTTTCCGCGCATGGCGTATCACGCAGGCGGTGATGAATGCGGTGATTTTTATCTCTATATGATAGAAAGACTAGAGTCTGTCTGGAAACAATGGGATCCCGAGAAAACCCCTCAGTTTTCGCTGTGGTTTTCCACCATCCTTCGATACCGGTATCTTGATTTTCTTCGCTGGCGAGACAGACCTCCTCCTACAGATGTTCTCTACGAGGAAGAATGTGTTGCCCCTGTCGACGATGAAAACAACCAATGGGAAAGGTTACGTGTCGCACTGGTGAAATTACAGGACCATGACAGATTGTGGATCAAATGGTTTTATCTTCCTGAGGAGCTTTCCCCTGAGGAGATAAAGCTTACAAAATCTCTGACGGGACACTCCTATCAGACACTTCTTTCTCTCCAGCAAGAGATGATTGTAGAAAAACTCAAAGATATAGAGAAAATCCGCAAAACAAGCGAAGAGCTGGGAAGTCTCTGTGAAGACATTGCAAGCTTAAAAGCCCTGATGCAAAATCCAGAGGAAAAGAATCCTCAAAATATTCAGAAGCTCATGAAGCTGGAAGTCAGACGGAATCGTCTCATGAAGACCCTGTCCCAGAATAATACTACGCTTCTACGGGTTTTTTCAAAGCTTTTTACCTCGCCGAGAGAAGCAAAAAATCGTCTCAAACTTGCCGAGAGTCGGCTAAAATATCTCTTGCATACACCAGAGAGAGAAAAAGGAGTGTCGTATGTTCTGTCCTGAGTATGAACTTTCTACCTGGCTTGCCTATCTTGATGGCAGTCTTGACGTCCAACTCTCCCAGAAACTCGAAGCGCACCTTGACGCCTGTTCCCAGTGTTTGAAGGAACTTCTTGAGATTAACCGTATCCATGCGCGTATGAGCACTCTTAAGCCGGGACATTCTCCGCTTCCTGAACTGAGAGATAGTTTTATTCTTGTTTGTCGACAGGCAAAAAAAACCATCCAGACACTTCTCGGTGAGCTTATCCCTCTGCCTGCTCTGGCTACCAGAGCTCCATCTTCTTCGTCGTGGGAATATCATTCCCTGACTCTGGGCTTTTCTCTCACTATTACAGAAAAAAATGATGGATTCTCCCTCGTGGTTCAGGGAACGCTCCCCTCATTTGTCCTTACCGGTGATAAACCCCTTTTCCAGGGAGAGGTGAACGGGAGGCTTGCTCTTTCTAACCTTCCGGCGGGAAACTACACCATTGAAACGGAAAAAGGGCGCCTGGAGTTTACGCTCCAACCCTAAAAAATTCACCAAAAATTTAAAAATTTTTCATTTTCTTTTCATATTTCAACGCTATAATCATAGCAAAACTCTCAAGAAGGAGGTTTTGCTATGGAGAATCCCAAACCTATAGTAGCTCAGGTTCCAGAAGATCTTCCAAAGGGGGAAGAACAGACAGAGGTTTTTGAAGAGCATGTTGGCTTTTTGGCTTTAAAGGAACAAAAACCCTTCAAGGTGTCAGGAGAGATAGCCCTCAGGCTTATTTCTTCGAGGTTTTATGTTCATGAGAACACAAAGGTGTACGATTTGCTTCAGGACTTTCAACGTCATCCGTATATTCCCGCGTGTGGGGTTGTCGGAGAGGACATGAAACTCAAAGGAATTATCGTGCGAGAGAAGTTTCTCTTTGCCCTTACCCAGCCGTATTTATTGGAGGTTTATCGTCACAGGCCAGTGCTCAGTCTTATCATGCAGGCCAAATCTTACTTTTATCACACGCATATCTATGTTTTGGCAGAAGAACTCTCCGAACATATCGAAAACAGGGAGGAAGAGTTTTTTCTCCTCAAGGATGAAAAAGACGGATATGTTGGACTTTTTTCGACGAGGGATCTTTTGATTTATCTGTCAAGAATCATGCAAAAAGATATCCGGGCGGCTCGAGAGGTTCAACGAAACCTTGTACCTGAAGAAATTGTCTACCATCGGGATGTTTTTAGTTTTCTTGGGGGGAGTCGTCCTGCCAAAGAGGTTGGCGGTGATTTCTACGGCTGGAAAACCTCTCAAGATGGTATCGTTTTTCTCCTCTGTGATGTCTCAGGTAAAGGTCCCAGTGCTTCTCTGATTACCACGAGTGTGAGCGGGCTTTTTCACGGCTTTGAGTTTTCTCTCAAAAGAATGCCTGATTTTCTTCAGATGCTCAACGCCTATCTCTTCTCTGCTTTCCATGGAGAAAAATACCTCACCGGTATATTTGGTTTCTTTCATGAGAAAACCGGAGCATGTCACCTCTGGGACATGGGACATGGGCACATTGTTCTCCAGCGTAAACACCGTATCTATCTCACAGAAGTCAAGGAAAATAATGTTCCCATCGGACTTTTTGAGTACATCTCACCAGAACCCACACGTATCCAGCTTCATGAGGGGGATATGCTGGTGTGTTTTTCTGATGGCATCGTAGAACAAAAAAATGGCTCGGGAGACTTCTACGGAGATAAAAGGTTGTACCGTATTATTAAGAGCACCCTTCAACCTCAGCTTCTTATTGATGCTGTTTGGACTGATCTCAAAAATTTTCGAGGGCAGTATCCCCAGAGCGATGATGCCTCATTACTTCTTCTCCATTATCATCCGAAAGAGTAAAAATGTATCATAAAGACACACTATAAAAAATAAAGACACACTTTTTCTTGACGATGGTACTTTTTTACGGTATATTATTGACAAAAAGGAAAAAGGAGTGTCGTATGATGAATATGAATCGACTTACCGTTAAGGCAAGAGAGGCTCTTGAATCGGCTGTGGAACGAGCGAGTCGTTATAACCACCAGGCGGTTGAGAGTGAACATCTTCTGCTTGCTTTGATGGAGCAGGAGGATGGGCTGGTGAAACCCATCCTTGAACAGCTTGAGGTCTCTGTTTCCCGCCTCTCAGGGTTACTTGAAGACAGACTCAGACAAAAACCGCGTGTCGAAGGAGCATGGCAAAACTACTTTGGCAAGGAGCTGACGGAGGCTCTTGATCGGGCTTTCCAGGAGATGTCCAAGATGCATGATGAATACGTGAGTACCGAGCATCTTCTTTTGGGCATTGTAAACACCAAAGATCCTGGTCTCAAACAGGTTTTTGACAGTGTGAACCTGCACTATGACCGTATCCTTATTGCTATCAAAAATCTTCGAGGTTCTCACCGAGTAACCGATGAAACCCCTGAAGGCAAGTTTCAGGCTCTCGAAAAATATACGCGGGATCTCACTGAACTTGCCCGACAGGGAAAGCTCGATCCTGTTATCGGGCGCGATAATGAAATTCGACGGGCAATGCAGGTGCTCACCCGCAGGACAAAAAACAATCCTGTTCTCATTGGTGAAGCAGGGGTAGGAAAAACCGCGATTGTTGAGGGTATTGTCCGGAGAATAGTCAGCGGTGATGTTCCCGAGAGTCTCAAAAACAAGCGTATTCTCTCTTTGGATCTTGGGCTTCTCATTGCCGGAACGAAGTTTCGTGGAGAGTTTGAAGAGCGGTTTAAAGCCCTCTTAAAAGAGGTTGTGGACTCCGAGGGTGAGATTATTCTCTTCATTGATGAGATCCATACGATTGTGGGTGCTGGATCGGCAGAAGGGGCTATCGATGCAGGAAACATGATCAAGCCCGCTCTTGCCCGCGGAGAAATTAAGGTGATTGGTGCCACAACCCTCGACGAATACCGCAAGTATATCGAGAAGGACAAAGCCCTTGAGCGCCGTTTCCAGGCGGTTTTTGTGGCAGAGCCGTCGATTGAGGATACGATCTCTATACTTCGTGGCTTGAAAGAGAAGTACGAACTTCACCACGGGATAAGGATTGCGGATTCTGCCCTTGTGGCGGCAGCACAACTTTCTGTGCGTTACATCACTGAGCGGCATCTTCCTGACAAGGCAATAGACCTCGTGGATGAAGCTGCATCCAAGATACGCCTGGAGATAGAGAGTCAACCCCAGGTTATTGATGATCTCGAACGAAAGATCTTGAGACTCTCCATTGAAAGGGAGGCTCTCAAAAAGGAAAAAGGGGTGGAAGCGGCTGAGCAACTCCAGCGAGTAGAAAAACAGCTTGCTGAGCTTCAGGAAAAAGCCACCGCCCTGAAGAGCAAGTGGACTCAGGAACGGCAACTGATCCAGCAGATCAAAGAGATCAACGAGGCAATTGATAACCTCAAGATAGAGGAAGAACGATACGAACGGCAGGGACAGCTTGACAAGGTAGCGGAAATCCGTTACGGCCGTATCCCCGAGAAACAAAAAGAACTCGAGGCTCTCCAGCAGAAACTGAATGCCATGGAGAGTGGCGAAAGGCTCTTACGAGAAGAGATTACCGAAGAGGATATCGCTCGTGTGGTGTCTGAGTGGACAGGCATCCCCGTAAGCCGCATGCTTGAATCAGAGAAACAGCGACTTTTGCACCTGGAAGAGGCACTGGAAAAGAGAGTGGTGGGACAGGAGCACGCTATCAAGGCGGTGGCGAACGCAATACGTCGTTCTCGTGCTGGGATCCAGGAGGAGAACCGACCTATTGGAAGTTTTCTCTTCCTTGGACCAACCGGTGTGGGGAAAACAGAGCTCTCCAAGGCGCTGGCTGAGTTTCTCTTTGATACGGAGAGGGCTCTCGTACGTATCGACATGAGTGAATACATGGAAAAGTTTAGTGTTCAGCGCCTCATTGGTGCTCCTCCTGGCTATGTAGGATACGAAGAGGGAGGACAGCTTACCGAGGTGATACGAAGGAGACCGTATGCGGTGATCCTTTTTGATGAGATTGAAAAAGCCCATCCTGATGTCTTCAATATTCTCTTGCAGATCATGGATGATGGACGCTTGACGGATGGTCAGGGAAGAACGGTAAACTTCTCCAATACGGTGATTATTATGACGAGCAATATTGGCTCTAATCTTTCGCCGAGCATTCAGGGGTTCACTTCTCCGAAAGAGAAAGAGGAGGCCGATGAAAAGGTACGTGCCCTTTTGAAAGAGTATTTTAGACCGGAGTTTCTCAACCGTATCGATGAGATTATAAGCTTCCACAGGCTCTCCGAAAACCATATGAAGGATATCATTGAGATCCCGCTGACCCGTATTCGAGAACGGCTTGCCTCCAAACGGATGAAATTGGAACTCACCGACGAGGCGAAAAACTTCCTCGCTCGCGAAGGGTATGATGAGGAGTTTGGAGCACGGCCTCTCAAACGGGTACTCCAGAGCTATCTGCTGGATCCCATCTCTATTCACCTTCTCTCAGGAGAGGTCAAAGAGGGAGATACCATTCGTGTTGACATCAAAGATGGTCAACTCCATTTTGAAACCCTTTCGTAAGATCCACTTCGGGCATCGATTATTCGATGCCCGAAGTTTTTTTCTTGGGAGTTATTTCTTTGTTGGGGGTCAGGAAAACATGGCTTTTTTGTGGAAAAGTTGAAAGAAAACTCGTTGTGTGTTAGCATACAATGGAACGGAGAGAAAATGAAG
Source organism: Thermospira aquatica (assembly GCF_023525255.1). Lineage (GTDB taxonomy): Bacteria > Spirochaetota > Brevinematia > Brevinematales > Thermospiraceae > Thermospira > Thermospira aquatica. The sequence continues at coordinate 476,228 of NZ_CP073355.1, read as the reverse complement.
GGGAAAGGTTTTTTCTTTTTTCTATGGATGATGGTTTTTCTGGCGTGTGGGAACACAAAAGAAGAGATTTCAACCAAAAAGAGAAGGATTCCTGATGATTTTTTGAAAGGCATGGACATCTCTTTTGTGCCTGAGATAGAGAACAGGGGAGGTGTGTACAGGAAAAATGGCCAGGAAAGAGATTTTTTTGATATCCTTGATGAGGCCGGTATCAATACGGTGAGGATTCGTCTGTGGCATAGTCATCCCGGGGGAGAGTCTTCTCTGGAAAAAGCCGTTGCACTGGCCAGAAGGGCAAAACAACGGGGGATGAAGATTCTTTTGGATTTTCACTATTCTGACACGTGGGCTGATCCCGGCAATCAATCGAAGCCAGCTGCATGGTCTCATTTGGAGTACGAGGAACTCAAAAAGGCTATAAAACAGTATACCTATGAGGCGATAAGCCTGTGTATGAAAGAGGGGGTGTATCCCGATTTTGTTCAGGTGGGCAATGAAATCTCCTCCGGGTTTTTGTGGGATATAGGGCGTATTGGGGGAGTGTACGACACCAATTGGAATCGTTTTGCCGAGTTGTTGAAAAACGCGATTGAGGGGGTGAGAGAAGCCGATAAGTCCTTGAGGATAAAAATCATCCTTCATCATCATGCCGGCAGTGATTATGGGAGTATGGATTGGTTTTTTGGACATATAACCCTCTACGGCGTGCCGTATGACATCATTGGGGTTTCGTACTATCCCTTCTTTTCTCATGCTTCTCTCGCTTCTCTTAAACATACCCTTCTTGCCATAGCTTCGCGATATCACAAACCTCTCTTTGTTCTTGAGACGGCCTATCCTTGGACTACTGACTATGCTGACAATCTCCACAATGTCTTTGGAGAGAAAGACTTTCTTTTATCTGATTATCCAGCAACGCCGGAAGGGCAGAAAAAATACCTTTACGATTTCTTGTGGGAGATGTACCTGACCGGGTGTATAGGGGTAATATATTGGGGCGGGGAATGGATTTCATTGCCAGGGTATGGTTCCATGTGGGAGAATATGGCCCTCTTTGATTTTGAGGGGGATGCTCTTCCCGCCCTTTTCACGAGATGGTAAGATTTTCCTCTAGAGAGTGTGCAAAAAAGAGTGTGCAACAAGAGAAAGGTTTCAATGTTTGGCTAAGAGGGGAAATTGATATCGATCCTCGGGAAGCCTATAACCATTCCGGTGATGACTTCGTTGTCTTTCTCATAGGGGGTAAAGATGCTGCCACTGGTGCCGTAGAGGCTACGGTTCGATTCAATGATAAAAGCAGACTGGATGTAGCCCATACCAGCCGAGTAGCTTCCCTCAGCGATGTGGTGCATTTGCTTTTGAGCGACGCGCAACTGTCCATGCACGGTGGCATAATAGGGGAAAAACGAGGAGTGCGTCCCCGCTCCCATGAGGAGAAAGTAGGGGGACATCAGCCAATACTCATCAAAGCTCTCTTCAAAAGCCAGTGACCAGAGGTGTTCCAGTTCTTCTAAGGGATATTCGTAGGCAAGAAACTCTTTTATTTCTTCCTGACATTCGGGGTAGTTTTTCATCTCAAACTCTTGTTTTAGGTCAAAATGGGCGATTTTTCGTCCAAGTTCGATCTTGCGAGCGATGTTTTGTTGTTTCTTTTCTCCGAGGATACCTTTGTTTTTGATGTGAATGTGAAGCTCATTGTTTTGATGGGTCATGGTGATGGTAACCACACGTGATGGGTCAAGGTAGAGGAGGGGGATTTTTTCGTCTTCGAGGAGCACTTTTTCTTGAAGGATTTTTCCCATGAGCTCCATGGGAAGGGGACTCTCAATATCAGGGATAAGTCCCACCTTAGTGGCGAGATGAAGCATGTTTTGTTTTTCGGCGTTTTTCACAAACTCCCGAAGGAGGGGATCGACCTTGGTGGCGAGATCAGGAATATAGGCGTTAAGCATCTCGTGAATACGTTCGAAAACAAAACTCTCCTGGGAGGAAAAAAACGAAAAAGTACAGGATTGTCTTTTTTTACCTGCAGTTTGGATAAAGGTTTTCCACTCCGGATGAGAGGGATTGTCTAGGGAAAACGAAAATACCTTGTCATCGAAAGACACATGGAGGGGAAAACTGGTCCAGTTTCCATTGAGGCGTTCGGACAGGATTTTTACAGGTGTTGACATTGTTTTACTCCTTATTTATGGATAGAGGAACTGAATATGGATGATGGTTCCTGGAAGGGGCGTGGTAAAGTGATAGTTGAAATGGGGAAATTGAGCGTGTTTCCAGCGAAGGCGGTCACCTACCCCCTTTTCCCAGCTGTCGTAAAAGAGGCTAAAATTTGTCCAGCGGGAGTTTTCTGTTTCGAGGGGGAGATACCAGAGCCATCGCCAATCGCCTTCTCCTTCATTGGTTTGTCCTTTCCAGGTGATGATTCTGATCCTGTGTGGGACAAACTCGTGCCAGGTGTTGCTGATGCGGTTGATTCTCCAGGAGAGGATAAAGATTTCTGACACGTCATAGAGGGAGAGGGTAAGGGTCTGAAGACTCTGCCCGGAAACATTCGAAAGAGAAAGAAAAGCATCCCGAGAGAGTTTCCATAGGCCCTCTTTTGTCTGGGTAGAATTATAAGGGAAGAGTCTTACACGAAACACATGGAGTTGGTTATTGGTAGGCGGGGGGACGTCTTTTCGGTTGAGGGTTTCCTCTGGCCATGCTATCTCGGGCACAGAAACACTCGGTTCGACAGGTGGTGCCGGTGTGGTCACGGAGAGAAAAAGAAACCAGAGGGTAAAAAAGACCATCTTTCCTCCTTTTTTCCTTTTCATTGTAATGTTAGCGAAAGAAAAAATCAACTAACCGAATTGCTTCATAATAAAAGTACTCGAAAAGGGAACGTTGCTTCAAAATAAAAAAGTACTTTAAATTTGTGTAAAATAATCCAGTTCATGGCTCGACAAGCTCGCCAACCGTGGCTCGACAGGCTCGCCAACCGGAATTGGGGTGGCGATGTTTGAAAGGAGACCTATTTACAGGGAAACGGCGAAATGATATGCTGAGCTTGTCGAAGCAGAGTATCAAAAAGCCAGCAAAAAGGAGAAAAAGGAGATACTGGATTATTTTGTGAGGATAACAGGTTTAAAAAACCGAAACTATGCCGCCAGGCTCTTGAGGCAGCACGGAAAAACCATCTATGTAGGCAAGAAAAATTACCTTAAAGCCGACATAGCCAAAAAGGGCAAAAGACCTGGCAGAAAGAAAAAATTCGGCGAAGAGGAACTAAAAATGCTAAAACAGGTCTGGGAAATTGAAAACTACATGTGTGGCAAACGCTTAAAGCCAATTTTAAATGAAGTTTTAGATAATCTCTTAGCAAACGGACATTTCCAGGGTTCTCCACAGGCTATAGAAAACTTGCGCCATATAAGTGCCTCAAGTATTGACCGACTTTTGAAACATGAGCGTAAAAAGCTTGAGATAAAAGGACGAAAAGGTACAAAGCCTGGAACGCTATTAAAGCAACAAATAGCTATACGCACGTGGGCAGAGTGGGATGAAAATTGCCCTGGTTTTATGGAGATTGATCTGGTTGCCCATGAGGGAGGAAATAGCCGGGGAGACTTTGCTCAAACATTAAATATGGTGGATGTTTGGAGCGGTTGGACAGAACTTGTGGCAATCAAAAACAAAGCTTCAAAATGGGTAAGAGAAGCCATAGAAAAAGTCCAAAGAAGACTTCCTTTTGAGTTACGGGGAATTGATTCTGATACCGGTGCTGAATTTATTAATCATCCTCTACGCGATTGGTGTGAGAAGCACCAGATAAAATTTACAAGGGGAAGAAGCTCCCGTTCCAATGATAACTGCTACGTCGAGCAGAAAAACTATTCCATAGTCCGCCAGAATGTTGGATACTTCCGCTACGATACCGAGGAAGAAGTCTACTACTTGAACCGACTCTATGCGTATCTCAGGCTTTATGCCAACTTTTTTCAACCGGTTATGAAAATGACAGAGAAAAAGAGAATCGGAAGCAAGGTGCAAAAGAAGCATGATGATATTAAAACTCCCTACCAGCGGCTTTTAGAAAGCTCTTATGTAAGTGAGGCACAAAAGGAACGCCTAACAAGGCTTTATAAGGCTCTCGATTTGTTTCACCTAAGACAAAAAATTACGGCTTGCCAGAGAAAACTTTTCAGCCTTCAAAAGAAAAAGAATGTAAAAAACAAAAATTTGGAGGAAACTGTATGGAATTTTTGAGTACTTTTTTTTATGAGGCAATGATTCGAATTTCGAGTACTTTTTTATTTGACGCAACGGGGGAAGTATTAGAGAGTATGTTAAAAGAGGAAAGAGAGATTTACCTGGAAAATAATCCTCCCACAAAAGGCAATGGCTTTTACGAAAGGGATTTAAAGACAGCTTTTGGCGAGCTTACAGCCATACGTGTTCCAAGAACAAGGGATAATGGATTTAAAAGTGCCCTTCTTCCCTATCGCAAACGCATCACAGAAGACTTAGATGCATTAATCAGGGCTATGTTGATATCAGGAATGTCAACAAGGAAGATAGCAGAAGTTTTAAAAGAGCTTTATGAAATAAAGATTTCTTATGCTAACATCTCAAGGATAAGCCAGGTAGGCATAGAAGAGATTCAGAAGTGGCGTAGTCGCCTCTCATGGAAGAATATGCCGTGGTATTTCTGGATGCTATGGTGTTTCCTATCAAGAGAGATAGGGTAGAAAATGAATCAATATATGTAGCTATAGGCATTACACCTGAGGGAAGACGGGAGATTTTAGGATACTACCTGCCAGGAGGCATGGAAAGTGCTTATAACTGGCGGGAAATTTTGCTAGATATAAGAGAAAGAGGTGTCAAACAGATTCATTTTATTGTCTCTGATGGCTTAAGTGGTATGAAAAACGTCATAACAGAGATATATCCCCACGCAAAGTATCAGCCCTGTGTAGTCCATGTCATGAGAAACATACTGGCTAAAGTGAGAGTTCAACACAGAAATATCATTGCCACTGAAATAAAAGAGGTATTTCATGCCAAAGACAAACAGGAGGCAGAACAATTGTTTATGAAATTTACACAAAAATGGAAAAATATCTATCCCAACTTAATGAATAACCTCTTGACAATAAGAGAGAATATATTCACTTACATGGAATTACCTGAAGGAATACGAAGCATGGTGTATACAAACAATGCCCTGGAAAGACTCTTTAAAGAACTTAAAAGGAGATTAAAAACAATGGAAATGTGTCAAAGCGAGGCTTCAGCTGAGAAATATCTTTACCTGTTATTAAGATACCAAAATGAGAAGTTCTTAAAAAGAAAGTTAAAAAATTGGGAGTATTACTTTCAACTCTATCGTGAGCAACACTCATACACCAAAGAAAATATTCACAGCGAGGTTATCCTATGACTAGACACAATTTTCTTGACACAATGAATTATGCACTTGTTTTATACTGAACTTAAGCTAATCATTAATTATAAATTATAAAGCAAAAAAAGCTTTTTGGATAAAATCAATAGGTAAAATTTCACCCCTTCCTCCGCTCAAAAGCAAAGCAACAATTGCTTGCGGATAGCTTCTCCTTAGCTTATAGATGCCGAAAGTTAAACCCCCTACAAGCAAAGCTTCGATGCTTCACTTAGGTTATGGCTTTGTTGTGGACTCTGGAAGAATTATTTCCCCAAATTGCTCTTTTTTATCTCCAAAATTCATACCACTTTTTCTTATTCAATTCTTCGTACATTTTATCAGGATCAAAATTTATAGGATCATATACAAGTCCTTTCGATTTGTTGACACGGTATTCGTTTAGTATACTTTTTTCAAGTTCATATTCTTCCTCTACTGTATTAGGATTGTAAATAATATAGTATATCTTCCAATCTTTCTGCCATAGCAACTTCCATATCATGTTATCAATATACGGTGCATTTTCATCATCCCAATGAGTGATTACTTTTAAATCTTTATCAAGCAATTGAAAATCGAATTCTCCTACTTCTAAAGAAGAGTTTGAAGGTTCCTTACTGGCTTCCTTATACGACTTTAATTGTTTACTTGTAAACTTCATCTCATCATTAATAAACAACAATCTTATGCATTCTATCTCACCCTTCTTGAACCCTATCCTCTCAAAATCGTAGACCTTATACGTTGGTGTATAAAACCCCTTGTCTCTATCTATATACATCTTTATCTCCCCGTCCTCAGAAATAAGTATACCCCTCTCTATCCCTTTGTATATGCCAGGATACTCCTCAACCCCAAGATAGTCTATCTTGTCATCCCCATCTGTATCCCATTTCCATATAACCCTATAAGGAGCACCCCCAAAGTATTCTTTAAACCTCCTTTCAACTAAAGGATGATCAACCTTAAAGCTTTCCCACTTCTCAAGGTAAAGATCCATATAGTTCACAAAGAAAGTTTTTCTTACTCCTTTCGGTATTCGCATTTTTAAAATACATCTTTTAAAATTCACCCTTACATTGACTCCCGGAACAATCTTTTCTTCTTCCCCATCGCAACCAGAGAATAATATGCTTGCCAAAACTATAAGTATGATACTTAATTTGCTTCTCAATTTCACCATCCTTTTCCTCCTTCCTACCTCTTCCAAATACTAATTATTTGTATACATATTACTCAATTTACTCCAATCAATATATTTGTACTTAATTATCGCTCCATATTTTTTTTCGTGATGCCGATTATAACCACCTAAAGGCCTATTACTCACTGTCTTTCCATGTACAAACTCAGGCCCACCCTGTGTGGCACTACTTGATGATGTGATAATCAACCATTGTCCATTACTATCCTTGCCTTGAATGGTAAATACATGATCCCAATAACCCTCATTATAACCTTTCTTCGTATAATCATAAAATCCAAGCACACCTTCCCTTATATCTTTCTCATCCACAGAAATAAGCCAGGATTGAGAGTATAACACATTCACCCCCATAGGAGGTATATCTAATCCCGAAACTTTCCTAATACTATACATTACCCCTCCAACACAATCAAAATACGCCCAACTTCCATCAGGATTAACAAGCTGTTTCGGAGGATAACCATCACTCCCAGGATAATACTCCATCTGCCCACCGCCCTTATAATATGGCTTACCTACAACATCGCTAAGCAGAGTGCTCACAAGTTTTGAATCTAAGTCAGTGCTTTTACCCCTAAAAAGCCCCGTCATCCACTCCAAACTCTTATTCAACAAAGACTTCATCCCATTAAATAGTCCTCCGAAGTCTATCCCCTTCGCTTCCTCTTCCGTCATTACTCTCCCATCTCTCACTACAAGCGTCTCGCCTACCTTAAGGCTCTTCGCTATCTGTTCATCACTCATCCCTTTATAATGCCCCGTCCTCTTTAACGCTTCTAACACTTTATCAGGAGTTACTCCTAGCGCCTTAGCCATTCCTTCTATGCAGTTACTTCTTCCTTTCGCTGTATTTGTCCAATCCTCTATCGTAACATTCGTAGTCTTCCCGTCCACCTTTACCTTCAAACTTCTTCCACTCATATCCAGCGTATCCGAATCTCCAGTGAGTGCAAAATATGCACCAGCCATCGCTACATCCTCATACTTACTCCCGCCAACATTAAGCCCAAACCTTAAGTTAAGCAATGCCAGCGTCTTCGTGCTCTGTTCATATGCCATCCTCTCCAGCGTTATATCGTCCGCTTCAAGACCATTCGCAGCAAGCCATGCGTGCTGGTCAAGGTGCAATCCTTCGTGCATCACCGTAGCTGTATAATGCGCAAGCTTCGCTCGAAGCTCGGCATCATCGTCCGCTAATATCGCTTCCCTGTTTAGATGTATCGTCCTGTTGTCCTCTCCTGCATAGCCGTAGTTGCCTTCCCCTTCAAGGTTAAACTCTATCCTCTTCTTATCATTTATTACATCCATCGCTGTCTTCATATTCTGCATGTCCCCACTTAAATATCCCATATTTACATAGCTTATCCTGCTTAAGCCTTTATCCCCTCCGTTAACATTGGCTGCCTGGAAACCCACATAGTTTAAACTTCCCATCGCATCCACAAGGTTAACAAGCCCAATCCCTCCGCTCGTATCATTTACTATCTGCCCATTGGTTGTGAATCCTATCCCCACACCGCCCCCAAGACTTATCCTAAAATTTCCTCCCCACGCATAATGCACTGCTTCTCCCGCTATACTCCCTATAGTGTTAGCAAAGTTATCAAGCTTGCCGGCGTAGAATAAAGATACATTTGCAGCCATTGCCAGGCTCCCCTTCTTGTCCAAAAACGCAAGACCTCCCCCACTGTAAATCCCTCCAAGAAATCCACCTGCTCCACCAGCAGCAAAGCCGCTCGCAAGTCCCATCGTCGTACTTTTCAGTAGATTATCCCAGTCATATGCATTCCATTGCCATTGCCATTGCCCATTACTTATGCTATAGCACTTCGTAAACGCCATCAAACCTCCACTTATTAACCCTTCCGTCATCTTCTGCATACCAAATCCCATAGCTGTACTGAACCAGCCTAAAAATTATACAGCAAAATTTTGCTCCTGTAAAACAGATGATATAAAATCAACAGGCAAGGTCGCTTGGCATCCTGCCTCGCTTGCTTCAGTGGAATGCATGGGAAGTAGGCTTTTTATGCTTCGTTGCTTTTAAGCTTTGTTGTGCTTACAGGGATTTATTCTTCCTTCAAATATATATCCACCACCCAGCCTTTAATAGTATTACCCTTCTTATCCTTAACGCCAGTGTCTATGTATACCCAATTACCCGTCCTGTCTCCAATCGTAAAAGTAACATCCGACCGTTCGAGTAGCTTTACCCTTGCGCCCTTCTTTAGCTTTAGCAATACAGCCGAGTTTGTAGAAGCTTCGGAACGCACGTTTACATTGTCTCCTGTGAGAATGTAGTATGTTTCAAGTACAGGCGCTTTATCCGATTGTGCCCATTTGGGAAACTCGGATTTGTTGGTAATAGCCCTGAAGGGTTCGCCAGTTTTATCATCTATAAACAAAACATCAGTAAATAAATTACCTTCTTCGTCAAAATAAAAAAGAGCACCACCTTCTGTTGCAACTATATTTTTGCATCTATAGAGTCTACCTATCTTATAAATCGTCTTTTCTTTTATGTCATCGAATACTTTCATTTTATACGTTCCATTTCTATAAAAGCGATACGCAAAATCATAATCCCCACTCCATCCCTCAATATAGTAATCTCCAAACTTCTTAACCTGTTTAAAGTCTGTCGGCTTTGCTATTGTGTTCCTCTGTATCCAGCCCTTTTTTCCTCCTAAAGTTTTAATAAATAACCATTTTTCTTTTGTCCCCTCTGCGTTTGTGACCATTACATTACTCTCGATCAAAACTATCTCAGTTATATTCAAAGAACGGATCACTTTTGAATTTATATTTGGCTCATTATAAATAATTGTATCCTCTACCACTACAACTCCGCGGCAGTGTATACTTAATTGTGTCTGGTAGGAAAAAGATAACCTCCTGTGATAATATAAATAAAACTATCACAGGAGGCCAGATATGATTGAGACGAAAAATATTTTAGAGCTATTCAAACCAATTGTCAAGGAAGCGAATTGCTTCATAATAAAAGTACTCGAAAAGGGAACGTTGCTTCAAAATAAAAAAGTACTTTAAATTTGTGTAAAATAATCCAGTTCAAAGAACTGGAGGTAAAAGGTGGAATTAGCGATGTTTGAAAGGAGACCTATTTACAGGGAAACGGCGAAAGAGTATCAAAAAGCCAGCAAAAAGGAGAAAAAGGAGATACTGGATTATTTTGTGAGGATAACAGGCCTAAAAAATCGAAACTATGCCGCCAGGCTCTTGAGGCAGCACGGAAAAACCATCTATGTAGGCAAGAAAAATTACCTTAAAGCCGACATAGCCAAGAAGGGCAAAAAGACCTGGCAGAAAAAAAATTCGGCGAAGAGGAACTAAAACTTCTAAAAAAGGTCTGGGAAATTGAAAACTACATGTGTGGCAAACGTTTAAAGCCAATTTTAAATGAAGTTTTAGATAATCTCTTAGCAAACGGACATCTCCACGGTTCTCCACAGGCTATAGAAAACTTGCGCCATATAAGTGCCTCAAGTATTGACCGACTTTTGAAGCATGAGCGTAAAAAGCTTGAGATAAAAGGACGAAAAGGTACAAAGCCTGGAACGCTATTAAAGCAACAAATAGCTATACGCACTTGGGCAGAGTGGGATGAAAATTGCCCTGGGTTCATGGAGATTGATCTGGTTGCCCATGAGGGAGGAAATAGCCGGGGAGATTTTGCTCAAACATTAAATATGGTGGATGTTTGGAGCGGTTGGACAGAACTTGTGGCAATCAAAAACAAAGCTTCAAAATGGGTAAGAGAAGCCATAGAAAAAGTCCAAAGAAGACTTCCTTTGATTTACGGGGAATTGATTCTGATACGGTGCTGAATTTATTAATCATCCTCTGCGTGATTGGTGTGAGAAGCACCAGATAAAATTACAAGGGGAGAAGCTCCCGTTCCAATGATAACTGCTACGTTGAGCAGAAAAACTATTCCATAGTCCGCCAGAATGTTGGATACTTCAGCTACGATACCGAGGAAGAAGTCTACTACTTGAACCGACTCTATGCGTATCTCAGGCTTTATGCCAACTTTTTTCAACCGGTTATGAAAATGACAGAGAAAAAGAGAATCGGAAGCAAGGTGCAAAAGAAGCATGATGATATTAAAACTCCCTACCAGCGGCTTTTAGAAAGCTCTTATGTAAGTGAGGCACAAAAGGAACGCCTAACAAGGCTTTATAAGGCTCTCGATTTGTTTCACCTAAGACAAAAAATTACAGCTTGCCAGAGAAAACTTTTCAGCCTTCAAAAGAAAAAGAATGTAAAAACGCTTCAGAGAAAACTGCCTATGGAGATTTTTGAGTACTTTTTTTTATGAGGCAATGATTCGAATTTCGAGTACTTTTTTATTTGACGCAACGGGCTTGTGTGGGGTTTTCTCATCATGCCAGCAAGAGCCTCTCTGATCCTTTAAAAAAATTAAAAATAAGAAATATTTTTTCTCTCATAATATGACGTTTTTGTTTTTCTTTTTTCTCATATACTTGTATTTTTTGTGATTTTGCGCTAAAATAAAATTCCTTATTTGTTTTGAAAGAAAAGAAAGGAGGATATTTATGGCTATTTCAAAGAAGACGGTACGCGATATTGCTCTGAAAGGCAAACGTGTCGTGATGCGTGTGGATTTTAATGTTCCCATGAAGGATGGTGTTATTCAGGATGATACCCGTATCAGGGCGGCTCTTCCAACGATTGAGTACGTTTTGAAACAAGGTGCCAAGAGTCTTGTTCTGATGTCTCACCTTGGGGATCCCAAAAAGGACATGCAAAAGGCAAAGGAGAAAGCCGAGAAGGAAGGCAAGCCCTTTGATGAAAAGAAATACATCGAAGGGAAGCATAAAATGGCCCCTGTGGCAGCCCATCTGAGCAAGCTTCTCGGCAAAGAGGTGAAGCTTGCCCCTTCCTGTATGGGACCGGAGGTCAAAGCAATGGTGGACAGTCTTCCCGAGGGTGGAGTTCTCATGCTGGAAAACACCCGATTCCATCCAGAGGAAACCTCGAAAGATGCTGCCGAGAGAGAAAAAATGGCAAAAGAACTGGCTTCTTATGGGGATGTGTATGTCAATGATGCCTTTGGAACAGCACATCGTGCCCATGCCTCGACGACGGATGTGGCAAAATTTCTTCCCGCTGTTGCTGGTTTCTTGATGGAAAAAGAGCTTGAATTCCTTGAGGAAAAAGTGGTAAAGAATCCCACAAAACCCTTTGTGGCTATTGTGGGAGGTGCCAAGGTTTCTTCCAAGATCGCTGTATTGGAGAGTCTTTTGAACAAAGTGGATACGCTTATCATTGGTGGTGGTATGGCGTATACCTTTTTGAAGGCTCAAGGACTTGAAGTCGGGGCTTCTCTGGTTGAGGATGATATGCTAGATACGGCAAAAGAGATTCTTAAGAAAGCTGAAGCAAAGGGTGTGAAGCTTTTGCTTCCCCTTGATAATGTGGTAACCCAGGAATTTTCTCCTGATGCTGTATACAAGATTGTTGAACGAGGTCAGATAGAACCTGGCTGGATGGGTATGGATATTGGACCCAAGACCATTGAAACCTTTAAGGAAGCCCTCAAAGGCGCCAAGACAGTTTTCTGGAATGGTCCTCTCGGGGTATTTGAATTTCCTAACTTTGCAAAGGGAACCATCGCAATAGCAGAGCTTCTTGCCACTCTTCCGGATTGTATTACCGTGATTGGTGGAGGGGATTCTGTATCTGCGGTAAACAAGGCTGGTGTGGCTGACAAGATGTCCCATATCTCTACCGGTGGCGGGGCTTCTCTCGAACTCGTCGAGGGTAAGGTGCTTCCTGGTGTTGCTGCATTGATGGATAAATAGCATGTGAGGAGAAAAAGATGAGAAGAGCATTTATTGCCGGTAACTGGAAGATGTATAAAACCCCCACTGAGGCAAAAGCTTTTGCCCGTGAGCTTCGTAGTGCCCTTGCCGATGTAAAGGATAGGGATATCCTGGTAGGGGTTTCGTTTGTCAATATTGCCGGAGTGGTAGAGGAACTCAAGGGTTCTCAGATATGGGTAGCTGCTCAGAACATGTACTATGAGAAAGAGGGCGCTTTTACTGGTGAGGTTTCCCCTGTCCAGCTCAAAGATGCCGGTGTTACCCATGTGATTCTCGGGCATTCAGAGAGACGTCATATCTTTGGGGAAACCGACGAGATGATCAATAAAAAGGTGAGAGCAGCGCTGGATCATGGACTTCTTCCCATCCTCTGTGTGGGCGAACTTCTTGAGGAGAGGGAGAAAGGAGAGACGGAAAAGGTATGTAAACATCAGGTTGTTGAGGCTTACAAGGGTCTTTCCAGAGAAGAAGCTCTCAAGGTCACTATCGCCTATGAGCCTGTCTGGGCTATTGGCACAGGCAAAACAGCAACTCCTGAGGATGCCAACCAGGTGCATGCGTTTATCCGCAAGGTACTGGCAGAACTTTACGATCAGGATGTGGCTGAAAAGACCTGTATCCAGTATGGTGGTTCGGTGAAACCAGAAAATATCGATGCTTTGATGGCCCAGGAACATATTGATGGAGCCCTTGTTGGGGGAGCAAGTCTAAAGCTCGATTCCTTTGTACGGATTGTGCGTTTCCAGTAAATTTTCAAAGATGGAAAATTCTGCAGGCCTTTTGGCCTGCAGAATTTTTCTTTTTCTTAATTTGAAAAACTTGACTTTTTGGCAAAAAAGTGTATAATATACAGGAGAAGTGAAGGAGAGGTCATGAGTGGGATTATGGTGATGAGATCGAAATGCTTTTTTGATCTCGAACGTCAGGTGCAGGATGTTATTCACGAAATAGAAGTCTATAAATGGCTTGAATCTGAGAAGCGAGGGTATGATATTGGGCTCAGTCAAGCTACACGTGAGTGGATAGCCAAACACTACGACGATTGGTTCAAGTATAACTGTCAAAAATACATTCGTAAATAGTAGGTTAACTTTCATCGTATCAAAGATACTTCTTGAGGGGGAATATCTTGAAAAGATTCCTGATTGTTTTTTTTGTCTTTTTAGGGATAATTGTTCTGGCTGCAGCAGGGGGGATTTTTTATCTCTATACCCAATGGCCACCATCAAGAGTATTCGCTCTGGCAAATGATTTTCTCGAAAAAAATTATTATCTTCGCCTGGAAACGTCTCGAGCTGAGATTGATTGGCTCCGTGGTCTCTCATTACAGAACCCTAAACTTGTGGACCGAGATGGTACGGTTTTATTGGAAGCGAACGAGATTACCGCCACGTATGATCTTTTGGGGCTGTTTCAAAAGACTTTGAGGTTTTCAAGGCTCACTATTCGTGGTTTGTATACGACCTCTAAAAATATTGAGGGAATCGTGAAGCGTTTTTCTTCCTCGGGGAAGAAATCCTCATCAGCCTCTTTTGGATTTGAAATTCGTCAGATGGTGTTTGTCGATTCTCAAGTGGTGTATAACTCGATTCCTGTGAATATTAATGTTACCTGGAATCTGGGTTCTCTTGGGAGTACGGCCTCGTATAACGGTTCTCTGGTCAGTATGTATGGAAAAGCATCCTTTCAAGGCAGGGGAAAAACGATAGGTTTTTCTCTCGAAGATTTCAATGTGGCGAAATTTTTCCCTGCTTTGAATGATATTTTTATTCAAAAGGTTGGAGGAGATCTCTTTCTCCAGGGAAATCAATGGGCTATCAAGGGGAGTTCTCTTACGGTGCTTTTCCAATCGAATAGTGTTTCTTCTCCCCGTTATACGGTACTGTATGACACGAAAAAGCAAACGGTATTGATAAGTGATACACGTGTAAAATACGGAAGTAGTGAACTTTTCATTTCTAATCTTTTTTATAGTCTTCCTCAAAAAATGGCTTATGGAGTTTTTGAAAATGTTTTGCTGCAACTTCAAGATGTGGCACCAGGGGGAGAGGGTTCAATTGAGGGGAATCTCCGTTTTCGTTATGAGATGCAGGAGGTTTCCCAGCTTGATGGAAATCTTACGCTCAACAATGTAAAATATGGTCCACTGATGGCAAAGGGTGATTTTACTATCGATGGGTTTACTCTGAATGGGAATGCCACAGTGACCATTGGAAACAATATGTTTGAGGTTCAAGCCTCTCCTATTGGGCGTCAGGGATTGTCTTTGGTGATTTCGGCTGATAGGGTGGATCTAAAAGATCTTATGCTACAAAAGTGGCCCCAAACAAAGTCAAAATCTTCTTCTAGTGGGGGTAATCTTCCTCTGGAGAAGATAGTGGAGAGTCTTCCTCTTGCTGTTGAGGTGAAAATTCCTGCTGTGGTTTATGATGCCATTGCTTTTGACGATCTCTCGTTTTCTCTTCAACCAAGAGTGCGCTCGTGGGTGATAGAGAAGATGGGGTTTGATTTTTTGCGGGGGCAGGTGCGTGGGCAAGCGGTGATAGCAGGCGAGTATATTCGGGGAAATTTGAGTTTTTCGGATATCAAACTTCATGAACTGAATGAGACTCTTTTGAAAGAGGGAAGGTCTATCTATGGCACGCTTCGGGGATCGATAGAGTATCAGTTACCTCTCACCAATCTCCTCGCGGGATATATGAGTATGAACTTTGTGGTGGATAAACCAGAATTGAGGGGATTTGTCCTTCAAAACCAGATAAGTGAACTTCTCTACAACCTGCCTCTGGAGAGACTAAGTTTTGACAGTATTACGGTGTCTGGTGAGATGAGAGAGAAACGATTGTTCTTGAGGAATCTTTTGCTTGATAGCTATGATATTCAGGTGAGTGCTCCTACAACGCTGGCTTTTGAAAAGCAGTTAGTGGATACGGAGATCACGCTTTCGGTATCGAAAGATTATCTTTCCGGGCTCCCCAATGTTGCTCAGCTTTTTACGGCTGGCTATAGTGAAGGGAATCGTCTGGTTTTTCGCTTGAAGGTCACCAATACCCTGGAAAAACCCAAGGTTGTGCTTCTTCCATCACGGGGGCAGTAACTCATGGAACGTCAATCCCTTTTGGAGGATGTTCGCCTCGGGTATACAGAGGAGATGCAAAGGCTTTATCAGCAGGCTCTTATCCAAAAAATCCCTGCTGTGCGACCTGAGTTCGGACAGTTTTTGAGTATGGTGGTGGCGTTGGTCCAGCCTCACAAGGTTCTGGAAATTGGTACGGGGAGTGGGTATTCTACCCTGTGGCTTTTGCGTTGTCTCCCTCAAGGGGGAAAGATTGTAACCCTTGAAAGGGATGAGCGCAGATATCGGGAGGCGCTTGCTCTTTTTTATCAGAAACCTGTTGAGGTTTTTCATGCCGATGCGAGAAGCTTTTTGGCAGAGTCTCCGGAGAGTTTTGATATGGTTTTTCTTGATGCGGAGAAGCGTCTCTATGTTGAGTTTCTTCCTCTTATTACCCCACGACTGAGAAAGGGGGGGGGTCTGGTGGTGGATAATCTTTTTGGCCATCATCTCCATCAATCGCGCACGATGCCGCTTCCTGCTCAACCAGTGCTTCGGGCTTTTTATGAGCTTCTCTGGGAAAGCGGGGAGTATAGGGTGTTTGCTTTTTCGTGGGAAGATGGTATTCTTGTTGCGCAAAAGCTATGAAGGAGTGGAAAGGTCGTCCCTATCATGCGTTGAAGGTCTACCTTGAGTCAAGGTTTGGGAAACCTGTGAAGCGTATTGCGCTGGATGCCGGGTTTACCTGTCCGAATCGGGATGGAAGGATTTCCTTCGGGGGGTGTTTTTACTGCGGGGAAGAAGGGGCGCGTGCTCGGTATGTACGGCCAGAATTGTCCGTCATTGATCAGCTTCGTGAGCGGATGACCTACTGGAAAAACAGGGGATTTGAAGGGTATTTTCTTGCGTATTTTCAGGCGTACACCAACACGTATGGGGACCCGGAATTTCTTTCATCTCTTTATGAAAGTGTCCTTCTTCCGGGCGTTGTGGGGGTGTTTATTGGTACCCGTCCGGATTGTTTGGGCGAGGATGTCCTGGATGTTCTCTTTCGTCTTGCTCAAAAGACATGGGTGGTGGTGGAGGTCGGGGTCCAAACAACAAACGATGCTACCCTTCGGCTTATAAACCGGGGGCATGATGCGGGTGCAAGCGAAAAAGCCCTGAGAGATCTTGGGAAGCGTCATATAGACAAGGTAGTTCATGTGATTGGCGGACTTCCTCACGAGGAGAAATACCATTTTTTGCAAACGGTTAAGGATGTTCAGCAGTGGGGCTGTGAGGGGATCAAGTTTCACCACCTCTTTGTGGAAAAAAATACTGTCTTTGCGAATTGGTATGAAGAGGGAAGGCTTTCTCTTTTGTCGAGGGAAACCTATATTGAATGGGTGGCTGAGGCTCTGTCTTTTCTTGATCCTGGTATTGTTGTTCATAGACTCTTTGGGGATTGTGAGAAAAATAAGCTTATTGCGCCTCTCTGGACGCTCGAAAAATCTCAAAACATTCATCTCCTCGAATCCTGGATGAGAGACAAGGGGATATTTCAGGGGAGAGAGGCTATTTCTTTTTCTGGTGACTGAAAAAGTCCGGGTTTCCCCACACGCCATCAGAGGCAAAATGCTTCATCCAGAACTCCTCTGGAACACTGCTTTCTAAAGCGTTGACGGTGATGCGGTAATGTTTGACATAAGAAAACACAAGCTTATACGCCTCTATAACTTCGCGGGTTTTCTCTTCGCAAAATACAGCAAGATCCTGACAATGATCGGGGTGATATTTTTTGAGGAGTTTTCGGTACGAGTTCTGGAGATCTTCAAGGGAAAAGCTTTCTCCGAGTTCAAGGATCTCTACGGCTTCTTTGAGGGAAAGAGGTGATGCCATTATGGTTTATCCTGTTTGAGTTTTTGATAGCAGACGGAAGAGGGGTCTTTTAGGATCTTTGCTCCACGGGTGATTTTACAGAGACTGATGTGAAGATCGGCGGCAATACTTCTCTGGGATTTTCCCCTGGCAAGCTGCTTTAAAAGCTCCCATCGGAGGATGAGGTCCTTTTTCTCAGCGACTGTAAGTATCTCCGAGAGGAACTTGTGCATGGTTTCCCTGTCTGAGATTTCACAGAGAATGTCAACTAAATCTTTTTCCATAGCTTTATTGTAGGCAAAAAAAGTGATTTTGTCAAACGTCAATAAAAAAAGCCGCCCTTTTGGACGGCATTCTCTCTAGAATATGTTGATGCTCTCTTATAAGCCCAAGGCTTTCATAATACGTTCGGCAACTTGATCAAAAACCTCTTGGGTATTGTATTCTCCACGTTCGAGTTTTGCCTTGACCTCTGCTACCCGATCTTCTCGGATATCGGGACTCTGGCGAACAACGTCTTCGATCTTTGCCGCTTCGGCAAGCTGTCGGGCTTCTTCGGAGATCTCTACCTCATCAGAGGTGTCTCTTTCATCACGTCTTGGGATTTTGTTTATCTTGCTATCCTGGGTTATTCCGCGAATAGGATCTACACCACGAATTTCCATATGATTCCTCCTAGTGTTATTATCGGCTTTTGATCACGTTCACTTTAGCTTTTTGAGATTTTCTGTGAACCATTTTTTTATTGCGATGGTCCATTCACCCTCTTCTGGCAGGCCTGTCTCAAGGATGTCGGTAACCCTGCCAGTAACCCAGCTTTCGTGGAGCTTCGTGATCTCTCGCCCTATTAATATTTCGACATTTCCCCACTGTTCATTTAGTATCTGAAGAAATTTTTTTATCTGAAAGGAAGAGACAAACCCTATCAGGGTGATTTCAAGTTCACGGTATAACCGAAGGATTTTTGCTATTTTTCCTGGTGTTTTTGGGAGAAATCCCACAAATACAATATCCTTCGGGGATTCTCCTAAAACGGACAAAACGGCGGTTAAAGCGGATGGTCCCGGAACAGGAATGACAGGAATGTTAGCTTGTCTAGCGGCTTCAACCACTTCTTTTCCGGGGTCTGAGATTCCCGGGGTGCCTGCATCGGAGACTAATGCTATACTTTCTCCCTGGAGGAGAAGCTGGACGATTCCTTTGGCGCTGTTGGTTTCATTGGCGGCAGAAACCTGGAGAACAGGCTTGTGGATGCCAAAGTGCGAGAGGAGCTTGCGGTGTCTTTCGGGATGTTCGCAGGCAATTCTGTCGACCTGTTTGAGAGTTTCGAGGGCACGCAGGGAGATGTCCTCAAGATTCCCTATAGGAGTGGCGACAACATAGAGTTTGCCCTCTTTCATACCCGGCACCTGGCAAGGGTATAGGTGTTCCAGAGAAGTTCAGCTACTGTCATGAGACCAACACCCCCCGGCACAGGGGTAATGGCCGAGGCAATCTGACTGACGCTTTCAAAATCCACATCCCCGACGATGGTATAGCCTTTGGGATTGGATGGGTCTTCAATGCGGTTGATGCCGACATCTATCACGACAGCCCCATCTTTGATCATTTCCCTGCCTATCATTTTGGGACGACCTACGGCAGCGATAACGATATCAGCTCGTTTTACCTCTTCGCTCAGGTTGGGGGTGCGTGAATGGCATATGGTAACGGTGGCATTGGCCTGGAGAAGAAGTGCAGCCATGGGTTTGCCCACGATGTTACTTCGACCTATGACAACCGCGTGTTTACCGGCCGGTGAGATGTTGTAATAGGAGAGCATCTCCATCACTCCCTTGGGGGTACAGGGTTGGATGATGGGCTGGCCCAGAAAGAGTCTTCCCACATTGTAGGGGTGAAAACAGTCCACATCTTTTGAAGGGTCAATGGCCTGGAGGATCTCCTGCTCGTTGATGTGATTGGGGAGGGGTAATTGCACCAGGATGCCATCTACCTTTTCGTCAGCGTTGAGAGAACGGATAACCTCTTTCAATTCTTCGGTGGTGATGTTTTCATCTAAAGAAATAACCTGAGAGTCTATTCCTACCTCGTGGCAGGCTTTTTCCTTGGAGCTGACATAGGATCGAGAAGCCGGATGATTTCCCACCAGGATTACAGCAAGATGGAGCTGTTTGGGAAACTCTTCGAGGAGTTTTCGAAGTTCCTGTTTTCTTGCTGCTGCTACCACCTTTCCATCAAGAATCATTGCTATCTCCTTTTTTTGGTTTTTCTTCTGATGTCGATTGGGAGCCGAGATTCATCAGATCCTGGATACTCAGCACTGTAGGTTTCCATGGTTGTGGTTCCTTCTCGAGAGGTTTTTGTTGTTTGTCTTCTTCAAGCCAGTTGTGAAGTATTGCGGCTACTTTTTCGGCTGTAGCGGAGATTCTTACCGGATGCCCTGCCTTGAAGTAGACCTTGAGGGCTCCAACGTAGTTTTTTTGCTCGTAGAGGACATCACCAACACGTACCAGGCCATCCTGGTATTGTGCCTTCACAAAACACGCAAGAGCCTCTTTGTATTTTTTTTCCTGCATGAATGCATTTCCCTGGCGTATAAGTTCTACTCTCTCTTGCTCCTCCATTCTGTTACTCCCGAGTTGAGGATACCATATCCTTTGCAAGGATGCGTATAAGTTCATCGCTTGTCTTGGCGTAATGTACCTTGTTATTGTATACAGCTATGATCAGTGCTACCTGCGGTATCGGGTTGTACTCCGAACTGATGTAAAGCGGAACAAGAGCAATTACCCCGCCGGTCAGGGGAAGATATCGTGTCATGCCCAGAGAAACCTGAGAATTTCGTTGTCCCCAGAGGGTGAAGAGTTTGGCAAGTTCTTCGTTTTGATAAATTTGCGCGTCTACCTGCAAGGGGCCAGGGATACTCTCAATGCGCGAGGCGACGTATTGGTAGAGTTTGAGTCCATTTTCATAGGTTCCAAAAAGCCAGCCAGAGAGGTTTTGTCGGCCGAGGGGGGTAAAGGGAATAAACACTCCTCCGAGAGAGGTGTTGGTTGTTTTGAGAAGCATGTACAGGGGTTCGTAGGGAAGATTTGTCCCCCATTGACGAACGAGAGGGATACTCCATACATCGTCCCCGTTGTAGAAACTTTCATCACTATCCATATGGTAACGGCAGAAAACCTCAGCCTGAAGGGCAAGAAGCGTATAAGGATAATGAAAATGTGCTTTGAGATTGTCCGGGATATCTTCGGTAAAGAGTTCTCGAGCAAAAAAACGAAGCGGGGCAAGCAAGGGATCGGCTGGATCGACCACATAGTATTTTACATCACCGGTATAGGCGGATACCACGACTTTTACCGAATGACGGATGCCATTGATCCTTCCCCAACGGGAATCATATCGATCGGAGAGGGGATAGCGATCCGTGGTCGTGTACGCATCGATAATCCAGAAGATTTCTCCATCGAGAATCACAGGATAGGGATCGGGATCATAGCAAAGCTGTGGTACAAGAGCCTGGAGGCGCTGGCTAAGCTGACGTTTCCAGAGGACACCGCTTTCTTTTGAAAGGTATCGGGAGAGGAGGATGTTTTTTTCTCCAAAGGCACGGGAAAACGCCAGCTTGCGAAACGTTGAGAGTCTTACACCGTTGGTTCCTTCATACTGTTTCTCAACACGGTTGGTTATGTCAGTGTATTCAAACTCTTTTACCTCTGTTCGTACAATGATGTAGGAATGCTCTGATTCTCCAAAATAGATCTGGGGTCTTTTAAGAGAAAATTCAGGATGTTCTGTCTCCATGTTGAGGTTTTTCACCCAAAACACAGGTTGACCCTCTGGGGAAATTTCATGGGCAGGGGAAACAACAACGCCAAGACCATGGGTATAGCGGAGATGGGTGTTTTCCCAGTTTCTCACCTCAGGTAAAAGATTGGTCAGGGTGATTTCTCGACAGGCGATAAGCACTTGCAGAAGCTCGTTGGAGATGGTGTAAAAATCAATATCTACATCAAAGAAATCAAAGTAGTTTCGTATGGTTTGGAGTTGGCGAATATTCTGAAGATAGGGCTGGATATCCCAGAGTCGGGTATAGGAGAGAGTCTCCAGGGTTGGTTGAAAATGAAACGCTTCGTACTGAAGTCCAAATCCTTCCCGTGTGGCTTTTCTCCTTGCTTCAATAAAACGCTTTTGCGCGCGAAGCTCGTTGGGTTTTTCGTAAAACTGCGTGAGAAAAACAGGCCAGAGCCACAAAACCAGTGCGGCGAGGAGAGAGGCTACTCCAAGCTGAATAAAAAAATGCGATGGTTGAAGTTTTCCCAGAAAAATCATGAGTGTCCAGAGGATAACAAGTCCTGTGCCGACACCCACAACACACCACCATGCTACCAGTGTCCCATAAAAATCCGAAAATCCTATCCCTAAGCGTTTGTTTGGTTGCCAGACGAAAAGCTCAAATGAAAACAACATGGCAATCGTTATACCCCCACTGAGGAGCAGAAAAACAAGTATCAACCTTTGCCAGTCTCGTTTTTGTGTGGATGTGGTAGAAACAAAGATGTCTACCGTCAAAAGAATACCCACGAAGACAGTGAGGTAAAGGGCAACCTTTCTCCAGAAAGGCAACCAGGCCACGTACCACATGGTATCGAGATGCAGAAGACTATCCTGTATGCCGGATGGCGAAACCAGTATGGACAGGGTGTTCTCGCGTTGCCACCACACCAGAATACTTGAGAGGATGCCGAGAAAAAGAGCAAGCAGGACAAATCCTCCTCCCCATCGTTGTCGAATAAGCCCAAACCAGAACCACAAGCCAAGCCACGGGAACCAGAAAGCCCCGAGTATCCAGAGAGCATCCCACGCAAACCTTCGCCATAGCATGGGAGAGACGCCCAGGTCCTGGTACCACCAGTACATAGTGAGGGATGGGAAGATAAACCAGAGAAGACCTGTTGTCATGCCAGCAAGCAGGATCACGATCAAAATCCAGAGCCACCAATGTTTCATGCTTTTTGATCCTTTTTCTCTTCTGTTTTTAGCGGGATAAGGGTTTTCCAGATTCTCAAGAGTGTATCCATGGGGGATTTGTCCCTTGGAACCTGAACATTCTTAAAAAGAACGAGAACTTCTCTTACCTTTCGTTGTGGTTCATTGCCTTCTTCCATGACGACATCAAAAAAGGGATAAAATTCGATCTCCCGGCAGATAATGGGTCGGGGATTTTCTTCGCTCTCATGGAGAGGGGTAATCTTTTGTTCGCTTAGAAAAGCCGGTTCAAGATGAGCGATGACTTCATTGACCTTGTACTGCATCTCATCCGTGAGAAAAAGAGATTCCGCTATTTCTGCTTCGTACATGCTTTCAAAGAGCTTTCCTACAGAGGTGTGTTTCTCTTTGTTGGCTTCATGAATATCAAAACTCAATCCCTGCACCTCATAGTAGTCATCTTTTCCCTTTTTGGCAAATATTTCAAGAAACGCTTTGTTGGCATAGGAGATGACAACACTCGGATAGGGAAAGCTTTTTTTGAGAAAGAGGAGGAGAATGGGAATCGGGCAGAAATCAGCCACATATTCAAATCGCTCCTGGAGTCTCTGGAGAGCACTGGTTTTGAGTTTGTCGAATCGTGCAAGTTGTCGTATGTACTGGTTGAGGACGGCGCCCAGGTTACCGAAAATATCTTCTGAAGGAAAACTTACAAGCCAGGGATTTTGATAAGACACATCAAGCTGCGCTGTTCTGGCAATTCTTTCGTAAAGTCTCTGGTACTGGGTAAGCCCTCGCATATAAGCGAATATAAAAGAGAGAAGCATCACGCCAGCGCCCCCAAACCCCATAATTTGCATAGTACGTATAAGGCGAAGAAAAAGGGTTTTTTGAGAAAAGATACTGCCAAAAACAGTCCTTAGTCCACTCTCCAGGAGGGTTGCCGTTACCCCAATTGAAAGAAAGAGTATCATTGCAAGTGCAAGGGATAGCTTAAGGAACAGGGTAACGGAGAAAATAACCTGTCTTTGACTCTGACGAAAAGTCTTCCCTCTTTCACGTCTCATCCTCTGGCTGCCTCCTGTTCCTTTTGCATGAGTTCTGCTTGTTTTTTGGCCTTGTCATATTCTGACTGAGGGAGAATTTCGTAGTGACTGATTTCCATGTCAAATCTCCCACGTCCACTGGTAAGCGCATTGAGCGAAGGTGCATAGGCAAGCATCTCAGCGTATGGTACCAGCGCGTTGATGACGGTAACATCTTCAGAGATCTTGTCCATACCCTGGACTTTGCCGCGCCTGTTGGAGAGATCGCCCATGACGGCACCGATGGTTTCTTCATCAACATAGACTCGTACCTTGGCAATTGGTTCCAAAAGAACAGGCTTTGCGGCTTCTATAGCCAGTTTCATCGCATGAAGACCTGCAATCTTAAACGACATATCAGAAGAGTCTACTTCATGATAGGAACCATCATACACATCCACCTTGATATCCACGACGGGATAGCCAGCAATTACCCCACTTTCACAGGCTTCGCGGCATCCCTTTTCGATGGCAGGTACATAGTTTTTCGGGATAGCTCCACCGAAAATACTCTCAGTAAAAAGAAAGCCCTCGTTGCGTTTCAATGGTTCTACACGGAGGTACACTTCACCGTATTGCCCATGACCACCGGTTTGTTTTTTGTGCTTGTAATGTCCCTCAGCTTTTGCTGTGATGGTTTCCTTGTAAGCGATACGGGGGACTCTCGTTTCAAACTCTATCTTGTAGTGATGGTTGATGAAATCAAGGATATGTTTGGCCTGGATCTCACCTATACAGGAGATGACCATTTCTTTGGTGATGTCGTTGTATTCATAGTTAAAAGTAGGATCCTGGAGATGAATCTGATGAAAGATTTCTGCCAGTTTGTCTTCCAGTTTTCGATCTTTAGCATGGATGGCGAGGAAGTAGGAAGGATTGGGGAAACGAACAGGTTCGTAGATGAGAGGTTTCGAGGGATCGGAGACGGTGTCACCTGTCTGGAGAGAATCGATTTTTGCAAAGATAGCCATATCCCCTGCCTCAAGTTCTTCGATTTCTTTGAGGTTTTTTCCATTGATCATATAGATATGAGCGATTTTTTCTCTGGTGTTGGTTCTTACGTTGAGAACTTCATCGCCAGTACGAATCTTTCCTGACCGAATGCGGGCAAAAGAGAGCTTGCCTGCATAGGGATCAAGATAGGTCTTGAAGACAAAGGCGGAAAAAGGTTCTTCTGGATCGGGGTGGCGTTTGATGGTGTGATCGGGATGCAGGGGATCGGTTCCGATCTCTTCTCCCACGTAAAGGGGAGAGGGAAGGAACTGAACAATAATATCAAGAAGTGGCTGGATACCGACGCAGAGGAGAGCGCTTCCACAAAAGATGGGGATGAATTTATTGTTCATGGTACAGGTTCGCAGCCCTCGTTCTACTTCCTCTTCGGTAAGGGGTTCGCCGCTTAAGTATTTTTCGATGAGACTATCGTCGGTTTCTGCAACAGCATCAAAAAGCTTTTCACGGTAGGTATCGATCTTGTCTTTGAGTTGGTCGGGGATATCTTTGGTGCGTTTCACCTCTTTTCCCTGAGAGAAGATAGACTCCATGGAGACGAGATCAAAGGTACCCACAAACTTGTTGCCTTCGATAATGGGAAGCTCGAGAGGAATTACAGGTTTTTTGAATTTTTTCTCAAGATCTTCGGCTATACCAAAAAAGTTTGCTTCTGGTTTATCCATCTGATTAATAAAGACAACACGGGCTATCTGGTAGTCATCGGCAAAATGCCAGTCTTTCTCAGTGTCAATAGTTATCCCGTCAACAGCTGAAACGACAAAAATAATTCCTTCTACGGCACGAAAAGCGCTTCGAACTTCTCCCACGAGATCGGGAATACCAGGAGTATCCATGATGTTAATTTTAACGTTGTTCCACTCGGTGTAGGCCAGAGAGGTGTGAAGAGACATTTTCTTGTTGATCTCTTCGTCCTCAAAGTCCATCACGGTGGTTCCCTTGTCTACTGAACCCATGGTTTGAATCTGGCCACTGATGTAGAGTAATGCCTCGGCAAGGGTGGTTTTTCCTGCGTTTGGAGCACCTGAAAGTGCAATATTTCTGATACGTTTGGGTTCATAAATTTTCCCCATACAATCCTCCATGTATATTTTTGTGCTTATTATCATAACACTGGTTTGAATTTTTGTAAAGATTTTTATAGATAAAAAAAGTGAAAAGTTCTGTTTACAACCGTACCAGGAGCTTTTTCTCTTGCTTTGATGGGCAGAGAAGTGTGTTTTTCCCGGGGGAAGCCCCCTGAGGCTTCGTAACATCCCGTTGCGTCAAATAAAAAAGTACTCGAAATTCGAATCATTGCCTCATAAAAAAAAGTACTCAAAAATTCCATACAGTTTCCTCCAAATTTTTGTTTTTTACATTCTTTTTCTTTTGAAGGCTGAAAAGTTTTCTCTGGCAAGCCGTAATTTTTTGTCTTAGGTGAAACAAATCGAGAGCCTTATAAAGCCTTGTTAGGCGTTCCTTTTGTGCCTCACTTACATAAGAGCTTTCTAAAAGCCGCTGGTAGGGAGTTTTAATATCATCATGCTTCTTTTGCACCTTGCTTCCGATTCTCTTTTTCTCTGTCATTTTCATAACCGGTTGAAAAAAGTTGGCATAAAGCCTGAGATACGCATAGAGTCGGTTCAAGTAGTAGACTTCTTCCTCGGTATCGTAGCGGAAGTATCCAACATTCTGGCGGACTATGGAATAGTTTTTCTGCTCAACGTAGCAGTTATCATTGGAACAGGAGCTTCTACCCTTGTAAATTTTATCTGGTGCTTCTCACACCAATCACGAGGGATGATTAATAAATTCAGCACCGGTATCAGAATCAATTCCCCGTAAATCAAAAAGTCTTCTTTGGACTTTTTCTATGGCTTCTCTTACCCATTTTGAAGCCTTGTTTTTGATTGCCACAAGCTCTGTCCAACCGCTCCAAACATCCACCATATTTAATGTTTGAGCAAAGTCTCCCCGGCTATTTCCTCCCTCATGGGCTACCAGATCAATCTCCATGAACCCAGGGCAATTTTCATCCCACTCTGCCCACGTGCGTATAGCTATTTGTTGCTTTAACAACGTTCCAGGCTTTGTACCTTTTCGTCCTTTTATCTCAAGCTTTTTACGCTCATGTTTCAAAAGTCGGTCAATACTTGAGGCACTTATATGGCGCAAGTTTTCTATAGCCTGTGGAGAACCGTGGAGATGTCCGTTTGCTAAGAGATTATCTAAAACTTCATTGAGAATCGGCTTTAAGCGTTTGCCACACATGTAGTTTTCAATTTCCCAGACCTGTTTTAGCATTTTTAGTTCTTCTTCGCCGAATTTTTTCTTTCTGCCAGGTCTTTTGCCCTTCTTGGCTATGTCGGCTTTAAGGTAATTTTTCTTGCCTACATAGATGGTTTTTCCGTGCTGCCTCAAGAGCCTGGCGGCATAGTTTCGGTTTTTTAAACCTGTTATCCTCACAAAGTAATCCAGTATCTCCTTTTTCTCCTTTTTGCTGGCTTTTTGATACTCTTTCGCCGTTTCCCTGTAAATAGGTCTCCTTTCAAACATCGCTAACTCCACCTTTTACCTCCAGTTCTTTGAACTGGATTATTTTACACAAATTTAAAGTACTTTTTTATTTTGAAGCAACGTTCCCTTTTCGAGTACTTTTATTATGAAGCAATTCGAACATTTGAAAGATTTTCTTTTTTGCTTCATAATATACATCTATACTTTGGAAAAGGAGAGTCTATGCAGAAACTCAGGTTCGCTCCATCACCGACCGGGCAGCTTCATCTGGGAAGTGCACGTACGGCTATTTTTAACTGGTTGTATGCAAGACACACCGGGGGAAAGTTTGTTCTTCGTATCGAGGATACCGATCTCTCGCGTTCTCAGGAGGAGTACACTGCTTCGATTATCAAGGATATGAAATGGATGGGCATGGACTACGATGAGTTCTACAAGCAGAGCGAACGGTTTGATATCTACAAGTCGTACATAGATAAACTTGTGGCTGAAGGCAAGGCGTACTACTGTAACTGTACCCGGGATGACCTCGTAAAACGTAACCAGGCGCGTGGCATATATGACGAGGTCACGAAATACGATGGCTACTGTCGGGACAGAAACGTCCAACCGGGAAACGGGACGGTAGTTCGGGTAAATGTTGGACCCGAACGAGATATTATTTTTAAAGATGTAGTAAAAGGGCGTATTGCCATTAATACGAAGGAACTGGATGATTTTGTTCTGTGGAAGAGTGATGGTTCCCCCACCTACAATTTTGCCGTGGTGATTGACGATTCTTTGATGGGGATCACCACGATTCTCCGGGGAGAGGATCATATCTCCAATACCGCCAAGCAGATTATTCTCTATGAGTACCTTGGTTTTTCTATCCCTACGTTTGGGCATCTTCCCATGGTGTTTGATACGGACAGGACACCCCTTTCCAAACGAAAGGGTTCCACCAATATCGAATACTACCGCAAGCAGGGGATCCTCCCTGAGGCACTTCTCAATTACATTGCTCGACTTGGTTGGTCTCATGGGAATGACGAGATCTTTATGTTAGAGGATCTTATACGGGTTTTTGATATTACCCATCTCAACAAATCAAATGCTGTCTACGATGAGAAGAAGATGATCTGGGTAAACAGTAAACACATGAAGCTTGAACCCCTGGAAAAGGTTCTGGCTGCTTTTGCTGTGTATCTGGAAGATACCAATCAACCAAAAGTTGGGCGTATGCAGGATGAGAGTTGGCTTCGAGAGGCGGTGGATCTTCTCAGAACGAGAAGTGATACTTTAGCTGATCTTTACCGGGATATCCAGCCTTATGCGCTTGATGAGTATGAACTTGATGAAAAGGCAAAGGAGCTTCTCCCTGCATTGAAAAATCCAGCAAACGAAAAAGCGTACGATGAGGCGAAAGCTCGTATTCTCGAGGCAAAGGCATATGACAGCGCCCTTGAACAGGCCCTCCGTGAGATTTCCGAGAAGCATGGGGTTGCCTTTAAGGATCTCATCCAGCGAATCCGCATCCAATTAACAGGGAGAACGGTAAGCCCTGATATTCTCTCGGTGATGCGTCTTCTTTCTTCCGTTCTTTCGAAGAGGCTTGAGAAGGAGTGGTGACTCGATGGAGTCACGACTTTACGCTCTTTTTGAGAAGGCCATAGAACACTATGGCATGCTGGAAAACACCACAGGCATTGTGGTGGGTGTTTCCGGGGGGATGGATTCTCTTGTGTTGCTTCTCATGCTTGTGGCTGGAAACAAGCGAAAAAACCGCAACATCCCTCTCTATCCTGCGTTTGTTGATAATTTCAATGGAAAAAATGAAGGGCATAATCAGCGTATCGCGCGGTTAGCGGATTATATCAAAAAGCATACGGGGCTTGATCTCCATGTGATTCGTGTCAATAGTATTGTGGAACTCACCTCGGGAAACTATAAACCCCGCAATACGTGTTATCTCTGTTCTCAAAAGCGGAGGGTAGAACTTATCTCGTACGCGAGTGCTTGCAAGGCAAATAAGATAGCCTTTGGGCATCATATGGACGATATTCTTGAAACATCGCTTATGAACCTCTTTTTTAAACGGGAGCTCTCGTCAATGGTACCGAGGCTCAAGATATTTGAGGGTGAAATGGAGTTTATCCGACCGCTTGCGTATGTTTCCAAATCTATGATAGAAGAGTATGTGTATACGCAGGAAGAGGAAATGCCTATTTTTTCCGAGGTGTGTCCCAACTCGATCCTTCGCCGGGATCACAGGCGTATTCAGGTGAGAGAGCTTATTGCACGTCTTTCTGAAGAGATTCCTAACTTTCGTCAAAATCTTTTTGAGGCTTTTCGTAATCCTGATACTGAATATCTCCTCAACTATCTTTACCAGCCCCAGGGGAGTGGGCGATTCAAAAGACCTTAAGGGGTTTCTATCCAGATGGTGTATGGTCCCCAGTTGACGAGTTCTACCTCCATCATTGCTCCAAATACTCCTGTGGCTACGGTGAGGCCGGACTTCCGCAGGCGTTCGACGAAAAACTCGTAGAGTTTTTTCGCCTCTGGACCTGGCATGGCCTGGTCAAATGAGGGGCGTCTTCCCTTTCGTACGTCTCCATAGAGGGTGAACTGGGAAACGACGAGAAGTTCTCCTCCCACGTCGCGAATGGAGAGGTGGTTTTCTTTCTCCCCGTCGGGGAAAAGCCTGAGATCGAGTATCTTGGAGGCAAGAGAATCGGCATCCTTCTCGGTGTCGTTTTTTCCAACACCGAGAAGGATGACGTATCCTTTGTTGATTTTACTGATTATTTCTCCGTTGACAGCGACATGCCCCCGGAGAACACGCTGGAGGAGGGCTCTCATAGGTGGCGAAATTTCTTGTAGGCGTTCATAAGTCCATTGGTGGACTGGTCGTGCGTACTTACGAGGGTATTGTCTTTAAGCTCGGGAAGGATCTTGTTTGCGAGTTGTTTTCCGAGTTCTACTCCCCACTGATCGTAGCTAAAGATGTTCCAGATAACCCCCTGGACAAAGATCTTGTGCTCGTACATGGCGATGAGACTCCCGAGGGTACGGGGGGTAATCTTTTTTACCAGGATGGAGTTGGTGGGCTTGTTGCCCTCGAAGACCTTGTAGGGCAGCAGAAGTTCGATCTCTTCCGGGGATTTTCCGGCTCTCTGAAGCTCTTCGATGACTTCTTCTTTTGTTTTCCCGTTCATGAGGGCTTCAGTCTGGGCAAAGAAGTTTGAGAGAAGGAGTTCATGATGGTTGCCGATGGGATTGTGGGTCTGTGCTGGCGCGATGAAATCACAGGGAATAAGCTTTGTTCCCTGATGGATAAGCTGATAGAAGGCATGCTGCCCATTGGTGCCGGGTTCTCCCCAGATGATAGGACCTGTCTGGTAGGTGACAGGCTTTCCATCCCGATCCACGCTTTTGCCGTTACTTTCCATGTCGCCTTGCTGAAAATAGGCGGGGAAACGATGGAGGTACTGATCATAAGGAAGAATCGCGTGGGTTTCCGCACCAAAAAAGTTGTTGTACCATATGCCGAGGAGGGCAAGAATGACTGGCATATTTTCCCTGAAGGGGGTTTTGCGGAAGTGCTGGTCCATGGCATAGGCTCCCTCAAGAAGCTCGGTAAAGTTTTCAAAGCCGATGGTGCAGGCAATCGAGAGCCCAATGGCAGACCAGAGGGAGTATCTTCCCCCCACCCAGTCCCAGAATTCAAACATGTTTTCAGGATCAATACCAAACTTTTCCACCTCTTTTTTGTTGGTGGAGATGGCAACAAAGTGCTTTTTGATGTCTTCTTCTTTGGCGCTCTTTAAAAACCATTCTCGTGCGGTGTAGGCATTGGCCATGGTTTCCTGGGTGGTAAAGGTTTTGGAGGCAATAAGGAAAAGGGTTGTTTCCGGGTTGATTTTTTTGAGGGTCTCGGCTATGTGGGTTCCGTCAACGTTCGAGACAAAATGGGTCGTGATGTGGGGTTTTTTGTAGGGTTTGAGCGCCTCGGTAACCATCACGGGGCCCAGATCAGAACCACCGATTCCGATGTTTACAATGTCGGTGATGGGTTTGTCTGTGTAGCCTTTCCACTCGCCGCTGATGACCTGGTTGGAAAACTTTTCCATTTTGGCGAGAACGGCGCGGACAGCTGGCATCACATCCTGTCCATCGAGAAAAACAGGGAGATTGGATCGGTTGCGAAGAGCAGTGTGAAGAACAGCGCGATTTTCTGTGACATTGATCCTGTCGCCGGAAAAGTACCTTTCTATGGCATCTTTTAAGAGGCACTCATCGGTAAGCTGGAGAAGATGCTGAAGAGCCTTATCATCTATACGGTTTTTTGAAAAATCAACGAGCATGTCCTCAAACACCAGGGAGTATTTGCTGAAGCGCTGAGGATCCCTGGCAAAAAGGTCTTTCATGTGTACTTTTTTGAGGCGCTGGTAGTCTTTTTTGAGTAGTTTCCATGCTCTGGTTTTTGTTGGATTGATATTGGTAAGCATCATAAACCTCCTTTCGAAGAAAAAAGTGTTCAATAGTATACCATAAAACCCCAAAAACTGCAAAAAATAGGGGAGAAAACCTCTGAAAAATTCTTTAGAGAGAACCTTTTTGGTTTGTATGAGTTTGAAACACGAATGAGCTCTTCCCATGTTGTAGTGGAGAGCAGAGGTTTATCCATTTCGGCTTGTTCAGGAGAAGAGAACTATAGTTATTCCCCTATTTTTTAGGAAGAATCTTTCGATCAAAAAACTGCGACAAGAAAAGAGCGTCTTTAGAAATTTCAAGGCAAATGTTTCAACGATGTTTTTATTCTACTTTTTAGTTAAAATTTTTTAAGATATAATATTTTATGGCAGTGTATACTTAATTGTGTCTGGTAGGAAAAAGATAACCTCCTGTGATAATATAAATAAAACTATCACAGGAGGCCAGATATGATTGAGACGAAGAATATTTTAGAGCTATTCAAACCAATTGTCAAGGAAGTATTAGAGAGTATGTTAAAAGAGGAAAGAGAGATTTACCTGGAAAACAATCCTCCCACAAAAGGCAATGGCTTTTACGAAAGGGATTTAAAGACAGCTTTTGGCGAGCTTACAGCCATACGTGTTCCAAGAACAAGGGATAATGGATTTAAAAGTGCCCTTCTTCCCTATCGCAAACGCATCACAGAAGACTTAGATGCATTAATCAGGGCTATGTTGATATCAGGAATGTCAACAAGGAAGATAGCAGAAGTTTTAAAAGAGCTTTATGAAATAAAGATTTCTTATGCTAACATCTCAAGGATAAGCCAGGTAGGCATAGAAGAGATTCAGAAGTGGCGTAGTCGCCCTCTCATGGAAGAATATGCCGTGGTATTTCTGGATGCTATGGTGTTTCCTATCAAGAGAGATAGGGTAGAAAATGAATCAATATATGTAGCTATAGGCATTACACCTGAGGGAAGACGGGAGATTTTAGGATACTACCTGCCAGGAGGCATGGAAAGTGCTTATAACTGGCGGGAAATTTTGCAGATATAAGAGAAAGAGGTGTCAAACAGATTCATTTTATTGTCTCTGATGGCTTAAGTGGTATGAAAAACGTCATAACAGAGATATATCCCCACGCAAAGTATCAGCCCTGTGTAGTCCATGTCATGAGAAACATACTGGCTAAAGTGAGAGTTCAACACAGAAATATCATTGCCACTGAAATAAAAGAGGTATTTCATGCCAAAGACAAACAGGAGGCAGAACAATTGTTTATGAAATTTACACAAAAATGGAAAAATATCTATCCCAACTTAATGAATAACCTCTTGACAATAAGAGAGAATATATTCACTTACATGGAATTACCTGAAGGAATACGAAGCATGGTGTATACAAACAATGCCCTGGAAAGACTCTTTAAAGAACTTAAAAGGAGATTAAAAACAATGGAAATGTGTCAAAGCGAGGCTTCAGCTGAGAAATATCTTTACCTGTTATTAAGATACCAAAATGAGAAGTTCTTAAAAAGAAAGTTAAAAAATTGGGAGTATTACTTTCAACTCTATCGTGAGCAACACTCATACACCAAAGAAAATATTCACAGCGAGGTTATCCTATGACTAGACACAATTTTCTTGACACAATGTATTTTTCCGATAACTTTTATTATTAGCGTTTAAAATAAGGAGGAGGAAGTTATGAGGATTTCCACCCGCTCCAATATAGCGTGGGTAATTCTCGCTGTTATTTCTCTGGTAAACACATCCATTCTTCTTTTTCAACTTACCTTGATCAGTGAAAAAGATAACGTGGTCAATTTTTTAGGAAAACAAAGATTTTTATCACAACAGATTGCCTCTTATGTTCTGGCAAAATACCAGGGTGTAGATCATGAAGCCGAACTTCAACAGGCGATGGCTTTTGTTGATCGAATTATGCACGGCTTGATAGAGGGTGATCGAGAGTTGAAACTTCCCAGGACTACAGAAGAGAGAGTTCTATTTCAAATGAGAATGGTAGAAGATGCATGGAAACAGTATAAAGAAACCATCCAGAAAGCGAAGGAGGATCCTGCCTTTGCTCCTGCCCTGTTTGAAAAGAGTAGAATTTTTCTCCAGGAAATGGACAGGGCAGTGTCTCTTTTTGCCATTGATGAGAATGTGAAGATATTGCGGGTGATTCAGATTTCTCTGCTGGTTGTGAATTTGGTTATTCTTGTGGGTTTTGCTGTCTTTATGCAGCGCAATATCGTATCCTTGATCCTTGGCCTTACCGAGAGGATAAAGGAATTGACTAAAGGACATCTCGATGTCACTCTTCCCGAGCTAAAGGGTAAAGATGAAATAGCCATGCTTTATACAGATCTTCAGCATATGCTTACCTCTTTTAAGAAAATTTTCAACAAGCTGGTGGTTGCTTCTAATACAGTTGTTTCCACGGTGGATAATCTAAGAGTTCAGGGGCAGAGAACAAAAGATGGGGTGTCTTTGCAAGCTTTTGAGGCAACTCAGATAGCGACAGCGGCCGAAGAGATGAGTCAGACGATAAACGAGATAGCAAATAGTGCAACACGCGCTGCGGAGAACTCGGAAAAAGCGATGCAAAAAAGCGAAGAAGGTAAAAAGATGGCCAGTGATGCTGGCGTTATCATCACCAATCTCGGGGAATCCACCGAAGAACTCAAAGCAATGGTTGAAAAACTTCATAAGCGCTCGACCGAGATAGGCGATATCGTTGCCATCATCAAGGACATCGCTGATCAAACCAATCTCCTCGCGTTGAATGCGACAATTGAGGCGGCACGAGCTGGAAAACAAGGAAAAGGATTTGCCGTAGTGGCTGAGGAAGTAAGAAATCTCGCTGAAAAAACCCTCAAAGCCACAACAGAAATTACAGAAGAAATACAATCCATTCAGAAAGAAATCCGTCAGACGGTGTCCTCTATGGGAAAAACGTCTCAGGAAGTTACCAAAGTTTCAGATTACATCGAGAAGGTTACGGGGGTTTTGCATGCTATTACGAATGCTGTTCAGGAGGTAAAAAATCAGGTAACAGATATTACTGCGGCCGTAGAGGAGCAAGCCACCGCATCCCATGAGGTAGCAAGGAACGTGGAAAAGGTCTCCATGGAATCAAAGAACATAGAAACAATGGCTCATGATGTCATGCATGAGGTAAATACTTTAATTATGGTTACGGAACAATTGAGAAGTGCGACATTTGAATTCAGGACGGAAGAAAGTGAGAAGATGATATTTGATATTGCGAAGACCGACCACAGACTCTATGTTGGAAAAATAGCGGCATCGTTAATAGGCGATGTGGTACTCGATCCATCCAATCTCCCCGATCACCGTCAATGTCGGTTTGGGAAGTGGTATGTGAGCGAGGGGGTCCAGCGTTTTGGGAATTTGCAGGTTTTTAAGGCGATCGATGAGCCTCATGTACGACTTCACGCCCTTGCAAAGGAGGTGGTTATCGCTTGGAATAGAGGAGACAGGGAAAGGGCGCAAAAGCTTTACAAGGAGATGGAGGACATCTCAAGAGAAGTGGTAACTTGCCTGGAGAAGCTCAAGGTTACCACTGGCGAGGCAAAGGCCACCAACAAAGCCGTGTAAGGGGTCTCAGAGAGAGGTCTGTTCAGGAGGTTTTTAGCAGGTGAGGAAGGTGCCTATTTGCCCATGACAGTACCTGCATCACTCCCCCCAGACTTTATCGATGACACGCTTGATTTTTTCTTCGTAGGTTTTTATGAGTTCCCGGCAACTTTCGATAACCTTGCTCTCGGCTTCGATTTTGGCAACGATTTCTTGCTGGACGGAAAGGGGCGGGGGGGGGGATTGTAAAATCCTTTATAAATTGAAAATTAGCTTCTTTTTTGTACCCACGAAATTTAATTTCTTCTGCAAATAATTTTTTGAATGCATCTGAGCGGAAATAATACCATAAATAAAGTATATTTGAATTTTCTAATACTTTATAGATATCATAATGTGTTGTAGCAACCGTTGTATCAGGAGTTATTGCAACAGCCCCTTGATGAAAATTAATTTTTGATATTAAAAGCCTTTCTTTATCAACTTTAAAGAGGTCTGTTGCAGTTTTATTTTTATCCCTAAATACAATCACACCTCTATCAAAAGAAATTTTTTCAACAATTTTTTCTTTACCAGAATAATCTTTTGCTTTTATTTTTTCTCTGTCTGGAATAATTACCTCCCCCAACCTCACCACCTCCCACTCCTGTGGAAGTGGTCCAAGTTCGGTTTGTTTGTAGTTTTCGTTCTGGAGGGTGTTATTCTGTTTCGATGTAGTGATTTCCATATTTTATCACTCCCTTTTTTGTCGTCTTTGTTGCCCCTTTGGCGCCCCTTTAATGCCCCTATCGCTAGGTAATCGCCAAAATCGCCAAGAAATTGCCAGTTAATCTCCAAATTTTCCAATGACATAATAAGTATTTCTTCCTTTACCTTTTGATAATAATATTTTTTTCTTTACCAGTTCATTTAGGTCAAGGCGTACTCCTTCGTCTGAAAGTCCTGATATTTCACGATACTCTTTATTTGTTATTTTCCCTTTCTCTTTCACATACCTAACCGCTTTTATTTGTCTTTCGCTCAGTCCCATCTTTCTTAAATTTTCTTCATTATAAATATCTTTATAGAGAGTTACTTTCATCACACCGCTATCGTTTTCAAAATCTGGCTCTGGAAGTCCCTGCTTTTTACACTCCTGTACTATTTTTATGGTACCCCTACCCCAGGTTTCAATAAAACCAGCATAATAAAATACCCTCGCAAGGAGTGGATTCCTCGGCCTGGATATATGGTCGGTCTTTAATTTCTCAACAGGTATGTCAGGGGGTAGTTTTCCTTCATTCATTATAATCAGTTTGTCATCGTAT
The DNA here is from genome assembly GCF_023525255.1 of Thermospira aquatica. Lineage (GTDB taxonomy): Bacteria > Spirochaetota > Brevinematia > Brevinematales > Thermospiraceae > Thermospira > Thermospira aquatica. The sequence goes on along the minus strand of NZ_CP073355.1, from coordinate 439,846 downwards.
ATTCGTATCTGTATCTGGGACTTACCTAAATAGTCTCTATGAATAAGTGCGTTTATAATAGCTTCCCTCAGGGCTTCATAAGGGTATTCAAGGATTTCCCGGCGATGAATGTCCTCGTATTCAATTTTACTTATAAGGTACTTGGTTCGTAAAAGTTCAAGCGTTTTTTGTAATTGGTCAAAGAGATTACCTTCAATTATATCTGTTGATACGACGTCCGTAGGAGTCCTGAATTTGCCTATACGGGTTACTGCCTGTATATAAAAATCCTGTGGATTTTTCCCAAAAAGCAAAATGGCTGCCCTTTTTAACTTATCGCTTTCGATTAATTTCAGTTTCTTTAAAATATTAACCCAATTTGTCTCGGTTTCAATTGACGGAATTTTATCTTTAGCAAGTTGAATAAAATTCTCAATTGCTTTTTCATCAATCTCTTCTAAGCTGGCTTTAGGTTCAACAATTTCATCCCACGATTGCCCACTTTTTTCAAGAAGAAAATTCATAAGCTCCTGGCCATTGAGTTGTTGAGTAGTACTACCCGAACGCCTATAAAACCTGCCATTGTAAGATACTGGAAAACTTGATGGTTTTATAACAATTTCTATAATCTCTTTTCCTTCTCTCGTTCGCGACTGAATTTCTGGAATAATGTTTAATTTATGAATGATTTTATTGGGGAGATTCTCTAATAACTCTTTTGCGTTTTTTACTCCTATAATCTCATTTTTATCGTCAATTCCAATGATAAGTTTGCCTCCTTGGGTGTTTGCAAAAGCAGAAATCGTTTCTAAATAGTCATCGTGCCACGATTCTTTGTATTCTGTTTCCTGGTTTTCCATAACACTTCTCCTATATCTCAAACCCCCGTTGTTTTAATACATCTTTAAGTTTTTCTTCTGCTTTTTCCTGTTCTTCTTTTGCTTCTTTTTCTGCCATTTTAAGCCTTCCCAATGTGTATGATATCAGTTTTTCTTTTTTTCAGCTCCTCACGCATGTTTTTTCCTTTTTCTGTAAATTATAAGGCTTTTTGTTCTGTTTATCAATATTTATGATTTTTTCAGAATAGTTTTATTAAGATAATGTGATTTAGCGGATGGAGAAATTGGCTTTCTGTTTCGCCGCTACCGTGGAAAGTTCGGGAGAAAATGCTCTTCCCATGTTGCAGTTGGGGCTACTCGGTCGCCTCGATACGCCCCTGCGGGGCTACTCGGCGACTGGGTGGTGTCGTTCGTCGAGTAACGGAGTGTATCGAGACGAACGGGGGCGGTTGCAGAGTAGGACGGAGTCCGTATCGAAAAAGGAAATCTTTAACATCATCCCGTTGCGTCAAATAAAAAAGTACTCGAAATTCGAATCATTGCCTCATAAAAAAAAGTACTCAAAAATTCCATACAGTTTCCTCCAAATTTTTGTTTTTTACATTCTTTTTCTTTTGAAGGCTGAAAAGTTTTCTCTGGCAAGCTGTAATTTTTTGTCTTAGGTGAAACAAATCGAGAGCCTTATAAAGCCTTGTTAGGCGTTCCTTTTGTGCCTCACTTACATAAGAGCTTTCTAAAAGCCGTTGGTAGGGAGTTTTAATATCATCATGCTTCTTTTGCACCTTGCTTCCGATTCTCTTTTTCTCTGTCATTTTCATAACCGTTGAAAAGTTGGCATAAAGCCTGAGATACGCATAGAGTCGGTTCAAGTAGTAGACTTCTTCCTCGGTATCGTAGCGGAAGTATCCAACATTCTGGCGGACTATGGAATAGTTTTTCTGCTCAACGTAGCAGTTATCATTGGAACGGGAGCCCTTGTAAATTTTATCTGGTGCTTCTCACACCAATCGCGTAGAGGATGATTAATAAATTCAGCACCGTATCAGAATCAATTCCCGTAACTCAAAAGGAAGTCTTTGACTTTTTCTATGGCTTCTCTTACCCATTTTGAAGCTTTGTTTTTGATTGCCACAAGTTCTGTCCAACCGCTCCAAACATCCACCATATTTAATGTTTGAGCAAAATCTCCCCGGCTATTTCCTCCCTCATGGGCAACCAGATCAATCTCCATAAAACCAGGGCAATTTTCATCCCACTCTGCCCACGTGCGTATAGCTATTTGTTGCTTTAATAGCGTTCCAGGCTTTGTACCTTTTCGTCCTTTTATCTCAAGCTTTTTACGCTCTTGTTTCAAAAGTCGGTCAATACTTGAGGCACTTATATGGCGCAAGTTTTCTATAGCCTGTGGAGAACCGTGGAGATGTCCGTTTGCTAAGAGATTATCTAAAACTTCATTGAGAATCGGCTTTAAGTGCTTTTGCACACATGTAGTTTTCAATTTCCCAGACCTTTTTTAGAAGTTTTAGTTCCTCTTCGCCGAATTTTTTCTTTCTGCCAGGTCTTTTGCCCTTCTTGGTTATGTCGGCTTTAAGGTAATTTTTCTTGCCTACATAGATGGTTTTTCCGTGCTGCCTCAAGAGCCTGGCGGCATAGTTTCGATTTTTTAGGCCTGTTATCCTCACAAAATAATCCAGCATTCTTATTTTTTCCTTTTTATTGTTTTTGATACTCTTGCTTCGACAAGCTCAGCATATCATTTCGCCGTTTACCTGTAAATAGGTCTCCTTTCAAACATCGCCAACCCAATTCCGGTTGGCGAGCCTGTCGAGCCACGGTTGGCGAGCTTGTCGAGCCACGGTTGGCGAGCTTGTCGAGCCATGAACTGGATTATTTTACACAAATTTAAAGTACTTTTTTATTTTGAAGCAACGTTCCCTTTTCGAGTACTTTTATTATGAAGCAATTCGGAAAGTTGATATTCTGGCAAAATGGGTGTATAATAACGTATAAAAAGACGAGGAGGGGAATATGCGTAAATACGGGCTTTTTTTGTTCGTATTTGTTTCGATTGGTTTTGGTGTGGACAAGGCATTTGTGGTGAAGTTTCATAAAAATCTTGTTGAAGCGCTTCCTCCAGCGTTCGAGGCAGAACTCCAGGGGGGACCGATTGAGAAGAAACTGGGTACTATACCCAAAGATATGGTAAAACCAGGAGAGAAGACACGTGTTATTATTCGTTATCAAAGGGGAAAGGGGATGCAGCTTGAGGTGCGAGGACTTACAGAGGATGGCACAGAGTTGTATGGGGATATTTTCCAGCCCTATGTGGTTCTTTACTCTTGGGCCGCTTCTTTTGAGTGTGCCGAGTAAAAAGGCATGGGAGAATTATACGCTTACCACTCTGGCCGAGGATGAAAAGTGTTATACTTTCTCTCCGAAACACGGCCAACGAGTATATTCTTTTTATTGACAAAACGACGATGAGGCTGCAAAGGCTTGATTTTAAAGGGAGTGGTTTTTGACATCAACGATTATCAAGTTTACACAAAAGGCGAGTACTGGTTTCCGAGGTATTCTTAACAAGACGATCATGGAGGATGGAACTGAGACGCTTCCCGACAGGTACAAGCTCGTGAATGTGCGGGTTTTGAAGTAAAGTTTTGAGAAAATTCACGTCTCTCGTGTTTGATAGACTAAACCTACGGAGATCAAGGATGGAAAAAGGTAAAAAAAGAAAGTGCCGATGAGTTTAGGTTTGTATACTACCAAAGTTTGTTTTTACATTGATCTTGAAAGGGATGAAAAAGAAACAACAAAAAGAATAAAGAATCTTCGTCTTCAAAAAGAAAATGAAGAATACTCATGGAATTATGGAAAGATTTCTATGGTTTTAGTTCTATAAAGTATTTTTTAGTTTTTACCATAAATGGCTATAAAGGCACAAAGTACAACGACCCTTCTGTATATGTGAGATCGGATTTTTGTCGGGGGAAGAGAAAAAGGGTCTGTAGGGGCCTGAAGGCTTTTTCTTTTTGCTTTTAAAGGGGAATTTTTTGAAGGGGAATTTTTGGTTTGAGCTTTTGTGGGTGGAGAGAAGAATCTCCCACTCCATACTCTTTTCGCTTTGTGAGTGACTTGTATATCGTGCGCGGAGAGTGGGAGCTATTTCCTTTTTGCAGTTTCCGGCCAGGTTTTTCACTATAACAAGGGAAGAGCTAAAAAAACAGTTTTTAGCTGTAAGAAGGTAAGATCAAATGTCTTTTCACTCAAGAGTGTGGAAGAGAAACTCAAGTTAAACGTTTAACGCGAGATTTGCCAAAATTGCTCTTACCTTATCGCAGGAAAGCCGTCACCATACTATGGGGTATAAGGTGCTAAAAACTGCAACAAGGTAATAGCATATGTTTTTTCATCTTTTACCTCACGAAAAAAACGTTTTCACCATGAATTTTCGAGTTTTTCCTGTCCTTTTCTTTCAAAAGGATGAAAAAAATTCAAAAAAACAAAATGAAACAAAAACTTTTAGTTTTCTATTTGACAGACGCAGGAAATGTGTTGAGAAAGAAAAAACGAAAACCTACGCCCAGATGGGAAGAATAAGCCCTTCAGCAACAAGCTTTTTCCACGGGAGAAGCTGGCGACGTTTGCCAAGCCTTCTTAAAAGCTCTTCAAGCCTGGAAGAAACCCCCTCGATGTTAAACCGAAAACAGAATTCATCAAGATAGCGCTGCATGTGCTTTCGACAACCATAGTGATAGACGTCTTCAAGAAGGTTTTTCAACCCATCGTTAAGGTGGGAAAGCCACGGCGTTCTTTTTTCTACGGGCGTGTGGCGGAAAAGCTTGCCAAAAAGTCTGAAAGCCAATACTCACATCATCCACAAGATGAATGTGAAGTTTAGAAGGGGTATCATCCGCATCAATTTCGACAACCTGCATGGGAGAAAAGTTTTTTCTTTGGCGGCGTTTGATGCCGGAGAGAAAGAAAAAGGTTTTGACAAGCTTTCGGAGGGATTTCGTGTGATGGCGAGTGGCCGCATAAGGCTTCGTAGCTTCTGAAGAAGAAGCCAGCTTGCCTTGTAGCTAATATGAAGAAGTTTCGAGAGTTTGACGGCGTTTATGCCACCATCCTGGCAGACAAGAAACATGGCAGAAAGCCAGATTTTTGGCGAGAGGTGACTTTTTCGCATGATGGACTGGCTTTTTAAGGAAAATTGTCTGCCACACTTGGGACACTGATACACGAGCCGGCACGAGAAGGTGAGCCTTTGCCTTACACCGGCAATAGGTCCCTCTGGCCAGAGGGCTTTTTCGAGGATCTGGTAGGCCCTGTTTTCTGAGAGTGTGAAAAAATCCTTTTCCATGGTTTTCTCCTTAGAGAAATTTTTTCATACTATATATATCGAAAATTTTTTGTTATAGTTGTTAAAAAAGATGTTTTATATATTTTAAAAGTAAGATCGATGGGGAGATTTTGGGGGTTGAGAAAAATGCTCTTACCTTGTTGCAGTGTGAACGCAGAGTATAAAACTGTGATACGGGAAGAGCTTGTCCCTTGGTTGCCACTGTAACAGGGAAAGAGCTTTTATGTCCCTCGCATTAACTGTACTATGGTAAGAGCTAAAATTGTTTTCAGACTGCGAAAAGGTAATAGCTCATGGGCATTTCGTTTCCGCTGGAAAAAGGGAAGAGCTTTTATGTTTTACGCTTTCACTGCAATATGGGAATAGCTGCCAGGTTTCCAGACTGCAACACGGTAATAGCAAGTGTTCTCACTGCGATAAGGGAATAGCTCATATACCCTCTCCTTTTTCCCTGCAATAAGGGAAGAGCTTTTGTCTCCCGAGTCCATACTGCAATAAGGGAAGAGCAAGTTTTTTTCCTGTGATAAGGAAATAGCTTTTGTATTTTTGATTCTCATTGCAAAAAGGTAATAGCTAAAGTTTTCTCCTTAACAAGGAAAAACGAGCGACCCTTTACTTTTTACTGTGACATGGTAATAGCCCCCTCCGTTTTTTCTCACCGCGGAAAGGTAATAGCAACTGTCTATCTCACACCAGTATTCAACCTTTTTTCACTTATAAGGAAACAACATACTTTCACGTAGATTATTTTTGAGGAATGTCGCGGCATAGTTTCGATTTTTTAAACCTGTTATCCTCACAAAGTAATCCAGTATCTCCTTTTTCTCCTTTTTGCTGGTTTTTTGATACTCTGCTTCGACAAGCTCAGCATATCATTTCGCCGTTTCCCTGTAAATAGGTCTCCTTTCAAACATCGCCAACCCAATTCCGGTTGGCGAGCTTGTCGAGCCATGAACTGGATTATTTTACACAAATTTAAAGTACTTTTTTATTTTGAAGCAACGTTCCCTTTTCGAGTACTTTTATTATGAAGCAATTCGGCCCATTGACAAAAATTTCAACTGGTGGTATAATACGTTCGAGAAAGTCATAAGACAAAGCTACAATATAAAAAAAACGAGGAGGTCTCTATGAAGTGGAAAGAGTATGAAGAAGCACTGAAGCGTGGTGTGAGAAAGTTTGCAGTAGCTGGAGGTGTGGTGTATGGGCTTATGGTAAGACCACGAGAGAGTAAAGAGTGGGAAAAGACGCCGTATTTTAAAGACTTTAGTGGGACATTTCTGGAGGGTGTTATGCATGACGTAGGTTGGATGGGGATGGTTCTGGATAGAAGTAGTCAGTGAGGAGCGTGAATGTGGATAGTATTCAGGTATCAAGCCTGTGGAGGAATAGCACCACAAGCCCTCATGGGTCGGGAAGAGGGATAGATATTGTGGCTGCAACAAGGGATGGTGTAACGGTAAGGTTTAATAACACTCCGGCATATGCCAATCAGTATGATCAAAATACTGAATTTATAGAAGAAGTTTATACCGCTTTCTATAATGACCCAAGAGTATCGCAAGTGTTGAATCCTTCAAGAATGCTTAGCAGAGACCCTAATAATTATTACGATGAACCAAATATCTGGAATCAACCTAAGCAACAAAATGTGAATTCAAAATTCTACCGACTGATGATTGCACATAACAATCACCTTCATATTACTATATGGAGGCAATAGGAGGATAAAATGAAATATTTTATTATATTGATAATGATAATATTAAATATACAGAAAGTTTATTCAGAACCGAGTGAATTACAATTTTTTGGAACCAATGGTGCTATAGTAATAACTGAGGGAGCAATATTGTATAAAGAACCAAATATAGATTCAGGTTTAATTGAAATCTTACCCTTTCTTCAGGATGTAGCTATTATTACAAAGACCAATATCAATTATTCAGGAACAAATCAGATATGGTATTATGTGGATTCAAGAAGAATTCCTCACGAAGCAAAGATGATTAAAACTGAAAGAGGGTGGGAGTATCCCACTCTCAAAGGCTGGGTTCAGAGGGAGGATCTTGCGGGATGGGGAGATTTTAAACCAGTAAAAAAGATACAGGAAATGTTTATTACCTGCCATGAAGTAGATGGTCCGCCTGTCTATTATCGTATTTACTCGAACGGAACATATAAAATTAGAACAGAAGAAAAATTTTATTACAGTGAACTAGTAAGAATTCACTTAACGGGCAACATTTATAGATATAGAAATGTGATACTATTAACGGGAAAAACAGGAGAGGTGGCAAATTTATTTTACTATGATGATGAAGAACAATTAAAAGGTGGTAGCACTTGGGAAACTGAAGTCCTCACAGACAAATCCAAATTCCCCAAATGGGCACAATCGGATAAAGCGCCTGTACTTGAAACATACTACATTCTCACCGGCGACAATGTAAACGTACGTACCAAAGCATCTACAAACTCAGCTGTACTATTCAAGCTAAAGAAGGGTACAAGGGTAAAATTTCTGGAGAGGACGGAGATTACAATCATTGGAGACAGGACAGGCTATTGGGTATATATAGACACGGGCGTAAAGGATAAGGAGGGTAATACCATAAAGGGCTGGGTACTAGATTTATATTTAAGTCCTGAAATATATTACATTCTCACCGGCGACAATGTAAACGTGCGTTCCGAAGCTTCTACAAACTCGGCTGTATTGCTAAAGCTAAAGAAGGGCGCAAGGGTAAAGCTACTCGAACGGTCGGACGTTACTTTTACGATTGGGGACAGGACGGGTAATTGGGTATACATAGACACTGGCGTTAAGGATAAGAAGGGTAAACCTATTAAAGGCTGGATGGTGGATATATATCTGGATGAGGAGGAGTAGCAAGCGATGGTTTCTCATACCTCCCAGTGGAACTGGTCTCACGGCTGTCAGACCATTTACTTCCCCGACTTTGAAGAATTCGCCGAGCTGTTTGGGGCGGAGGAGTCAGGGAATGATTGGAGGTTTGCTCAAGATGTGTATGGTAAAGAAGGGCGCAGTTTCATAGTAACCCAATAAAAGGAGGAAGAATATGAAACGGTTTCTTGTGATAGTATGGTTCATCTTGGGGATGACGGTAGCGTATGGGCAGATACGCCTAGATGGAACGAATAGAGAGAATGCCTGGCAGGCGGTGGTACCCCCCTATTTTCCTTATCTGGCGTTAGACAAAAACCTCTCTACCTGTGTAGCTGTAAACACCAACTACACAACGCCTGATGTCCCTCCTTATTTTCGAATAGTATTTAGAGAACCCTTTTTTATTGACACTATAGTGATTTACAATGGGTATCAAAAGAATACAAATGTGTATCTGGCTAACAACAGGGTAAAAAACATTGGTATAACAGGAGCTTTCTATGTAGAAAAGGAGGGAGAAAATGAGGATGAATATGTGATCAAGGAAGAAGTGTTTCCATTAAAAGATGAGTGGGGACCTCAAGAAATAAAGTTGGGAAGAGCTGTAAAGATTCAGTGGCTCTTTTTTGAAGTGCTCTCCACCTATCCTGGAACCCGATATGATGATACGTGTATAAGTGAGATAGAATTCTTTTACCAGGGTAAAAAATACGATGTAGTTGTTCTCGAAGAGGATAAGAAGAATTTTCTCGAGGTGTACAAAGATCGTTTTCTTGCCCGAATCCCTGCCTACGTGCCCCATTTTATCTCTTATGATCCCAGCAGTCGGTTTGCCGGGAGTCTCAAGAAGATGGGGATCACCCATGATGTGGATATCATTGAGTTTGATAGGAGGGATGGGGGGATCTACGTCTACCGCAAGACAAGAAAAGACTACAGTGGGGAGGATTTCACGATACGAGATCCCAAAACAGGCAGAGTAAAGATGAATAGAGCGGTAGCGAACAGGATAGGTGACTGGAAGCTTTCAGAGTTTTCTGAACTCATGGTGAAGCCTCTGGGGGGGAAACAGTGGGAGAAAACGACCGATTTCAGGCACTTTTCTGGTACCTTTCTGGAGGGTATTGAGTATGATGAGGAGGATGGGATGGACGAGATACTGGAAATGGGTCATCCAGGGCATTGATGATGAGGCACAAAAAGAGATAAGACCATAAAATATATAAAAAATGGAGGAAAAGATGAAGAGATGTATCGCATGGGTAAGTATGGTGTTGTTTGTGTTGGTGACGATGGGGTGTAAGGAGAGCCTGACACGGGAGACCTTTTTGAAACAAGAGGCTGGTGGTCCCTGGGGCTATCTTTATGGGACGCGTGAGCTTATCAGGGAAAACACCTCGTTTAACCTGATGATGAATCTCCAGATTTTACCGCTGTCAGCAAACGGTGAAAAGCCTTTTTCGATAGGAGCTACATCGTCGACCAAGGGGTACTATTTCTATCGGGTGAAACCAGGGACGTACGCTATCGAGGAATGGGGTGTGAGTGGGGGAGATAGCGGGGCTCGGTCTTTCCCTGTTGGTTACGAGTTTGAGGTGAAGGAGAATACGATCACCTATCTTGGCTATGTTCGATTTCATCAAAGTGGTTATACCAAGGATGATTCTTACTGGATAACCTACGACATCGTTTCGACTGACACGATGAAAGAGGATCTGGATATGTTGTATCGGGATATTCCCGAGGCAAAGGATCTCAAGGTGGTAAACGCAGCCTGGAAGTTTAAACTCGAAGATTAAATACCATTCCCCTCTCCCTGGAAATATCCGGGGAGAGGGAGAAAATTTTAGAAAAGGATGGGGAAATGAAGAAAGGGGTTTGGGTATTGTGTTTTTTAGTAGTAGGTTGTGTGGCAAGGACTGCTGTGATAGTTCCAGAGCAGCGAGGGAGATTAGGCTTTAGCCATTATGCCATTCGAACCGTATTGGGAACTCAGAGAGGTCCTGTGGATTGGGAGAGGGCTGGAGAAGAGGCATTTGGAGTGGCAACCATTGGTATTGGGGCTGTAAAAGGCACGAAGGTAGTTTCGGGTGGGAAGTCTATTACGAGGGTAGTTAAAGCCGCATCGACGGAGGGTAAATCAGTTATTGGGCCAAGAAGTACATATAGAGAATTTGCAAAGAATATAGGGGCAGAATTTTTAGATGTAACAGATGAAGCTTGGACATGGGCTAAAAATGAGAGGCATCTTCAGGAAATAGTAAAGCGTGGAGATGAAGTGATTTTTGCAGGTAAGTATGATCCTAGTTTACTAGACCCAAGTTCTGTATTGGCGAAAGAAATATATTATTTGGAAAGTCATGGGTATAGGTGGACATCTGATTTTACTAAAATGGTAAAACAATTACATAAATGAGGTTATTGGTATATGAAACAAAAAATCCCTCATATCACTAAATCTGATATTATAAGAATTATAAAGAGAGAATTTAAGGATTACGATATTGAATGCATACTTAGTATCTTAGAAGGGTATAATTCAGAATCGGAAAGAGGCAAATATCGCTTATATGCTAGTATTTTAAAACTGGCAAATGGAAATATAGATTTACTAAAGAAATATGTTAATGAGGCTAATAATGATTACAGAAATATTATTTCATTAGCAGAATATAGAAAAATATAATTTCAGGGAAGACAAAAGCGGATTTGAAAAAGAAAAAGGGGAATAAGTATGAGATGATTGGAAACAATATCAAGAGTGGTTTAAAAAGAAGGGGTAAATGGGTAAGTGATTAAGATTTGAGGGGAAGAGTAGGTAAGAATAATAGACAAAGGAGAAGGAAGAATCTACAAGTAACAAAAGAATAAATTGGAATTAAAAAAGAAAAAATACTTTAAGAATAACATTGAAAAAATAAGAAAAGGGGAATAATATAGGCAAAAAATAGAGAGACTTTGATTTTGATGAAAGAACAATTTTAAGCACGGAACCTTATACTGTTTTATACGAATCTAATATTAGCATCGAAGAAACAAATGATAAACGGATTATCAATATTTTATTAACTCCTAATTGTAAAGAAATTTGTTTTGTTGGTGAGTTTTCAGAGTTAGCTCATGATTATACTGATGACCTTATAATTGAAAAGGAGTTATGGGATATTGTAACAACCTGGTTTAAAGAAGAGAGTATAACTGAAGTAAGTGAATACTTCATATTTTTGTCTGGCAGCAAACCTGATCTTTTATATGCAATATTTGATGATAATTCTAAGTTGCTTAGCAAGATTGAAAGTGAGTTGATAACATATTTATCAAAATAAGACCATATAAACCTTTTGCTGGTAAATAACCCGCGGCGCTAAGTTGGAAAAAGCAAGTTTGTTGATGGTTTTGATATCAAGAAGGGTATTGATACGGCATTGAAAAGTGCTGATTCATTGGTATTACCGAATACTCTTGGTAGAAGTGGCTATATATTTGAGAAAACTTTTGATAGTGTCATAGGCATTGACGGGAAGGGAAGTCCTCTGAAAACGATGAGGGTTGTAATAGATGAAAATGGTAATGTTATAACAGCATTTCTAAAGTAGGAGGATAGGGAAAATGGGAATAAATTTATACGTAGCGAATGACTTAAATGAGGCTGCAAAATCAAAGGAGTATATTGAAATTACAGAAGAGATATTTAACTATCTTGTGAAGAACAAGAATAATTTTCCAGAAGCAATAAACCTAATTACTGAACTAGATCCTTATAATGATAAAATATATTCAGAGCAGGAAATTAAGGATTTACTTGGTCTTACTTTAGAATTTAAAGCGATTGATAAAGGTAATGAAATAGGAAAATTTATGTTAGAGTTAAAAAAACTATGTGAATCAGCGTTATCGCAAGGAAAGTTAATAATAGCAGTTGGTGATTAAATCAAAGCCCTGTAGAATAAAACTAAGGGGCTTTTGTTGGCTACTTAGTGAGCAGACAATTTGAAAGTCCATAGGCTAAAGAAAGCTTCTTTCCTCTTTTCTTTAGTCTTGAAGGTTAAAAAGAGGAAAACAAAGCTTCTTGGAGGGTACACTTCCTTCGCATATTGAGGGCTTTTTTCAAGTTGACTACCGAAGCCCTACGCTTGTTATATAATACAATGGATGGTCAAAACGGTGAGCAGGCGTTCTCCGCACGGAGGGGGAGTAGAGTTGACAACATTACAGATAATTTAGGAAAGGGGGTTGAAAAAGATGCTCAAATATATTACAATAAAAGTGGTGATATGAATCTGAGAAGGCAGACAATATAGGAGTACGGTTTAATGTTGAAAATCTGCATGGAGATAAAGCGTATATTCATTTTGAAAAAATGGGAAGTGGAAAAATGTTACAGATGTTCATAGAATTTACCCAGAATATTAACATAAGGAGAATGTTTATGAAATATAGAAAGTTAATAATTAATTTTAATGGGATGGTATTTGTTATCGAAGAAGACAAGCCGGAATAGGCTTCAATTTATATGTTTATTTAAGGAGAGGAAATGTGTTAAAAATTATTTAGAACCCACCTTATTAATTGCTAAGGAATTAGCTTTAGAAGAGTTTGGGGTACCTTGAGAAAGTTGGAGAAAAGAATCATGATTAAAAGGCCTAAGGAGCTTGAATATAGCTATGAGCATGGTCTACCAGCTGCCATTCGATACGTGTGGGGAACTCAGAGAGGTGGTGTGGATTGGGAGAGGGCTGGAGAAGAGGTATTTGTATTGGCAACGATTGGTATTGGTGTTGTAAAGAGCATGAAGGTAGTCTCGGGGGTGAAGTCTCCTACGAGGTTAGTTAAAACAGCATCGACAGTTGGTAAAGTGGCTACAAGAGATGAAATTATTTTCATGTTAAAATTACGTCCTAACTTAATTGTTGAAGAAGCATCGGGGGATATGCTTACATATCTTAATTATCAAGGTGCACGAGCCTCTCATATACTGATGGAAAATGGAAAATCAGTAATTACTTACACAAAAGATGCTACCAAATGGGATATTATGCACGAATATATGCATTATATGTTCCAGAACAAGTGGAAAAATCCAAGGATAGGAGAAGATACTATAATTGAATCTTTCTTAAATAGGCATCAGAAGTTGTTTAATATAACTCCAAAGTAGAAGGGGAAGAGATGAAAAGATTAAGAATTGATAGTTTATTTATAATTAGGGAAAAGAATCAAGTGCTTGCTAATTATAGTTTCAATGAGAAAATAGAGTTGGGTCAGTATATTCTGGAAGTTGACAAAAGAACATTTAGTATTAAAATTGTTGGTTTTGGTACAGCGAGAAAAAAAGAAGGGATTGACCAAAAGTATTTAGTATTAACGATGGAAAGAGAACAATTTAATTTATTATTAGAAAAAGGGTTGCTGATAGAAGGTGATATTTTTATTTTACCAACAAAGCCGTGTAGGTAAAAGCTTAAAATGGCTTGGCAGAAGTGTTGGAAAGTGGAAAGTAAAGATGGCAAACTGGAGGTTACAGATGGGATACGTGTTGGATACTCTTTGAATCCTGAAACGATGAAAAGAACTGGGATAGTGGTAGGAACCGTTGGGGCAGGAGTATTGTTGGTAGGAGCAGGTGTAGCTATGTCTGGGAGTGGTGTACTGGCAAAGCCTGGTGTTGCATGTACCTATGCTGGCGTACTTATGATAGGGGGTGGGATAGTGAGTTATCGGGATTATTTGCAAAATGGCTACAAATATGGTCTCTACGATCTTAGTCAATAGGGAGGAAAAGAGACTATGCGATGGGAGACGAGACAAAAACTCAGAAAAGCAGGGAAGTGTGTAGTAACAACGTTAAAGGTATTCTTTCTTTTAATAGTGATAATAGTGGTCTATGAGTTTCTCCCTCTTGTTTATGGTGCTTTTACGATAGGTTCAAGATTTTATAGATACGGAACCTATGATGGGAAAATAGGGCAAATGGAAGAGGCAGTATTGAGGGAGGTGGGGATAGATTTCGATAGGGTCACTAATTTTACCAAAGTTTTTAGTGGAGCTGCGCTAAAAGGTGGGTATTATGCCCTTCTCTTACATGACCCTCAAAGAGAGGGGTTTGTAGAGTGGTTGTGCTTTCCGAGGAGTTTTCATCCTGATATTCTCATGACGGAGATAGGAGATGCCGGCAAAGGGTTAGCTTTTGCTTTTTCTCGTACTGTTAAAAGTGATTGGGGGAGCTATTTTGTAGAAAGGAATCCTTCCATTTATCCTGTTAAGGCGAGGAAATTAGATGTAGGTTTTTCGGAGGCGGTGGTGATAGAGGATTGGACAAGGGAGGGGAAGCACTACCGTATGAGGTTTGTGTATGGGAAAATGGATGAGTTTATTATAAGCGGAGGCAAACTCGCCCTTATCCAAAACGGGAATTTTTCCCTCCCCTCTCTTATGCGCTTTCTTGAACAACTTTATAAGGAGTATGAGCTGATGAGGTTTGCGTTTTTTAACGCCTCTTCTCCGAAAGAGATAGAGATAGCGATTATCCAGCTGAAAGAAAGGCCGGAGGATCTGTACTTAGTTTACACCTATGAGCCTGTGAATGGGACCAACCATTCGGTGATACGACGGTTTTTGAAGGCGTATTTTGATATTTCGATGGATGGAGGAGAGTGATGAGAAGAAAATCGGGAGAGGAAGTGGAGAGGGTAGTGTTTGCTTCCTCGGTAGTTGGACTTGCCTATGCGAATGTGGTGTTTTTCCATAGCAGTAGTGAGGAGTTTTTGTTTGACTTTGGGAACATAACGCCGGGGAAGGAGGGGATAGAGATATTTAGTCGTATTGCATTAAGTCCGAGGAATGCGAAGTTATTTATGATGGGGCTTATGGAAAGAGTGAAGAAGTATGAAGAGCAGTTTGGGGAGATACATCTGCCACCCCAGGTGGTGCGGAAGGAAGGGGAAGGGTAGGGACTTTTTGGGGTATCCCGGGGGGAGAGAAAAATGCTCTTCCTTTGTTGCAGTTTTGGTCTGAAGTTTTTACTGCGGTAAGGGAATAGCAGGGGAGAATTTTTCACTGCGATAGGGTAAGAGCCTACCCATTCCCCTATTTCTCCTGCGACACGGTAAGAGCTATCAAAATCCAGTCATTCACTGTAACAAAGAAATAGCTATGAAAACCCACATATTCGCTGCAACATGGTAATAGCCCGCATGACAGACACACTGTAACAAGGGAAGAGCATGGCAGTCTTTTTAACTGCGATAAGGGAATAGCCATCACACTGGTGATTTTTAACTGCAACAAGGTAAGAGCTAGAGTTTTTTGTACTGCAACAAGGTAATAGCTAGAATTTTTCCCGTAACAAGGAAAAACGAGCGATCCTGTACTTTTTACTGCGACATGGGAAGAGTACCGGAAGCGTTTTTAGCTGTGACAGAGAAAGAGGGCAAGGATATTTTTGTTGTGGCTGTGATAAAGGAAGATCTTTTTTCTTTGTTGAACTTTTCGGGTGCCCCTTCATCTTAGACTGTGATAAGGGAATAGCAAGTTTTGAGGAGGATAAGCAAAATCCGGGGAGATGGTGACTCTGGAATTTTCAACATGAGCTATTACTTTTTTGCAGTGTGAGCGCGGAGTGTAAAACTGTGATAGGGTAAGAGCTTCTCCCT
The DNA here is from genome assembly GCF_023525255.1 of Thermospira aquatica. Classification (GTDB taxonomy): domain Bacteria; phylum Spirochaetota; class Brevinematia; order Brevinematales; family Thermospiraceae; genus Thermospira; species Thermospira aquatica. Next base: position 424,102 of record NZ_CP073355.1, on the reverse strand, counting down.
CGATTGCCACTGCAACAAGGGAAGGGCTTTCACGGTGTACGTTTTGACTGCAATATGGGAAGAGCAAAAAGACTCCTCTTCATCCACCACTGCAATAGTGAAAAAGCTTTTAAGTCTTGAACTCCAAACTGCAACATGGTAATAGCAAAAGATTTTTTTTCTCCTGCAACACGGGAAGAGCTCTTAATTCCCTCCAGTTCACTGCAACAAGGTAATAGCCAGAGGTTCCTCTTCCGACTGCGACAGGGTAATAGCTAAAAAATTTCCTGCTTCTCAACTGCAATAAAGAAAGAGCTACCGGGGAAAGACCAACTGCGATAAGGGAATAAATTTTCTCGTTTTGACTGTGAAAAGGTAAGAGCATTGCTGTTTTCCACTGCAACAAGGGAATAACTTTCGGGTTTCACGCATTAACTGCAATATGGTAATAGCTGGAGTTTTTTGTACTGCGATAAGGTAATAGCAACAAGCGTCCCTTCTTACACTGCAACAAGGAAACAGCAAAAATTGTGACAAATGCCCATTGACAAAAATTTCAACTGGTGGTATAATACGTTCGAGAAAGTCATAAGACAAAGCTACAATATAAAAAAAACGAGGAGGTCTCTATGATGTGGAAAGAGTATGAAGAAGCCTTGAAGAAGGGTGTGAGAAAGTTTGCAGTAGCTGGAGGTGTGGTGTATGGGCTTATGGTAAGACCACGAGGGAGTAAAGAGTGGGAAAAGACGCCGTATTTTAAAGACTTTAGTGGGACATTTCTGGAGGGTGTTATGCATGACGTAGGTTGGATGGGGATGGTTCTGGATAGAAGTAGTCAGTGAGGAGCGTGAATGTGGATAGTATTCAGGTATCAAGCCTGTGGAGGAATAGCACCACAAGCCCACATGGGTCGGGAAGAGGGATAGATATTGTAGCTGTAACAAGGGGTAATTTAACAGTAAGGTTTAATAATTCGACTGTAGGGCCACAATCACAAGCTGCGATGGCGTTAAGAAATGAAGTGTACAACAGTATGGTAAATGACCAAAGAGTAAGTCAGGCGCTGGATCCGTGGTGGGTGAAAAGTAAAATACCAGGTAACACATATAATCAACCAAATGTTTGGCAACAAGGATATCCAAACGGAAATTTGTCTAAAAAGAGGTATAATTTTATGTATAAACATAGACATCATCTACACTTAACTATTAGGAGGTAATTTAAATGCGCTCTTTATTATTCATACTGGTAATATGTGTCATTTCTAATGGTGTTTATTCAATTGAAATAAAACCTTTTGGAAGTAATTCGGTTTATGTTATAGATAGAGAAGTGGAATTATTTGAACAGCCAAGTGCTAACTCAATGAAACTAATGCAGTTACCTTATCTTCAATGTGTTAATATTTTAGGTAAGACGAATATTATAATGGCAAGTAATTCAAATGTTACTGAGTGGTTCTATATTGATTCTGGAATGAGTAGTAATCAGGAGATGGTTCTAACTGATAATGGTTGGAAAGTTTTAACAATCCAAGGTTGGACTGAGAGAAGGCATTTAGCTGGTAAGAACGATTTTAAACCGGTAAAAAAGATACAGGAAATGTTCATAGAAGCCTTTGATGAAGAAGGAGGAGTTGTTTATTATCGGATATACTCAAATGGTACCTATAGGATAATAACTAAAAATCTTGTATACAATGTTGATAATAAAAGTTTGAAAGGGAAAATTTATAAATTCAAAAATATAATCATGTTAGGTAATAATGTTGATATATTCTATTACGATGAAAAAGGTAAACTACGAGTTCCATTTGCTTATAGTACAAAGGTAATAACCGACAAGAATAAATTTCCGAAATGGGCGGAGTATGAGAATCCGGTACAGCGTGAGGGATACTACTATATATATGGTGACGATGTTAATCTTCTTGAAAAGCCGGATACTAATTCAGCAGTGATAATTCAATTAAAGAGAGGGACAAGGGTAAAGATAAGTGATTGGTTAGTTGTTGGGTATGAAATAGAAAATTCAGATGGTGTAAGAAGGAAGGGATACTGGCTTTATGTAGATACAGGGATAAAGGATAAAAAAGGAGATACAATAAAAGGCTGGGTAATGGATGTGTATTTAGAGGAGGAGTATTAAACTCCTCATCCACTTCTACGATAATTCTAAGCGATGGATTTATGAAATTGTTAACATAGTGCTTATGTGTAAGAACAAAGCCATAAAGCAACGAAGCATAAGAAGCATACTTTCACAGGCATTCCACTGAAGCAAGCGAGGCAGGAGGCCGAGCGACCTTGCCTGTTGATTTTATATCATCTATTTTACAAGAGCAAGGTTTTGCTGTATAATTTTTATAGTGATTAAGGTAGAGGCTGGTTCAGTACAGCTGCGGCATTTGGTATGCAGAAGATGACGGAAGGGTTTATAAGTGGAGGTTTGATGGCGTTTACGAAGTGCTATAGCATAAGTAATGGGCAATGGCAATGGGATTCATATGACTGGAATAATTTACTGAAAAGTACGACGATGGGATTTGCGAGTGGCTTTGTTGCCGGGTGGGTTGGAGGTGAACTTGGAGGGAGATACACGGATGGCAATTTATCATTTATAGACAGGATATCGAGCGAGGCGTTGACTAACAATGTATCACTATTTTATGAGATGAAGCTTAACAACTTTGCGAACACGATAGGGAGTATAGCAGGGGAAGCAGTGCATTATGCGTGGGGAGGGAATTTCAGGATAAGCCTTGCGAGTGATGTAGGGATAGGATTCACCCACGAGGGGCAGATAGTAAATGATACGAGCGGAGGGATTGGGCTTGTCAACCTTGTGGATGCGATAGGTAGTTTAAACTATGTAGGTTTTCAGTATAAGAATGTTCACGGAGGAGACGAGGGCTTATCGAGGATAAGCTATGTAAATATGGCAATGCTGAGTAGAGATAAAGCCGCTGCTGAAGTGGTGATGAAGGTAATCAATGGCGAAATGAATGTAACTTTTGACCTGGATGATGAAAATCACTATGGGCAGTCAGAAGGAAATACAATAAGGCTTAATAAAGACGCTTTAAAACTTGACGGCGGTTCAGCGGAAAAGATTGCTTTTTACGCCTCTGTTTTGGCAAGGGAAGGCTTCCTTGGAGGAACAGCTTTAGCGGGAAATGATAGATTAATCGCATATATTCGTGAACTTGGCGCAAGCGGAATGCAGACAAGAGTACTGGAAGGCATAAGAGAAAATGTCGGAATAGATTTGTATAAGAATGATAGCGAGTACTCGTCTGTATCTAAGCTGTTGGCTTACGCGGTCAGTTCGGGTGATTTAAGCGATTTTGAATGGGAAAGCGGGAGTGATTTGAAGATAAAATACACAAACGCAGAGGGAAAAGAAATTGATATTGAGTACATCAACCAGAAATATAATAAGTCTTATGGTATTAAAGGAGATGGTTCTAAAGGCGCGCTTGGCGGCGTAATGTGCAATGAGACCTCGCTTGCGATGGCGCTAGTAGAGATGGGCATCAATGTGAAGGACGTCTATAACGGCAAGAGCGGTGGAAAGCTTTCTTTGGTGAAGGGAGCGAAACGGGAGGACATGACTGCGGCGGATTACATAGAAATGGCACGGCAGAATATGTATAAGAATGACTATAGAGGCTCATTTGCCACATTATATAAGCTGGCTGTTTTAAGCGGAAAGGTTGAACCCTATGTTAAGGGCGGCAAGGATTTCTGGAGCTGGTTCTATAAAAATACCGATGATCCAGCTTTGAAAGATAAAGAAAAAGAGTATGATCTCAATAAAGTCATTGGTGAAATTCAGGGGATATACGGAACTAACAGTCATTCAATGGAATTAATTAAAACGCATTATAAGGAATTATGGAACTATATGGGTGATAAGGACAAAGTGCTTCTCTTGGGCAGCTTCCGACGGCTAAAGTGGGATGGAACGGTTCATTATATGGGGCATATTGTTAAATTACTGGAAGTAAGGGATGATGGAATAGTTGTTCAGGACCCGTTCGGTGAGTATGAGGAGCCGGACGCGGAGGGTTGGAAATACAATATCAACAGTAGAGACAAGGAATACGATAAGAAGGGAGTATATTTCTTGAACTGGGAGGCTGTACAGAAAATACAGTTAGGGAAGGCATACCTTTATATCAAAGAATACACTTTGAAAGAAAAATTGGAAGATTTCTGGAAAAAGATATCTAATTTCAGGGCAAAAGAAGGAGGTAAGAAAAAATGAAATACTTTATGATAATTATTTTGATACTTGGCTTAACATATTGCGGTAACTCTCAAAGAATGAAAGGTATATATTCAGAAGCTTTAAAAGAAAAAGCATCTGATGAAGTTGAATGGGCCGTTGTGAAGTGGCAAGAAAGAGGCGTATACTTTGGTAGTGATGATTCTCTTTTTACAGAGTATACCAATTGGATCTTAGGGAAAGGAGTTCCGTTTGGTCAAATTTCCTACGAAGAACTTAAAAATAATAAAATTTCAGCGGAAGGTGTTCGTTGCGCCTTTGATAAAGATGAAAATACGTGTTGGGTAAGTAAGGGAGGGAAAGGTGATTATGCTTTGTTTTACATCTGGCCATTTGGGCCATTTAAAAAGCATAAAGAGCATAAGATAGTAAGGGGTGACGGTGCTCCCTACCTCATGGAGATATGGACTGGCAACCCTTCGGACTTCAAAGGATATTCAAGGCCGAAAGTGATAACGCTGGAAATATATGAGACGGGGGTGTTCGAGGGCGTTCAGAGGAAAGTGATTCCGCAGAATACGAAAGACATCGATGATATTCTGCAGGGCGTTGTTTCTGCCACGTTATCCAACGGAAATTACTATGTGGCTGAGAATTTGAGTTATGTCACAAATCGCTCCCTCTTGCTGTACCGGAAGGATTTTACGCTGGAGGACAAACCGGGCTATCAGGCGGTGGAATTGGACTTCCCCAATCTGGCCAAGGTTTACGGTGAGGATGAGGAAGCCGTTGACGGGATAATAGGTCGCGGTGGAAAAATCGCAAGGATAGTAGTTAAGGAAGTATATCCCGATGCGAAGAGTAAGAACGTGTGTATAACGGAGATAAGGTTTGTGTATGAATAAATCAGCAGTACCAATTTGGAAGTAGTGAAGCTATAATTTAGAAGACAAAAAGCGGATTGAAAGGGAAACAGCGGGAGTAAGTATGAGGATGTAGCCATAGCTGGAGCGATGTTTGCGATGACGGGTAATCCGCATGGATTAGATATGAGCGGGAGGAGTTTTAAAAAAGACAATAGTGTTGGGATGAAAAATGAGTCCAGAACTACGAATGAGCAAAAGATGAAAAAAATATATGAGAGCCGACTCTATCTTAGCAAGGAGGTTAAAAGCCCTCTTGATCTTGCTGAATTTTTCCTTGTGGAAACCGTGAAGTGGATGTTTCCAAAGAAAGATGAGCCTGATTGGCGCCCAGATGAAGATGGGAAACTTACTTTAAGAGAAGCATTTTACTGGTTTAAAAACGGAAAAGGAGAGAAGTTGGAGGTAGATATTAAGAGTCTAAACTTGGACAGGGTAAAGCTATCTGACTTCAATAAAGAAGGAAAAGCCGAGATTCATTTGGAGTCGCATCCATGGTGGGGCCTTGACCAGGCATTGGTATATGGTACTATCACATTGGAACTTGTTGGTTCCAATCAATATAAAGTGAGGCCAGATAAGTACGATTTTGAGATGCATAATATTCTCAATGGAAAGGGATGGGATGAGATGATGAGAGTATTGATGAGGAATGTAGCAACCGCTGGTGCTTTGCTAATTCATACGCCGTTTTTTGGTGGGAAGTCTTACTATATTAACTTTAATGGTACCAATACTATAGGTGAGTAGAGGAATAGGAGGAACTTATGTTACGATTTGTGTTAGCATTTTTACTCTTCTTATTTGTAGTATTTTTGGTTGTAGATTATTTTAGATTTGAAAATGACCCTGTATGTAGAGCGCGAGAGGCAATCATGGAGGAGCTTTGGGATTTTCACGGTTATGAGATTTGTCCTGACTACTTTGAAGACCCTCCACGTTTTGTAGGGGAGAGCAATGGATATCTCATCTATGGAATGCCTTCTATAGAACCGTGGAAGGGTGCAGTGTGGGCTATGGTATATATCCCTAAAGAAAGGAAAAAGAAAATTGAAGTGGTATTTGAAGGTAAGGATAAATATGTTGACAGTCTGAGGGGAGAATGTGCATTCACTTACAGTCAATTATTATTATTACACCTTTTTGATTATAATTTTTTTACCTATACAGGTAGCTGGTGGGATTCTCTTTTGGGGAGAAAATATTATACACCATACAGAGATGTAGTTTTTGATGAAAAAACAAAAGAGAATTTGATTAATTTTGGTGCTATAAAACTTGCCTTACTATATAGCGGAAAAAATTTTCAAACTTTGAAAGAGCTTGTGCGGTCTGTTACAATATTTGTGACGAAAGAGGACATATTTGATCCTTACGGCAGGGAGTATTTTTATAAGGTTCAAGGGAGGTATGTAATTTTGGGTTCGAAGGGAGAGAATGGCAAGTGGGACTTTGATAGAGAGACACTGAATAAGGTTTTTAGTAATGCAGAGGAGAAGTTATTTTTTGTAAAAGGGGATGATATCATTGTGAAGATACTTCCTCGTGAATAAGCGAAAAGTTCTATTGATCTCGATACAAGTGGGCGTGATCTGAAGCTTCAAACTAATGGCGGCAAGATCACAGCCGTAGTAGAAAAATGGCAAAACACGCCTGAAGGTAAAAAGAACACAGTGGAGGGCATAGCCCGGACACTGGGTGTACCTGTCCAGGCTATCATAGAAGCCTTAAAGAGGAGTGGGCATTATAAAGGGAAGAGTGACAGCGAGATAGCGAAGAGCCTTAAGGTTGGCGAAACGCTTGTGTTGAAGAATGGTAAGGTAATGACAGAAGAGGAGGCGAAGGGGGTAGATTGGGCAGGGGTAGGAAAAACTGTAGGAAAGTTTTTAATCTTATCTACACCACAGGGGCAGATGACAGTAGGAACAATAGGATTAGTAAGGATGGGGTATGAATTGCTTAAAGGAAATGGAAAGACTCAGGATCTAGCTTCAAAGCTAGTCAGTACATTACTTAGAGATGTTGTAGGTAAGCCATATTATAAGGGCGGTGGGCAGATGGGGGTAAACATATTTGCCTCTGGGATTTCGTCGGGAACAGGAGCCCTTGGGGGAGCTGTTCAAGGAATGATAAGTGGAATGGGGGGAGCTGTTGCAGGGGCAGGGATACAGGGACTGGGGAATCTTGCCGTAAGTGGGCTTAAGGTTAATGATAAAGGGCAGGTTGATTGGTATATGAGCACTGAGGAGCTTGGGACCTGGGCATTAAGTAGTGTAGCAAATGTTGGGACGGCATATCTCAATATGGATTTAGGGATTGGTAAAGGCATAGGAGGCTGGACATACAATTTAATGGGAGGAGATAAGGGAGGCTGGTTCAGTACAGCTGCGGCATTTGGTATGCAGAAGATGACGGAAGGGTTTATAAGTGGAGGTTTGATGGCGTTTACGAAGTGCTATAGCATAAGTAATGGGCAATGGCAATGGCAATGGAATGCATATGACTGGGATAATCTACTGAAAAGTACGACGATGGGACTTGCAAGTGGCTTTGTTGGGGGGTGGGTTGGAGGCGAACTTGGAGGGAGATACACGGATGGCAATTTATCATTTATAGACAGGATATCGAGCGAGGCGTTGACTAACAATGTATCACTATTTTATGAGATGAAGCTTAACAACTTTGCTAACACTATAGGGAGTATAGCGGGAGAAGCAGTGCATTATGCGTGGGGAGGGAATTTCAGGATAAGCCTTGCGAGTGATGTAGGGATGGCATTCACGCACGATGGGCAGATAGTGAATAACACGAGCGGAGGTATTGGGCTTGTCAACCTTGTGGATGCGATAGGTAGTTTAAACTATGTAGGTTTTCAGTATAAGAATGTTCACGGAGGAGACGAGGGCTTATCGAGGATAAGTTATGTAAATATGGGATATTTAAGTGGGGATGATTTTGGTATGAAGACTTCTATGGATATCATTAATGGGAAGAAAAGTTTATTATTTGACCTTGAAGAGGAAGGGCATTATGGAGAGGCTGGGGAAGATACCATACATCTAAATAAGAAAGCAATTACGGAGAATACAGCAGAAGGTCTTCTATTTTATACTTCTACAGTAGTGAGGGAAGGTGTATTGATTGATTCTGGTCTTGTAGGGAAGGATAGGATGACAGCGTATGCGAGGGAGCTTGGAGCTACGGGGATACAGAAAATGGTACTGGATAATCTAGCAAGGAATTTTGGAGTAGATGTATATGATGGAAGCAGTGAGTATTCGAAGGTTGCAAATTTAATTGCCTATGCGACTGAGACAGGGGATTTAAGCTTGTTTAACTGGGAAAGTGGAAATGATTTATGGATTAAAGAGTTGGGGGTTGATATAAGGAATCAGAGGAATAATGTAAGTAGGGAAGGAAGAAGGAGGATTGGAGATGGAATGTGTAATCTTACAGCATTAACGATAGCACTTGTGAGTATGCCGAATAATAAGGACTTAAGGAAGGAGGTAAGCATAAATGATCCGGTTTGGTTCTTCAATGAGGAAAGACAAATAGAGGATGAACTTGAGGAGAGAAGGAGAGAGATGAGTTCATATTTGAAAATTAAGTATGGGGTAGATGGAAGGACATGGTATTCAACTCTTTTTGAACTTGCTCTAGCGAGTGGAAGTATTGAGCCGCCTGTGGATTATAAAGTCTATACAAATGGCTGCGCCCAGTGGTGGTATAAGGATGGAATGGAAGCTTTGCATAATTGGGGTGGTAAAAACAAGGGGAAGTCAACTGTTGATGATGTAAAAAAATTTTACCTCTATTTGAAAAATAAAATAATGAAGCCTGGTGATCAACTCATAGCGGGAGGAAGATTCAACTTTGTTTATGAAGATAATAATATGAAGAAGAGATTACAGCATATGGTATATATCAAGGAGATAACAGAGAATGGCTTAATAATAGTTGATCCATACGGAGGGTATATTAAGTATGCAATGCAGAACTATGGTAATTTCAAATATAACAATATAGAGGATAATTTGTACAGGAGGAATGATAAGATAAATGAGTTTACTCGAGAATTTACCTCGTACTATTTTCTGCCATGGGATAAGGTATATGAACATGAGGTAGGAAGAAGGGTATTTCTTTTACTGAGGCCAAATATGGATATAGCTGATAATTTTTCTCGTCAATTGTGGAAAAAGTGGTTTTTTGGGAAGTAAGTTCAGAAAGGAGGGAAAGGTAAGATGAAGATAAGGTTTATATTAGGGATAATGATAATATTAAATCTTACAACCTGTGGGGAGAGTAAGCTTAAGGTAGATGAACTTAAGATAGTAGAAACAAAAATAGTAAGCGAAAGTGAGCCTAATACGAAACCCAAAAAGGAGTTTTTGGATGGAATTATGCGAATGGCTATAAGCGTAGTTACTCTCAGGATACCCGCCGTTGATGCATACAATTCCTGGGAGATCACTCATGGAAAAGATATAATGGAGTTAGCTGATGAGGATCCAGCAACAGCCTGGATAAGTCGTGATGATGGTTTGACTGACTATCTGTGGTGTCGTATCTATCACTTGGCTGGTTATGATATAAAGCGGAAAGATCATTTACCATATGCGATAGATATATTACCGGGGTGGGCAAAGAGTAAGAAAACATATAAAGTATATAACAGGCCTAAAAGGATAAGATTAGAGTTATATCATATTCCTTTTCATTATGCTAAGAGTCTGGATGACGACAGCTATGTGTTGGAAGACGAGATTAGATTGATATATGTAGTTATTGCAGAGTTAACAGATGAGCTTGCATGGCAAAGAATAAGAATCAATATAGAAGACAGCGAAGAATATTTGGGAGAAAGAATGGCTGGTCGTTTAGTTATAGAGGATATTTATCCTGGTATAACCAATCATACAGCTATATCTATGATACGATTTGTTTATAAGTAGGAGGAAGAGGAATAAAAAGTGATACTATAGTACTGAAAAACTAACCTCTTCTTTTACAGTAGGAAGCGAAATTAGCAGACGACGCCCCCGATCTTCGGGCGAAGCTTGCGCATTATACAGCGACGACAATGCATGAAGGACTACACTTAGACCAGCACGAGTGGCTTGCGAAGAATGGATATGAGATGGACGATGTAACACTGGAGAGGATGGCGTATGAACAGAGTACGAAGACGCTTGGGTTGTTAAACCAGAGGTTTGGGTTAAGCGTTGGTGGGAGCAAGTATGAAGCTCCTGCCATTCTTGGTGAGATATTTGCCTCCACGGGGCTAGCTTTTGGGCTTGGTATAGATGGTAGAAGTGAGTGGGTCATTGATGAAGCCACGGTAGCGTACAATCCTGGTGTAGTTGAGACGATAAAAGATTGGAAAGAATACATGGGCTACTTTAACACAGTTGTTTCTTTAGATCCTCAGAGTGTCAAGAAGAGATTAGAAGCTAATGGCGTTTCACTTACAGATGAAGAGGCAGAGGAGATAGCAAATGCGTTTAATAATAGGGCATTTTTCGAGTCAAAGACTGGGGAAAAGAAAGATCTTGGAGAGTTTTTGGGTGGTGAGCTAAAGGAGCTTGGTCGAATGTATGAGAACCTTACGGAGAAGGATAGTGAGAGAGCCAGCGTAGCGGCTATGATGGCAGTGGTGGCTCCTGTGTTAGGTGAGGGTTTAGCGTTAGGGTGGAGTACGATAGCTACATATCTTCCTTCTGAGCTAGCCGCTGGGGTAGAGGTAGGTACTACGGTAGGAGGAACTGTTATCAGTGCATACTTAGCAGGGATCTCGGCACAAAAGGCCATTAGTACAATACGAGAGGGAGAATGGACAAGTGAGAAAATCTATGATACAATATGGTATACTGGAGAGACATTTTTCTTTACCACTTTGAGTGTGGTGGGTATTGCAAACTTTGCCACGACGATTAGTGGTGGTTGTGAACCGAGTAAAATTTTTGATGAAGAGATTGTTCCTACACCGGTTAACGTTGGATTCTTTGAGAAGTTGTTCAAAAGAAAAGCAAACATCAGTGAAATAACACCTAATTTACAAGACCCATTTAGGTATCCTGAAAATGTGAATTCAGAAGCTTTATCAAGATATAGAGATTATATTAGAATGCATGGAGGTTTAGATTTTGCTAATCCTATTTTTGTAAGAAAATTACCATCAGGTAAATATGAAATTTTGGATGGTCATCATAGATGGTGGGCTGCTCGACAGATGGGGTTAAAAAAAGTTCCGATTAAAATAATTAAATAATTTAAGGAGGAAAAGTGCAATGGGCGTGGAAAGTTATTTTGTTCACGCAAGGTTTGTTGGTACTCAGATAGTTCCCGCGGATGTCATTATGTTATTAAGAGCCAATGATTATACTGTTGATCATAGTATTAGTGACAACTTCTCTTCGTATACTATTAATGCTATTTTGAAATTACAATTTAACTTTGAGAATGAAGTTATTCAAGGGTTTTCCTTAGAGGGTTGTTTTGCGTGCTATGATGAAAGTTTGGAATTATGTTATCTAGTTTTGAGACTGGTTAATGAAAAGCTAGCTCCGATAGAAGTTGATAAACCTGTTTTTTTTGAATCAAAGAAGTTATTAGATAAAGAAGAATTTCTAAATAATATCAGAAACTTTTATTTGTACAAGGCAAATTATTTTTTTGATCTTTTTCATGGGATAAATTTTAGGTGCTTACCTGGTAAAGATTTTTATAAAGAGTACCAAAAAAGAACGTCTTTTTTATATAAGATTAGGAGTATATTCAAAAGGGATAAGAATAGTTAATATGACAATAGAACAACTGGAAGAAGGAGTGATAAATCAAAAGCTTGTCTGATTAATTCAGACTGGTACTTTGGAAGAGGATTTGGTGGGATGATGAGAGTATTGATGAGGAATGTAGCAACCGCTGCTGCTAGATTAATTCATACGCCGTTTTTTGGTGGAAAGTCTTACTATATTAAATTTGATGGTACCAACACCATAGGTGAGTAGAGGAATAGGAGGAAAGTATGCAACGATTTGTGTTAGGATTTCTACTCTTGTTATTGTTATTTGTGGTATTTTTGGTTGTAGATTATTTTAGATTTGAAAATGATCCTGTACGTAGAGCGCGAGAGGCAATCATGGATGAGCTTTGGGATTTTCACGGTTATGAGATTTGTCCTGACTACTTTGAAGACCCTCCTCGTTTTGTAGGAGATAGTAATGGATATCTCATCTATGGAATGCCTTCTATAGAACCGTGGTGGGGTGCAGTGTGGGCTATGGTATATATCCCTAAAGAAAGGAAAAAGAAAATTGAAGTGGTATTTGAAGGTAAGGATAAATATGTTGACAGTCTGAGGGGACCATGTAAATTTACTTACAGTCAATTATTATTATACCACCTTTTTTGGTATGGGTTTTTCACTTATAGAGGCACGTGGTGGGATAGACTTTGGGGAACAGGTTATTATATCCCGTATAGAGATGTAGTTTTTGATGAAAAAACAAAAGAGAATTTGATTAATTTTGGTGCTATAAAACTTGCCTTACTATATAGCGGAAAAAATTTTCAAACTTTGAAAGAGCTTGTGCGGTCTGTTACAATATTTGTGACGAAAGAGGACATATTTGATCCTTACGGCAGGGAGTATTTTTATAAGGTTCAAGGGAGGTATGTAATTTTGGGTTCGAAGGGAGAGAATGGCAAGTGGGATTTTGATAGAGAGACACTAAATAAGGTTTTTAGTAATACAGAGGAGAAGTTATTTTTTGTAAAAGGGGATGATATCATTGTGAAGATACTTCCTCGTGAATAAGCGAAAAGTTCTATTGATCTCGATACAAGTGGCGTGATCTGAAGCTTCAAACCAACGGCGGCAAGATCACAGCGATAGTAGAGAAATGGCAAAACACGCCTGAAGGTAAAAAGAACACTGTGGAGGGCATAGCCCGGGCACTTGGTGTACCTGTCAAGGACGTCATAGAAGCCCCAAAGCGGACTGGGAATTACAACGGCATGAGCGATAGCGAAATAAAAAAGGGCCTTAAGGTAGGTGAAAAGCTTGTGTTGAAGAATGGTAAGGTAATGACAGAAGAGGAGGCGAAGGGGGTAGATTGGGCAAGGGTAGGGAAAAGTATAGGAAACTTTTTCCTTTTACCACTAAAGAAAGGTTATGAATTTCTGAGTGGTCTTTTTGGGCCGAAGACCTCTGATTATTTTACGAAAGTGCCGATTACTAATGTACCTGAAGGTGGGAGTGCAGATATAAACAACAGATTAGACAAGGGCAAGGGCTGGGCACCTTATGGTGAGCAGAATGACGACAAATATGCTGCGCCACACTTTGCGGATTATCTTGCTCGTGTAATTTGGGGTTGGTATAGGAAATATCCTAACTATCCCATGTACATAAACGATATAAGCAGACCTGGAGGTGGAGAGTTTCCACCACATGTAACTCATAGAACGGGAGAAAGTGTAGACATTAAATTTTTTACCAAGGATGGGAAACTTCATCCGGAATATCCCAACTATTATAACAATCCGTACTATGATCGGAAGCTGACAGAAGAGTTTATTATTTTTGCTATTAAGAACGCCCCTCAAGGGTATGAAGTTTCAGAGATTTTTTTTAATGATATAATTATTGTTAATGATTTGGAAGGGAAATATACGAATTCTTCTGGAGAAAATATCTTAAGGCGAAGTAGTGGTCATGATAATCATATTCATCTTAAATATAGAAAGATCTCAAACTGATGAGGAGGTTGTATGAGATTATTTGTATGGATAACTCTTTTAGCGGTTACTTTTTCAAGTTGTAAAGGAGGAGATAGGGTTGAGTTAACCGAGAAGGAAAGGGAAAAAATGGAAGCCGAGGTAGCGAATGTTTGTAAAGAGATGGAAATAGCGATGAAACGAAATAGAAGCATATTTTCGATTACAAACTATATGTCTGAGATAGTCGTCTATTCTGACGGGAAGACAGAAATGACTTTTCCTTTGACGAACATTGTTAAGCTAAGAGAACTTGACAAGAAGTTTGACTATGAAGACTTTTTGAGGTTTATAGCTAATCTTCGTATTAAGGCATACGATGAGGGTGATGTATACACCAAAATTGGTATATTTAAGTATGACAAGAAAAATAAAAAGTGGAAAATGGATCGAATTGAAATCCCATTAAACGAGAATGAAAAGGAAAAGGTTAAGGCGGAGATAATAAATATTTGTAAAGAAATAGAGATGGCGATGAGAAAACATAAAAGTATATTTTCAATTACAAATTACATAGCTGATAGGGTTATCTATTCTGATGGGAGTTTAGATATATCATTTCCTCTTACCAATATAGACAAGCTAAAAGAACTAGATAAGCAATTTGATTATGAATATTTTTTTAAATGGTTAACTAATGAAGAGATTTATGTGTTAGATAATGGTTATATAGTATACACTGACTTGGGGACATTTAAGTACAACAAAGAAAAGAACAAATGGGAAATAGCTGAATTTAGTTTTTCAGCCGAAGAGAGTACAGAAGAGTAAAGATGGAGGATGCAAAGCTCTTTTGGGTAACCGAGGCAGGAGGCTGTCTACCCGTTGCGTCAAATAAAAAAGTACTCGAAATTCGAATCATTGCCTCATAAAAAAAAGTACTCAAAAATTCCATACAGTTTCCTCCAAATTTTTGTTTTTTACATTCTTTTTCTTTTGAAGGCTGAAAAGTTTTCTCTGGCAAGCCGTAATTTTTTGTCTTAGGTGAAACAAATCGAGAGCCTTATAAAGCCTTGTTAGGCGCCTTTGTGCCTCACTTACATAAGAGCTTTCTAAAAGCCGTTGGTAGGGAGTTTTAATATCATCATGCTTCTTTTGCACCTTGCTTCCGATTCTCTTTTTCTCTGTCATTTTCATAACCGGTTGAAAAAAGTTGGCATAAAGCCTGAGATACGCATAGAGTCGGTTCAAGTAGTAGACTTCTTCCTCGGTATCGTAGCGGAAGTATCCAACATTCTGGCGGACTATGGAATAGTTTTTCTGCTCAACGTAGCAGTTATCATTGGAACGGGAGCTTCTTCCCCTTGTAAATTTTATCTGGTGCTTCTCACACCAATCGCGTAGAGGATGATTAATAAATTCAGCACCGGTATCAGAATCAATTCCCCGTAACTCAAAAGGAAGTCTTCCTTTGACTTTTTCTATGGCTTCTCTTACCCATTTTGAAGCCTTGTTTTTGATTGCCACAAGTTCTGTCCAACCGCTCCAAACATCCACCATATTTAATGTTTGAGCAAAATCTCCCGGCCATTTCCTCCCTCATGGGCAACCAGATCAATCTCCATAAAACCAGGGCAATTTTCATCCCACTCTGCCCACGTGCGTATAGCTATTTGTTGCTTTAACAACGTTCCAGGTTTTTTGTTTTTCTGTCCTTTTTATCTCAAGTTTTTTACGCTCATGTTTCAAAAGTCGGTCAATACTTGAAGCACTTATATGTATGGGAAACTCTCTATGGCCTGTTGAAAACCCTGAAATGTCCTGTTTGTTAAGAGATTATCTAAAACTTCATTGAGAATCGGCTTTAAGCGCTTGCTTAACACATGTAGTTTTTCAATTTCCCCAGACCTTTTAGAAGTTTTAGTTCCTCTTCGCCGAATTTTTTCTTTCTGCCAGGTCTTTTGCCCTTTTGGCTATATCGGTTTTAAGGTAATTTTTTTGCCTACATATATGGTTTTTCCGTGTTGCTCTCAAGAGCCTGGCGGCATAGTTTCGATTTTTAGGCCTGTTATCCTCACAAAGTAATCCAGCATCTCCTTTTTCTCCTTTTGCTGGCTTTTTGATATTGTTTTGCCGTTTCCCTGTAAATAGGTCTCCTTCAAACATCGCCACCCCAATTCCGCTGGCGAGCCTGTCGAGCCACGGTTGGCGAGCCTGTCGAGCCACGGTTGGCGAGCCTGTCGAGCCACGGTTGGCGAGCTTGTCGAGCCATGAACTGGATTATTTTACATTAAAGTAGTACTTTTTATTTTGAAGCAACGTTCCTTTTCGAGTACTTTTATTATGAAGCAATTCTGATGACCCCGTTGCGCCAAATAAAAAGTACTCGAAATTGAATCATTGCCTCATAAAAAGTACTCAAAAATTCCTTTCCTCCAAATTTTTGTTTTACATTCTTTTTCTTTTGAAGGCTGAAAAGTTTTTCTGGCAAGCTGTAATTTTTTGTCTTAGGTGAAACAAATCGAGAGCCTTATAAAGCCTTGTTAGGTGCTCTTTTGTTCCACACTTACATAAGAGCTTTCTAAAAGCCGCTGGTAGGGAGTTTTAATATCATCATGCTTCTTTTGCACCTTGCCCGATTCTCTTTTCTCTGTCATTTTCATAACCGGTTGAAAAAGTTGGCATAAAGCCCGAGATACGCATAGAGTCGGTTCAAGTAGTAGACTTCTTCCTCGGTATCGTAGCGGAAGTATCCAACATTCTGGCGGACTATGGAATAGTTTTTCTGCTCAACGTAGCAGTTATCATTGGAACGGGAGCTTCTCCCTTGTAAATTTTATCTGGTTCTTCTCACACCAATCGCGTAGAGGATGATTAATAAATTCAGCACCGTATCAGAATCAATTCCCCGTAAATCAAAAGGAAGTTTTTGACTTTTTCTATGGCTTCTCTTACCCATTTTGAAGCTTTGTTTTGATTGCCACAAGTTCTGTCCAACCGCTCCAAACATCCACCATATTTAATGTTTGAGCAAAATCTCCCGCTATTTCCTCCCTCATGGCTACCAGATCAATCTCCATGAACCCAGGGCAATTTTCATCCCACTCTGCCCACGTGCGTATAGCTATTTGTTGCTTTAATAGCTCCAGGTTTTGTGCCTTTTCGTCCTTTTATCTCAAGCTTTTACGCTCATGTTTCAAAAGTCGGTCAATACTTGAGGCACTTATATGGCGCAAGTTTTCTATAGCCTGTGGAGAACCGTGGAGATGCCCGTTTGCTAAGAGATTATCTAAAACTTCATTGAGAATCGGTTTTAAGCGCTTGCCACATGTAGTTTTCAATTTCCCAGACCTTTTTAGAAGTTTTAGTTCCTCTTCGCCGAATTTTTTTTCTGCCAGGTCTTTGTTCTTCTTGGCTATGTCGGCTTTTAAGGTAATTTTTCTTGCCTACATAGATGGTTTTTCCGTGCTGCCTCAAGAGCCTGGCGGCATAGTTTCGGTTTTTTAAACCTGTTATCCTCACAAAGTAATCCAGTATCTCCTTTTTCTCCTTTTTGCTGGCTTTTTGATACTCTGCTTCGACAAGCTCAGCATATCATTTCGCCGTTTACCTGTAAATAGGTCTCCTTTCAAACATCGCCAACCCAATTCCGGTTGGCGAGCCTGTCGAGCCACGGTTGGCGAGCTTGTCGAGCCACGGTTGGCGAGCTTGTCGAGCCATGAACTGGATTATTTTACACAAATTTAAAGTACTTTTTTATTTTGAAGCAACGTTCCCTTTTCGAGTACTTTTATTATGAAGCAATTCGATGACTTGACAAATTTTCTGATTTACTATATACTAAGAAAAAGGCATTCAGGATTAGTGAGAGAACTGAAAGTAAAAACACCGATTGAAGCTGTAAGAGAATGGTATAAAATAAAGCCTGAGTTGTTTAAAGAGACACCGGATGTATTTCGGGCAAAACTCGATAATTTGATACAACGTGGTGAAACTTGACAATTTCTGATATAGAGAATAAGGGTAAGTTTGGGGAGGTGATAGAAAACCTAAGGGCGAGGATAACGAATGATGGGGATCGTGTGCTTCTTGACCGGCTTCTTAAGGATGTACTCAAGGGTGGTAATACCAAAGAAAATAACAGCAACTTTGTAGCGATAAGGGATAGGCTAGCAACAAACTATTACAAAGATGGTGATTCAAAAGATATGTTAGAAAGAACGAAGCTTCTCAACTATCTCAATGGGCTAAAGTATATCTATGATTTTAGGGATGTTGCAGCTGTAGGTATAGCAAAACGAGCCTGTTGCATGATAGCGAACTATACTCTTGCTGGTGCAAATGGCATATTAGATCCCACCGAGTTTGCCTTTGAGGACTATTTTGTAGAGATGTTTAACAAGGGGCTTGTGGGCTATAGTAAGCTAGAGAATATGTCTCTTTCCTACTTTAATAGTGGAAGCTACAATAGGAGAAGTGGTGCTCCTGTGTATGTATGGGCTCATGGGTGGAGTGATAACATGAAGATAAATGAGCTTAATGGTGGCATACAGCGGGCGAAATTATACGGAGTTATGGATATAGAGGATGATGGTGTAAAGCATCACATGTATTGGTATGTCCGTGCGGATATGATAGGGAAGAGCACGAATCTTTCTCTTGAGTTTAGTGGCGGGTGGTCACTTGAGAAGGTGAAGGCACGCATGCAAGAGCTGAGCAATCGGTTAAATACTTTAATGGGCGATTATGAAAATTCTCGTCAGAGCGATATTCTTAAAAAAATTCGAGATACTCGTAATGCACTGAAAGGATATAAGGACATATTAGATTCCTCTCAAGCTATTTTTGCCAATCTTCGTAGGTTGTATGATGCTTCTCCTCGGTTTTTTATGGTTCAGAGGAAAAGTAATGAGGGTGATACCCATTTCATGCTCGGGATGTATGTTGGTGGCACGCTTAGGCTCTATGACCATAATCCTTGGGGGAAGTGGGATGATATTTGTGACAGGGAAGATTATATTGTGAATTACTTTTGGTATTAAACACAATGGGAGGTTAGTTTATGAATAGGATATATTTAATTTTTGTAGTGATATCAGTCATAGGTATAAGTGGTTGTTGGAACGGGTGTACAGCTCGTTCTCAGAAGGGTGGTGAGGTATCTAAAAGTACGACGAATTTCTCTGATAATGATGTTATGACTAATAGTGGAAGTATAAGCTCGGTAGAAAGATTTGTGAGAGGTATGAATAAAGGAATCACTGTTGGTGGGGATTATGAGGATCCAAGGACAGGTATATTTTACAGTATTTGGATTCGTGGTAAAGAAGATCCCAAATATTTTAATCAGAAGTGGATACACTTTAATTATGTTCTCCCTAATGATCCGGAGCTCTGCATTCATGACTTTCAATATGGTGGGATAGTGTGGGAGAGCTATCGTGTATTTCCAGAGGAGAACATGATAAGTTTTTACAAGGCTGATGGGCGTCATATACTTAGTATAAAGTTTTTAAGTCCATCAAACTTTATACTTTTAGAAGGTGAGATTGTTAGAAGCTATTTTGATGATGGATTTGATCGTGGATACTATAAAGAACTTATGGAGACAAATATTCCTGAGGCTCAGAGGGAGTCAGAAAGACAATCGTTAAGGAATACGATAGGTTGTTTTGCTTCTGTAGGAGGTCCTTTTTCTAATGAGTTTATACCAGATGTGGCTTTCACTTTTTATTAAGGAGGAGACTTACTTATGGTTTCCGCCCCTTGCTTGCGGTGCTTCCGTGAGAGAGGGAAGAACTCTCAGAGAACCAGCCATGAGCTGGGTGGAAGAAAAAAGGTGCGGTAAAACAAATTCCGAGCCACAGGATGTAGGGTAGGTCACGGCTAATACAAGGATGTATTCGCCGTGACGGTAGAGGAAAAAAGAAAGCTAAAAGAAAAACCTCCAGCTCACAAGGGGCAAGAAAAAAAGTAGAAGAAACCGCGCAAGGGGCAAGGGAGGGGGTTTCAAGGGGGACTAGCTTCAGTCTCCCTTGAGGGAGGAGGAGAAAGTGGAGACGTGGAACACCCTCATTACTAACTTTAGCACCTTGGGTCAGTTGACAGCCAATACCTTCCAAGGGTTAACAACTGGTCTTGCCTATCTTGCTTCCAGCGGGTGGAATGTCTTTCCTTCTCCTGTGAGCCAGGACAATCGTACACAAGAGAGGGAAAAGGCCGAAAAAGAAAGCATGGTAGCAACGGAGGGGGAGAGGAGGAGAAGGGAAGAGGAACGTGTCAAGAGGGAGCAGGGTTACAGGCTTCGTAGGATGTGGGGCACAGACCCAGCGTGGGAGAGTGGGATGGAGGAGTACAAGAAAGTTTATATTGAGGCCATAAGAAACGGCATGAGTGAGGAGGAAGCTCATCAGTATGCCACTAGTTGTGCCCAGAGGCGGGTGGAAGAGATTCAATCTCAGGAGAGAGCTTATGCGGAGAGGAGACAGAGGGGAGATGAAAATTCTATGCCAAATGTTTATGGAGGGACGCGAGAAGAAGACACATTTAGGCTTACGCGGGAAGACTTTGAAAGGGCAAAAAATGCTGATGAACTATTTTATAAGAACCATCCAGAGATGAAAGGTAAGAAGATTGGTGATCTTTCTGATAGTGATCCCAGGAAGAAAGAGTTCATCAAGGAATGGCTAAGATACAATGCCATAATAAAGGAGAGGAACAAGAAGGATTCTCCCTCTACTTCCACTCCATCAGTGTCTAACCCAACTCAATCAGTTGAAGTTTTGGAGCCAAGTTTTCTGGACAGGGTAGAAGCTTTTCTTTCTGGTTCCAAGAACGTATTGACTGTAAAGAATGTGATAGAAGAGAACTACGATGGAACTAAAAGGAAAGGCATGACTGGCTACTCAATAATAAAATTACAGACTGGTAGAGAAGTAGTGAAAATGAGGGTGAATGGTGTTGTATGGGGTGAAGATTCGACTATAGAAGATGGGCAGGGAGGCAGGGACTACGAACATCCCCTACAGGATGGTAAATATAAGTTAAGATATCGGCCAACAACGGATCCTAAATCTAAATATCAGGTAGAGGTCTATAGAGATACGGGTAATTATGAGAATGGTGTTTTTGTGCATCGAGGGTATACTTCAGAAGGGTGTATAGTACTAGGAGATGAGAAGTTATCCCGCTCCATTTATGAAACTTTACTAAAACTTGTAAAACAGGATGCAATAATAGAACTCAGGGTAGGAAATCGTGATCTACGTAGTCTTGAGGAAAGACGGTGGAGACCCCTTCCTTGGAAATCTTCTATTTTTTAAATCTTTAGAAGGAGGCAAAGATGTTAATAAGGAGAATAACGACAACACTTCTTTTTTTGATGTACCTTTTTAGTCTATCTAGCTGTGAGAAGGAAGGTAAAGGAAAGGTAGAGGAACGTGAGGAATTTCAAAAGGAATTAACCACAGACTTACCGGGTGTGGAGTGGAGGTATGGTGTTGCGTTTATAAAAGGTAAACCTGCTTATTTTAGTCCAGTGAAAATGGAAGAAGCAGAGGTAGATTTGGAATTGTATCTTTCGTATGAATATATTAAAAGGGAATGTTCAAAAAGTCCGACAAATATTGTTGTAACAACTGAAGTTGGTTTTCTTGATAACATACAAGCTATTGTTCTCACAAAAGAGATATACGATACTAATGGTAATTGGGTCGATATGCTTTTTGAACCCACTCTAGATCCTGAATTATATTTTCAACAGCATGGATTATTTTATCGAATTTCGAATCAAGCGATGTATTTGAGCAAGGATAAGACGAATTGGAGCAAATTAAAGATGAGGGTTGTAAGTGACAAAGTAACTTACTATGATATTGATCCTGAGAATCCTTCGCTGGGGAAATATGCTGTATATATGATACTTTATCTTGAATGCGACTGGTTTAAGGGTGAGTATGAGGTTGAAGAGTATGCAACTCCTGGATAGACATAGATAGGCCACTGTGGTTTTCCTACCAAAAGGTTGTGTGTGCAACACGCGTGGTGGTTTCCGCCCCTTGCTTGCGGTGCTTCCATTACAGAGAAAGTACTCTCAGAGAACCAGCCGTGAGCTGGGTGGAAGAAAAAAGGTGCGGTAAAACAAATTCCGAGCCACAGGATGTGGGGTAGGTCACGGCTAATACAAGGATGTATTCGCCGTGACGGTAGAGGAAAAAACAAAGCTAAAAGAAAAACTTCCAGCTCACAAGGGGCAAGAAAAAAAGTAAAAGAAACCGCGCAAGGGGCAAGCGAGGGGGTTTCAAGGGGGACTAGCTTCAGTCCCCCTTGGGGGAGGAGGAGAAAGTGGAGACGTGGAACACCCTCATTACTAACTTTAGCACCTTGGGTCAGTTGACAGCCAATACCTTCCAAGGGTTAACAACTGGTCTTGCCTATCTTGCTTCCAGCGGGTGGAATGTCTTTTCTTCTCCTGTGAGCCAGGACAATCGTACACAAGAGAGGGAAAAGGCCGAAAAAGAAAGCATGGTAGCAACGGAGGGGGAGAGGAGGAGAAAATTTAAAGAGAGTATGACTCTTTATCATCAAAGAATACTTTTTGAAAAGATAAAAAACATAGAGGAGGGGCCACTAAAAGAAAAGCTTAGGAATATGATAGCCGAGTATGAGTCAGATGATGGCAATGCTAACACAGAGAAGATCAATGAGATAGTATCTCTTCTACTCAAGGTAAGCAACAAAGCCAATGAGTATGCAGGGGGCAATGTAACAGGCAATGTAACGTTGGAGCAGTTGTTGGCAAGGTCAGAAAACATCTATGAGCTTTTAGACAACACGAATCAAATATACAGTTATGCTGTAGGGGTAGCGACGGACATAGCATACGATAAGTATGGTGGTGATGCTGCCATTCGGAACTATGAGAAGACACGGTTAGGGTTATCGGATGAGGATATATCTGATGAAATGATGGAAAGCGGGAGGGAGAAATTTAGCAGTATGTTTGAGTTCAATCTTCAGCATACTGCTTTAAACCAGGACAAGAATGTAGCTGAGTTTGATACCAAGACGAACGAAGGTAGAAAACTTCTCGAGATGTATAGCTACTTTGCGGATCTACGAGGTGGCTATGGGAGCTTTGAGAAGTCGATGAAAAAGGACTTTGTGATTCTTGGTGAGGAAGGCATGGGTAAAGGTGAAAGATGTGGCAAGGACACCTACAATGATAGGATAACGGTGGTAAGAGGGGGCAAGATAGTAGAGTTTTACCGAGGAAATGTGGATGCCTCTCGACATTACGAAATTAAGAAGGGAATACCATATAGTTCTATAGCACCTGGTGTTTATGAGGCGAGAACGTTTTATAGAGCTTCTAAGAGTAAAATGAGGGAAAACAGACAATTTACCATTCTGATAGCAAATGGTGGTGCAGTACCTGCTGTAGAAGGTGGTTCCCAGAAAGTGAAATATGAGATTCTTATTCACATAGGTGGTCCTGATAATACCTGGTCTAAAGGTTGTCAAACAATATACGGTGGCCGATACACAGGAAAGAAAATGGACGGTAGTTACCAACTTGATGGTGGAGACTACACCTATTTTATGGGCTTGTTTGGGACAGTTAAAATGGTGTATAATCCGGTTGAAAAGGCATATGAACCCAAATGGTACATGGATTATACACTTGAAGGTACATACTATTTGTTAAGCCAATAATGATGAGGAGGGGAGATATGACGAAAAAGGTATTAGGGATTATGGTTTTGTCATTTGTTGGTTTGTATGCTGGGTCTCTAAAGGTATCTATTGTTTCCAGAGCTTCTTCTTACTTAAACGGTGATATAAGGTACAGTGTGTTTTCCCTATTTGATGGTGACATTAAGACGTGTTGGGCAGAAAATGTAGAAGGTGATGGAAGTGGCCCAGAGAGGCCAATGACATGGGATAATAGCGGTCTTTTTGTTATAGATAGGAATGGGGCTGGGGAATATGTAAATGTAGGTTTTAACCCAAAGTCAAGTCCGTTTCTGATTGATACTATAAGGATATACAATGGTTATGGGAAGAGTGAGGAGATATGGAAGAAAAATAACCGGGTGAAAGGGTTATCCCTTCTGTTTCTCTATTTGGTAGTTAAGAATAATGAGACAAATGTTATAACGACTAATAGAGAGGTTTTGTTATCAGACTCTGGGTGGAATGAGATCAGTTTACACGAGCTGAAGGTCAATCCTACAAATATAGATGCTGTAAAGTTTACTATTCTCTCCACATATCCTGGGACGCATTATAATGACACCTGTATAAGTGAGATAGAGTTCTGGTACAAGGGCAAGAAGTATGAGATAGCCAATCTTGAGGAGGCGAAGAGGGAGTATTTGCGTCGTTATATTGAGGAAAGGCGGAAAGGCCATAAAGGCTTATATAATAGTGAACTTTCGACCTTATCGGAGGAGAATTATGAGAAGCTTATGAAGGCTGTGGGGTGGGAGGTAGAGAAGGATCGTGAAAAGAGGACATTTTTGGTTGAGTTTGCGGAGAATGGAGAGATAATTTTAGAGTGGTTAAACTGGGCGGGGGAGGGTAGTGAAGCTTTTCGCAAACATCCGAGGGGTGTAGCTGGTTACTGGAAGATTGATGAGAATGGTTCATTATGGATAAAAATTGGGGACAATCCATGGAAGAAAGAGATGCTAAATGATTATACAATCTTAAAAGGCACAGATCTTGAGGGTTTAGCGTTAAGCGACTGGGATGAGTGTGGGGAGTCCTGGGAGGGTGAGGAGTAAAAGTGCGAAGAAGGTTTAGGGTTTTTCTCTTCTTCCCGCCCCTTGCTTGCGGTGCTTCCGTTAGAGAGGGAAGAACTCTCAGAGAACTAGCCGTGAGCTGGGTGGAAGAAAAAAGGTGTGGTAAAACCAATATCCGAGCCACAGGATGTGGCGAGAAAGTCACGGCTAATACAAGGATGTACTTGTGTGACGATAGAGGAAAAAGGAAAGCTAAAAGAAAAACCTCCGGCTCACAAGGGGCAAGAGAAAAGTTGGTAGGAGAAACCGCGCAAGGGGCGGAGTGGGGGTTTCAAGGGGGACTAGCTTCAGTCTCCCTTGGGGGAGGAGGGTTAGACTACCACCCTTGCTAGCATGA
This sequence comes from Thermospira aquatica, assembly GCF_023525255.1. Lineage (GTDB taxonomy): Bacteria > Spirochaetota > Brevinematia > Brevinematales > Thermospiraceae > Thermospira > Thermospira aquatica. The sequence continues at coordinate 399,104 of NZ_CP073355.1, read as the reverse complement.
CCGCCGCCTACCTTAATACCGACCTTGGTGTTGGTAAGATGGTAGGTAGCTGGGCTGGTAGCTGGGCTGGGAATATATTTGGTGGGAACAACTGGTTTACTGTAGGTATAGAGATGGGTGTGCAGAGGATGACAGAGAGTGTAGTAGAGAGCTCTCTTATGGTTGGGGCGAAGGTGTATGATTTGAAAACTGGCAAACTGAGGGATGACTGGGCTAGTTTTATTGGCAAGAGTATTCTTGAAAGTGGGATGATAGGTTTTGTTAGTGGGTTTACAACAGGTATGATAGGTAGTGCCCTTGGTGGGACATACACCAATGGGAGTTTTGTATTCTTAGACAAGAAGTCGAGCAAAGCTCTTGGGAAGGAGGTTTATCTTTTCTATGGAGACAAGCTTAACAACTTTGCTAACACTATAGGGAGTATAGCGGGAGAAGCAGTGCATTATGCGTGGGGAGGGAATTTCAGGATAAGCCTTGCGAGTGATGTAGGGATGGCATTCACGCACGATGGGCAGATAGTGAATGACACGAGCGGAGGTATTGGGCTTGTTAACCTTGTGGATGCGATGGGAAGTTTAAACTATGTGGGTTTCCAGGCAGCCAATGTTAACGGAGGGGATAAAGGCTTAAGCAGGATAAGCTATGTAAATATGGGATATTTAAGTGGGGATGATTTTGGTATGAAGACTTCTATGGATATTATTAATGGGAAGAAAAGTTTATTATTTGACCTTGAAGAGGAAGGGCATTATGGAGAGGCTGGGGAAGATACCATACATCTAAATAAGAAAGCAATTACGGAGAATACAGCAGAAGGTCTTCTATTTTATACTTTCACAGTAGTAAGGTGTATTGATTGATTCTGGTCTTGTTGATGACAGCTATGCAGCGGAGCTATGGTTTGATACAGATAAGGAAATTTGTATATGATGGAAGCAGTGAGTATTCGAAGGTTGCAAATTTAATTGCCTATGACTGAGACAGGGATTTAAGCTTGTTTAACTGGGAAAGTGGAAATGATTTATGGATTAAAGAGATATAAGGAATCAGAGGAATAATGTAAAGAAAACGGAAGAATGATGGAAGTGTAATCCAGCATTAACGTGAATGAATAATAAAAGGACTTAAGGAAGGTAGTTGGTTCTTCAATGAGGAAAGACAAATAGAGGATGAACTTGAGGAGAGAAGGAGAGAGATGAGTTCATATTTGAAAAGTAAGTATGGGGTAGATGAAAGGACATTTCCTTCAACTCTTGTGGAACTTGCTCTAGCGAGTGGAAGTATTGAGCCTGTGGATTATAAAAAGGGACAGTGGTTCTATAAGGATGGAACGGAAGTTTCTCATAGTTGGGATGGTAAAAACAATGGAAACCCAACTGTTGATGATGTAAAAAAATTTTACCTCTATTTGAAAAATAAAATAATGAAGCCTGGTGATCAACTCATAGCGGGAGGAAGATTCAACTTTGTTTATGAAGATAATAATATGAAGAAGAGATTACAGCATATGGTATATATCAAGGAGATAACAGAGAATGGCTTAATAATAGTTGATCCATACGGAGGGTATATTAAGTATGCAATGCAGAACTATGGTAATTTCAAATATAACAATATAGAGGATAATTTGTACAGGCGGAATGATAAGATAAATGAGTTTACTCGAGAATTTACCTCGTACTATTTTCTGCCATGGGATAAGGTATATGAACATGAGGTAGGAAGAAGGGTATTTCTTTTACTGAGGCCAAATATGGATATAGCTGATAATTTTTCTCGTCAATTGTGGAAAAAGTGGTTTTTTGGGAAGTAAGTTCAGAAAGGAGGGAAAGGTAAGATGAAGATAAGGTTTATATTAGGGATAATGATAATATTAAATCTTACAACCTGTGGGGAGAGTAAGCTTAAGGTAGATGAACTTAAGATAGTAGAAACAAAAATAGTAAGCGAAAGTGAGCCTAATACGAAACCCAAAAAGGAGTTTTTGGATGGAATTATGCGAATGGCTATAAGCGTAGTTACTCTCAGGATACCCGCCGTTGATGCATACAATTCCTGGGAGATCACTCATGGAAAAGATATAATGGAGTTAGCTGATGAGGATCCAGCAACAGCCTGGATAAGTCGTGATGATGGTTTGACTGACTATTCAGGGTGTCGTATCTATCACTTGGCTGGTTATGATATAAAGCGGAAAGATCATTTACCATATGCGATAGATATATTACCGGGTGGGCAAAGAGTAAGAAAATATAAAGTATATAACAGGCCTAAAAGGATAAGATTAGAGTTATATCATATTCCTTTTCATTATGCTAAGAGTCTGGATGACGACAGCTATGTGTTGGAAGACGAGATTAGATTGATATATGTAGTTATTGCAGAGTTAACAGATGAGCTTGCATGGCAAAGAATAAGAATCAATATAGAAGACAGCGAAGAATATTTGGGAGAAAGAATGGCTGGTCGTTTAGTTATAGAGGATATTTATCCTGGTATAACCAATCATACAGCTATATCTATGATACGATTTGTTTATAGGGAGAAAGAAGAGGAATAAAGAGTGATACTATAGTACTGAAAAACTAACCTCTTCTTTTACAGTAGGAAGCGAAATTAGCAGAGGGCGATGCCGATTTAAGAGCGAAGCTTGCGCATTATACAGCGACGGTGATGCACGAGGGGTTCCATATAGATCAGCACGCATGGCTTGCTGCAAGTGGTCTTGAAGCGGACGATATAACGCTGGAGAGGATGGCATATGAACAGAGCACGATGACACTTGCGCTCCTACAGGCGAATTTTGGGCTTGGTGTTGGTGGGAGTAAGTATGAGGATGTAGCGAGACAGGGGGCATATTTTGCACTCACTGGAGATTCGGATACGCTGGATATGAGTGGAAGAAGTTTGAAGGTAAAGGTGGACGGGAAGACTACGAATGTTACGATGGAGGATTGGACAAATACAGCGAAAGGAAGAAGTAACTGCATAGAAGGAATGGCTAAGGCGCTAGGAGTAACTCCTGATAAAGTGTTAGAAGCGTTAAAGAGGACGGGACATTATAACGGGATGAGTGATAAACAGATAGCGAAGAGTCTTAAGGTAGGTGAGACGCTTGTAGTGAGAGATGGGAGAGTAATGACGGAAGAGGAAGCCAAAGGAATAGATTGGGCAGGGGTAGGACAAACTGTAGGGAAGTTTTTGCTTTTACCACTAAAGAAGGGCTATGAATTGCTGAGTTGGGGGAAGAAAGAGGTATTACAAGAAGAGGTAATAACTCCAGAGGGGTTAGATCCAGAATATGCCTCGAAGGTGGTTGCATATCTTGGGTTAGAAGGCAAGGGATACAGAAACTACTCTGCTGATGGAGATATTGACAAGTGGGGGAGACCTGAAGTTGTAAAGGCTTTAAAACAGATAGCCGCAGCATGGAATAAGAAGTATCCTGACCAACCGATTTACTACGGAGACTTAAGTAGGTATCTTGGAGACAGCGACCCTGCCCATACTTCTCATAAACACGGTATGGATGTAGATGTAAAGTTTGTCTCAACTGATGGCAAGAGTCATCCAGGGAATTATAATGATAAGTGGACTTTATATGATAGAGATGCTACAAGAGAATTAATCCAAATGTTCCTTGATTATGATAATAGAAACTTTATACAAAAATGGTTGGGAATGCCAAAAACTGTCATAGTGGAAAAGATTTTCTTTAATGATGAGGTACTCATAAATTATTTCGATAAAAATGGTTACGAAGGTAAGGTTCAATACTTCCGTGGTCACGACAGTCATCTGCATATCAGGTTTAAACTCCTAAAACAAAAAAGTAGATAGAAGAGTAGGAGGTTCACATGAGGCGAATAATAATATTACTTTTAGTAACTTTTTTTGGAATTGTGATTATATCTTGTGAACAAAGAGAAGTAAAAAAGTCTCATGAAGATATTAGAACAGCGGTAGGAATAGAGAAAACGGAGTTTGGTACTATAAATACTAATAAGTTTGGTGAATATCTGATTGAAGATTGGAGGACGTATTACAAAATATTTTTGAGAGCTGTAAAAGATAGAGATAGAGAACTATTGAAAAAACTTACCCATTTTGATATTGTATTTGATGAAGTTGATAAAGAGAAAAATGAAGTAACTAATAGCTGGGGAATGAGTGATAACCGAGATAATTGGAAAAAAACAGGAATAGAACATGTTGATTTTTCCATAATAGAAGAGTTGTTGAAAAGTAAGGGTAGTTATCGAGAGACCAAATTAGAAGATGGGCGTATTATGAAATCATATTATTTCCCAGCTTGGGAGGAGGTAAAAGGTCCAACATACAGTATGTCTTTCTACAATTACGGAGAAGGAGCCGGCTGGGAATGGAGAGGTCTTATATGGGGGGATGAAATCGGAGGAACGCGTGAAATTGTATACTACATCCTCACTGGTGACAATGTAAACGTGCGTACCGAACCATCTACCAACTCAGCAGTGTTATGTAGGCTAAAGAAGGGTGCAAGGGTAAAATTTTTGGAGGGGTCGGAGACTACGTTAACCATTGGAGACAAGACAGGCTATTGGTTATATATAGACACGGGCATAAAGGATAAGAAGGGCAATACAATAAAGGGCTGGGTACTAGATTTATATTTAGGGGAAGAATAAACCCCCTGTAAGCACACCAAAGCCATAAAGCATTGAAGCAAATAAAGCCTACTTCCCATATATTCCACTGAAGCAAGCGAGGCAGGAGGCCGAGCGACCTTGCCTGTTGATTTTATATCATCTATTTTACAAGAGCAAGGTTTTGCTGTATAATTTTTATAGTGATTAAGGTAGAAGCTGGTTCAGTACAGCTGCGGCATTTGGTATGCAGAAGATGACGGAAGGGTTAATAAGTGGAGGTTTGATGGCGTTTACGAAGTGCTATAGCATAAGTAATGGGCAATGGCAATGGGATTCATATGACTGGAATAATTTACTGAAAAGTACGACGATGGGACTTGCGAGTGGCTTTGTTGGGGGATGGGTTGGAGGCGAACTTGGAGGGAGATACACGGATGGCAATTTATCATTTATAGACAGGATATCGAGCAAGGCGTTGACTAACAATGTATCACTATTTTATGAGATGAAGCTTAACAACTTTGCGAACACGATAGGGAGTATAGCGGGAGAAGCAGTGCATTATGCGTGGGGAGGAAATTTTAGGATAAGCCTTGGGGGCGGTGTAGGGATAGGATTCACAACCAATGGGCAGATAGTAAATGATACGAGCGGAGGGATTGGGCTTGTCAACCTTGTGGATGCGATAGGTAGTTTAAACTATGTAGGTTTTCAGTATAAGAATGTTCACGGAGGAGACGAGGGCTTATCGAGGATAAGCTATGTAAATATGGGATATTTAAGTGGGGACCTGCAGAATATGAAGACAGCGATGGATGTAATAAACGATAAGAAGAGGATAGAGTTTGACCTTGAAGGAGAGGGGGAGTATGGGTATGCAGGAGAGGATAACAGGACGATACATCTAAACAGGGAAGCGATATTAGCGGACGATGATGCCGATTTAAGAGCGAAGCTTGCGCATTATACAGCGACGGTGATGCACGAGGGGTTCCATATAGATCAGCACGAATGGCTTGCGAAGAATGGATATGAGATGGACGATGTAATACTGGAGAGGATGGCGTATGAACAGAGTACGAAGACGCTTGCATTGCTTAGCGCAAGGTTTGGGCTTGATGTTATCGGGAGTAAGTATGAGGAAGTAGCGAGACAGGGGGCATATTTTGCACTCACTGGAGATTCGGATACGCTGGATATGAGTGGAAGAAGTTTGAAGGTAAAGGTGGACGGGAAGACTACGAATGTTACGGTGGAGGATTGGACAAATACAGCGAAAGGAAGAAGTAACTGCATAGAAGGAATGGCTAAGGCGCTAGGAGTAACTTCTGATAAAGTGTTAGAAGCGTTAAAGAGGACGGGACATTATAACGGGATGAGTGATGAACAGATAGCGAAGAGCCTTAAGGTAGGTGAAACACTTGTGTTGAAGAATGGCAAGGTAATGACGGAAGAGGAGGCGAAGGGGGTAGATTGGGCAGGAGTAGGGAAAACTGTAGGAAAGTTTTTAATCTTATCTACACCACAGGGGCAGATGACAGTAGGAACAATAGGATTAGTAAGGATGGGGTATGAATTGCTTAAAGGAAATGGAAAGACTCAGGATCTAGCTTCAAAGCTAGTCAGTACATTACTTAGAGATGTTGTAGGTAAGCCATATTATAAGGGCGGTGGGCAGATGGGGGTAAACATATTTGCCTCTGGGATTTCGTCGGGAACAGGAGCCCTTGGGGGAGCTGTTCAAGGAATGATAAGTGGAATGGGGGGAGCTGTTGCAGGAGCAGTGGAAGCTGTTGCAGGGGCAGGGATACAGGGACTGGGGAATCTTGCCGTAAGTGGGCTTAAGGTTAATGAGTATGGTGGGCTTGATTGGCGTATGGACAGTGTACAGCTTGCAACGTGGGGGGTATCCACTATAGGGAGTATGGTGCTTGCGGGTGTTAATAGTGGGTATAATCCGAGCACGGCGACGACCTGGGAAGCTGCAGGATATGCAGGGATGAACTGGGCTATAAATTCTACTGTATCATTCATCAACAAAGGATGGAAGATGGACGAGAGTGGAAGGTTATACTGGGGACTTACAAATGAAGGAGAGGTAACGGAAGCATGGATGGATTTAGGGATAGGAACGCTAAAGAGTGGATTAAGCTTTGTGTTTGAAGGGAACTATACAGGCTATGGAGCAAAGCAGAAGGAGAGTTTAATAGCGTTTGCCCTTGGCAAAGGGATGGATATATATAAATATCAATTATATCAACAGGGAACATTTGGAAGAGCATTACAGGATAAATACGCTGGCCAGAATGCCTTTGACCTTGCGGGAGGGATAGACCTTACGATACTGACGAGAAATTGGAAGGAAGGAGAAAGGTCGATGAGTGGAGCGGTAGGTTTAAGGATATTATCTACTGGTATGGAATTACACAGTGGAGCAGGAGAGTTTGGAGGGTTTGGGTTTGTCCTTAATTCCAATGGTCTGAGCTGGCAGGGTGTGGACACGTGGAACACAATGATGAGTAATTTCAAAGACATAGGTCAGTTGACAGCCAATACCTTCCAAGGGTTAACAACTGGTCTTGCCTATCTTGCTTCCAGCGGGTGGAATGTCTTTTCTTCTCCTGTGAGCCAGGACAATCGTACACAAGAGAGGGAAAAGGCCGAAAAAGAAAGCCTGGCAGCGACAGAAGAGGAGAGGAGGAGAAAATTTAAAGAGAGTACCACCCTTTATCATCGAAGAATACTTTTTGAAAAGATAAAAAACATAGAGGAGGGGCCACTAAAAGAAAAGCTTAGGAATATGATAGCCACTAAAAGAAAAGTATATGATAGCCGAGTATCGGATGATGGCAATGCTAACACTGAGAAGATCAATGAGATAGTATCTCTTATACTCAAGGTGAGCAACAAAGCCAATGAGTATGCAGGTGGCAATGCAACAGGCAATGTAACGTTGGAGCAGTTGTTGGCAAGGTCAGAAAACATCTATGAGCTTTTAGACAACACGAATCAAATATACAGTTATGCTGTAGGGGTAGCGACGGACATAGCATACGATAAGTATGGTGGTGATGCTGCCATTCGGAACTATGAGAAGACACGGTTAGGGTTATCGGATGAGGATATATCTGATGAAATGATGGAAAGCGGGAGGGAGAAATTTAGCAGTATGTTTGAGTTCAATCTTCAGCATACTGCTTTAACCCAGGACGAGAATGTAGCTGAGTTTGATACCAAAACGAACGAAGGTAGAAAACTTCTTGAGATGTATAGCTACTTTGCGGATCTACGAGGTGGGTATGGGAGCTTTGAGAAGTCGATGAAAAAAGACTTTGTGATTTTTGGTGAGGAAGGCATGGGTAAGGGTGAAAGGTGTGGGAAGGACACCTACAACGATAGGATAACGGTGATAAGAGGGGGCAAGATAGTAGAGTTTTACCGAGGAAATGTGGATGCCTCTCGACATTACGAAATTAAGAAGGGAATACCATATAGTTCTATAGCACCGGGTGTTTATGAGGCGAGAACGTTTTATAGAGCTTCTAAGAGTAAAATGAGGGAAAATAGACAATTTACCATTCTGATAGCAAATGGTGGTGCAGTACCTGCTGTAGAAGGTGGTTCCCAGAAAGTGAAATATGAGATTCTTATTCACATAGGTGGTCCTGATAATACCTGGTCTAAAGGTTGTCAAACAATATACGGTGGCCGATACACAGGAAAGAAAATGGACGGTGGTTACCAACTTGATGGTGGAGACTACACCTATTTTATGGGCTTGTTTGGGACGTACGACAGTGAGGATGACCGATGGTACATGGACTATACTTTGATTGGGACATACTATTTACTAAGTCAATAGGGAAAATATATTATAGGAGGAGGCGAGAGATGAAATACATTTTATTGGTACTATTTTTGTTTGGTTGTGAGATAGGCTATTCATTGAAGATTTACATTGATGGGTCAAATGAATTGCACTATAATCAACCCATTGTTTTTGGGGAAGATGGGAATATTATGAAGTATTCTATCTTTAATTTGCTGGATGGGAATCCAAAAACTACTTTAGCTTTAAATAAGAAGAACATTACCTCTATGGCAACAAATGAGTATTTCAGGATAGTTTTTAAGGAAAATATAAAAATTGATCAGTTAGTTTTTTATAATGGTTTTCAACGTGATGAGGAGAGGTTTAAGAAGAATAATCGGGCAAAAGAAATTAAAGTATATGTGCGAGTGGTTTCAAATATTATTACAAAAGGAAATAGAGAGGGAATTTATAAAAGCAATACTTTCACTACAAATTTGATATTAGAAGATAGTTGGAACAAACAGGTTATTCCAGTTGGTGAGGTAGTAGGCAATACATTTATTTTTCACATCTTTTCTACTTATCCTGGGACGCATTATAATGACACCTGTATAAGTGAGATAGAGTTCTGGTATAAGGGGGAGAAGTACGAGATAGCCAATCTTGAAGAGGCGAAGAGGGAGTATTTGCGCCGTTATATTGAGGAAATGCGGAAAGGCTCTAAAGGCTTATATAATAGTGAACTTTCCACCTTATCGGAGGAGAACTATGAGAAGCTTATGAAGGCTGTGGGGTGGGAGGTAGAGAAGGATCGTGAAAAGAGGACATTTGTGGTTGAGTTTGCGGAGAATGGTGAGATAATTTTAGAGTGGGCGATGAAGGATAGTGAAGATCTTCGCAAACATCCGAGGGGTGTAGCTGGTTACTGGAAGATTGATGAGAATGGTTCACTATGGATAAAAATTGGGAACAATCCATGGAAGAAAGAGCTCCTAGATTACTATATGACCTTCAAAGGCACAGATCTTGAGGGTTTAGTATTAAGCGACTGGGATGAGTGTGGGGAGTCCTGTGAGGGTGAGGAGTGAAAGTGCGAAGAGAGTTATAGGGTTTTCTCTACTTTCCGCCCCTTGCTTGCGGTGCTTCCGTTAGAGAGAAAGGTGCTCTTAGAGAACCAGCCGTGAGCTGGGTGGAAGAAAAAAGGTATGGTAAGACCAATATCCGAGCCACAGGATGTGGCGAGAAAGTCACGGCTAATACAAGGATGTATTCGCCGTGACGGTAGAGGAAAAAACAAAGCTAAAAGAAAAACTCCAAGCTCACAGGGTGTAAGAAAAAAATGGGTAGAAGAAACCGCGCAAGGGGCGGAGTGGGGGTTTCAAGGGGGACTAGCTTCAGTCTCCCTTGAGGGAGGAGGGTTAGACTACCACCCTTGCTAGCGTGACCGCCGCCTACCTTAATACCGACCTTGGTGTTGGTAAGATGGTAGGCAGCTGGGCTGGTAGCTGGGCTGGGAATATATTTGGTGGGAACAACTGGTTTACTGTAGGTATAGAGATGGGTGTGCAGAGGATGACAGAGGGCGTAGTAGAGAGCTCTTTTATGGTTGGGGCGAAGGTGTATGACTTTAAAGCTGGCAAACTGAGGGATGACTGGGCTAGTTTTATTGGCAAGAGTATTCTTGAAAGTGGGATGATAGGTCTTGTTAGTGGGTTTACAACAGGTATGATAGGTAGTGCCATTGGTGGGACATACACCAATGGGAGTTTTGTATTCTTAGACAAGAAGTCGAGCAAAGCTCTTGGGAAGGAGGTTTATCTTTTCTATGGAGACAAGCTTAACAACTTTGCGTACACCATGGGGGATGTAGCAGGTGAGGCTGTACACTTTGGGTTTGGTGGCAATTTCCGTATAAACCTTGGTGGTGGTTATGGTATAGGGATAACCCATGATGGGAATTTAGTAAGTGATGCGACAGGAGGTGTAGGGCTTGTCAACCTTGTGGATGCGATAGGAAGTTTAAACTATGTAGGTTTTCAATACAGGAATGTTAACGGAGGAGACGAGGGCTTATCGAGGATAAGCTATGTAAATATGGGATATTTAAGTGGGGACATGCAGAATATGAAGACAGCGATGGATGTAATAAATGATAAGAAGAGGATAGAGTTTGACCTTGAAGGAGAGGGGGAGTATGGCTATGCAGGAGAGGATAACAGGACGATACATCTAAACAGGGAAGCGATATTAGCGGACGATGATGCCGAGCTTCGAGCGAAGCTTGCGCATTATACAGCTACGACGATGCACGAGGGGTTCCATATAGATCAGCACGAGTGGCTTGCAAAGAATGGATATGAGATGGACGATATAACGCTGGAGAGGATGGCATATGAACAGAGCACGAAGACGCTGGCATTGCTTAACTTAAGGTTTGGGCTTAATGTTGGTGGGAGTAAGTATGAGGATGTAGCCATAGCTGGAGCGGAGTTTGCGAGGACGGGTGATCCGTATGGATTAGATATGAGCGGGAGGAGTTTTAAAAAAGACAATAGTGTTGGGATGAAAAATGAGTCCAGAACTACGAATGAGCAAGAGATGAGAAAAATATATGAAAACCGACTCTATCTTAGCAAGGAGGTTAAAAGCCCTCTTGATCTTGCTGAATTTTTCCTTGTGGAAACCGTGAAGTGGATGTTTCCAGAGAAAGATGAGCCTGATTGGCGCCCAGATGAAGATGGGAAACTTACTTTAAGAGAAGCATTTTACTGGTTTAAAAACGGAAAAGGAGAGAAGTTGGAGGTAGATATTAAGAGTCTAAACTTGGACAGGGTAAAGCTATCTGACTTCAATAAAGAAGGAAAAGCCGAGATTCATTTGGAGTCGCATCCATGGTGGGGCCTTGACCAGGCATTGGTATATGGTACTATCACATTGGAACTTGTTGGTTCCAATCAATATAAAGTGAGGCCAGATAAGTACGATTTTGAGATGCATAATATTCTCAATGGAAAGGGATGGGATGAGAGGATGAGAGTATTGATGAGGAATGTAGCAACCGCTGCTGCTAGATTAATTCATACGCCGTTTTTTGGTGGAAAGTCTTACTATATTAACTTTAATGGTACCAATACTATAGGTGAATAAAGGAATAGGAGGAAAGTATGCTACGATTTGTGTTAGTATTTTTACTCTTTTTATTTGTGGTATTTTTGGTTGTAGATTATTTTAGATTTGATCCTTTGGAAAGAGCAGAGAGTGAAATCACCTTTAAGCTTATTGATTATGATATTCCCCATCGCTACTTTGAATTCCCTCCTCGTTTTGTAGGAGAGAGTAATGGATATCTCATTTATGAGGCGCCTTCCATAGAACCGTGGAAGGGTGCAGTGCGGGCTATGGCGTATATCCCCAAAGAAAGGAAAAAGAAAATTGAAGTGTTATTTGAAGGTAAGGATAAATATTTTGAAAGTCTGAGAGGGTCAAGTAAGCTTACTTACAGTCAATTATTATTAGTGTATCTTCTTGAGTATGAGTTTTTTACTAATATAGCCAGTAACTGGTGGGATTATCTTTTAGATAGGGATTATTATGAACCATACAGAGATGTAGTTTTTGATAAAAAAACAAAAGAAAATCTGATTAATTTCCAGGCCATAGACTGGGCTTTGCTACAGGCTCCTTCAACCCCTTCTAGCTTGAAAGAACTTGTTCAAAGCACTTATCCCTTTTTTATAGAGAAAGAGGACATATTTGATCCTTACGGCAGGGAGTATTTTTATAAGGTGCAAGGGAGGTATGTAATTTTGGGTTCGAAGGGAGAGAATGGGAAATGGGACTTTGATAGAGAGACACTGAATAAGGTTTTTAGTAATGCAGAGGAGAAGTTATTTTTTGTAAAAGGGGATGATATCATTGTTAAAATGGAAGGTCCACGGAGGAATAAGTATAAGTAAGTATTAGGAACCTGAAAGTTGATAACCAACGGCAGCAAGATCACAGCCGTAGTAGAGAAATGGCAAAACACGCCTGAAGGTAAAAAGAACACTGTGGAGGGCATAGCCCAGGCGCTAGGTGTACCTGTCCAGGATGTTATAGGAGCCTTAAAGAGGAGTGGGCATTACAATGGCATGAGTGATAGTGAGATAAAGAAGAGCCTTAAGGTAGGTGAAACACTTGTGTTGAAGAATGGCAAGGTAATGACAGAAGAGGAGGCGAAGGGGATAGATTGGGGAGAGATAGGGAAGAATTTGTGGAAGTCTATATCTGAAGGTGTTCAAGGGTGGTGGAAGGGACTTTCGGGAGATACGACATTTCATTATTTTACGAAAATCTCCGTCACTAATGGAAATCCCCAGATCTGTTACATATTGAACAAAGGAGAGGGGTGGGAACCGTATGGTGTCCAGGATAATGATAAAGCGGCGACTCTTCCTTTTGCCTCTTATCTAGCAAGAGTAATTGACGACTGGCATAAAAGACATCCTAATGATCCAATACGCATCAATGATATAAGTCGACCTGGGGGTGGACCGTTTCCCCCTCATAAGACTCATCAAACGGGAGAAAGTGTGGATATAAAATTTATGACGACGGATGGGAAAGCTCCTGCTCCTGGGGCTTATTATGAGTGTAGGACGTATGATCGGCAAAAGACTGAGGAATTTCTTATTCTTGCTATTCAGAGTGTGCCGGAAGGGTGGGAGCTCAGACAGGTTAATTTTAATGATGAGAGTATAATTGAAAAGTATAAGAATATTTATACAAATTCTTTAGGTAGACCAATTATTAGATACGCACCTGGTCATGATGACCATATTGATTTTCAATATAGAAGAAAATAATATTAAGGAGGTAACAATGAAGAGGATGCTTATGATTATGGGAGTAATATTGTATGCTTTTGGTTTAACTGCCTGTGAGGCGAAGAAGAAAGTTCCCGAAGAGAAGGTGGTAACGGAAGAGAAGAAATTAACAAAAGAGGAGGAAGAAAATATTAAGATTGCCATTACAAAGATCAATAAGGATATTATTCAAGCTTTAAAGAAGAAAAAGAGCCTATTTTCCTTTACCAACCACCTGGGTGACACAGTAGTTTACTTTGATGGAACAACGGAGATGTATTTCCCCATAACAAATATTGATAAATTGAGAGAATTAGATAAAAAGTTTGATTATGAGTACTTTATAAGGGCCCTCCAGGAGCAGGAACTCCTAGTTTTTGAAGACTGGGTTAATGGCTATGGAGTTTACTATAGATATGATAAGAAGAGGGGCAAATGGGTAATAGATGAATTTAGCTTCGTAGGAGAAGAAGGCATGGAAGAATAAGTGGTAAATTTCAACTATTTTTACCATATGTGTTACAAAAGGAGATTACAAAGGATCAACTTCAACCGGGTAATCTAATATATGTAAACTACGATAGCAACTGGGATGGTAACAGTAGTCCTAATGACTGGGATCACGTAATGATGGTTTCGAAAATAGCCAATGGTAAAGTTTACGTGTATAGTGCAGGAGAAGACGGAACACGTGAAATAATGTTAGAAAGCTTTGAAAAGTGGGCTTTACATCCTGATAAAAAGAATCCAGAGATTTCCTATAATCCAGTTTATGAATACAGGCAAATAGACTGGCGAGAACTGTTTAAGAGATATAGATATAAACCTTAAATATATTCTGGAGGAGTTATATAATGAAGCAGATAGCTAAAATCTTGATGGTTATGATACTTTTGTTAGAGATAGTGAGTTGTTCGAAGGAGAGGCAGAAAGAGGCAAAAAGTAGAGATGGTTCGGGAGAAATGGCAGAGATTCCCGGGGTTCCTGAAGGATATTTTGAGAAGTGGGAGTATTTCACAGTGGATAGTGAGATAGTGAAGGAGAAGGCAAAGAATTTTTTTGGAGGTGGGGAATATAAAGCGATATGGAAATGGGATACAGATGGAGATGATAAGATAGATTATCTTCTTGTTGAGCTTCATCCGAAGATAGTAAAGGGAATAAAGAAGGGTTTATTGATAGGAGAAGATGGAGAGATAAAGATGATGATTGATCTGAACAAGGGATTTTATACACCGACGAAAATGATAGAAGATTTCAAGCGGGCAGGAATAAGGGAAGGTGAAGTAGGTTGCATCAGGCTTTTGTATTACAAGAAGGAAATGATATTTACAAAAAGTAGAAGGGAAGAAATAAGGAAAAGTGGTAAGATCGGAGAAGAACTTGGTACTCTTTACTATGACGATCTTGATAGAGATTTAAAATTACAGATAGCTGGCTCAAATCTTCCAAAGAAAGAAGAGTACATGGCATCAGCAAATATAATTAAAAAATACTATGATGTCAGGACAGATAAAGTAGAATATCTTCCTCTGAGTTTATACTTTATGCCTGAAGAAAAGTACTATGAAAATCGGAAAAAAACTACAGAGGGATGCAGAAAGAATAAGTCAAAAGGTATAGCATTTGATCCTGTCAATTTTGATCCTGAAAATCCAGAAGAGGTGAGTAATTATATAAAGTCTTTAAAGAAGGAATGAGTTAGTAGAAATCTTTTTGTGTAGATAGGCCAGTCGTAGTGGCTACTTAATTTTTTAAGGGTAGAGAAAGTATAAATGAAGGCGGTAATAAGGTAAGAAATTTAGGAGAAAATTCAGTAATAAGGGTAAGACGATGAAAGGAGAAGGAAGAACAAAACCCCTGTAAGTACAACCAAGCCATAAGGAAGCGAAGCATAAGAAGCATACTTTCACAGGCATTCCACTGAAGCAAGCGAGGCAGGAGGCCGAGCGACCTTGCCTGTTGATTTTATATCATCTATTTTACAGGAGCAAAATTTTGCTGTATAATTTTTAGGCTGGTTCAGTACAGCTGCGGCATTTGGTATGCAGAAGATGACGGAAGGGTTTATAAGTGGAGGTTTGATGGCGTTTACGAAGTGCTATAGCATAAGTAATGGGCAATGGCAATGGGATTCATATGACTGGAATAATTTACTGAAAAGTACGACGATGGGACTTGCGAGTGGCTTTGTTGGGGGATGGGTTGGAGGTGAACTTGGAGGGAGATACACGGATGGCAATTTATCATTTATAGACAGGATATCGAGCGAGGCGTTGACTAACAATGTATCACTATTTTATGAGATGAAGCTTAACAACTTTGCGAACACGATAGGGAGTATAGCAGGGGAAGCAGTGCATTATGCGTGGGGAGGAAATTTTAGGATAAGCCTTGGGGGCGGTGTAGGGATAGGATTCACAACCAATGGGCAGATAGTAAATGATACGAGCGGAGGGATTGGGCTTGTCAACCTTGTGGATGCGATAGGTAGTTTAAACTATGTAGGTTTTCAGTATAAGAATGTTCACGGAGGAGACGAGGGCTTATCGAGGATAAGCTATGTAAATATGGCAATGCTGAGTAGAGATAAAGCCGCCGCTGAAGTGGTGATGAAGGTAATCAATGGCGAAATGAATGTAACTTTTGACCTGGATGATGAAAATCACTATGGGCAGTCAGAAGGAAATACAATAAGGCTTAATAAAGACGCTTTAAAACTTGACGGCGGTTCAGCGGAAAAGATTGCTTTTTACGCCTCTGTTTTGGCAAGGGAAGGCTTCCTTGGAGGAACAGCTTTAGCGGGAAATGATAGATTAATCGCATATATTCGTGAACTTGGCGCAAGCGGAATGCAGACAAGAGTACTGGAAGGCATAAGAGAAAATGTCGGAATAGATTTGTATAAGAATGATAGCGAGTACTCGTCTGTATCTAAGTTGTTTACGCGGTCAGTTCGGGTGATTTAAGCGATTTTGAATGGGAAAGCGGGAGTGATTTGAAGATAAAATACACAAACGCAGAGGGAAAAGAAATTGATATTGAGTACATCAACCAGAAATATAATAAGTCTTATGGTATTAAAGGAGATGGTTCTAAAGGCGCGCTTGGCGGCGTAATGTGCAATGAGACCTCGCTTGCGATGGCGCTAGTAGAGATGGGCATCAATGTGAAGGACGTCTATAACGGCAAGAGCGGTGGAAAGCTTTCTTTGGTGAAGGGAGCGAAACGGGAGGACATGACTGCGGCGGATTACATAGAAATGGCACGGCAGAATATGTATAAGAATGACTATAGAGGCTCATTTGCCACATTATATAAGCTGGCTGTTTTAAGCGGAAAGGTTGAACCTTATGTTAAGGGTAATGAGAATGACTACTCGACCTGGTACTATGAAAAAACCGATGACCCTAGCCAAGTAACAAATGAGAAAAAGTATAAGTTGAATAAAGTCGTTGGTGAAATTCAGGGAATACACGGAACTAACACCGCTCTGATTAAAAAGCATTATCAGAAGTTATGGAACTATATGGATGATAAGGACAAAGTGCTTCTCTCCGGGAGATTTCAAAGGCTAAAGCCGAATGGGGATGTTCATTCATTCGGGCATATCGTTAAATTACTGGAAGTAAGGGATGATGGAATAGTTATTCAGGACCCGTTCGGCGAGTATGAGAAGCCGGATGCAGAGGGCTGGAAATACAATATCAACGATGCAGGCAAGGAATACGATAAGAAGGGAGTATATTTCTTGAACTGGGAGGCTGTACAGAAAATACAGTTGGGGAAGGCATACCTTTATATCAAAGAATACACTTTGAAAGAAAAATTGGAAGATTTCTGGAAAAAGATATCTAATTTCAGGGCAAAAGAAGGAGGTAAGAAAAAATGAAATACTTTATGATAATTATTTTGATACTTGGCTTAACATATTGCGGTAACTCTCAAAGAATGAAAGGTATATATTCAGAAGCTTTAAAAGAAAAAGCATCTAATGAAGTTGAATGGGCTATCGTTAAGTGGAATGATAGTGGAGAATATTATTCCTCCGGAGAATATTCCTTTAACGAATATACAAATATGATATTTGGAAATGGTATATTATTTGCCCAAACTTCAAAATCAGAATTACAACGTTACAATTACAAAGAAATTGAAAAAAGAATGGATAAATTGCCAGCAGAAGGAGTAAGAAAGGCTTTTGATAAAAATACCAACACATATTGGGAATTTGATAAGAGTGATTATATACTTATGGATATATGGTGTTACGGGCCATTTAAGAACCATAAGGACCACCAGATAGTGCGCATAGACGGTGCGCCGTACCGGATGGAAATATGGAGCGGCAACCCTTCGGACTTCAAAGGATATTCAAGGCCGAAAGTGATAACGCTGGAAATATATGAGACGGGGGTGTTCGAGGGCGTTCAGAGGAAAGTGATTCCGCAGAATACGAAAGACATCGATGATATTCTGCAGGGCGTTGTTTCTGCCACGTTATCCAACGGGAATTACTATGTGGCTGAGAATTTGAGTTATGTCACAAATCGCTCCCTCTTGCTGTACCGGAAGGATTTTACGCTGGAGGACAAACCGGGCTATCAGGCGGTGGAATTGGACTTCCCCAATCTGGCCAAGGTTTACGGTGAGGATGAGGAAGCCGTTGACGGGATAATAGGTCGCGGTGGAAAAATCGCAAGGATAGTAGTTAAGGAAGTATATCCCGGTGCGAAGAGTAAGAACGTGTGTATAACGGAGATAAGGTTTGTGTATGAATAAATCAGTAGTACCAATTTGGAAGTAGTGAAGCTATAATTTAGAAGACAAAAAGCGGATTGAAAGGGAAACAGCGGGAGTAAGTATGAGGATGTAGCGATGGCTGGAGCGATGTTTGCGATGACGGGTAATCCGTATGGATTAGATATGAGCGGGAGGAGTTTGTTAATAGTCAAAGGAGCAGAAGATCTACAAGTAATAAAGAATAAATATGGAATTGAGATTGAAAAATTACTAATACAAGGAGAACCTTATGTAATGCGAGGGGGAATAATTAGTAAAATAAATGAGAGTGTGCTTAATCTTGATGAAACAACAGTTAGACCAGAAGGACAGGATAGGCTTTTGGAGCTTATTTATGATCCTCTTAGGGTATATAATTTTAGCGATAAAAAGGTGAGAAACTATGTTGATACAGGAGTTGTCAAAAGGGATGATTTTTTGAGTGTGATGAGTGGTGTAGTGTATGGATTTTTTTCTAGTGCCGTGAATTTAGTAAGTGCTCCATTTGATTTTGTTAAGCAGCCTCTTCCCGGTGTAAAGGGGATGGCGGGAGGTGAGGATGATCCCAGTAAATTATACAGTTGGGATGTTAGTTATGAGGGAGAAGGTTTGGTATGGGATGGAATGCTTTACAACCAGGTGGAATTAGGTTCTATTGAAATTGACCCTTTTATAAAGGCTCTTGAGGAGAATATTCCACCAGGTACTTTATTTGATCCCATTCGGAAAATTGACAGCATAATGGAAGGTTTGTGTAATAATTGGTTTGGAGGGAGTGAGCTTGATAAGCTTGTGGATAACAGTGAGAGTTGGGAGAATGCAGGAAGTTTTCTGTTTGATTTATTGGGAAAACCAGCATTAAAAAGTTTAATGTCTGATGATATAAGAAGATACATTTTAAAATATGAGGAAAGCTTAGGTAGTTATATCGTCGATGAATATCTTAATTCAATAAAGAGCCCAAGCTGTATCTACTTTCATAAAGTAAACACAGAGAGTTTTATTCATTTTGATTATGAAAAATATAGTAAATGGCGCCAGAAGAATGGGATGGAAAAAAAACAATAAATTACTAGGAGAGAAACCAATGTGTAGGGGAAAAATTTTTATAAGTATTATATTTGTGTGCAGCAGCATGGTGTTTTCGAAGGAGGTATTTATCGGGAGAATAGATAAAGAAATAGTACCTGGAACTTTTGTTATAAGTCCTGATGGGAGAAAAACGGCTTTTATAGTGAGAAGAAACAATAAATATGCGGTAGTATTGAATGGGAAAGAAAGTAAAAGATATGATGATATAAGGAAGGGGTCTCTTGTTTTTAGTCCTGATAGTAAGGAGCTTGCCTATATTGCAAAAGAAGGAGACAAGTGGTTAGTGGTGGTTGAGAGAGACCAAATGAGAAAAGAGAGCAAAAAATATGATGGAATTGGGAAAGATCCTTTTTCTTTTGGAGGGTATAGTGCGAAACTTTTATATGGTCCTAAAGGGCAGCTCGTGTATACAGCTCAAGAATATAATTCAAATACAAGGGAGGAAGAATACTTCATAGTGATGAATGAAAAAGAGGGAAAGAGGTACGATTATATATCGCCAAACTCCCTTACATTTAGCGATAATGGGATAACTTTTGCTTACGTAGCTTTGAGAGACAAAAAAATGTTTGTAGTTGTTAATGGAGAAGAAGGTAAATACTATGATGGTGTTGCGAGAATAACTCTCTATGATGATGGAAAAAAGTTTGCTTATGTAGCGGGGACTACTGTTAAAAATATAAATAATGATGGAAATAAAGTTGCTGGGAAGTGGTTTGCTGTTATAAATGGGAAAGAAGAAAAAAAGTACGATGGAGTAGGAAGTATTGTATTTAGTCCTGATGGAAGAAGCTATGTATATCCTGTGAGAAAAGGGAAAAAGTACTTTGTTGTTGTCAATGGGAAAGAAACAGGTGGATATGAAGAAATTCTGGTTATGCCATATTTCACCTCACATGGAGAAAAAGTTGTTTGGGTTGCAGGAGAAGGAGGAAAACAATTTGTAGTAATTAATGGAAAAATAGAAAAGAAATATGAGAAAGTTGAAAGTAGAGTAATTTTTAATTTCGATTGCTCAAGGTATGCCTATCTAGTGAAAGAAAGTAATAAATATTTTGTTGTTGATAGTGGAAAAGAAGGGAAAAGATATGAGTTAATAGATGAACACTCTATTATTTTTTCTCCAGATGGGAGTCACCTTGTTTATTCAGCTCGTCAAGATAATAAGTCATTTGTAGTAATCGATGGTAAAGAGCAGAAAAGGTATGATGATATTGGGAGGGGCTCTACTCAATTTAGTCCGGATGGAAAATTTCTTGTCTATATTGCTCGTGAAGGGAAATATTACTTTGTTGTAATAAATGAAAAAGAATATAAAAAATATTATTCTGTGGGAGAGATAAAGAATAATGGGAATGTTATTTTTGATGATAATAAAAGATTTCATTATATAGCCTTTAGAGGAAAAGAGATCTATTGTGTCGAAGACAAGTTAAAAGATTAGTGTAGTAGTTATGATATTAGTTGATAAAGGCATAACAATAGACTATCTAAAGCCCCAAAGCGGACTGGGAATTACAACGGCATGAGCGATAGCGAAATAAAAAAGGGCCTTAAGGTAGGTGAAAAGCTTGTGTTGAAGAATGGTAAGGTAATGACAGAAGAGGAGGCGAAGGGGGTAGATTGGGCAGGGGTAGGGAAAAGTATAGGAAACTTTTTCCTTTTACCACTAAAGAAAGGTTATGAATTTCTGAGTGGTCTTTTTGGGCCGAAGACCTCTGATTATTTTACGAAAGTGCCGATTACTAATGTACCTGAAGGTGAGAGTGCAGATATAAACAACAGATTAGACAAGGGCAAGGGCTGGGCACCTTATGGTGAGCAGAATGACGACAAATATGCTGCGCCACACTTTGCGGATTATCTTGCTCGTGTAATTTGGGGTTGGTATAGGAAATATCCTAACTATCCCATGTACATAAACGATATAAGCAGACCTGGAGGTGGAGAGTTTCCACCACATGTAACTCATAGAACGGGAGAAAGTGTAGACATTAAATTTTTTACCAAGGATGGGAAACTTCATCCGGAATATCCCAACTATTATAACAATCCGTACTATGATCGGAAGCTGACAGAAGAGTTTATTATTTTTGCTATTAAGAACGCCCTCAAGGGTATGAAGTTTCAGAGATTTTTTAATGATATAATTATTGTTAATGATTTGGAAGGAAATATACGAATTCTTCTGGAGAAAATATCTTAAGGCGAAGTAGTGGTCATGATAATCATATTCATCTTAAATATAGAAAGATCTCAAACTGATGAGGAGGTTGTATGAGATTATTTGTATGGATAACTCTTTAGCGGTTACTTTTTCAAGTTGTAAAGGAGGAGATAGGGGGTTGAGTTAACCGAGAAGGAAAGGGAAAAAATGGAAGCCGAGGTAGCGAATGTTTGTAAAGAGATGGAAATAGCGATGAAACGAAATAGAAGCATATTTTCGATTACAAACTATATGTCTGAGATAGTCGTCTATTCTGACGGGAAGACAGAAATGACTTTTCCTTTGACGAACATTGTTAAGCTAAGAGAACTTGACAAGAAGTTTGACTATGAAGACTTTTTGAGGTTTATAGCTAATCTTCGTATTGAGGCATACGATGAGGGTGATGTATACACCAAAATTGGTATATTTAAGTATGACAAGAAAAATAAAAAGTGGAAAATGGATCGAATTGAAATCCCATTAAACGAGAATGAAAAGGAAAAGGTTAAGGCGGAGATAATAAATATTTGTAAAGAAATAGAGATGGCGATGAGAAAACATAAAAGTATATTTTCAATTACAAATTACATAGCTGATAGGGTTATCTATTCTGATGGGAGTTTAGATATATCATTTCCTCTTACCAATATAGACAAGCTAAAAGAACTAGATAAGCAATTTGATTATGAATATTTTTTTAAATGGTTAACTAATGAAGAGATTTATGTGTTAGATAATGGTTATATAGTATACACTGACTTGGGGACATTTAAGTACAACAAAGAAAAGAACAAATGGGAAATAGCTGAATTTAGTTTTTCAGCCGAAGAGAGTACAGAAGAGTAAAGATGGAGGATGCAAAGCTCTTTTGGGTAACCGAGGCAGGAGGCTGTCTACCCGTTGCGTCAAATAAAAAAGTACTCGAAATTCGAATCATTGCCTCATAAAAAAAAGTACTCAAAAATTCCATACAGTTTCCTCCAAATTTTTGTTTTTTACATTCTTTTTCTTTTGAAGGCTGAAAAGTTTTCTCTGGCAAGCTGTAATTTTTTGTCTTAGGTGAAACAAATCGAGAGCCTTATAAAGCCTTGTTAGGCGTTCCTTTTGTGCCTCACTTACATAAGAGCTTTCTAAAAGCCGCTGGTAGGGAGTTTTAATATCATCATGCTTCTTTGCACCTTGCCCGATTCTCTTTTTCTCTGTCATTTTCATAACGGTTGAAAAAGTTGGCATAAAGCCTGAGATACGCATAGAGTCGGTTCAAGTAGTAGACTTCTTCCTCGGTATCGTAGCGGAAGTATCCAACATTCTGGCGGACTATGGAATAGTTTTTCTGCTCAACGTAGCAGTTATCATTGGAACGGGAGCTTCTCCCCCTTGTAAATTTTATCTGGTGCTTCTCACACCAATCGCGTAGAGGATGATTAATAAATTCAGCACCGGTATCAGAATCAATTCCCCGTAACTCAAAAGGAAGTCTTCTTTGGACTTTTTCTATGGCTTCTCTTACCCATTTTGAAGCCTTGTTTTTGATTGCCACAAGCTCTGTCCAACCGCTCCAAACATCCACCATATTTAATGTTTGAGCAAAATCTCCCCGGCTATTTCCTCCCTCATGGGCAACCAGATCAATCTCCATAAAACCAGGGCAATTTTCATCCCACTCTGCCCACGTGCGTATAGCTATTTGTTGCTTTAACAACGTTCCAGGCTTTGTACCTTTTCGTCCTTTTATCTCAAGCTTTTACGCTCATGTTTCAAAAGTCGGTCAATACTTGAAGCACTTATATGGCGAAGTTTTCTATAGCCTGTGGAGAACCGTGGAGATGTCCGTTTGTTAGAGATTATCTAAAACTTCATTGAGAATCGGCTTTAAACGTTTGCCACACATGTAGTTTTCAATTTCCCAGACCTTTTTTAGAAGTTTTAGTTCCTCTTCGCCGAATTTTTTCTTTCTGCCAGGTCTTTTGCCCTTCTTGGCTATGTCGGCTTTAAGGTAATTTTTTTTGCCTACATAGATGGTTTTTCCGTGCTGCCTCAAGAGCCTGGCGGCATAGTTTCGGTTTTTTAAACCTGTTATCCTCACAAAATAATCCAGTATCTCCATTTTTTCCTTTTTGCTGGCTTTTTGATACTCTGCTTCGACAAGCTCAGCATATCATTTCGCCGTTTCCCTGTAAATAGGTCTCCTTTCAAACATCGCTAACTCCACCTTTTACCTCCAGTTCTTTGAACTGGATTATTTTACACAAATTTAAAGTACTTTTTTATTTTGAAGCAACGTTCCCTTTTCGAGTACTTTTATTATGAAGCAATTCGATGACTTGACAAATTTTCTGATTTACTATATACTAAGAAAAAGGCATTCAGGATTAGTGAGAGAACTGAAAGTAAAAACACCGATTGAAGCTGTAAGAGAATGGTATGAAATAAAGCCTGAGTTGTTTAAAGAGACACCGGATGTATTTCGGGCAAAACTCGATAATTTGATACAACGTGGTGAAACTTGACAAATACATTTATTTTTGCCTGTATCAGTAATATCTTTTTTCGAAATTCCTTGCCCTCTTAAAAAAGTGATTTTTCCTTGTTTTTCTAAATCTCCCAACTTCACCATTGGCCATTTCTGATGTTTTCTTGTTTCAACTGTTCTATACCTATCGCCGGTAAGATTATATTCCCCATTTTCTGCTATTTTCTCTTTCTTTACCAGCAATGCGCTGCAGGGCTTTCCTTCCGTGTTAAATGATTCCGATTTTCCATTCCTAATGGCAGTTGTGTACTCATTAATTACATTCAGTGCATCGGGTAAATCATTCTTATCTATTTTACGCCTTTGTGCTCCAAGATCAAAACCGTCATTCTCGATTTTTACAAAAAGGATTGAATCTGTTTTTTTCGCAAGTTGTTTGTCCATCAAAAGAATCGAAGTCTTGACACCAGAATAAGGATTAAAGACTCCTGCTGGGAGCGATACAACCGCATAAAGATGATTTTCAACTAGCATTTTCCGAAGTGTTTTGTAAGCCGTTCCAATTTGAAAAATTATTCCTTCCGGCACAATAACAGCTGCTCTTCCTCTTGGTGTAAGATGTTCGGCAATGTAGTCAACAAATAGAACCTCGCTTCTATTACTTTGCACGCTAAACCTTTTATGGGGTTTGATGCCACCTTTCGGAGTCATAAACGGCGGATTGGCAAGAATGACATCGGCGTATTCATTCCAGCGGTCTTCGCTGGTGAGAGTGTCGTACTCGATAATCTGCGGTTGCACAAAACCGTGCAAATACATATTCACGAGAGAAAGCCTCACCATATCAGGCGAAATATCATACCCCTTAAAATTGGTCAGGAGCTTTTTTCGCTCTTCTGGAGTGAGTAAATCACCGGGTATTTTTTTGCAGTTTTCTTTGAGAATGTGCTTGTACGATGAAATGAGAAACCCGGCAGTACCGCATGCAGGGTCTAAAATCGTTTCATGCTTCTGCGGATTGACTACCTGCACCATAAAATCAATAATGTGCCGTGGAGTTCTGAACTGTCCCGCATCGCCCTGACTTCCAAGGACAGAAAGGAGATATTCAAAAGCATCACCCAGCCGTTCGGAATGGTCATAGGAAAATTCATTGATGGTTTTCAAAAAAAGTTTTAAGGTTTCGGGGTCGCGGTAAGGCAGATAGGCGTTTTTAAAAATATCACGGAATAGCTGCGGAAGATTCGGGTTTTGATTGAGTTTTGTAATGGCTTCTGCATAGAGATTCAGCATTTCATAACCGCCAATGCGGGGGTCAAATATTTTGCTCCAAGCGTAGCGTTCATAATCGCCGACAAAAAAGCTTGGTTTACCGCCAAATTCAATTGCTTCCTTGT
This sequence comes from Thermospira aquatica, assembly GCF_023525255.1. Classification (GTDB taxonomy): domain Bacteria; phylum Spirochaetota; class Brevinematia; order Brevinematales; family Thermospiraceae; genus Thermospira; species Thermospira aquatica. The sequence continues at coordinate 373,865 of NZ_CP073355.1, read as the reverse complement.
TCATGTCGTCCATAAACTTGTATATAAGAGCAATGGTTATCTGCTCCACCTGACTTTTAGGGTCGGGCACTTTGCCTACAAGAATATCGCGGGCAGTATCAATGCGTCGTTTGGTTTCGTTGTCTAACATAATCCCTCCATTGTGAAAAATTTTGTTTTTTTCAATATATTTTAAATATATGTCGAAACTTATCTATTTTCTCGACATATCTGCCATTTTATAATTCCTCCTTTGTTTAGATATGGTCTTTAGTATTCTCATATAAAAACAAATCATAGTCGGCAAATAGTTTGAATAGTGGTTCATTTATGTAGATATTTTCTCTGCCAATTTTTTCAAGTTTCAAAAAACCGCCCTCAACTAACTGTTCAAGGTAACTGGATGCCGTTTGCCTGTGGACTTTTAAATCATTTTGTATAAATTCTATTTTTGTATAGGGATGCTTGAATAGATTGTTTAATAAATCCTGTGAATAAAATTTGTATTTATCTCTGATTCTGTGTTTATAATCCATCATTAATGTGTGCATGTTTTTAATAAGTTCAATAGTTCCTTTTGAAGTGAGTTCTATACCTTTTAACATGTAGATAATCCATTCTTCCCAGCTATCTTCGTCTCTGACCTTTTGCAACAATTCATAGTAATTGGATTTTGTCCGGATAATATAACTGCTGAGGTACAACACTGGCAAATCAATTAATTTTTTATATATAAGATAAAGTATATTTATCATTCTTCCCGTTCTGCCATTGCCATCGTAAAAAGGATGTATTGATTCAAATTGAAAATGTATAATACTCATTTTTATAAGAGGATCAACATGGTGTATGTTGTCGTCGTTAATATATTCTATTAAATTATTCATTAATTCGATTATACTATTGTAATCCTGAGGTGGAATATAAACGGTCTCACCTGTATTTTGATTTTTTAGTTCTGTACCCGGCAGTTTTCTATATCCTGCATTATTTGCAACAATTATTTCCTGCAATTTAAGAATCAAATCATTGGTTATTAAATTTTTTTCTTTTAACAATTTAAAACCCTCTCTCATTGCAACTGCATAACGATGCACTTCCTTTGCCGCAGGGTTGGACATAAAATTTCCAAAGAGATTCTCTTTATATAATTCATCATGAGTTGTAATAATATTTTCAACAGCCGAGCTATCTTTTGCTTCAAGTAAAGGGAGAGTACTTATCAGTATAAGTTCATTTGGAATTGTTTTTGCAACACCTTTCAATTCTGCTAAAAAGCGATGCGCATACGCAAGCTGTTTTAAAACTTGTTTTGTTTCAACATCTGTTTTTGGAGGAAGTGGTTTTAAAAAATAATGATTCTGCATTTTACTTACCTCCTTTTTATGCTATGAATTTGTTAAGTGGCACAAAGTCTTTTATGTATTCTGGTATTGCGTCCCGCAGTTTGGGCGGTAATTTCTTGAATGCCTCACCGTAAGGAGAAACATTTAATAACGCAAAATTCTTATCATCTATAATGGCTCTGAATTCCGCATCAAGAATATATGCCTTGAAAACAGTTTTTGCGTAGGTAAAATACTCTTCTTTTGGCAAGTATCTGCTGTCAAACTTGTCAAACTCTTCATCCAGCAGTTCATTCTTTGTCTTGAAATACGGAATCATGCCGAAAATTTTTTCGATAATTTCTCGCATAGACACACGGCGGTCAATCTGGATGGAAGAGCGGAGTTTTTCAAGGGTAAAGTATTCTTCGGGTTTATTGAGAATATGCTCTTCAAGGTATGCCATGAGTTCATCCCATTTACCGGCTTGGGCCTGCTCTTTGAGTAGCGGATGTTCGATGATAGTCTTCTCAAACTTCTCAAAGTACATTCTGTCGATCTTCATGCCGTCTGGTCCAATGACAGAATGTTCGAGTTTGGTTATCTGGTCTGACCTTGAACTTTCATAGCTATCAATTCCGGATGGTTCACGCACTTCGGATGCGGTTGACTCGCCTGAGCCTGGCTTTGGAAGTTTTAAAACCTCATCATAATTAAACTTTTCTTCAAAATACTCGCAGTTGGCAAAGAAATCGAACATCTTAAAGTTTTCTTTTTGTTTTTCGCCTATCTGACTTTTCATTTGCGGGTCAATAATATCTATAGCGAAATTATACTTTCTTGTACCTCTTCCTTTTATTTGAATAAAATCAGTTGGTGAAAATATTGGGCGCATCAAACAAAGGTTGAGTATATCCGGACAGTCATAACCTGTTGTCATCATCCCCACAGTGACACAAACACGGGTTTTACTGGTTTTGTAGGATGGGTTAAAATTCCCGGTGCCTGAAAGTCTGTTGTTTGTAAAATTAATCGTGAACTGTTGAGCGTCAGCAATTCGTGATGTTACCTGGATGGCAAAATCGGATTTGTATTTACCCGGAAACATTTGATGAGCCATTTCATTGAGAATCTGGGTAATTTTTGCCGCGTGATTTTGCGAAACACAAAAGACAATCGTTTTTCCAATCTCTCCGCTTATCGGGTCTCTATAGGCGTTATCTAAAAAAGCTCTGCAAAAAGCTTTATTGGTACTTTCTGAAAAGAACGTTTTCTCAAAATCCTTTTGTATAAAAGTTTCTTCGACCTCTTCGCCGTCATCATTTTGCGTAATGACGGAATACCCCTGGTCCGAAAGAAGCTGTGTGGTAATTTCTGTTCTTGCGTCAACAACAACAGGATTAACAAGAAATCCATCCTTAACAACATCAACAAGAGAATAGCGGAAGGTAGGCTCGCCATTTTCACAACCGAATGTTTTGTAGGTATCCAGAAGCAGGCGCCTTTCAAGCTGGCGGGGGTCATTTTCACCAAGTTCAGAAACATCAATATGTTTCAGATAATCTTTTGGAGTTTCCGTTAAACCAAGTTTATAACCAATAAAGTATTCAAAAACTGCTCTGCTATTACCGCCAATACTGCGATGGGCTTCATCCGAAATCACAAGGTCAAAATCATCAGGGGCAAACAACCTTTTATAACGGTTCTTTGCTAAAAAAGTCTGAACCGTTGACACAACAATTTCCGCTTTCCTCCAATCATCGGGGCTTTCTTTGTAAATAACCGTTTTATAATCATTTTTAAGATAAGCGACAAACGCTTTGTATGCCTGATCTTCAAGTTCAAGTCGATCTACGAGAAATAACACTCTTCGCGCATTGCCAGTTCGCAGGAATAATTTGATTACTGCTGCAGATACAAGTGTTTTTCCTGTACCTGTAGCCATTTCAAACAAAAAACGGTCTTTGCCTTGTTTAACGGCATTTTGAATTGCGTGGACTGCTCTCATCTGATACTTTCTTAAAAACCGAAGTTTGTTTAATTCAATGTAGTTTTTACGGGTTGCTTCATTTTTATAAGATGGGTCGTTGAAATAATCCGGTTTCTGAGTCAGTACAATGTAATCTTTGTTCACAGTTTCGTTGATGAGTTTCTCTTTATCCGGTTTAAACGTAGAATATCCCTTTACCGTTTCGGGAGAAGGGAAACGGCTTATGATGTGAGGATTACCCCTTTCCAGATCCCAGAAGTAGTGAATGTTTCCATTCGATAGAATGATAAAACGGCAGTTCTGTGATACGGCATAACGCCGAGCTTGTTCTTTGCCAAAAAGGGGGTTTTTATCTTCAGCTTTTGCCTCCAGTACGATAAACGGAAAGCCTTGCTCATCGAGAAGCAAAAAATCTATAAAGCCATTTTCGGTTTTTTCAAAATCTTCTCCAAACTCGTTTAGTTTTTCTGTAGTGATTTTGACATTGTTTTCAAGGAGAATATTTGCCTTTCCTGCTTGATTGTTAAAGAAACGCCAACCAGCTTCTTCAAGGAGTTTGTTGATCTTTATCCGTGCTTTTGCTTTTTTTTCTGCCATTTTAAGCCTTCCCAATGTGTATGATATCAGTTTTTCTTTTTTTCAGCCCCTCACGCATGTTTTTTCCTTTTTCTGTAAATTATAAGGCTTTTTGTTCTGTTTATCAATATTTATGGTTTTTTCAGAATAGTTTTATTAAGAGCATGTGATTTAGCGGATGGAGAAATTGGCTTTCTGTTTCGCCGCTACCGTGGAAAGTTCGGGAGGAGTGTGCTCTTTCCTTGTCGCAGTGAGAGCGAGAGTGTCATAAGGGGGAAGGGACGCCTTGATGCTTTTTACTGCCCGGCGGTCACCTCGATACGCTTCGCTACTCGGTGACCGGGTGATGTCGCTCGTCGAGTAACGGAGTGTATCGAGACGAACGGGGGCGGTTGCAGAGTAGGACGAAGTCCGTATCGAAAAAGGAAATCTTTAACATCACCCCGTTGCGTCAAATAAAAAAGTACTCGAAATTCGAATCATTGCCTCATAAAAAAAAGTACTCAAAAATTCCATACAGTTTCCTCCAAATTTTTGTTTTTTACATTCTTTTTCTTTTGAAGGCTGTAAAGTTTTCTCTGGCAAGCTGTAATTTTTTGTCTTAGGTGAAACAAATCGAGAGCCTTATAAAGCCTTGTTAGGCGTTCCTTTTGTGCCTCACTTACATAAGAGCTTTCTAAAAGCCGGGTAGAGGAGTTTTAATATCATCATGCTTCTTTTGCACCTTGCTTCCGATTCTCTTTTTCTCTGTCATTTTCATAACCGGTTGAAAAAAGTTGGCATAAAGCCTGAGATACGCATAGAGTCGGTTCAAGTAGTAGACTTCTTCCTCGGTATCGTAGCGAAAGTACCCAACATTCTGGCGGACTATGGAATAGTTTTTCTGCTCAACGTAGCAGTTATCATTGGAACGGGAGCTTCTTCCCCTTGTAAATTTTATCTGGTGCTTCTCACACCAATCGCGTAGAGGATGATTAATAAATTCAGCACCGGTATCAGAATCAATTCCCCGTAACTCAAAAGGAAGTCTTCTTTGGACTTTTTCTATGGCTTCTCTTACCCATTTTGAAGCTTTGTTTTTGATTGCCACAAGTTCTGTCCAACCGCTCCAAACATCCACCATATTTAATGTTTGAGCAAAATCTCCCCGGCTATTTCCTCCCTCATGGGCAACCAGATCAATCTCCATAAAACCAGGGCAATTTTCATCCCACTCTGCCCACGTGCGTATAGCTATTTGTTGCTTTAACAACGTTCCAGGTTTTGTGCCTTTTCGTCCTTTTATCTCAAGCTTTTTACGCTCATGTTTCAAAAGTCGGTCAATACTTGAGGCACTTATATGGCGCAAGTTCTCTATGGCCTGTGGAGAACCGTGGAGATGCCCGTTTGCTAAGAGATTATCTAAAACTTCATTTAAAATTGGCTTTAAACGTTTGCCACACATGTAGTTTTCAATTTCCCAGACCTTTTTTAGAAGTTTTAGTTCCTCTTCGCCGAATTTTTTCTTTCTGCCAGGTCTTTTGCCCTTCTTGGCTATGTCGGCTTTAAGGTAATTTTTCTTGCCTACATAGATGGTTTTTCCGTGCTGCCTCAAGAGCCTGGCGGCATAGTTTCGATTTTTTAGGCCTGTTATCCTCACAAAATAATCCAGTATCTCCATTTTTTCCTTTTTGCTGGCTTTTTGATATTGTTTTGCCGTTTCCCTGTAAATAGGTCTCCTTTCAAACATCGCTAATTCCACCTTTTACCTCCAGTTCTTTGAACTGGATTATTTTACACAAATTTAAAGTACTTTTTTATTTTGAAGCAACGTTCCCTTTTCGAGTACTTTTATTATGAAGCAATTCGATCACTTGACAAAACTTTTTTTTGCCTTAAGATATAAGGGGAGGATGGATGGAAGAACAGTTTGTTACTTTTTTTGTTGGCGACAAGCTTTTTGCTGTCAACATCTTTGATGTTCGAGAAGTCGTCCGTTTTGAGAAGATTATACCCATACCGGATGCTCCGGCATATGTAGAAGGAGTAGCGAATCTTCGGGGTATCGTGCTTCCGGTTATTGCGCTTCGGAAACGATTGGGGTTTGGGGAGACCGACCTGAGCCGAGCAAAGATCGTTGTGGTAATGGTGGAGGATATTCTTGTGGGAATGCTCGTTGATCAGATTGATCGGGTGATCCACGTAAGCAAAGATCATATTCAAGATGCTGCAGGGCTTTCACTTTCGGGGGCAGCCCAGCATTTTGTGGATGGTATTATTCAACAGGGGGAGGAGATCATCTACCGTGTAGATATTCGGCGCCTTTTTACTGTAGAAATGAGGGATTTTCTTGAGAAAAAGATAGTGGAATAATTGATTTTTTTTAGAGTTTACAGTATAGTAAAGGAGATAATTTTTATTGAGGAGGCATGATATATGAGAAAACTCATGAGTGTTTTGTTGGTTTTGGTTGCGGGTTTGGGTTTTGCCCAGCAAACGACGGCTCCTGATTTCCCGGCGGAAAGTACGTCAAACGTGGTAGTGACCGAAGATCAACCTGTTCAGCCGGCGGTAACTGAAGAGAAACCTGTTCAAGCCACGGGTTCTGTTGTCTACAATGATGGCAAGGTAGACTATGTTGCTGCCAATGCTAAGTTTGTGATTAGCGCCGAGGATAAGGGATCTGGTGTCAAGGCAATCTACATCATGGTAGACAATTCCCTCGCAGGCAAGTATGTCGATCCGATTTCTTTTACCACTGAAGGGAAGCATACCATTGGGTATCGTTCGGAAGACAACGTTGGGAATCTCTCTGCATTCAAGATGTATGAGGTGGTCGTTGATCTCTCGGCTCCTGAGGTAAAGATTGCATCTGACAAAAAGGTGGTGGCTCTTGGCGATGCTCTGTATGTGGGACGTGGCACTTCCTTTACCCTCGTTGCCAATGATAAGTACTCCGGGGTCAAGATGGCAGAGTACGCCGTGGGAGAAGGGGCTTTTGCTACGTATGGCGGCGCTATCACTCTTCCTGAGCAGAATGGCTTCCAGACGATCCGCTATCGTGCTACAGACAATGTGGGCAACACCTCTGAAATCAAAACATATACCGTTTATGTTGATCTGAATGCTCCCAAGGTTTCTCTCTCTGTTGATCCTGCTGCTTTTGAAAAAGATGGGGTGAAGTATGTACCGGCCGGTGCTCGTGTTTCTCTCGAAGCTTCCGATGCTGAAACGGCTGTTGCAGAGATTTTGTACTCTCTTGATGATGGAGAGTATGTTGCTTATAACTTCCCCATTGTACTTTCTGCTGGTACCCACACGGTAAAGGCAAAGGCAGTTGACCTTGTTGGCAATGTAAGCGAAGAGGTAAGCCTCACCCTGGTGGTTGATGCTGATGAGCCCACAGGCGAGCTGATTCCTACCCAGAAGTAATTATTGTGATTTCTATGTAAGGGCTGTCTAGCAGGACAGCCCTTCTTTTTTGAGGGGTATGTTATGCACGAGTTTCTGCAGTCATTGGTAAACTACGAGAAGGGACTTTTGAAGTATCAGATGGAGCATTTTGATCCCCAGCGTGTGGGAGAAATGCTTTCGAGTGCGGGCTTTTCATATGATCACGTGCGTATCTTTCATGTTGCCGGGACCAAGGGCAAGGGAAGTACCTCAACCTATCTTGCGAGAATTCTTGAGGGAGTCTTTCCCAAAGTAGGACTGTACACCTCGCCCCATCTTTTCAGGGTGGAGGAGAGGATCCGTCTCAATGGAGAGATGATCCATCCCTTTGAACTTGATGCCCTGATTGGGCAGTGGCAGGATCTTATCCAAGAGTATGAGTGCTCATTTTTTGAGGCGATGACATTTCTCGCCATGGTGTATTTTCTCAGGCAGGGATGTGAGGCGGTGGTGCTGGAGACAGGAATGGGAGGGAGGCTTGATGCGACAAATTTTGTTGAGCGTCCTGCCGCGTGTGTGATTACCAGGATAGGGTATGATCACACCAAGTTTCTGGGAGATACACTTGAAAAAATCGCCCGGGAAAAAGCAGGGATTATCAAGCCGTCTACTCTGGTGGTTTCTGCAGAACAGGAGGGAGAGGTTAGGCAAGTGCTTGAAAAAACAGCCCATGAACAAGGGGCAAAGCTTGTCTATGCTGGCAGGGGGTATGAGCTTGTGGAGGTGTCACGTGAGCGTTGGGTGTACCGTTTTCCCGATGGGGATCTCTGGGAAACCAGGCAGTGGGGAGAGGTTTTTGGGGAGAATTTTCTGGTTGCCATGGAGGTCATGAAACAGTTGTCTTTTCCTGTTTCGAGGGAGGTAATGAGAAAAGCTTTTTATGATCCGATTCCTTTTCGCATGTGGTACAGGGAACCATTTGTTTTTGATGTGGCTCACAACGAGGATTCCTTTCGGGCTCTTTTTGCTACTCTTGAAAAGATCCCGGGAGAAAAGGATCTCTACCTGGGAATTCTTGAGGAAAAGGATCTTGAACGCATAGCTTCCGTGATTCGAAAGTCGCGGGGATTGTTTCAAAAGGTGGTTTGTTTTGATTTTGCCTCTTCAAGGCCATCGGGGGGAAAAAGGCTTGCCATGCTGTTGGGCGAAGGGGTGGAGTACTGTGCTCAGGTGCCCGGAGTGGTAAATCCAGAAAGGCTTGTGGTGGTGGCAGGGTCTTTTTACTGGGCGGAGGAGTTTTTTCGTCTTCATGGGCTATCACACGATGAAGTCTGGAAAAGTTGAAAGAAATTGTTTTTTTGTTTACAATAATCGCATAAAATGAGGGAAGATATGAAGACAGTGGTGATTATTCCGACCTACAATGAACGAGAGAATATCGAAAAGCTTATTCCCGTTGTTTTGACACAGGGGGAGAATATCCACGTGCTTGTTGTGGATGACAATTCTCCTGATGGGACCGCTTCGGTTGTACAGAAAATGAGGGAGAAAAATCCACGGGTTCACTGTCTGGTGCGGGAGAAAAAAGAGGGCCTCGGAAGGGCATATATTGCAGGTATGCGATGGGCGCTCGAGTCTTCAGAAGGGTTTGAGATCTTTATTGAGATGGATGCGGATTTCTCCCATGATCCGGGGGAGCTTTTTCTCTTTTTTGACGCTTTTGCAAAGGGTGCTGATGTTGTTTGTGGCTCTCGCTATACCCACGGAGTGCGGGTGCTCAACTGGGATTTGAAACGACTTTTGTTGAGTCTGGGGGGAAATGTCTATGCTCGTTTTGCGACGGGGGTGCCTTTAACGGACCTCACAGGAGGGTATAACGGATACACGCGACAGGCTCTTGAGAAGATAGATCTCTCGTCGATACGATCCAATGGCTATGCCTTTCAGATAGAGATGAAGGCCAAGGCTTATTATCATGGGCTTCGGGTGGTAGAGGTACCAATTATTTTTCGTGATCGGTATGAGGGAACGACCAAGATGCACTCTGGCATCGTCAACGAGGCTCTTTTTCAGTGCTGGGCTATCCGTTTTTCAAAGTACAGGATCCGCAGGTCAAGACCAGTAGCTTGAGAGGGGTCTTTCTTTGAGTTTCTTTTCTCTCTCTTTGTAGTCGGGGAGGATCGTAGCTACAACCTTCCAGAAGTTTTTCTGGTGGTGTTTTTCTCTGGTGTGGACCAGTTCATGGACAACCACATAGTCGATGAGCTCAATGGGGAAAAAGATGAGACGCCACGAGAGGCTAATCTGATTTTTGGCCGAACAGGAACCGTAGCGCTTTTTGGCTGAGGATATCCGTAGTCCTTTGTAAGTAAAACCATGCGCTGTACAATAGAGATTGAGTCTTTCGGTGAAAAGGTCCCGGGCTTGCTTTTTATACCAGTTTTCGAGACTCTTTTGAATCTCATGGTGTTGATTGCGGGGGAAAAGAATCTCCTTTTGTGTCCAGACAGGCTGTTTTACATCAGCAAAGATCAAAGGATAGGGATGGCCAAGGTAGAAAATCTCGCAGCCTTCATGGAGACGGCCGTGAAAGGGAGGATGTTTTGCAAGGGATGTTTGTTTTTTTTGAATCCAGGATGAGTGTTTTTTGATGATCTTTTCGATTTCTGTATCGGGGACATGTTGGGGACAGCGAACCTCTACTCCCCCATCGGGGAGAATATGGATCGAGATGGTTTTTCGTTTAGAACGAATAACACGCAGCGAGAAGTCCATAGTTAAATAATAAGTCCGTAGATCATATTTACTGCGCCTAGAAGAATATCATACACCATGATGGTCACGGCAGTGGAAACGATGAGAAAACTGAGGGCAGGCACGATATCTTTTCCTACCACACGCTGATTCTGGAAGGTGAGTCCAAAACCAGCGCAGAGGATGATAATCACGATGGTCATGATGTAGTACGATATCTTAAAGAACATCAGGATCCCGATATGGTAAAAGTTGATGTGAGAACCGTAGACGTAATCGTTGTATCGGAGAACATGAATCAGGCTGATATCTTCAAGGTTTCCATGGGCTCTCAGAGAATACACGGCATCGATAGGATAGGGGAGGGTGATTTTTTTTACATTGTACCCCTTTTGCCCGGTCAGGTTACCGTTTTTGTATTCGTAAACGCGTGCTGAAAGGGCATAGAGATCAGTCTGGTAAGCTTTGATCTGGGGAGCAATAAACACATAATCCAGTTTTCCCTGGTTATCAAAAGCGACAATCTTGAAGTTGATTCCATAATAGATTTCGCCGGGTGCCTTGTAAAGCTTTTCAAAGGAGAGAAAGGTGTTTTTTTGAGCAAAGGCGAGGTTTTCTTTGGAAACGAACCAGGAGATATTGGCAAATTCAGCCGCACTTACATTTGTTGGATTGAGCTTGAGTTTGGGGAGGCTTTTGGCTTTTTTTGCCTGGAGGATGAGAGATTGTTGTTTGATTTCGGTGAAGGAGGGAACAGCAATCTCCTGAAGGACGATAGCGATACCCATAATGAGAAAGATGTACATAATGACAGAGCCCAAAGCATTTGTCTGTTGCATGCCACCCTGGAAAACGAGACCCCACAACAAGGCAAGGCCAGCTGAAATGGGGAGGTATGTGTAGATCAGTCTGATAGTGGCAATAAGGGCATCAAGGTTTTGCAGTTTAGCAAATTGCAAAAAATAGATAAAGCCAACTACTCCAACAACAAGAACGATGAGAAAGAGATAGAGAAAAAACTGGCTAAGTTTTTTCATGGTGACTCCTTAGGCCCGTTTTGGGAGACCGTTTTTGAGAATGAGTAGACCGTACCCTAAGAAAAGCGCGAGGATACCCATCAGCAAACTGGGGAAAGCAACCCGTAACAGACCAAATCGTATACCAAAACTCATGAGGGATATAAAACTCAGGAAATGAGGGAAACTAAACCATGCCGCTACTCCGATAAGGATAAAAAATGAACGAAGAAGCATCTGGATCTGGGGTTCTTTGAGATAGAGGGAGAGGCCCGCAAGCATGGAGAAGTACCCTACTGACATGAAAAGAATTCCCAAGAGGGAGCTTACCAACCCCCAACTGTAAAATGTTTGATGGAAGACCTCCCGGAGTTTACGAACATACGCAAAATACGCTTCAAAGAAAATCCTGGTAAAACCTGTCTCCTGAAAGGCAGGTGCTTTTTCTTTGAGAGGGAGACTAAATACTTCGGATGATGGGGTAAAGCTTGCATCCCCAACACGAGAAACCGCCTGGATGGTGAGGGTTGTTGCATTTGTTTTCCACGAAGAAGCAAGGTAGATGTCCCCTGTAAAGACGAGATGACGACCTTTGTTTTCAGCGAGGTAGACCTGGGTTTTCCCGTAAGGGGTAATGTAGCCTGTTTGGGGGAGAGGTTTGATAGAGAGGGGTTCATAGTGCATAAAATCTACAAAATCAAGACGGAAAAAGAAAAATAACAAAAGTAAAAGAGCATTTATACCTCCGAGAATGGGCATAACCCTCAGCATAAAGAAGGTGTCAGAGGTTTCAATCTTGGCAAAAAAGATGAGTGTGGTGAAGATAGCAACAAGTGGCAGTGAATGGACAAGCAGAAGACCGTAGTTTGCAAGGGCAGCAAGGAGGATATCCTGTTGACCACGAAACTTCATCCCCAAAAGAAGATAAAAAAAGTAGAAGAGCCCCAGAAAAGCCATATACACAAAGGTTGTAAGAAGGGTACGAGCATATTTTTTTATCAATTCAAGGTATATCAAGCGAAACCTCCTGCATGTATCTTAAACCGGATACTTTTGTATTCTATCGGCAAGAGGGTGTAAAAAAATTGAGTTTTTGCACGAGAAAAATATTTTTTTAAGAATTTCCATTTTTTTCTCAAAAAGAGGTATATATAAGTAAGAATCTTCTATCACAGGGATGGAAAAGGTTTTTTCCATTGAGGAAGATATGTTTTGTATGTTTTGCCAGAGAAAAGTTTATACATTTTACACTAAAAAAAAATCGAAAAGATGATAAAGAAAGAGGATGCCTATGCTGCGGAAAAACAGATGGATGGTATGGCTTTTTGCCATACTTTGGGTAAGTAAGGTATGGGGTTATGTGTACTTTGAGGATTTTAGTTCTCCCAATGGAAACTGGCAGTACAAGTTTCTCTACTCTTTGCAGGCGGGGATACATAATGAAATCAATGATCTCACCGTAGGGCCTTCAGGGGGAGTTCTCTCTTTTGCTGGTACGAGAGTGACAGAAGAGTATTATACCGAGCTTTTTGGGGCTTATAGCAGGTATACCAATGTTCGCTTCTCGGCCACGCCTGAAAAGCCTTTTGGTTTTGAAATTACGCGAACGCTTCTTTCTCTCGATAGTGATATTGGCTGGTATGCGGAATCGGGCCGAAAAAAAGCTGCTTTTGATGTAGGAATTATCCAGTATGATCCGTCGGTCACAACAATTTCTAACAGGTATGTCAATTCTATCTTTTTCTCTGAGATTTTTCATCCGAGACTTTCAGGAGAACCAGATACACAGCCGAGAAGCTACTGGTCAGTAAACGAGGGTCTTTCTCCGGGTAACGCTTTGGATGTTTCAGCTCTTTCCCGTCCTGATGTGTCTGGGGGTGATGATCTAAGAGGTATCCTTAACTGGTCTTATGACGAGCGGTGGGGAGCAAATACCATAGAGGATGACAAAGGCACCCTTAATATTTATTCCAATAATAACAATCACATAAAGATTCGTGTCACGATAGATGGGGAGTTTGCTTCTCTCTATATCAATCCCAATCCCAATGGTACCTCTCAGCAGAACTGGAATGGAACGAGTACCACCTATCCCAATACTTTTTATCTTGTGAAACGGGTTCCCGTAATTTTTTCGAATGAATTGATGGTGATGTTTGGGCTGGCCAATAACCGTGAAGATGCTGAGCGTCTTCTTCTTAAGGTAGACAATTTTACGATCCGCACTGTCGCGGCAAGCAACGTGGCAGAAATCTCCCCCGTGATGACCAAGGCCGGGACAACCAATGCCCTGCGTATAGCGATTCACCCCTGGTTTTCGACGGTCAACGAGGCAGGGGTCCAGGAGGTGTATATCGACCTGCCGGAGAGCTATCTCACCTACACCAACTGGACAGCCTTTACCAATCAGGTGGGAGTGTTCTGGGCACAAACCAATGGGCAGACCATCTATCGTACCTTTAATAGACAATGGGGAGATGCTAACCCCCCGACTGGAACGGTGGCTCTCTCCGTAAAAGAGAATGGCAAACGCCTCAAGATACGCTTTAATGCCGCAGCAACTCCCGATGTTTTCCATCCCAATTATAGTGGTTTTGGGGGAAGTATTGCTACAACCCACCAGTACATGATCTATATCGTGGTGAGCAACTTTTCCACCCCTTCTACAGGGGACGTCGTGGGGAAGACCATCCAGGTGTATGTGAATAATGAAAAGTATGCGGATACCACGTGGACGACGAACGCCACGACAGGACCAGCACGAGCCTATGCGGGGAATGTGACCCATTTTGGAGGAACTTTCCTTGACAACAATACCCTGACGTTTCGTACGGCAAATGATCCGGTGGGGATAGCTTCTATCCGACCTCATTTCGTCTATGAGGGGGAGTCCAAGACATGGTTTGTGGATATTGCGGCAAAAAATACGAACGAAACGGCGGATAATAATGCAGATATTTGCCATGTAGATATTCTCTTGCCGGTGGGATTTGCACTTGATCCTGTCTCCTTGCAGAGTTCGGTATGTTCGAGTAGTTCTATTACCTATGATTCTGCTCAACGAAAGATTTCTCTTTTTTACTCCAATGAAAACAAGGTGCTGGCAGCAGGGAGCGGGAACGATACGATAAGCTTCTTGAATCTCACAACAACCAATCTCGATGTGCCTGCGCCAGGGACGAATGAACTCTCCAACCGTATTTATGTGATAAGCTATTCTGCTCTTCCGGGTACTAAACCGGTCACCAATGGGATAAGCATCTCGTATCCTACCCAGCATTTTCTTGTACGAAAGAAACCCCCAAAAGCCGAAGCCTATCAGACGCCAACGAATGTGAAAAATATTCTTTCCTCGGAGGAGTATACCTTTGTGCTCAAGAATCGAGGGGAGAACCCAGGAAATAACATTCACAAGGTGTTGATTCGCCTCGATAAACATATCACCAACGTCACGTCGGTAATCCCTACGCGGCAAGCCACCGTCTCGGTGACAACAAACATCACCAATGCCAATATTACCAATAACGAGGGATATCTCTGGATATTGCTCGACTACCGCAATCAGGGTACCAATATACCCAAGGATTATACGGAGGCAATTCGTTTTACGGGGTATGATGATGTGCGTTCCCTGACGAATGTCATTATATGGGCTACCAACATAGCGTATGTTGATAACGGTAACGGCGATGGTTGGACGGAAGTGAAAGAAGATACGGCCAATAGGTGGAGCTACTTCTTCTACACGCCTCCGGCTGAACTCAAGGCAGCCCTTCTCTCGCCGTTGAATGAAGACGGCGTAGCGGATGCCTGGTACAATCACCATCATTATGTCGACGAAAATACTCCCTTTTATGTGCGACTCGCTGTACGTAATGCAGGGGAAAAGGACAATACCATCTTTCGGATCAAGGTGATTTTCCCCCACGGCGTTACCAATGTGCTTTATCCTTCTTCTCTCCTTGTGGGATCGAATCAGATCAGTCTTTCGACGACCAATGGAGGAAGTAACTGGGTGATGGATATTGCCTACACCAATACCGTTGCTCTCTGGTCGGGGAGTAACGATATTATCAGTTTCTATCTGATGGACAATATCTCTCTTCCCACCAATGTCAATATTCTTCTGTTTGCGCGAAACACGACGAATTTTGTACCCGCCGAGAACGATGGAGCAGATAATACTGAGCTACGGTTTATCTATCCACGGCCAAAAGCAAAGGGAGCCGTGAATGTGCCGGGAGGCTTTATCGATGCCGCAACCAACCAGTATATGATTTCATATGTAATATCAAACGAAGGCTCCATAGAGAACCTTATTAAATCGGTGTATCTTCTTCTTCCCACAAACTATATCACCAATATTATAAACGTTTCCTCTGCTCTTGGTGGAGTTTATGCTGGTTTTCAACCGCATGCCTTGGGATATTATCGGGTAGTGGTGCAGTATGCCAATCAGTTCTGGGGTGGCAAAACAGATACCATTAGTTTTACCATGCAGGATAAAGTAGAAACAGAGGCAGAGTTTACCCTTGCTGCCTGTGTTTCCAATCAGCGTATGTGGACCAATGGGATTCCTGTGTTAGACAATGGCACGCAAAAGGTTTCTATTGTTCCCCCTCCCACATTTTATGAGTATGCTGTCCTTCCTACGGTTCTTTATAGAAGTTACAATGGAAAAACCAATACCAATGTCATTCGCCTCTCGGTGAAAAATCTCGGCTGGGGAAGTAACCGACTGGAATGGCTGAGAATTTTCCTTCCTGCGGCGGTATCCAACCAGATCTTCAAAGTAAGTAACGCTCTTCTCGGAACGAATGCACCAGGAGCAGCTATGAGTTTTACCACCTTTGGAGGGACCAATGTTATAGAGATCAACTATAAACTCTCGAATACCAATATTCCGCCGGGAACCACAGATGATTTTTATATCTATGTGGCAGTGAGAACCAATATCCTGGCAACAAACGTGATCGTGGTGCATGCGGCTAACAATTCTACCAATACCAATGGCTCTCCGAAATGGACGAATTATTATAATGGTTCTTCTCTTCTCTCCGGCACGAATGTGATTTCTCTCGTTGATCCTGTTCGTTTCTTTGTGTTGCCCGGCGAAGTTTCTACACCTGCGGCTTCCGCGATTTACTCTAATCGTATCGAGAATGGTCTTGAGAATGGGGGCAGGCTTGTTTCTGCCGTCGAGATAGAGTATCCTTCATCGTTCTTTACCAATCTTCAGGTGATTTCAACCATTGGCAATGCTACGGTGAATGGAACAAAAGTACGGATCGATTATCCTTACGGGCTTATGCCAAACAATGGAGAGTGGGTGGTTATCCGAGGATATGATAGTTGGACGACTGGAGATACCAATTTTTCGGTCACTGTGCGTGTCTGGTATACGAACAACGCTTCTTATACCAATATAGCGGTAGTGCGTGAGGGGTACACCAATGTCGTAGCTTTTATCCATCCCTATGCCCAGGTATGGGTAGCAAGTTCTCCCAATGTGGTGGGTCAGGATTTTATCACCAATCGTTACACCTTTACCGTTACCAATGTTGGTGGGGAAGGGAATGAAGTGTACTGGCTAAAGATTGTGCTTCCGAGCGGGATCATCACCAATGTTTCCGGTTGGAGTTCGTTGAGACCTGCTTCGATGGCTCAGAGTAATGGTGCCCTGTGGATAAAGTATACCACGCCTCTTCCTGTAAATGGGTATGATGAGATAAGTTGCTGGGGATGGGATGCCATCGCTCCTCCTCAAGAGACCAATGTAACCTGGCAGGTGTATGCGGATAATACGGTGAATTATTCTAAACCGGGGTTAGCATGGATATATCCAAACCGAAGTCTTGATCTTTCCATTGTTCAACCAGGGTATCGTGCAGCAGCCTATCTTGAAGCGACGAATGCACTCTCGCTTACTGAGACCAATGTGATTTTAACCACAGAGACAAACAATGGGTTACGGTTCTATCTGTATAACAACAGCAGTGAGGGGAATAATATTCGATGGGTCCGTATTCCTATTCCCTCGCCGGGCACCCTTCTTGTAACCAATGCGCTCACCTTTACGAATCTCAGAGCAAATGTGATAAGGGCTTTCACCAATGGAGCTCTTTGGCTCGACTATCGGAGTGCACCTCTTCTTCCCACGGAAAGCGATGAGATATGGGTCCAACTTCATGATCGAGTATTCTACAGTAATACCAATATCCCCTGGACGGTGGAGGCTGCCTACGATAGCACTGATGACAAATTCAAAGAGGTTTCTGTCCAGCCAGGGCGAAGTCTTGAGGTGAGGTATGTTGCTCCAGAACCGAAGGTAATGGCGTTCCTTACCCCAGACAAGGTGTACATGGACAGAAAATTCTTTTCTCTTACCTTGATTCTCTCCAATGCCGGGGTATCGACGAGTGTCATAGACCAGGTGGAGATCAGGCTCCCCTTAGAATTGACAAATGGTTTTGCTATAAGCCGCGTTTCCAATACCACGGCGACGGTAACAAACTACAATAATGGTGTTCTTACTCTTGGTTATGGGATACCGATCCTTGCAGGAGCAAAAGATACCGTGGTTCTCTGGGTTTCCAATACTTTTGGAGGTCCGGCAACACGTGGTTTGGGTATCAGGGTGAGGAGTTTTGTTACAAACGCCGGCGTAGCCGGAGAAACAAATGTGACCGTTTCCTCTATGCCGGTGTATCATGTTTATGTAAATGATCAAGAAGGTGTGAGCGATATCGATTCCACTACGCATAGTAACAGGGTGGTAGTGTATGTAGCAAATACCGTTTCTGCAGACCTTCCTATCACCAGGCTGAAGATATCGTTACCTTCGGTTTTCACCAACAGGATGAACACCCTGAGTCGCAAGATAGGTTCTTCCTTTATCACAGGTCATCCTACCAATATCCTGGTAAATTATCAAAGTGCAGGGAATCTTCTCGGCGCAGGCGAGTATGATGTCCTCAAAAACGACGTGTTGGACAACTTTGAGGTAGGGTATGCTACTCATGCCGTCCAGGTGTGGGTAGAGGATCCCTGGGGATATCTTCCTGTACCGCTTGCTTCGGAAAAGACAAATCTCGTACGATTCTTTATGCCCCTTCCTCAAGCAGTTCAGTGGCTTGATACGAGTGGTATTTATATCACCACGGGGCGTTCCAATCTTACCATTTTTATTTCTAACAGAGCGACAACGGCAAACACCATTTCGAATGTGATGATTACGCTTCCCGAGGGTCTTGTGGATATTCAGGATTTTTCGAGTACCAGAGGAAGTGTAAGTTACGAGGGAAGCACCCATAGCTTGCGGGTAAACTATGGAGTGGGGCTTTCTTCAAATGTTTGTGACCAGGTAAGTTTCAGTTTCAGTAATACCTATGGGGCACCGACAAATCTGCCGTTTGTGGTACGGGCTTCTCATCTTGCCGATCATGAGACGGTAGTGCCTTCTCTCGTGGGAGAGGGGTACAGTCTCCTCAGTGTGAATTATCCCCCGGTAACGGTAGAGGGGTATTTTGTAGGAGATAACGCCCTTTATATTGTGGAAACTGAAGGAGTACTTACCTATCGTGTATTAAATAGAACCTTTAAGAGCCATGTCTCGAGACTTCTTCTAACCTTTGAAACCAATACGCTGGAAGTTTTTTCCAATATTGTGATTTCCAATACGCGTGCTACAGTGACAAGGCTTGAGACGAATTCCAATCAGTTTTTGCTTACCTATCCGATGGGGGAGGGATTAAATACGCTTGAAAATGAGGATCTCAAGATTCACTTTGCCTATATTCTTACAAACACAGGGATAGTGCCGGTACGGAGTGAGGCAGATCTTGTCTCTGTAGGACCAGGCGGCACAAACCTGAATGGTGTCTCTACGCTGTCTCTGGATTCTACCAAGAAATGGCTGGTGATTACCAATTCTACGTGGGGAATTGTTGTGGGAAAGGTATTTCCCGGAAAGAAGCTGGTATACGTGAAGATGTACGAAAGAGATGGTACAACTATTGGTCTTGATGATGAGGGAAATCCTCTCTCTGGTACTATCCAGTTGGGGACAGGGGATTATCGTCTCCCTCATGTACCTGAGGGAAATTATATCCTTGAATTTGCTGCACCCTATTATCGCCAGTTAAGGACAAATATTTTTGTTCCTGCAAACCAGACGGTTTGGGTGCCCATTATAGCGATGCGCAATGCGCCGCTTCTGGGAGGGGAGGATGAGGTTCAGGCGGTAGAGTGTTACGAAGAAACCAACAGTATGATTGTCTTCCCGGGGAATTCAGTGGGCAGGGAGTTTTCTGTTGACATCACGCGGGTTCCACTGATAGCGGAGCAGAAGCGTAACCTCACCGAGAACAAGACGGTGAAAGCTCCTTCCACCACGGAGAACATGTATGGGTACCGTTTTGCCCTCAACACGAGAGACGATAAGCCCATGGATGGAGCTATTGTGAAACGTGATGCTATCCTCTATCTTGCCTATGATCCGGTGGATATTGCTTCTCGTGGCTGGAGTGAACAGGATCTTGCGATCTACTACTGGGATGACAATGGGCTGCATCCACGATGGGTGAGGATCGGAGGCGAGGTAGATACGACGGCGAAGCGAGTGGTAGCTCGTGTAAGCTATGTGCATAGCTTGTACGGTGTCTTTAGCCGTGCTGGTGAAGAGAGGCCCGGTATAATCACGGCTGTGACGCTTCGACCAAAGGTATTTACCCCCAGTAGGTCTGGGGACGGCTACTACGGTTCGATCCGTGTGACGATGGAGTTTAGGGAGGCAGTAAATCGCTACGAGGTCAAGATCTTTGATCTCAAGGGCAATCTCATCCGACGGTTTATCCGTGAGGATGGGCCGTATACGCAGGGTGAGATAGCCTGGGATGGCAAAGACACGGAAGGCTACGATGTGAAAAATGGTGTGTACGTGTACAAGATATATGCCGGTGGTGAGACCTACAGTGGTACGCTGGTGATTGCACGGTAGGAGGTGGAGTATGAAGGCAATGAGATATATATTCTTTCTCACCCTTGTGGTAAGCATGTGGGGTCGATCGCTCTACTATTATCAAGATTTCTCAAATCCGGCGATGGATGCTACCAACTACAACGGCGGTGGCTGGCGGTGGAATTTCCGGATGGCACGCGATATGATTGCTCATGATATATACAATGATCATGGTGGGGGAGGGGGGCCGGATAATACGGCACTGGTGAGGAGAGGTCCGAATCTTTTGGAGGTTTATGGAAGGCCAAACAATGGTGCCCTCTGGTGGAACACATGGTACATTGGTGATGGGGCGAAGTTTACCCCTGCTGGTGCGGGTCTCGGGACGATCAATGCGACGCCTGAGGAGCCTTTTGGCTTTACAGTGATCCGGTATACGAATAGTCTTGATCAGCGTGCTTATACGGGGGCAGGTGGGAGTCAGAAATGGGTATATATGGGAGTATGGATAGCAAGTGACAATGGGACATCCCAGCCGTACGAACGATGGGAGGATTTTGCGTACTTTTTTGAGAAGTCTGCATTGGATGGAAGTGATAATGTTCTTCCCAGCACGTATGGGTATTTTGCTGGCTATGAGAATATTGTGCCTTTTTCTTCGCTTCTTACGGATATAGATGGGAATACAGTCGGAACGATTCTGAACGTGACCAATACTTTTCAAAGGACCTATGATGATAGAAATGAAACCACCTATCTTAATACTCCCGCCTATCATTTTACAGGGGGGAATGGGTATGTTAATCCAGTAGTGCGTCCTCTTGGGATTCGTGTGACCCATGATGGGCGCAAGGTGAGTTTCTACGTCAACTACAATCCTCTTGGGACGACCCCCAATCTGAGTAATGCGTGGGTCAAGGTAGGGGAAAAGGAGGTGACGTGGACTACAAATCTCGTTGCTTTTCTCGGGACAGAAACCTGTTATTGGGGTTCAGGGCATACGGAGACCCAGTTTGATCACTTCCTCATCCGTACGGTGGCAAGCAACGTGATGGCTCAGATCTCTCCAATCCGGGCAATGACCAACCGGTCGATACCTTTTAAACTCACCATCAATGTTACCACCCATCCTAACGATAGTGGGGTGCAGGAGATTTATGTCAAAAAACCGGTCGGGTATGGTGCCTGGAACACGGCTGGGGTAGCGGTCACCAATAGCCAGTATGGAGGACTTCAGAATAATGGGGCCTCCCCACCGGCAAGTGGGCGTTTTCAGGTGAAAGAACTTCCTTCGGGAGAGTTGTATATACGTTTCTGGGCTCAGAGTAAGACGAGCCATAACATTGTGACCAATGGAACAATTGATATCTACTTTACCTTGACGACACCCTCTACCCCCAATCCAGCAGGGGACAATTTTGAGGTTTATGTGGATAGTGTGAAGCACACGGATACCGCGCAAGATAGTATCTTTGATGCGGTGAACGGACTTCCCTATGCTACGACAGGACGCCAGAAAGCCCGTGAGGCTTTCTCTGAAAGTTTGCGGGTCCAGGTTTACCGAGCCCCTGAGGCGTATGCCAAGGTAGAGTATACCCCCGTACCTTTGATTGTTGGGACAGAAGAGAGTAGTTTTACTGTCAAGCTTTCAACGGAGGGTCTTCCTGATATTCCACCTATTTCAGCGGCAAGGATTTACGTGCCTGATGGCTTCACGGTTTCTAATAACGGGGGAGGAAAGACCAACATCGTCTCTACTGCTCTTGGAGTGGTGCCGAGTTATCGGAATATCTGGATCACCAATCTCAATGGGAGTAACTTTATATGGATCTGGTATACTAATCTCAGTGGTGGTGGACTTCCTCCTGGTGTTTCGCTTGATAGAATTAGTTTTACTGTCAATGGAACTCCTTCTCTTGCTCCCGGGATGGTGTATTCCAATTTCCTCTGGCAAGTTGAAGTGGATAGTAGTGCACTTGTAAGTGGAGCGCTCTGGAAAAAAGCAGGGACAAACGCTGTCTATACCTCTCAACTGGTGAGAGTAGCACTCTCCAACGCTCAGGTGGCAGGTTTTATTGATCCATCCGAGGTGGCTATCAGGCCTGTTTACCAGAGTAACGCCATTCGTTATACCTATACCCTCAAAAACGAAGGAAAGCCGGGGAATGTGATCTACAGTGTGAAAATTGATATTCCCGGTGTGTACTCTAACAACTCTCTTAGTAATGTGAGTCTCACTCCTTCGGGAACATGGGCATATTCAAACAATGCCCTCTGGGTGACCTACACAACCCCTCTTGACAGCGATCAGGTCTCAACGATCCAGTTCTTTGCAGCGTTTACCAATACGAATGTCAAGGGAAGTGCGGAGTTTGCTGAATTTAAGCTCTATGCCGATAATGGGAATTCAGCCGGCTATGTCCTTCAGTACGAAAACGCTCCCAAAACGTGGCGGGTAACTATTGCCCCACCCGTACCAAAAGCAGAGCATAGCATCCTCTGGCTCAAGGATAGCCAGACGACAAATAGCCCCCTCTTTACCACAGCTCATGTAAGTAACCGTTTCCTGCACACCCTGTACAACATAAGCTCATCGGGGGTTGATATTCTCTCGGCTCAGATTCTTTTCCCCACGAACCTTATTGCGAGTATCTCCAATGTTTCAAGTGGTAAAGCCACAAATGTAAGCTTGACGACCAACAGCGGCTGGTTTGTGATAACGTTGAAGTATGCCGCGAACTCCGTGAAATCCTTCTATGATGATGTGGCACAATCAAAGGATACTATCGAGATATATCTCGCTGATCGTATTACGCTTCCTACAAATTTTGTGGTGCCCATGTATGTCTTTAAGACGCCTTCGCCGACGAATGACATCTACTCTTCCAATGCGGCAACGATAGGGCTTTTCTATCAGGGGTCAAATAAGATCTATGTGGAGTATCCTATCCCTGAAGCGGCTCAGGGGATTTTGCCCGGGGATATTGATGTAACCACAGAGACGAACAGGATGAGTTTTGTGCTGAGTAATTTTGGACTTGTGGGAAATACGCTTTATCGTTGTACGATAACCATTCCCACCAATATTTCCACAAACCTGAGAAATTTCACCCTCACCAACAAGAGTGGGACCTCTCTGGGGACACCTTCCTACAATCCACTTACGGGCAGTGTGACGATGGTGTTCTCTTCACCTGTTGATGGAGGACAACAGGCCTATCTTCACTTTGATATGATTGATCACGTAAGTGACAGGGATCTGTTGAATGTGGGCTTTACGGTTTCAGTAAGTAACCAGAGGGGATGGTTTACCATCACCAATGTGGCTGATGGGTACTACGGCAGTATAAATTTCAGACTTCCTAAACCACGGGGGGGGATCCGTGTTCTCCCGAATGTTTTCTACGTGAACACGAATGGTCCTGCGGTGATCACCCAGGATATGGTGATTACGGTCACAAACAGTGGTTTTGCGGGGGATAAGATCCAGGAAGTGTTACTTGTAATTCCATCGGTTTTGACGAATACCGTCCTCTGGGTCCATAGTAGCCGGTTAGGTTTTTCCTCAACAAACAGTGGCTTCTTTACCTTAACACCTACCAATATCCTGATAACCTATTCAGGAACTCACGTTTTGACGGGGGGAAGTAGTGACCAGCTTAGGGTAACCTTTGTGATCCAGAATCGACATCTCCTTCCACAACTAGGAGAGTGGGAAGGGCTGGCATACAACGGATTTGTCGACTATGGGACAATTCCAGAGACAAGGTATTTCCCATTAACGAATGTGTGGAGTGTTGGTGAAAGAAAAGTTTACGGCACAGCCATGGGACATGCTCTGGTGAATCCCACTTCTCTTCCCAGAACCATGACCAACGGAAGTATGACCATAATCCTGACCAATGGTATTGCTCAAGGGATGGCTCTTCGAGCCGTATCTATTGCTATTCCCGAGCCATTTGTTGTGATAACCAACTCGTTGACAGTTGATGGAATACCCGCTGCCCGAACGATCTCCAATAACAAAATCTGGGTGGATTTTGGGGAAAATGGAATGCCCGCTGGGGCAAGATTTGCCCTTCTTTTCAACTGGAAGAAACCTATTCTTGCCGATCCTACGAATGTTTCGTGGAGGACAGAGGTCTACTATCTGTCCAATTGGCAGATGGTGCCGCAGGATGCCCTCCAGATGACAGAACAGACAGTTACTCATGTGATGCCCGTATTGTATGCCACGGTGTCTCCTACGGAGGTAAACAAGGATCTGGATAACGTAGCATATACCCTTGTAGTTTCAAACGGTGGAGAGCCAGGAAACAGGATCCCCCTGATTCGGCTCTGGATCCCTGAAACAAACGGCCAAAAGGTGATTACCAACATGACCGCAATGAGCTCAAGTCGTGGGGCAACTCTTATCTGGTCTAATGATCAGCACCTCTATCTTGTGTATACCAATGTTGGATGGCTGGATCCTGGTCAAAAGGATACCATTACCTTTACAGGGTGGGACAATCAGACGACAGCCACCTTTGAAGGACAGTGGAAACTCTACGCAAGTGGAGCCCTGTGGGAACCCCTCACCAATCGTGAACGAGAAAATACAGGACAACTTCCCGGATCTCTTGTTTTGAGGTTTGTGGTACCGCCATACAATACGACGTATGCTGTACCCCCCAATTCCTTGAATACCGTGAAACTTACCAACGTGCTTACCATCGAGTTACAGAATATCAGCAGTCGTTCGGAGGATGATATCACCAATGTGAGAGTCCATCTCCCATGGCCGCTGACCAATGTGGTGTCTGTCCAGAGTTCCAAGATGTCCGGCTATACCGTGGGGATGTTTACCAATGAGGTACGAACAAATCGTATAGTTGTGGTGAACTATTCAGCCGGGCGCATGAAGCCTTCCTCCAATGATACGCTGGTCCTTACTCTCATAGATACTCTTGAGCAAGGAGAAACCAACGTCTGGATAGAGATTGAGAGTAGGTTCTCTACCTCAGGAAATACCTTTGTGTCGGGGATTCTTGCACCGAATTCGACCAATCTCGTGAGATTTGTGATGCCCCTTCCTGAGGCACGCATCCTGCTGGCTGAAAATGAGGTGTACACTACCCATCGAAAGGTAACTCTCGTTTGGAGTATCTCTAATAGTGGAGAGAGGGAAAATACAATCAAGCAGGTTGTGCTTACCGTACCACAAGCTTTTACCAATGGTTTGACAGTGGCATCTATCCTCACCAATGGCTGGATCACCAACATAAGTGTGATAGGTTCTAGTAATATCCGCTTGATGCTTTCGAACCTCCTGCCAAACAGGGTTTGTGAGTTTAAACTTGTTCTTTCAAACATTCTCACTAATGCCCAGACTGTTTCTAATTGGCGAATCTCCCTTTCGAATGGGTATTATGAGACAAATATGAGCTTTGTGGTGCTGGTGAAAGATGCCCCGTCGGCTATCGTTTCTCCTCAGACGGTCTATTCCACAAGGAGTAATCATTATGTGAATGTGATTGTAGAAAACAACGCAAGTGGTGTTTCTTCTCTCAAGAAAGTAAAGGTGACGGTACCGAACTTCTTTACCAATATTGTTTCTGTCACGTCTTCCAGAGTGGCTGTGATTACTCAAGGAGGGAATACTGTGACTTTTGATTATGCCGAACCACTTCTCAAGGGTGAAAGTGATACGCTTTCGTTCACGCTGATGGATGCCACAAACTTTATCTCTACCAATATCCTCTGGGATGTTGAGGTAGACAATGGAAATGGTTGGGCGAAGGCAAAAGAGAAAGATGTGGGGAGCTTACTGCAAACGGTGAAAAGAGAAATTCCGCAACCCAGCTATTCCTGGATTACAACCTGGTATGTGAGTGGTGTTATCGGCAAAACAAATCTGGCAGCAGTGGTAGTAAGTAACGCGGGGGAGGAGGAAAACGGGATTCTGACAAATGAGATTCTTCTGCCGGAAAAGATGCGTTCGGTTATTCCGGGGACGGTACAAGTTTCGTATCCTGGTGCAGCCGTTTCCTGGGTAGGAAATGAGAGGATAAGGGTTGTGTATCCTGCTGGTGGACTTTTACCCGGGCAGACCAATCTTCTCACCTTCCAGTTTACGAATCTTGTTGAGCAACCTGAGCGTGTTATAGTCCAGATGTACGCTTATAATGGTGCAGAAATGGGCGCTTATTCGCAGCAGTTTATAGATTTTGAAGCAGCCCAGCTTGATTCTGAGGGGTATGTCGAGAACCACCAGATTCTTTATAGCATTGATCATGATGCTGTCATCAGGTATGTAGTTCGCAATGGTTCTTACAACCGTCCTATCAAGAAACTTCTTCTTAACTTTGATAATGAAAAACTTCATGTTCTTAATATTCGCTCGGCAAATTTGCAGAGGAGTCTAGCCTATACGACGAACTCCACAAATCTTTTGATAGATTATGAAAATGATGCTATTCCTGATCAGAATGGACAGGACACGGTGGAGATCTTTGTTACCTATACCAATATAGTGAATTGGACAAACGATATGTCTTCCTGGGTCTGGTATCAAGGGGCAAGTGTATGGGCTATCACGAAACCCTCAGTAGGGGAAACAAATATTCTTCCTGTGCTTCTTGCTGACTTTGGGAGGGTGAAAGGAGTGATTTTGCCAGGATTTGCCAACCCCTCTATAAAACTCTACAAGAAAGGAACTTCTGTTCTTGCTCAGGATAAGTTTGGTGCCGACCTTGTTGTTGGGGCAGATCTTAGCGGAGCCTACACCCTTGATTTTGTGATGCCAGGAGAATATGATATCGGGTTTATTGGCAAGAATTATATTGAAATTCGGAAGACAGGAATAACGGTTGTTTCGAATATCGTCACCAACATCGGGACGAACAAGATGGAGCATGATCTTTTGAGTCCGGATGCGACTGGAGAACAGACGGTGGTATGTCTGGATGACATGGAGACGGCGATCACGTTCCCATCCGGGACGATAGGGGAGAACTTCCGACTGGATATCTGGATTACGAACATGACACCTGAGCAGCAGGCAGCGACGGAACAGAAACCCATCCAAGTACCTCTTGACAAGGCCAATGCGAAGGCGTGGATATTTGTGATACGGAATGCGAAGGGCGAGGAACAGCCCGAGCAGTGGCTCAAGAATGATGCGACGATTACGATAGCGTATGATCCGGCGTACATCAGTGCGCAGGGCTGGAGCGAGGAGAAGCTCTCAGTGTACTACTGGCGTGCCACGACGAAGCAGTGGGTAAAGCTTGGAGGAGTAGTGGATAGGAATGCGCATACGATAAAAGTGAAGGTGAGCTATCTCCACAAGTACTACACGGTGATGGCAGACAGTGCTGAGAAGGTGAAGGAGGGCTTTATCAGTGTACGTGTGGATCCGAAGGTATTTACGCCGCGCCGTGGAGGGCGAGAGGTGCAGAACATGAAGCTTTCGATAGTGTTTGAGCAGCCTGTGGAGAAGTATGTAGTCAAGATCTATGATCTGAAAGGGAACCTTGTGTATAAAGTGGAGAGGAGTGGAGAGTTTGCAAGTGGAGAGGTTTATTGGGATGGCAAGGATCTCTCCGGGTATGATGTTGCTGGTGGGGTGTATGTGTACAAGATTGAGGCAGGAGGGCATGTGTACAGTGGAACGATTGTGATAGCAAGATAAGAAGAATAAAAAAGCCCGGCACACAGCCGGGCTTTTTTTGTGGAGGTGAGCGAAGGTTGGGATTTTACTTTTACGAGTTCTTTTTCTGTTTTGAGGGTGGCATAAACTTGACATCGTTAGCGGTGATGGTAACCTTTGCGTGTTTTTGTCCGGTTGGGTCTTCCCAACGGCTTTGATGGAGTTTTCCTGAGACGATGATTCTTCGGCCCTTTTTGAGGTAGGCGGCGCAGACTTCGGCGATTTTTCCCCAGGCGGCAACCTCGAAGTAGCAGGTTTGTTTTTGGTCAGGCTCCTTTTGGGAGAAGGTTGTATGAGCGATAGCGAAGCGGGTATAGGCA
The DNA here is from genome assembly GCF_023525255.1 of Thermospira aquatica. Lineage (GTDB taxonomy): Bacteria > Spirochaetota > Brevinematia > Brevinematales > Thermospiraceae > Thermospira > Thermospira aquatica. The sequence goes on along the minus strand of NZ_CP073355.1, from coordinate 345,881 downwards.
GAACCTTCTGAGGTATAGCGGATCTGGGGTTCACGGACAACACCACCTTCGACAACAACCACATTGACGGATTTGGACATAGGCTCCTCCTTGTTTTGTTTTTTGCTATATATTATATCGAAAAAAATTTGTCAAAATTGTTAAAAAAAGGCGCCTTTATGGGTTTTTTGAAAAAAAATTTTTTTAAGAAGGTGGAGTATCGAGAGGGTGCTATTTCCTTTTTGCAGCGGGGAAGAGCTCTTACCATGGTAGAGGGAAAACACTTTGTTGCTTTTACCATCTTCCGGTAAAAGAAAGGGGGTTTATTTTTTGATTTCTTCCGGTTATATGGTATGCATGGACACTGCAAAAAGGAAATAGCTTATGTCCCAATGTCAGGTTAGCTATTTCACCAGATTGGTTTTATCCTGTGTAAAACTTGCTATTACCATTTCACAGTCTCTAGGTAGTGCCCCATAGACTGCAACAGGGAAAGAGCAGCCCTCGGAAAAAACTGAGAGCAATCTTATCTTTTACAGTTTGCTGATTTCTAGACTGACTGTTATAAGGGAATAGCACATCTGACCAGGTATTGTAAACAATATGGGAAGGCAATTTCGTTTGCACTTCTTGCCAATCTCCCTTATAATCTATCAATGGTAAAAGAAGGAGCCTATGATAGACGAAAAGATCACCACCGGTGATTTTTTACCCACAGATATGGATGAGCCGCTTCGGCCTAAAAGTTTTTCAGATTTTGTGGGACAGGAAGCGGTGAAGCAAAATATAGCTGTGTTTGTAGAAGCTGCTAAAATGCGGGGAAAACCCCTCGATCATGTGATTCTTTATGGACCTCCTGGCCTCGGAAAAACAACCCTTGCCAAAATCATAGCACATGAGATGGGGCGATCTCTCAAAATGATCAGTGCCCCTTCACTTGAGAGGCAGGGGGATCTGATGGCACTTCTTACCTCTCTTGAGGCATACGATGTGCTGTTTATCGATGAGATTCATCGTCTGAAGCGTCAGCTCGAGGAGGTTTTGTACTCGGCGATGGAGGATTTCAAGGTGGATATCATTTTGGGAGAAGGGACGGGTGCGAAAACACTTCGGATCTCTCTTCCTCCTTTTACTCTTGTAGGGGCAACTACTCGTATGGGGGATATTACCGGTCCTCTGCGCTCTCGATTTGGGATTATTGAGCGTTTTGATTACTATGATAAAGAGAGTCTTGAAAAAATTCTTACCCGAAGTGCCGGTATTCTTGGGGTACAGGTGACTGCTGAAGGAATTCGTGAGATAGCCAGTCGTTCCCGGGGGACTCCCCGGATTGCCAACCGTCTTCTCAAACGAGTGGCGGATTATGCTCTCGTGGAGAAGAAACTGCCAGTTGACAGAGAGTTTGCGGATTATGCATTACGGAGGCTGGGCGTGGATGAAAAAGGGCTGGACGAGATGGATCGCCGTATTCTGCGGGTGATTATTGAACAGTATCGAGGTGGTCCTGTTGGTCTTTCGGCACTGGCGGCATCGGTGAGTGAGGAAATGGAAACCATCGAGGATGTGTATGAACCCTTTCTCATTCAGCAGGGCTTTATTCAGCGCACACCTCGTGGACGGACGGCTGGCCGGCTTGCCTATGAACATCTTGGTTTCCCCTTTTCAAAAGATGATGATGACTGGCTTTTTGGAGGAGAGTCACAATGAGAAAACCTTATGGTCCCGCGCTGTATTTTTATCCCCTTCCTGTCATCGTAGTAGGTGCGCATGTGAAGGGAAAGCCCACCTTTACCACCATCGCATGGGGGACGCCCATAGAGGATGAGCCTCCACTGGTTCTTCTCGCTGTTGCAAAAGAGCATTATATTGTTTCTGAACGGGAGTCGCTTGAGTTTTTTTCGGTGAATTTTCCCTCTCAAGAACAGGTGGCTGCCGTGGATTACTGCGGGATAATTTCCGGTTTTGAAAAAGACAAGTCTTCCGTTTTCCCTGTGGAGAGGGGAAAACATGGGGCGCCACTTGTGGCTGATGCACCGCTTTCACTGGAATGTCGGGTGAGAGAAATACGTGATATTGGTGAGTCGTGTTGGTTGGTGATTGGAGAGGTGGTAGAGACGTACATAGATGAGGGGTGTATTGTGAATGGGAAGCCAGATGTTTCCCGGATGAAGACGATGGCGTATATAACAAAGTCTTCCGAATACCGTGCCCTGGGAGAGGTGGTAGCAAAGGCAAGAGAGATTGGGAAAAGTTTTCAGGGGAGGCAAAAGCAGTGAAACGAGAATCTATGCCCCAATATATCGAAAAGGTTCTTCAAAAGATAAGCTACGGTGATGTCTATGCCTCCGCAGGGGAAACCTTTTCGGTAGAGTTTGAGATGGACAGGCTGAAGTCCATGGAAGCAAAGGAGTATGCTTCTCTTGGCATTCGCGTTTTTGAAAAAACAGCTGCTGGTGATTACCGTGTAGGGCAGGGTTTTTGCAATCATGAGGATGACCTCGAAGGGATGGTTCAGAGGGCAAAAGAGCAGTCTCAGTGGGGAGAAAAACTCTTTGTTGAGCTTCCACAGAAGAGACAATTTCCCGAGCTTGATATATGTCGCGACGTGATACTTGAGAAAGAGCAGGCGATGAGCTGGGGAGAGCAACTGATTCAAGAGTTCAAAAGTATCAACAGGAGAAACAAGGTTTTTGTCTCTGTAGAGGTGACGGATGCGACCCAGTGGGTGGCGAATACGGTATCCTTCTATGGAAACTATAGAGAAAAATCCTTTTCTCTTTCCTGTGGGTTTTCGCATGTTGATCCTTCGGGTGAGCTTCTCTATCTTGGCGAATCAGAAAGTCGTTTCGATACCAGGTTTTCCTTTGAGCGGTATGTTGCGAAGATAAAGCAACTTTTTGAATGGAGTCAGAGAAAGGCAAAGATTCCTTCGGGGCGCTATCCTGTCATTTTTGCACCTGAAGCTTTAGATACCGTGCTTGATCCCTTGCTTATAGCCTTGAATGGAAGTAGTCGATACAAAAAAATCTGTCGCTGGGAAGGCATGGAAAACACTCAGGTGGTGGATGAACAGTTTACCTTGCGAGACGATCCTTTTTGTCTTGAGGTGGGGGATGTCTATCCGTTTGATGATGAAGGGGTTGTGGCAAAACCTCTCGTGTTAGTTGAAAAAGGGGTACTTAGAAATTTTATTTATGATCTTGCGACGGCCACTCGGCTGGGAACTCATACCACCGGACACGGAAGAAGAAGTCCTTCTTCTCTTCCCCAGCCAGAGTTTTCCAGTCTTATCGTTGAACCGGGTAGTGTGTCTTTTGATGAGATGATCCGTTCGATTGATCGTGGACTTCTGGTGTATAGTACCCTCGGGGGAGGGATGAGTAATGTGGTAGCGGGGGACTTTTCTGTGAATGTAGAGCTTGGGTTTCTTGTTGAGCATGGAGAGGTAAAAGGGAGAGTAAAGGATACCATGATTCGGGGGAATGCCTTTGAGCTTTTTCAGAAGATCCTGTTTTTAGGTTCTGAACCTGAGGTAAAAAGGGGGATAAAAGCTCCAGCGTTAGCTTTTGATGGTGTCAGTGTTACAGGAGAAGATGGATGAGACATTTGAGAATGTGGAGCTTGTTGGTGATGCTTATCATGACGGGATGTGGTCGGAGTGTTCGTGAGCTTTCCCGGCAGGAGGGTTGGTATATTGTGGGTAATTTACTCCTCGTGATGGAGACAGGGAAACAACAGATCTCTGTTGAGATGTATGGACGAAAGGGAGATATCTGGATTATTGAAGGAAGAGAACCCCTTCTTTCCCGTCGTGTTTTCTGGTTTTGTGCCGACGTATCGGGTACAAACTATATCATCAATGATATACAGGGAACTTATTGGTTTTTTGTGGATGAGACATGGTCTTCACTTTTTGTGGAGGTTTTGCCAACGTTTTTTGAAAGAGAGGAGAAGAGCGTTGGGGTGACAAACGACTGGCCTGTGAGTAATACAATGAACGGGTGGATGATAAGCGTACGAAAGCGTTTTGAAAACGGAATGCCAAGGATTATTGTAATAGAAGGCTATAACCAGCGGATGTTTCTTGATATCCAGAGGATTTCGAGAGATCTTTATCCCATCCAGAGATATGAGGATAAACCATGGCAGCAGGTGCGTATTGTTCCGGAACAGGGATTTTGGGAGGTGATCTATGAGTAATGAAAGAGAACGTATTGACGATATCCGTCAAAGGCTGAAGATGAAAGAACTCTCCGAGAGTGAGAAGAAGCAACTTTTTCAAAAGTTTATTGATGCTGGTGGGGAGGTAATAGATCTTGATGCTCAGGAACGTCGTGCGCTTAAAAAAACAGTTCGAACCGTGAGTCGGGAAAGGGAGCAGAGAATAGCTGAACTTGAAAAAGCAGAGAAGAAAATCTCGCGAGCAAAAAAAACAGAGGAATCTAATCCTGTTTCTCAGTGGATTGAATTGACAGCTGCTCGTATTACCTGTGTTTTGTTAGGTCTTATTCGATGGAATGGGCGTCAACTCAAGGAGAGCTTTGTCAATTTTCTTCTCTATGATTTTCAAAATACTCTGTTACAGATCAAGATGATTCTGGCTTCTCTTCTTTATCAGGACAAGGCGATTACCGCAGAGATCAGGCAAATGATGCTTGCGGACAGTGCTTTTCCTTTTGGATATGAGCTGATTTATAGACTGGATAAACTCTACGAAGAGGAATATTTTAAATTTCTCTCAGAACACAAAATGGATCCAGAATCTCTGTTTGAAAACCTGGAGGTACTCAAAGCTATCTATCGCAATCTCTTTGTGATCCAGAATTACCAGACATCACTCAAGCTTGCGGTGGAGAAGGCTCTTCTCAAAGAGGGAGAGATTCGACGCCTGAATTCGCGTATCACCGAACAGAATATCAAGAGTCTTTTTATGGCGATTGACATGATCTATGAGAAGGTAGCAGATCGATTCTATACATTGATGGAATATGCCTATCGTTTGGAGAGACAAAAGAAAAAGATAACCTTTCGCGATTTTTTGGGGATGAAACCAGAGGATGTTTTGGGATACTATACTGATCAGTGGAAAGAAGAGATGCAAAAAGCCATGCAAGAAGCAGCGAAGAAACAAGTATCAGAACAAGGCTCCAGTGGTTTTCTGTTTGCCGAAGAGGAGAATGCTGTAGCGAAAAATGTTTTAGAAAGTCTCAATGAGTATATCCAGAAAGGCATCTCCTTTATAAATGAGCGTATTCATTGGAGAGAAAAACTCATGGAGTATGAATCCAATAGAAATCCCAAGGCAGTTTATACTGTCAATGATAAGATTTTTCTTGTAGAACACCTTCTGGAATTGTATGAGAGTGAGTTTTCTTTTCTCTTTACAAGCACGAGAGTTCAATTTAATTATCTGCTTGTAGATGGGAAACGACTGGACATGAAAAAAGAACTCGTGGATCTTTATTACAAAACCATGCCCCTTCGGGATCGTTTTAATGAATACCTCCGTATTTTAAAAGAGATTCGTTCAGTGGAAAAAGAGGCATTTCTCTCGGTAGTAGAAAAGAGTAGCCGTCTTAATCAGCTTTCTATTCAAAGGAGTCAGGTTTCCCGGCAGATTCGTCGTGATCTGAGGGATATTTTTGAACAGTATAGCGGGAAATGGCTTTTTATTTTGAGCCGGACTGAGAATGAATCGCCTGTTATCCAAAACATGTCAGAGGTTTTGAAGTTTGATCGTAAACTCGAGGGAGAGCGTTGGTCCAATGGAAGGACGATTCGTGAGGCTGTGGAGATGGCGTATAGTCTTGCCGATACCATTCATTTTCTTCTTTTGGGAGAGCTAGGTGGTAATAGTCTCTTGATAGAAAAATCACTTTACCTTAAAATATAAACATCGAAAACATTGGAGGTTTCTATGAAAAGAATTCTCTTTTTAAGTATGGTTTTTGCGGGTATATGCTGGGGGTATAACACTAAATATGATGCGATGATGGAGTCGCTAGACAAAAGCCAGAGTAATTTGATCTTAGAGGCGCTGGATTCTCCTGATTATGATCTGGTTTGTAGTGCCTTGAAACGGACGGGGGAACTTCAATTGAAAGAGGCACTGAGTCGTGTCAGAAATCTTGTGAGTGTGGCTAATCCAGGTTCGAATCTTGATAAGAGTGTGCAGGTTGCCAAGATGCGTGATGTTTATATTCTTGGGGTATGGGTGCTTGGGATTATCGGAGATGAATCTGATGCGAGGATGCTTTCCACCTACCTTTTGAAAGACGTTTTTGACAAAAATAGAGCCTATGTTCTGATAGGAGCGCTTGGTAATCTGGATTACCGTGTTTCGAGAGAGGCTTTGCATGAGTATTCGAAAAGGGTAGAGGATGAAAGGCTCGCGATGCTTCTTGTTGAGTCTCTTGAAAAGCTCAATCATCGGGATTCTCTTTTACCCTTGATTCGTATGAGAGAGCGGCCAATTTTTACCGATGCTTTTAAGGCTCGTGTTGATCAGGCCATTCGTTCGATCAAGGAGAAAGGGAAGGATTAAGAGGCTTTCGTGGAGAATAAGGCTGCACTTCGGCGTTTCTTTTTAGAAAAAAGGGAGGCTCTTTCTCAAGAAGAGAGGGCAGCTCTTTCACAGGCCATCGTTGCCTGGTTACAAAAGTCCCTCGTGGGTTATACAAGAATTATGGCGTACTGGCCAATACGGGGTGAGGTGGATGTGGTGCCGCTTTTGCAATGGTGGCTGAAGGAAGGGAGGGATCTTTTTCTCCCAAGAGTAAGGGGAAGGAATCTCGATGTAGTAAAGGTAAAAAATCTTGAAACGGATATGTTTCCAGGTTATGCAGGAATACCCGAGGCAATGGGAGACGTTGTGCTGGAATATCCTGAGGTGATCCTTGTGCCAGGGGTGGCTTTTGATGAGGAGGGATTTCGTCTTGGGTATGGGGCGGGATTTTATGATCGGTTTTTGTCTCGCTGTGCAGACTGCAGGACAATAGGGGTGGCCTATAGATTTCAGGTGGTGAAGCAACTACCCCACCATGACACAGACATTCCTGTGCAAAGAATTGTTTGTGAGGATGGCTGGATACGATAGAAAAAGGGAGAAAAAAATGCAACTTTACCACGTAAAACCACGAAGAGAGCCTATAGAGGCCGTAATACGAGTTCCTGGTTCAAAGAGTATGAGTAATCGTGCCTTTTTGCTTGCGGCTTTGTCCCCAGAACCGGTAACACTTTATCATCTTCTTGAGTCTCAGGATACGATTTATATGGCCAGAGCACTCAGTCAGGTGGGTGTTTTTATTGACTGGGACACCAAAACAGAGGTGGCGTTGGTAAAAGGAGGACGTCGTCCCACGGGGAAAAACCATTTCTTTGTGGGGAACGCAGGAACAGCGATGAGGTTTTTGGTTTCCTATCTTGCTCTGGGTGAGGGTGAATTTGTTATTGATGGTGATGAACGGATGCGAGAAAGGCCTATTGAGGATCTGCTTGTAGCGTTGCGAGAGCTGGGGGTTTCTGTTGCGAGTGAAAATGGGAATGGATGCCCCCCTGTCAGGGTGGAGGCAAAAGGAGTGGAAGGAGGACAGTGTCATCTTCCGGGGGAGAAGAGCAGTCAGTATCTTTCTTCGCTTTTAATGGCAGCACCGTTATTTTTTCGGGAAACGGAAATACGTGTAGAGGGAGAGCTTGCTTCAAAACCCTATGCAGATATGACGATAGCCATGATGGCCCATTTTGGGGTGAAGGTGCGTCAGGATGGGTATGAGAAGTTTTTTATTGAACCGGCTGTGTATCATTCTCCAGGAAAGTATCTGATAGAAGCCGATGCATCAAGTGCTTCCTATTTCCTGGCGATGGGAGCTATTCTGGGAGGAGAGGTTCGGCTTGAAGGGATAGGAAGTGAGTCGCTTCAGGGAGATAGCAGGTTTGCTTATGTGTTACAGCAGATGGGGTGTGAAGTAGAGTATCAACCACAAGCCGTTGTTCTTCGCTCAGAAGGCAAACTCAAAGGTATAGATGTTGACTTGAATGCTATGCCAGATCTTGTCCCCACGCTGGCAGTAGTGGCCCTTTTTGCTGAAGGAAAGACAAGGATACACAATGTGGCAAATCTTCGTATCAAGGAGTGTGACAGACTTTCAGCGTTGGCCACGGAGTTTCAGCGGATAGGGGCTCAGGTTGAGGAGGGTAGTGATTATCTTGTTGTTTCTGGAGGGGGAAACTATCATGGTGCGCAGCTTCGTACCTACCAGGACCATCGAATGGCTATGGCTTTTTCTCTTATTGGCCTCAAGGTTGAGGGAATTGTGGTGGAAAATCCAGCTTGTGTTTCTAAATCTTTTCCACACTATTTTGAGTACTTTGAAAAGATAGTAGAGGCAAGACAACGTCTGATTCTTCCATCCTGAAAAAGAAATTTTTTCACAGAATGAACACTAAAAAGAATATATTTTTTTGCAAAATAGAGAGTGAAATATTGACAAAAATTTGCTTTATCTTAAAATAATATCGGTAAAGAAATCTATCTGGCGGAGGAGACTATGGCGCAGATTCAAGTATCCAAAGAGAACCGCAAGTATATCTTTCAAAAGCGGTTACAAGAGGCTTTGACTGCATGGGGGTTTTTGCTTCCGAACTTGATAGGGTTTTTGCTCATTACCTTTTTCCCTATCTTTTTTACTTTCTATCTTGCTTTTACCGAATGGGATGGGCTTTCGTATGCCAGTCCTGCAAAGATTCGCGTGGCTTTTAAACGTACGACGGGGGAAAATAATACAGCCCTTACGATTCCTGCAGGCACAAAACTCTCGGTAAAGACTCGAAAAGTAAGTTTTCGTGATCTTCAGGTTCCGATTTCCTACAGATTGATGCAGGATGTGGTGATTTCTCCGGAAAACAAGATTGTTTCAGTAGGGGATATGAATGCCCTTCGTCAGTGGACTTCGTATACGAACAAAAAGGGTCAGATCCTCGATCTTGTAAGAGATCAGTTGCCAGCAGAACTTTCTTTTATTAAAGAAGGGGATCTCTTTTTCTCAAGAACAGAGATTATGGCGGCAAATGTTCGATGGGCAACCCCTGTGGATGGTGTGTCCATAGGGCTTGATCTCAGTAAACCAGGAGAGGAAATAGTTGTGGCAAGTCGTCTTGATAAGCAGGTAGTGATTCCGGCGGGGACGATTATCCAGGCAGATATGTTTGTGAAGGTTCCTGAGGCTCCTCGAGATTCCGAATGGTTTTTTGAACTTTCTACTCCTGTGACGATTCCTGCAGGAAAAGATGAGGCAGTGTCGGCGGGTCTGGAGGCTACAGCAAATGGCGAAATGGGGAGTGAAACTTCTTTGATTGGTATGAAAATGCAGATTAACCCGGCAAAAGAAGGCGTAGAGGCTTATATCAAATTTGTGCAGGCAACAGGGAACAATGGACTTCAGTTTGTGGGACTCAGAAATTTTGAGGAGATTCTTTTCCGCGATACGCGTTTTAAAGAGTATCTGCTCAACACGTTTATCTTTTTACTTGGTATTCCCCTAGGAATGATGGTGTCTTTGATCCTTGCTCTGGCTATGAATATGCCTCTCAAGGGGATTGTGGCTTTTCGTGTGATGTACTTTTTGCCGGTGATTTCAAACATTGTGGCGGTGGCACTGGTGTGGAGGTGGTTTTTGAACCCGGAGTATGGTATTATTAACAGTATTTTGCGAACGATAGGTATCGTGAATCCTCCTAACTGGCTGGCAGATAAGACCTGGGCCAAAGTATCTATTATCGTGGTGGATGTTTGGAAGGGAGCAGGATACAACATGATGCTTTACCTTGCCGGTCTTCAGGGAATATCTCAGGATTTCTATGAGGCAGCGGAGATTGATGGGGCAAGTTCCTGGCAGCAGTTCTGGAATATCACCTGGCCACTTCTCAGTCCTACTAACTTCTTTATCCTCGTGATGGGTATTATTGGCGGGTTCCAGGCGTTTGGTACGCAGTACGCTCTCACGGGAGGAGGTCCTGCTGGTGGAACGACAACGATTGTGTTCTATGTGTACAGTAATGCCTTCAAATGGGGAAAGATGGGCTATGCTTCGGCTATAGCGGTTGTGCTGTTCGCATTGGTGATGCTGGTGACGTTGCTCCAGTGGATCTTCACCGAGAAGAATGTGGAATACTAATACAAAAGGAGGAAAGGTATGGCTGAGATAAAGGATATGACGATAGAGAAACCCACAGGGGTATCCCTTCAGGAACAGAGACGCAGACAACAGATGATCCGGGCGATTATAGCCTATGTGATTCTGTTTGTTTTTGCGATCATTTTTATTATGCCTTTTTTGGTGACGATCAGTACTTCGATCAAATATCCGCAGGATGTTTTTGACGGAAAACTCATTCCTTCTCGTGTGATTCAGCCCTGGTGGTATAATTTCTTTGGGAGAACGGAAATGAAGATCCCAAAGCTTACGTATGATGGGGCTTTCTTTGCGGGATGGAGTAGACAGGGGATTCCTCCTTTTGCTCGATATTACATTAACTCGATTGTGGTATCTGTGGCAGTGGTGTTACTTCAGCTTATCACCTGTTCGATGGCCGCGTATGCCTTTGCCCGTTTGAGATGGCTGGGAAGAGATCAGGTTTTTCTTGCCTATTTGGGAACCCTGATGGTGCCTGGCGTGGTTATGATGATCCCGGTTTTCATCATGATGAGAAATGGGTTCTTTCTCCATCAGTTTTTGCCTTTTATTCCCAAGTTCTCGCTGATTGATACCTATCTGGCAGTGATTCTTCCTGGAGCTTTTTCTGCGTATGGTACGTTCATGCTCCGGCAGTACTTTTTGTCTATTCCTGCGTCTCTTGAAGAGGCAGCGTATATCGATGGCGCTACTCGCTGGCAGATTTTGACAACGATTATTATTCCACTTTCAAAAACGGCACTTTCAACGATGGCTATCTTTACGTATCTGTTTGCATGGAATGATTTTATGTGGCCATTGATTGTGATTAACTCTGATATGATGAAAACCCTTCCTCTGGGTCTTCAGACTTTCCAATCAAGTTATGGTTCCCAGTGGCATCTTGTGATGGCGGCATCGCTTATAGTGGTTTTCCCTCTGATTGTGGCTTTTGTTCTTGGACAACGGTATATAGTAAAGGGAATCATGATGACAGGATTAAAGTAGATTATCAGGGCACCCGAAAGGGTGCCTTTTTTTGTATTTTTATGTCGAAAACAGGCAGTGTATACTTAATTGTGTCTGGTAGGAAAAAGATAACCTCCTGTGATAATATAAATAAAACTATCACAGGAGGCCAGATATGATTGAGACGAAGAATATTTTAGAGCTATTCAAACCAATTGTCAAGGAAGTATTAGAGAGTATGTTAAAAGAGGAAAGAGAGATTTACCTGGAAAACAATCCACCCACAAAAGGCAATGGCTTTTACGAAAGGGATTTAAAGACAGCTTTTGGCGAGCTTACAGCCATACGTGTTCCAAGAACAAGGGATAATGGATTTAAAAGTGCCCTTCTTCCCTATCGCAAACGCATCACAGAAGACTTAGATGCATTAATCAGGGCTATGTTGATATCAGGAATGTCAACAAGGAAGATAGCAGAAGTTTTAAAAGAGCTTTATGAAATAAAGATTTCTTATGCTAACATCTCAAGGATAAGCCAGGTAGGCATAGAAGAGATTCAGAAGTGGCGTAGTCGCCCTCTCATGGAAGAATATGCCGTGGTATTTCTGGATGCTATGGTGTTTCCTATCAGAGAGATAGGGTAGAAAATGAATCAATATATGTAGCTATAGGCATTACACCTGAGGGAAGACGGGAGATTTTAGGATACTACCTGCCAGGAGGCATGGAAAGTGCTTATAACTGGCGGGAAATTTTGCTAGATATAAGAGAAAGAGGTGTCAAACAGATTCATTTTATTGTCTCTGATGGCTTAAGTGGTATGAAAAAACGTCATAACAGAGATATATCCCCACGAAGTATCAGCCCTGTGTAGTCCATGTCATGAGAAACATACTGGCTAAAGTGAGAGTTCAACACAGAAATATCATTGCCACTGAAATAAAAGAGGTATTTCATGCCAAAGACAAACAGGAGGCAGAACAATTGTTTATGAAATTTACACAAAAATGGAAAAATATCTATCCCAACTTAATGAATAACCTCTTGACAATAAGAGAGAATATATTCACTTACATGGAATTACCTGAAGGAATACGAAGCATGGTGTATACAAACAATGCCCTGGAAAGACTCTTTAAAGAACTTAAAAGGAGATTAAAAACAATGGAAATGTGTCAAAGCGAGGCTTCAGCTGAGAAATATCTTTACCTGTTATTAAGATACCAAAATGAGAAGTTCTTAAAAAGAAAGTTAAAAAATTGGGAGTATTACTTTCAACTCTATCGTGAGCAACACTCATACACCAAAGAAAATATTCACAGCGAGGTTATCCTATGACTAGACACAATTTTCTTGACACAATGGTCCAATAGACACGTATTTAACCCGTTTACCAAACGAGCATAAAGAAGTATATTAAAAAACATTTAAACCCTCTTTAAAGCGGTAGTAAATTCTCTACCGCTTGATTTTTTTTAAATTTATGACAAACTAAATGCAAAATTTACGACAGAATAAATGAAAAAGAACACCTCCTTTAAGATTTTTTGTAAAGCTTCTTTGTAAGTTATGTTTTTTTCTTTTGCATAATTTCTTATTTGCTCGTCAAGAAGATCTCTGTCTTCAGAAAAGCTTATTTCTTTTTTCTTTAAATAAGCTTCTTTGAAACTTATCTGTTCAGGGAGATTTTGAGCAAATTCAAAAAACTTTTCAAGCTGTGTTGCTGTTTTGCCTTCGCTGAACTCAAGTTTTTCTGAATTATCGAGTGCTGTTGCAAAGGTAATAAAGTCTTCTTTAAATTTTGGGAGAAGTTTTCCATCCTTGATAAGTTTTTCTGCAAAATCAACGATTTTTTGCTGTTTTTTCTCCTTCTGCCTCTGGGCTTCTCGAGCCTCATACTCCTTGAGTTTTCTCTCCTTTTCCAGGAGTTCTTGCCTCATTTTTTGCAGTTCTTCCATATTTTTCCTCCTTTCTGAAAATTCTCTCTCCTCCGTCTCTTCCTCCACCGTCATGGGTTTTCCTATTTCTTCTACGGCATAGTTTGGGAGGAGCTCATCGGCTGTTTCTGTTCCAAATTGAGCGATGAACCATTCTCTGAGTCTGCGTAGAATCTGTGATAGTGTACCAAACCTGGTCTCTAGATCCTGATCCTGAAACTCAAAAGAGATGTTCCCCGTCTCCGAGAAAGAAACATCAGGAAGCCCCTTGATGGCGGGGGGTATAGCACCCAGAAACCCAACGTGTCTTAGAGTAAGATCCGGGTAGAGACTGATGGATCTTTTTTTGTACAGACCCTTCTCCACCCATTCAGAAAACTCTTTAGCCACGTCTTTGACCTGAGCAAAGAGAGTTTTACCTACTCTCTTGAGGTCAGATACCCATCCATAGGCAGGGGCATTGGTCGTCGGATGACCGATGACGATAGGAGCTTCATGGCCACTCTCTTTGTACTTCTGGATGATGGTATCCAGATCAGCCTCAGTAAAGGTGCGAGTGTTGCCTGAAGCGTCTACATGCCTGCCCGCCTTAAAGACAGGTATCCAGCTAGCGTTTGTGACTTTCATCTTTACCTCCTTTTATTGAGATTTTTTTTCACAAAATACTTGACTTTTTTCCCGTTTTGTGCGATAATATATATGAAGCTACAGGAGTCCCGCTTGGGGGATTAATCCTGTAGTGGAGCGGCGGTAGCCCAAGCCTCCTACCGTATCGGTGCCCGTTGAGGGGCTACCCTTTTGACACATGTGGAAAGGGTAGCCTTTTTTATTATCACAATCATTTTATGATCCATCCCTCTACAGTTAAGGGAAAATAAAGTGTTGCTCCTCTATAATTTGGGCTTTCTCTGTCATAGTTAGTAGCAAACAGAATAAAAATCTCTTTTCCATTATCCTGTATTTTTTTTACATATTGCTTACTTACTTTGGTTCTGAAATCCCCATGTTTTTTAACGTAGATCTTTGCAACAACGCTATCAGGGTTTTTCAGTATTTCTGGAATAAAACGAATATATCTTAATCTTTTTGTTCTCCTAACAAAATCTTTTGCATCTGTTGAATCCTCTACTATGTGTTGCACTAATTCTCTGTAGTTTAATTTTATCACCTTACCCTGATAATCTGTAATATCGACGATGGTATTAGAAAAGCCGTATTGATTACAGAAAGAGTTTATCAGCTGATGAAGATAATTTTTGTCTCTATATTTAGCCTCGTCTATTTCTGGAGGAGTGATTAAAAGTTCTGGGTTGTTATATCCTTCTTTTTTTATGAGGTTTTTTAATTCTATCCTTTTTCCAATAATTCCTTTGTCTTTTTCTTCTTGCACAGCTTCGTTTTGTTTTGTTTCTATCCATTTCAAGTCTTCCCCCACATTATTAAATCCTTCATCTGGTGTAAAATCTGGTGGATGATCTTCTACTTTTAGCCCTTTTTCTTTTATCATTTCTTCACTAAGTGGACGAACGGTACATCGACACCCAAAACCATTTGGGGGATAAATCGTGTTCCATATTTGATCATCAGCCCTGTAAACTTTTCCATTTAGCTGTACGTGAGATGGTCTTGTTCTTCCATCCATTATTGCTACATATTGCCAGTATGGATATATGTCTGTGTTTTCTTTTAGCATTTGATATTTTGCTGACATCTGAGCATTTCGCACGTTCTGAAAATACACAGAATCATCTATTTTTACTTTTCCGATGCTTTTCTTGAAATCTTTGTAAGAAAGCCCATGTTCTTTTGCTTTTATCAGCTTATCTAATACTTCTGCAACTTTGTCTTCTTCCTGATACCTTGCTACAGTAAATCCGTAATTTTTGTATTTATCGGGAAGTTTATTGTAATCATCTTTTGAAAGCGGGACTTTCATTTTCAGAAAGTTTATCTGGTCATTTACATATTTTTCTGAAAAGTTGTAGCTTTTTGCGAGTTCATTTCTTGTTAAAAGATCAATTGTAAGTAAAAGCTTGCCAACCAGATTATAATCTCTTTCTTTTCCCAATGTTTTTAAAAGCTTTGAAATTGCTTCATCATAGTTTTCACTATCATTTATGGCATTATTAACATCGTTTAAAAATGACTCAAAAGAACTTTTAAAATCGTTGAAAGTTTTATTTACAAAATCATCAATACGCCGTTCCTCTTTTATCACCTCTTCATATTCGCTTTCTTCAAAAAAATCGCTAAAGTTTTCAGTTTCAGTTTCAGTTGAACCTTCGTCAACACTAAACTGTTCTGATTTTAGATTAAAATTCTCTACAAAGAAATCTTTTGTAAATTTGACGCCCATTTGTTTTAGTTTTACTATAGTGTCTATATCAAGTTTTTCTTTTACATAGAAGATAATTTCTGGATAATTTTCAACATCTTTGAAGTTTAAATCCACAAGCTTTCTAATAATTCTATCAATGTATTTTTTTACAAATTTGCAATCACTTTCGATTATATCCTGTCTGACTTCAAAATGCACCTTCGCCTGTGCATAACTTCCAGTTCTTCTCCCTTCTTCTGTTGTTAGAGTTTGGCCTAAAATGCTTTTTGATATTTCGCTATTGCAAAAGTTTAGTAAATCACTATAAAGAGCGCTTGAACCACCCTTCTCAACGTTTAGCTCATATATCTCATCTGTGCTTTCAAAAACTCCCACAGCATTCTGAATCATATCTTCAAGTGCTTTTGCCATCTCATCTCTTTTCTCCCCGCTTGTTGTTTTTCCGTAAAGAAATACACTGCCGAACTTTTCAGCAAAATCAACCCAGAATCTAATGCCACCTCTTTTAAAAGAGACTGGCCAGAAGACTTTAGAGAGTTTTCTATCGCCGTATGGGTTTATGTATGTTGCATTGTGTTGTATAAGCTCAACTTTATTTTCATCTACTTTTTCAGTTTTAAATGCACTTTTGAAGATAAGCTTATTATCTTCATCAAATGCGAACCATTCTTGGGGTTTTTCAATCAAGTTTTCAATGTAGATAAAATTCCCATCGGTTGAATATATTTTTTCTAAGACAGAAAAACCAAAGTAAATGGCATTCAAAATGCTTTTCATAATAGTTTCAAGATCAAGAGAGTAGAAGTTGTCTCTTATGAAAGAAACAAGTTTTTTGTCTACTCTTCTACTTGACCTTGTAACTATATCATACTCTCTTGCAAGAACCCCACTCATTCTTGAAGTAATACATGCGTCAACATGACTGTCAAAAAGTATATCTTTATAGATAGAAAAATCTTTTCCTTTTGCTTTTAAAATTGGTTCAGGGTCTGGCAAAATACCGTTAAAAAATTTTATGTTTTGCCATGCTTTTTGCCTTGTATAAATCTCATTTTCGATTCTCCGCAGCATTTTTCCTCCTTTTTTTGCCTTTTTGTGAAAATTTTTCATCTAATTTATTGTATATCAATACATTGAACGACTTTTGAACGTTTTATAAATGCTTGTAAAAAATTCGTTTTTTTGCCTTTTAACTTATTGATATGTATATAATTATGTTTATTTTTCTTATTTATATATGATGTAAAGAGATATAAAAAACACCGTTTAATGCTGTTTATAAAGCGTTCAAAAAATTTTTGTGAGTATTTTTCTATTAGCAAAGGCATTAGAAAGCTTACTTTTTTATAAAAATTTTGTGTATTTCTTTTTAATACAATAAAATAAACCATATCCAAATTAAAACCCCCTTAAAATATCAAAAACTGCTCTTCTTTTTACTGGTGTGAATGTGGTTTTTGAGCTATAATTTTCAAGTAAGGATATTGCTCCCTCAAGTGAGTCTGGACCATCGTCGTTTACGTCGCTATCAGGAAAAAATATAAGTTGTTCGATCAGTGTTTGTGTGTCGTCTTTTGCTTCTTTTGGATGTTTTAAAATTATAGCCCCTCTTTCAAAGAGTGTTGAAAGCCTTATTACTCTTTCTTTTTTATTCGTTGTGTGAGTAACAAGTTTTAGTGGTGGTCTTATACCTGCTTCTTTACAAAGAGCTTCAAATTCCATCGCAAGGATTTTCTGGAATCCGTTTGCTTCAAAACCAACTACTGAAGGTCTATATTTTAAATATGTGTCAAAAACTTTTGAAAGCATTGATTTTATAGATGTTTTTTTAAGCCATACTTCTATTACAAAATATCGCATTGTCGATTTTTCAAGTCCGATTGTAATGATTGCTTTATAGTCTCCAGTGGCTTCAACGCTTGGGTCAACAAAAGACGCAACTATCAGATCATTTGGCAATGTTTCATAATACTTAAACCAGCTTTCTGAAAAAATGCTTGTTTCTTCTTCTGGCTTGTTATTAAATTCTCTTTCAAATTCTATTGTGCCGATGGTCTCTTTTATTGCTAAAAGTTTTTTAACCGGGAATCTTTCTTCCCATAGCGAGACGTATTTTCCTTTTATGTTTACACTTAAAGCTCTATAAATCTTTTTTTGCCAGTTTGCCCAGGGTTTTAAAGGGTCTGTATTAAGTAGTATTTCACCAAGTGCACTTCTTCTTTTTATAATTGTTCCAATTACCACAAGCGTTCCCTCCGGCGCCATAGCCGGGTATATGCCTCTTAAAATCTTTCCAAGAAGTTCTTTTGTAGTCTTTTGTGTTTTTGCTCCCTCATCTGTTTCTATATCATCGAGGATAATTAAATCTGGTCTGAATTGCCTGAACTTAAAACCTCTTGCCATCTGTTTAGCACTTCTTGAAAAGACTCTTACGCCGTTTGCAAAAAAGTCGTTTTCTCTTAATCTTCCAGAAAGCAATTTTCCAAAATCCTGTTCAATTCTTTTGTTGTATAAAAGTTCGAGCCTGATAAAGTTCACTATATCACTTGCAAGATCATCAGTAGCAGAAAAGATAACAATAAAATTTCTCTTTCTAAATATTACACTCCAGATTACATATGCAAAACTTGTAATTGTTGATTTTGCAAAACCTCGTGGAGCTGCTATAGCAACAACATGAGGTGGGGAGCTTTTTGTGTCTATCATTTCAAAAAGTTCATAGTGGAAAGTTGAAAATTCATTTTCTTTATAATGTGGTAAATATGTCTCAAAGAAGTTGAAAAAATCATCCCTTGCTTTATTAATGCGTTTTTTCTTTTCTTCTTCGTTTATGTTAAAAGGCAAAACTTCAGTTTGCAGTTTTGAAAGTATCTGCTCTATTTTTTTCCTATAAGTGGGTTTCACTTTGCCTCCAGATAATCGAAAAAGTCCTGTATAATTCTTGCGAGTTCTTCTTTTCTTTCTGGATATTTCTGGGATATAAAATCTACAAAGTCGTTCATAACTTTTATATAGTTTTCAAGCGTTGCTTCACTCTTTTTAATTGCTGATAAAGTCTCTTTTAAAATTTTTAGTTTTTTTAAATCTTCCTCACTAATGTCGAAGACACTTGTCTTTTCGAGCTCTTCAAGAAGTTCTGAAATTTTTGTCTCAAGTATTTCAAGTACGTTTTTTACTTTTCTGTTGTATTTTTGCTTATCGAGTTCCCAATCGAAAGTATTTTTCCAGCGTGAGAGAGTATTTAAGCTAATACCGAGTAGTTTGGAAATTTCTGTCAGTGTTTTGTTTTCAAAAACATAGAGCTTTCTTGCTTCTTCCGTGTATTGACATTTATTCATATTCCATCCTTATTTCAAAATTAATTTTGAAAGTATGCTTGTTATAATTCCAGTCAGAGCTCCAGCTAAAGTTGCTGCTCCAATAAACTTTGCAATACTTTGCTCGAGTTTTCCCATTCGTTGTCCATGTTCTTCAATACTTTTTTCTATTTTTTGTAGTCTTTGTTCTGTAGTATTCTTGCATGCTAAATGGATTTGATTTTGATGTTCTATTGCCTGTAAAAGATATTTTTCTATTGCGATGAGTTTTTCATAATGCTTTTCAAAGCTTATTTTAAGCTGTGTTAAATCTTCATTAAACCTTTTTTGTTCTTCTTTTACTTCTGCAATATTACTTTTTCTCATTTTTTCTCCCCTTGCCTGTTTGTCAGAGATAAAGTTAAATTAGAATTGGTTGAAAAAGAAATAGAGATATTTGTAACATCCTTGATGTTTACATTTAGATTTGTAAAAGCATTTGTTCCAGATATAAGCAACTGTACCTGTCCTGAAAAAACCTTTGTTTGAGTTTCCTGTTTATTTTCGATGTAATAATGATTTTCTATTTTCGTAATCTGTTTTACTTCTTGTGGTTTGATAAAATAACCAGTCACAAAACCCCCAGCAAAAATAGCTATTGTTAACATTATCTCAATCATTTTTTTCACTGCCTCCTCCATTAAACATTTTTACGAATTTTTCAAGCCAAAAACTGATATCGATAGGAGCAAAGATTAGTCCTATAAAAAGCCCAATGTAAACTAAAGCCTTTGCCTGTTCGGGGGTGATTGTCTTTGATTGCCAGACAAAAAAGAAAAAACCACCTATTACAAAAAAAACCGAAATAAATTTTGCTCCTAAACTAAAAGTTTTTCCCATTATTCCCTCTTATGCAGGAAATTTATAAAAAGCACCCCTTTTTAGAATAACAAGAGCACATTCTCCAACTTTAAAGTATTTAATAAACTCATCAAAATTCCCCCCCATGATGGTGATACATCCTTGGCTAAAGTCCCAGCTTAGACCCCCTCTATGGATTAGAACATACTGGATAATCTTTTTCCCATTATGATTAGGATTGGGAACAAGACTCGGGAGAATAAAAGCCTCATCTGGCAGAAATTCTTTCTGGTCGACTATCCCATACCTTTTATTGTAAAGCCAGATGGCTTTTTCTTTTCTTTTGTTTTGTCTAACCCCACAAATACCGAGGTATTCCCCCTCGGCCAAGATGCCTCCCCTGTAGCCGGTTGTGTGATCTGTATTCACATATCCTGTGTAAAAAAGGGTTTTTTCCTCTGTTTTGTTAAAGATATCCGTTTCTACCTCTGAAAGAACCAGGGTCGAATCGTATATATCCCCATTTGCAAGAACAAAAGGCTGAGGGTTGTCTCCTCGGTAAATTATTATCTTTTTCATGCTCTTATTGTAGGTAGAAAAATGGACAAAATTCATATAAATTTTGTCTGGCATTTTTATTAAAATTTTAATGAACTTAAAATGGAGAGTTTATGTTGTATTGTTCAAAAGAAGATATTTTTACACAGATGGACAAAGTTAAAGTGAAAGCACAATTGCAGGATAGTGGAGAACAGGGAAACGAGTGGGAAATAAAGCTTGAAAAACTTATTTCTAACGCCACAAGCGAAATTGATGGATTTATCAGGAATAGATATTCAGTTCCTCTTTCTCCTGTTCCGGCTTTTATAAGAGATATATGTATCAGAATTGTGAAGTATAAGATTGTCATGAGAAAAGGATTTGTAGAAAAAGCTCCAGAGCAAGTGATTGTAGAAGATTACAAATTTGCTATAAGACAGCTTGAACGAGTTATGAAAGGAGAGCTCGACATAGGACTACAAATTTCTTCTACAGAAAGTGTTACTACTCCGAAAGTTCTTGTTAAAACAAAGAAAAGGATTTTTGATGATGAATTCTGGAGAGGGTTTTAATGATTGAAGTAAAACTCGAGAATGCAAATGAAATTCAACTTGCTTTAGGAAAGATGATTAGAATGATTTCTGATAAAGAAAAGGAAAGTTTATTAAAAAAAATAGGCATGAGAATTATTAATGAGGCTGTCTATAAGCATTTTGAAGAAAAGACGGACCCGGATGGCAGAAGCTGGCCTTCTGTAACAGCAAAATATGCAGAAAGAAAAAGTAAAGGCATAAAGATTGGAGAAAAAAAGCGGGGTAGCAGAAATCCGGGAGACTTACTGGTACTCACACGACATCTTTATGATTCAATGCATTATGAAGTAAACAGCAATATTGTAAGAATTATTGCAGGTGATGATACTATATCAAAAAAATATGCAGCAGCACACAATTTCGGTCTTGGAAAACTTTCTGGTAGGGCAAGAAAGTTTTTAGGCATTGGCGAGCTTGAACAAAAAATAGCAGATGATACAATCTCAAAATTTTTATATGGTCAATTGGGGAAGGTATGATGAGAGAAGTGAAAGAATATCTAAAAAGTGTGGTTTTAGAGGCAACAGAAATACCGGAGGAGTATATTTATTTTAGCCTTGCAGAATCAAACCAGTATAACACTCCCACATTTTGTAAAATCATCACAGACAAAAGCACAGTAAAAGAGCTTTTTGAAAAAGAAAAAAAATATGGGGACGAAGAAATAAAACTTGTAACAAGAAAATACTCTATAACAATGCCAGTTTTGGTTGGATTTGCTGGAGAAAATGAGACTATTGTAAGCAAGTGGGTTCATGAGTTTTTGAAAAAACTTAAAAGATATATCAAAATTGACGAACAGGGTGTTTTTTTAAATCCTACGAATATAGAATATTCTGACACAATTAGCGTAATGAGTGCATATATTTCAGTAATTGAAGTCGAATGTGTTTATGGTGTTTATGAGGAAACAGAATTTGACAGAATGTCAGATATAAATGAAGAGGTTGAATATCGTAAATAGGAGGAATAAATGGATGAAGAGAAAAAAGTAGAACAAAAAAGGGAACTCTTCATGATAGAAAAGCTTCTTGCAACTGTAGATTTTCCTGAATGGCAGAAGAAGGCATTTTTACAATTTACTGGCTGGCGTCAGGGAAAAAGTGTTGAAAAAAAGCAGTTTGATACTGCTTTAAACAATTTTATAAGACAATATGGAGGTAGAAAATGAGTGACTGGGGTAATAGCTACGAATATATTATTGATGGCACAAGTGGACTTGCTCCCGCTGGAGATTCCTTTGCTCTTGTTATAGGTCCATGTTCGACTGGTGAAGTTGGGAAGCTATATTACATAGGGAAAAATTCTGATCTCTCTGTTTTCGGAAATGGCAAGTTAGTTGATAGGTTAAAAGGCGCCCTCTCTCGTGCAAAAGATGACGCTACTTTTGTCGTTGTTCCTTCTACTCCAGATGTGGATGGAAGTAAGGGAAGTGTAACACATGAGGGAACAGGAACAGCAATTTACAATTTAACTGGTAATCCGCTCTTTGACGCTGATGTCGTGATTGAAATCGTATCTGGTGGAAGATTAAATGAAGCTACAGCAAAATATTCTCTTGATGGCGGTGAAAGTTTTTCTGATGTATTTACAATTCCTTTGTCTGGGGAAGTTACATTAGCAGATAGTGGTGTAAAAATTACTTTTTCAGAAGGTACTCAACCGGAAAATTCTTTTGTTGAGAAGGATAGATACTCTTTTAAGCTGAAAGGGGCTAAGTCAAGTCTTTCTGCTCTCATGAACGCTTGCCAGGCAGGGCTTGAAAAAGTTGCCACGGAATTTGTCTGGATAGCACAGGAGACAGATAACGTTCATTGGGCTGCTTTTGGAGCAAAGGCAGATGAGCTATTTAATGACCATCGCCCGACTATATTCGTAACAGAGACAAGACTTCCTAACGAAGATGAAAGCATTGATGATTGGGTAAGCTATCTTCTTACTCAGAGACAAAGCTTTGCTCATAGATGGGTGCATGTTGTGGCTGGGTTTGGAAAAAAGAATTTTTCTGGCTTACTGGTTGGTGATTTATCCAGGGCAAGGGTGAATCAGAGTATTGGGCACATTGATTTTGCTCTTAATGTTACACTTCCAGATGGCTGGACAGATGCCATAGGCAAAACACTTAATGACGCAGGCTATATTGTCATTCGTAAGTATGCAGGCGAGAAAATATACAGATGGGCAAACGGGAGAAGTATGGCAGATGATTCGAGTGATTATAGATGGTTTGAGGTATCGAGAACTGTGCATAAGGCAATAAGGCTTATTAGAAAAACTGCTTTAAAACATCTTCACACTTCACTTGATAAAGCTATGCTTGAGTATATCAAGGCTGACTTAATTCAAACTCTTAACCAGATGAAAAATGCTGTTCCAAATGAAATAGACAACTTTGAAATAGTAATTCCAGATGGGCAGGATGTTGTAAATAATGGTCTTACAATTCAATATACTCTTTATGGATTGCCTATTGTTAGAAAAATTTCTAACTATATTAGCTTTAAATATAGTAACCCAACAGAAACAGAATAGGAGGATAAAATGATAACAATAAACGGCAAAATGTATGATTGGGCTGATTTAACAATTATATATCCTGGAAGTGTCCCGACAGGTATAATTGGCGTTGGATCAATTGATTGGAATGAGGAACAGGAAGTTGAACCTATCTATGGTGCAGGTAACAAGCCTATTGGCTTTGGCACGGGCAATTGGAAAGCTGAAGGAAAGATGACTATAACACTTGAGGCATATTCACAGCTAAATCTTTTGACAAAAAACGGAATTTTTAATGCCTCTCCATTTAATATTGTGCTTGTTTTTGCAAATGAGTTTGAGCCACTACATTCTGTAAAGCTAATAGGATGTAAGTGGACAAAGAAGAGCAATAAAGCTTCTCAAGGCGACAAGAAAATGGAAGTTGAACTTGATTTTGTTATTTTAGAGGATATTAAACATGACTCTGTAAGTGCAAGTGAAGGAGAGTAATATGGATTTCATAAAAATAACAAACCGAGAAATTGAATTTAAGTTTAGAAGACCGACAAAAGCAGAAGTAAAAAAACTCTTTGATGATTTTGCAACAAAGCAGGGGAATATCTCAACAATAATGGAGACAGCTGTGTTGAACCTTTGTGAAGACAAAAAATCGCTTTCGGAATTTTTAGAGAGAAAGCCCGGAGCTTTACCGGCAATTTTTAACAAGGTTTTTGAAGAGGTGGGATTTAACGAAAATTTTTTGATAGCAGAAAAATAGAAAAGGAGGTTGAGAGGATTGAAAAAAATCCAATTCGCCTCATGGAAGCAATGGCAAGATTCTATACAAAAAGAGATATAGAAAAACTCTCGACACAGGAACTGATTGAAAGCTTTGCTGAGGCAGTGTGGATTGAAAAAAGACAGATTGATGTTTTAGCAAAAGCAATAGTTAAGGCTTTTGGAGAAAAAGTTTAAAATCTCTTAAAAAGCCTTATTATGGTTATAAAGATGAAAGCAAAAAGCGAAAAAAATCCACACCACAAGGAGAAAAGAAGAAAAATGTCCTTGATAGTCATAGAAAAAAGTATAACAGCAAAAACAAAAAAAATCAAGTGACAAGTGAGAGGAGAAAATGTCCCCTTTACAGGCATTTATAGTTTTTAAGGCGATTGACCAGGCAACTTCAACGATAAGGAAAATAACATCTGCTACAAATTTACAGATTGATAGATTAAAAAATCTTCAGCTTGGGGCTTTTGCTGTCGGTGGTGCTTTTGCTCTTTTAACAAAGAAAATGGTTGATACTGCCTCAAGTATTGACTCCGCTACAGCACCACTTAGAACTGTTGTAACATCAACAATGGGTGGACTAAATAAATCGATTGAAGCAATGAAATCTGCAGCTACTCAGTGGTCGGCAGTGCATAGTCAGTCTATTGAAGAGTTTCTTTCTGCAAGTTATCAGATGAGCTCAGCAGGATTAAACGATATACAGGCAATAGAGGGGACACGAAAAGCATTAGCTCTTGCGACGGCAACAATGGGGGACAACAACGAAGCCGCAAATCTCCTTGCACTTGCTTATAATAATTTTGGCGACAACACAAGGGATGTAGCAGGAGAGATGGGAAGGCTCGGGGATGTGCTTGCCGTTACTCAGAATACCTTTCAGATTACTAACCTCGGGCAGCTCACAGAGGGGTTAAAATATGCGTCAGCTTCAGCCCTTGCGGCAAAAATTTCGTTTGAGCAAATGAACACCGTTGTGGGTATGCTCAACAGTGTGGGCTTGCAAGGGTCTATGGCTGGCACATCCTTTGCCAATGCTGTGACACAAATGACCAAAGCAAGTGAGTCTTTAGGCTTTGCTCTTGTTCAGAATGCGGAAGGTGGACTTGATTTTATCGGGACACTGGAAAACATCAAAAAGGCTACAGAGGGTATGTCGGCTATTGAAATGCAGGACGCTCTTAATAAGGCTTTTGGTCAGGAGGCTTCACGGGGTATTGCTCTGTTATTAGGACAGCTTGATAAACTCAAAGAAAGCTACAAGCAAGTAGCAAATGCCACAGGAAAACTCGAAAGCGCTCAAAAAGCAATGGAAGATGTTTTTGCTATAAAATCAAAAATTTTTGGTAATAACATAAAACTATTATCTGCTTCAATAGGGACACATTTTGTTGGGGCGTTAAGTAAGCTCCTTGATATTATAAATCCTATTTTGGCAAGTGTAAGTTCTTTTGTGTCAAAACATCCAGCTATTTCTGGCACAATTGCAATGTTAATTGGTGGAATTATGGGACTGGCTACGGTTATAGGTATTCTTGCAACAGTTACAACTATTACTAAAACTGGGATGGGAGCAATGTTTATAAAAGAGTTTGCATATTATTCAGAATACATAAAAATTTTTATTGGGAAAATCCTTGCTTTAATTGGAATAACTCAAGCATGGAATAGAGCTCAACAAGCCATGACAATAGCCAGTGCTTTTGGTGTAAAAGGATTTGCACTCCTCACAACAGGAGTAAAAGCTTTTACAGCTTCTTTATTAGCTAATCCAATATTTTTAATTGTAGCTGGAATTATAGCAGTTGGAGCTGCTATTTACATTGTGTCAAGAAAATTGTGTCTAGTCATAGGATAACCTCGCTGTGAATATTTTCTTTGGTGTATGAGTGTTGCTCACGATAGAGTTGAAAGTAATACTCCCAATTTTTTAACTTTCTTTTTAAGAACTTCTCATTTTGGTATCTTAATAACAGGTAAAGATATTTCTCAGCTGAAGCCTCGCTTTGACACATTTCCATTGTTTTTAATCTCCTTTTAAGTTCTTTAAAGAGTCTTTCCAGGGCATTGTTTGTATACACCATGCTTCGTATTCCTTCAGGTAATTCCATGTAAGTGAATATATTCTCTCTTATTGTCAAGAGGTTATTCATTAAGTTGGGATAGATATTTTTCCATTTTGTGTAAATTTCATAAACAATTGTTCTGCCTCCTGTTTGTCTTTGGCATGAAATACCTCTTTTATTTCAGTGGCAATGATATTTCTGTGTTGAACTCTCACTTTAGCCAGTATGTTTCTCATGACATGGACTACACAGGGCTGATACTTTGCGTGGGGATATATCTCTGTTATGACGTTTTCATACCACTTAAGCCATCAGAGACAATAAAATGAATCTGTTTGACACCTCTTTCTCTTATATCTGCAAAATTTCCCGCCAGTTATAAGCACTTTCCATGCCTCCTGGGCAGTGGTATCCTAAAATCTCCCGTCTTCCCTCAGGTGTAATGCCTATAGCTACATATATTGATTCATTTTCTACCCTATCTCTTGATAGGAAACACCATAGCATCCAGAAATACCACGGCATATTCTTCCATGAGAGGGCGACTACGCCACTTCTGAATCTCTTCTATGCCTACCTGGCTTATCCTTGAGATGTTAGCATAAGAAATCTTTATTTCATAAAGCTCTTTTAAAACTTCTGCTATCTTCCTTGTTGACATTCCTGATATCAACATAGCCCTGATTAATGCATCTAAGTCTTCTGTGATGCGTTTGCGATAGGGAAGAAGGGCACTTTTAAATCCATTATCCCTTGTTCTTGGAACACGTATGGCTGTAAGCTCGCCAAAAGCTGTCTTTAAATCCCTTTCGTAAAAGCCATTGCCTTTTGTGGGAGGATTGTTTTCCAGGTAAATCTCTCTTTCCTCTTTTAACATACTCTCTAATACTTCCTTGACAATTGGTTTGAATAGCTCTAAAATATTCTTCGTCTCAATCATATCTGGCCTCCTGTGATAGTTTTATTTATATTATCACAGGAGGTTATCTTTTTCCTACCAGACACAATTAAGTATACACTGCAGATTTTGGACATCAAAAAGGTTATTGTTGGCGAGAGTGTATACTACGATGGTACACAAATGAAAGACATCTGGGGAAATCATGCCATACTTGCATATGTTCCAGAGAATCCACAAACTATTGACGAGCCTTCTTTTGGATATACAATTAGAAATGACCGCTACCCAATTGTGGAAAAGGTACGAGATGAACTCGCCACAAGTGATGTCATACTTGTCAGGGATATGACTGGTGTTGCACTTCTTTCTGATGTAGCTGGCTATTTAATCCTGAATGCAGGAGAATTATATGAAGTATACAACTAACATAAAAGTAAGCTATAACGGGGAAGTCTATAATCCAGGGGAAGAAATTGAAATGTCTCAAAAAGAGGCAAAAAACTTAATAAATTTAGGAGTTCTCACAAAATTAGAAAAAGAGCAAAAAATAGAAAAAGAGCAAAAAAAAGAATAGGCGGACTTTTGTCCGCCTATTTTATTTAAAACCTTCCATAATCTCTTGAGAATTATTTAGCAGTCTTTTCAGGGTTTTAATAGATATTTTTTTCCTTCTTGAGATATACAGCAAAGCTTTGCCCCGTCCTACAACTTGCATCTCCCTTTTAAACTCGGCAATAATGTTTTTGTAACGTTCAATCCTCTCGGGGAACTTTGGTACGTAAAGATAACTTCCACCACAGCGCCAGGATAATTTATATATCTGCTCCCATGTCATCCCCACATCCCGACAGATCTCCAGAAATTCAGGACATCTCACTATTTTCTCCCCATCCTTTTACTCAGGATTCTCAGAACCTTGCCAATCTCCTCTCGGGTCATGTCATCTATCCGACGGATTTCCTTATGCAGGATTTTTGAGATATAAGCCTCAGGAAACCGTATTTCCATTCGCTTTAACATATCGTTTAAATACTCTTTTTGGAGCATTGAAAACCTTTTTTGAAGGAGTAGAGAGATGAGCCTATCGTATTGGTTGAAGTTGAGCTGTCGCGAACTCTCCACTTCGAAATTGTCTCTGAGTATTGTTCTGTACTCTTCTTCAGAGATCTTGCACTCCTTAAGCAAAATATGGATCCTGGCATAAGCTTTTCTATCTAACATGGCCTGCCTCTTCAGTGTGGGTAGGCTATCTCCCACAGACCCCTGCAAGACGCAGGGGTTTCGGCTTTTCCCCCCCCCTCCGCCCTCCAACCAACCTAAGTATTGACGACCCTTTTTTTCATTTCGATTTCGAGTACTTTTTCCTTATTGACCTCATACCAGAAAGTGTCTTCTATCACTTTTTTGGCCTTAACAGCGGCAAGTTTCGCATCGTCCCAGTTTCGCATTTCTTCTTTGTTGACCGTTTCCTTAATCCTAATAGCTTCTGTAAATCCTAGCTCTTTCAAAAGTTGTAGAGTAACCTTGCTTGTACTAATTTTGGTCGACTTTCTATACCCGAACATTCCCCACTGGAGCTCGATTGTCTTTTTGTCATCTGTGAAAATCTTAATCTTGTTCAGTTCAGAGTAGGCAAAGATACTATCTGCCATCTGGGTTATCTCTTCGAGAATCTTTTCGCTTCTAGCCTTAGCTTCTTCTTTGATTGCTAAAATCTTTTCCTCGGCATCGGCATTGATTCTTTCAATCTCTATCTGTCTCCTCGCTATCTTCAGCAAAAGATTGTCAACATCTTCTATCGTCTGAAGAGGGATGATTTCTCTTCTGATCTTTTCTCTTGCCATATTTCCTCCTATTTTTCTTCTAGTTCTTTGCTATACAATTCATCGAGCTCATCTGCAAGTTTTTTGGCATAGTTTTTCGCCTGAAAAATCTGGCCCAGAGACTCTTTCTCTGCTCTCTTCTGCCCATACAAAATCTCCTCCAGTACTTGAGAAAAGTTCTCAAAATCTTGATTAAGAACTTTTATGTCTTTGTTCATGCTCTTATGCCTCCATGAGTTGTTCGGATGCTTTCTTAAGTATAGCTGTATTAATCGCCATCTGGTTGTAGATTGCGATTCGTTGTGCCATGTGGAGGATTTTTGAAAGGAGCCGCGCATTTGCTTTGCACAGCGTGAACAGAAGTTTTACCATCTCTTCTGAAACGTCATCTATTACTGTCTCACTTATAAGCCTCACATCCTCTACATTAATACCAGGAAGACGAATATGGTACATCCTCGATGAGATCTGTCGGTATTTGTCACCTGTCCCGATGATGTTTTTCACCAGACGAGGCATACCAACAAGCACCAAAGGAATACCCGCCTTGTCATGGATGCGGCGTAGGATGTCGAGCGCTTTTGATGGCAGATATTCCGACTCATCTACTATTATGAGCCTATTAGAACCCTTGAGACGACGAATAATCTCCCTCTCGATTTTGTCTTTTCTCCCTTTGGCTTCAAATCCAAGCGCATCCGCTATCTCTTCTAAAACAGACATTACTCCATAGCAGGGATCGGCTTCAATAAGTATTGAACTGGGATTTTCTTCCAGATAAACTCTGATGCTTTCAGTCTTGCCTATCCCTGCATCCCCAGTAAACACAATGATCTGACTATCGAGCTGCGCAATATTCATCGCCGTGCACATCTGATGAAATATCGATGTCTCAACAAAATGAACTTTTTTAATTTCATTGGATTGTTTATCCTTCTCCCTCTCAATTACCGACAAAATTTTTTTTGTTACATCAGCTATGTTGCCGGCATATTTGCCAGTAAGTACCGCCGACAGGGTCGCAGGAGATACATCACTCATCCGTGCGAGTCTCGCCTGAGACATCGTCGGATCTCGTCGTTTTGCTTCGGCTAAGAAATTCTGAACTTCTTGCCGAAACTTGGTGAGTTCGTTTTCTTCAAATACCGTCATATCTATCCTCCTTTAATGGATATTTGTCTTATCCCATGGCAATTTTACAGATGTATTTTCTATGCTTTTGATGCTGTCCTGGTCTTTGACGGCTATGGTGTCAATGGTTTTGCCGAGACGTCTGCCTGTAATCTCTGCTATCTTCTTGCGGTATTCTCGCACTTTTTTCTTCTCTCGGTTGAGTCTTCTGTATTCTTCCTCTGAGTTCACTTCGTCAAACATAAAGTTTGCCATCTCAACTCGGGTGGCTTTGAAGAGTGCTCGTCCTCTTTTGTCGAGAACATAGAGAGATCTGAAATCCGTCGGATTGTAGGCAATGATGACCTTTTTGCCCTGATATTCTGCCCATTTGCCCTCGTTGTCGGTGTAGTAATACCCCATGAAGCGGATCCCGTCTCTGAAGACTTTTGCTTCTTTCCTCTTGAGGAAAATAACAGCAATATCTTCCTCTGTGAGCCGTCTTGAAGCAACCATGTCTTCTGCAAAGATTTCGTTCGGACTCTTGCCTGACATGCCATGTCCTGTGTGCGGCATATCATTGAACATGATAACGAACTTTTCAAGCATCTCGATATACTCAGATAACTTGAGGAGTTTGCCTTCTTTTCTCTGTTCTCGTGTGATGTCCGGTACATTCTTGTTGTCTTTGCCTGTGTAGCCGGGTAATGTGCGAGAAAAGTAGTTGTCAAATGTTCGCCAGAACGACTCTATGGGCTTGGCGTTGGGATTGTAAGGAATTGCAAAATGCTTATCTACACCCAATCTCGCATACAAGCCCTCAAAGGCTTCGTTAATGCCAAGACTTTGTTTGTTTTTGTAGGCTTTGCCGTTGTCTATCAGTATGTGTTCAGGGAGATAGCCGTCGTTATTTTTTATCGATATGGCAAGTGCGTCCCAAATCATCGTGGTGTTTTCTGTTACGTCAACAGCAAAACCCATAAGTTTTCTTGCCTTGACATCTTTCCAGAATACGATGTGTGGACGTACTATCTCGCCTCGTCTCTCTTCAAAGACATCATTGATCACAAATGTATTTGCTGTATGTCCATCTGACTCCCACACCTCGTTGGCACTGATGCTTTCGTAGTCTCGACGTGCTGTGGGTACACATTTGCGTTCAAAGGCATTTATACCCTCTCGTTCTGCCACGAGTGCAGGATATGGTATACGGTGGAGATATCTATACACTGCAAAATACGACAAGGTACGGCCATCGCTGAATGTGAGAGTCGTCCAGTTGTCTCTCACATTAGCGGTGGCGATGTTGTTTTTCTTGCAGTAGAGGAAATATCTCATCCACAGCGTTCGAATTGTCGGCCCGTTGGGCTGTAAATATTCATTGGTAAAAAGCTTCTTTTCTTCTTCGCTGAGTTTTGTCTGGCCGAGTCTCTTGCCCCAGCGGGGTGCCAGGGCTTCATAGCCTCCTCGCCGATACAGTTCAAACCACCTCTCAACCGTTCGAACAGATGGCAGGCGCTTGAACTCCTGCGCCAGTTTAATGTCTATTTGCTCAATATTTCTGAGAATATACTCGATTCGATCAATCTGCGTATGTCCTATACCTTGCTCCTGTATGTATGATAGTAGTTTGTATCTTTTCGTTGCCTCCCGTCTCTGGAAGTCGGTTAAGTTAGAAATAAAAACGGGGTTGTCCTGCTGTTTAAATGTTAGAATCTCTCTCTGGGTCTGATGATCAAGGTCGGTAAATTGAACAACCTTGACTATGCCCCCTCGACCACGACCATTTATATCAAAAATCTTTATGTCAAACTTTTTGAGCCTCTTTCTGACACCTTCTGTAGTTATCCCCCAGACGAGCGAGAGATCTCTCAGTGTTACTGTGTCCATAACTCAATAACTCCTCCTTTCGAGGTTTTTCCACTGCTTTATTTTCCCCGCCGGTTTTCAGCCGGCGGGAATGCCATGGAAATGGACAAGGAGGATAGGCCTAACGGCTGTAATATCTCCTTATCTCCTTGATAACCTTGGCGCTTGGTTTTTTCCTCCTCATGAACCATAATTCCATCTTTTCAACCAGAATAAACAGCCCTTCAATCGCTTCTCTCAGGAGAGTAAAAACTTTCATTTGTCCTCCTCCCTCAAAATTTGAGGAAAACAAATTTTTCTTTTACAATAAATACAGCCGGAGCCCCCTCCCAAGGCGACCCCGGCATCTGCTTGTTTGACCCCGATGGAGTAGTTTGCTACCCAGGCTTTTTTTACCCGGCGGGGTCTACCCCCAACTTAAGGGGTTTTATTTATACTACCAAACGAAGTGTACTACTTAGTTCAACCACTGCCCCTTAAGGGGTTTTGGGGTTTGCCGATATACTACTATGAAAAATTTTTCCCAACGACTTTAGTATAAGGGAAAAATTTTTCAAAAAAATTTTCGGAGGCTTGTATGTATCTAAAAGCAATTGAAATAGGTGAAAGAATAAAAGCAGTAAGAACAAAAAAAAATATTTCCAGAGAAAAACTTGGACAAATGATTGGGGTATCAGGCAGAACTATTGTTAATTATGAAAATGGTGAAGGTTTACCAGCAGCTATGATATTTCTTATTGCAGAAAAGCTTTCGGTTGACCCTAATTGGCTTTTCACCGGCGAGGGGGATATGTTTCTCTCTCCTCTTACAACTCCTAACGGCGGTTATACGATTTTTGACGCTAAAAATAGAGTCATCCCGCACAAGGGAGGGGAAACGGTCTATCTAGGTGTCTTGGATGCGAGGGTGTCTGCAGGCTATGGGATTGAAAACTTTGAGGTGACGGTTATCGACGAGTTCGCTATCGAGAGGCGGTTGCTTTTGCCTTATGCTCCTGAACGGTGTAAGGTCTTGCAGGTAAAGGGGGATTCTATGTACCCTACGCTCCATGAGGGGGACTGGATTGTCGTTGTGGAAGGGGTCATCGATACGAATGGTATCTATGTCCTGAATAGAGGTGGTCAGCTGTTTGTTAAACGGCTGGAGTTCCGCCTGGCTCAAAACACCCTGGTGATAAAGTCAGACAATCCCAATTACTCTCCTGAGGAGATTCACCAGGAGAAGATGCACGAACACTTCTCTATCATCGGAAGAGTAATTCTGCATATCCATCCAAGCCGTTAATTGAGTTGGTTAATCTGTTTTTTGGCACACTTTTTGCAAATAATTTTTTTGTTTTAAAGGGCGTTTTGGTTTCGTTTTTTGATTGTTTTCTATCTCTCTGAAAAAACATCACTTAAACGTTTTTGAATACCCTCTATGATGGGTGTTTAAATTTTGAATTTTGTCTTCGCAGTTGGTTAGTCTTTTTTCCTCTGTTTTCACCATTTGAAAGGCTATTTTCAACAATGATAAGTAAATAAAATCCAAGTTTGTTCCAAGCTATTTCCCAATACTCCAAAATAAAAAGTTGGTTTATTTTTTGTGTGTTTTTGGTGTATTTTTATGTCCTTTCGATAGATGGCTTACGTCATTTTGTCTGCTAAATATGCCAAACTATGTGATAAATAACAACAGTGCCAATTGTTTTTTGAAAGAATATTACTGGGAAAAGAATAACCGAAAATTTAGTAAAAAACCTCTGTCGGATGAAGATTTTCATATTGCATTAATGCCTGATCAGGACTTAAGGAACTATGTTTGTTATACGGCCGAGTGCAAAGTCTATAGAGATTATACAATAAAGTTTTCTAAAAGAATATACCAGATTGAAAAGAAACAACCTATAGCCATAAAACCCGGGGACAATGTTATCTTAAAAACCTGGCTTGATGGAAGTATACATATTTTTAAGAAAAATATCGAATTGAACTTTTTTGAAATAGATGATTATGGTCGTAGAGTTTCGGCATAAAAAAGTGACATTTCTATTTCAATAAAAAGGTGACATTTTAATTTATTTGACAGACTTTTTTTGTATTTTTATTGATTTTCCTGAAAAATGGTGGTATAGTATTAAAGAAAAAATATTGTAGGAGTTGGCTATGAAAGTAGGGAAAATCTTTTGGATTGCGGCAGTCGTGGTGGTGTTGTCGTGTGGAGAACAGAGTGTTCGTACTACTTCTTCTCCTGCTCGAAAAAGTGAGCAACCTTCGTGGATTACTTCTTCTAGCCAGGATAAGGAGTATTTCTATACCGTGGGGTATGCGGAAGGAATCGACGTACTGGAAAAACTTAAGGATCAGGCTCTCGCGGATGCCAAGGCAAAAATCGCCAACACTATTTTTGAACAGGCCGAAGTCGATAAAGAGATTCGAAGTTATGGCATGATTAGCGAGGACTCGCGTGATAGTCTTAAAGCGGAGTTTCGGCAGTCTGTACGTACTCGCTCGGTAGCTCGATTGACAGGTGTGGAAATTGTTCAGCAGTATACGGAAGACGTGGTGGAAGATGGTCTCAAGTATACCCGTGTTTGGGTTCAGGCAAAAATCAAACGTTCTACTATGGAGGCTGAGCGTAGTCGTATTCTCTCCGAGCTGGCTCGTAAACTTGCCATGGTGGATGAAAACCTGAGGAAAGCTGAGCAAGCAGCGCGGTCTGGTCGGGTGAGAGAAGCCATCGAGGCGTATCAAAAGGCCATAGTGAGTGCCACTCAGGTCGATGAGAGACGGGATGAGATAGGTGTTTATGCTCAGGCTGTTACTTCTCTTCTTCAGAAGATACGGATTAAGCCTGTAAGTATACCCCAAACGTTGGATACTGACAAAGGGGGTAAGCTTGTTTTTCAGGTGGTTTATCTTGGCGAGACAGAGATTCCTGCAGAAGGGCTTGCGGTAAGCTTTACGTTACGTGGCAATACAGGTCTGTGGACACGTTCGGCGCTTTCCGGGAAGGAAGGGCAACTTGTTTGTGAGATTGAGAACCTGAAAAGTAGTATTCCTGAAAATAAACTTATAGCTGTCGTAGATATAGATTTTCCCGAGTTACTCTCTCTGGGTGATGCCTACAAAGGTTTGTATACTCAGCTTCGAGATGCTGTGACAAAATCCCAGGTGCAGGTGAGTTTTAAAAGTGTTTCCTTGCGAAAACAAGAGAAGATTACGACGGTGCTTTGTCTTGTACAACAGGATGGCTCCTGGCAAACGCTCAAGCCTCTTGAAACAGAAATGGAAAGTGCTATTTTGAAAAAGGGTTATAAGGTCAAAAGAATTTCTCAGAGGCCGGATGCTACGAGTCTTGTGGATCTGAACCCTTCAGTGTTTGGTGTTCTGAAAAGTCAAGGCATGGCTCAGGTGGTGATTGTCAGTGTGGTACCATCAGAAATCTCTTATAATGAGTCTGTGGGACGGTATGTAGGAACCTATCAGGTTTCTCTCCAGATGGTGGATGTGGAAAGCCAGGAGGTACTTCAAACTGCCAATACCAGGATTACGGCCTCGGCTGAGAAAAAGGAACAGGTACTCCAGGCGTTTGTGAACGCTTCCTCCCGGCAATTGGTAGAACTTCTTGAGTAGGGATGCTCTGGACGCATCTTGTTCTTTCTTTTGAAAGCCGGCCTTCGTATGGCACTCTTTCTCAGATAGCCTCTCTTTACCGTGAGTGGGGATGGGAGGCTATCTGTTTGTGTGAACGTTATTCTACCAGGCATTTTGCTTCTCTCGGGTTAGTAGCTCGCAACTATCAACTTAAACCCATCTATGGTGTAGAAATTCTTACTCATGCTCTTGGCACAACCAGGGCTTTTCCTGCGTTGCTTCTTGCCAGAGATGAAAAAGGATTGCAGAATCTCTATGAATTGGTGGGGTGGGTTTGTCGAAACAAGAAACGAGTGGTTCCTCCAAGGGTTCTTGAAGAATACAGGGAGGGGCTTTTTTTGTTAGTGGGTGAGGAGTTAGAGGAGGATGACGATCATGTTGAAAAGAGCATTCACTACTATGAGAATGTGTGGGGGAAAAACTGGTGGGTTGTATGTCAGTATACTGAAGAAAAGCCTATAGAAAAAATCCGTCGGTTGGTTTCGGTGATTTCTGCTTTTTCTCTACGTGGGGTAGCGTCTGTCCCCCAGAAGTGGGGGGAGGATCTTTTGTGGAGCTATGAGGATGTGGCTAGCCTCTTTCACAACCATCTTGATTTTGTCGAGGCAGTAACTGATCTTTTGAGTAGTATGAAAAAGATGATGCCTTTTCCCGGAATGTCGTTTGAAAAAGAAACCTATGTTCAAAAGAGTGTCTGTGGGGAGAAGTGGCTAACTCAGTTGACACAGCGTGTGATTGGAAAGCTTTTGTGGTATCGTGAGCCTTTTTTGGTGAAAAGCGTTCCTGTGGATATACGCCAGTGGTTTTGTCATATTCAACGAAAAAAGAAAAAGATACAACCTTTTCTTTTTGAGATTCGTCGGGGCAGATTTATCCTGGCTTTTTCTTCTCAGACTTCTGGGCGGCTTCGGTCATGGCTGGCGAAACGTTACGAGGGGCATATAGGGTGTGTTTCTTTTCGAGGGGGAGAGTACAATTTTTTGGTGACTTCTTTTCCTGTGAAAGAGGGTTTTTCACTTGTAGGTGAGGCAGATGGTATTCCGCTTATTCAAACGACAAGGGATGCTTTATTTTTTGAAGGGGTAGTGTTTCTTCGTTTTGAGTCTCACTGGCTCTGGGATATTCTTTGCCAGTTGTATGCCATGGGAAAACCACCAGAATGGCATTTTCCTCTTGTACTTCGATGGCTTGATCATCCTCTTTTGCTGGAGTTGGGGGTAAGCTTTCGTAGAAGACACGTATTTCACCATTTTGGAGAGGTTTTGCGGTTTTTTTCCAGGGGCATGAAGCCATTTCTCAAAGGGCCTTTTCTCTATCAAGAGGATGCTGTCATGTATTTATCCCGATTTGTTTCTCTTGATGAGGCAAGGAATTTTATGACAAGTTTGCGAAAAGAGGATGACAAATGGGTGGAGCAAAAACGTGCTCTGGAGGCGAGCCTGCCAGAAGAAGAGAAACATTCTCGTTACTGGCATGCCATTTTGGAGGAAGGAAGATATCTTTTGCCAAGAAGGGAAGAATGGCTTCGCTGGTATCCTCTTGCACTTTTTGTGCTTGGTCTCCAGGAGGATTTTGCGGCTTTTACGGTAGCGTGCTTGAACCAGTTTCATCATGTTCACCAGCAGAATCGTATCCTTCTCTACGCGAGGCTGGTATGGGATGTGGAAATTCTTCCTGTGTGTGTAAATCATAGTGACCTGGAGGACAAACTTGAGGATGGAAAGGTTCGGTTAGGGTTTCGGCATCTCACAAGTATACCCTTCCATATTCGTGAGGAAATTGTGCGTGCCCAACCCTACAGGGATCTTTTTGATTTTTTAGCCAAACATCCTCACCTCGGTAAAAAGAGCCTTCAGGAGTGGATTCGTCTTGGACTTTTGGATGATCTTCAACCGGATAATGGCTACAAACTTGTGATTGTCGAGGGAGAGAGGAAGTCAAGAGGAGACAGTCTTTTTGATGAAGCTTCTCTCTGGGAAGCAAATAAACACTACTACACCCCTGTGGAGTATTTGCCTCTTTCTTTTGCAGATGTGACAGGGCTTTATGCTTTTGAGCATCCTCTAGATCGTTATGCTGAAAAACTTCTTTCGTTTCGACGTTATAGGCTTCGTGAGAGTGAGAATGTACGATTTGGGGTGTATGTTGCCGTTCCCGTTGGAATCCATGGTGGAAGAAATGGGGTGTGGTATGAGTTGGTTGACGAGAGTGGCTGGAGACAGGTCTTTTTCCAGGGAAGTCCCCCGTTTTCTCCTGAACTCTACCGACCCTATATCTGGCGTATTGTACTGAATAATGAAAGACTTGAAGTAGTGGATTTTTTTGTTTTCGACGTTCAGGATTAACGGGAGAGCATCTCTTTTTGCTTTTTGAGAAGCCTGGCGAGTTTTTCAATGGTTTCAGCGTTTCCTTTTGAACTAAAGATGAATAAGAGTTCTTTAATGTAGTACTCGTTCATGCGCAAAAGCTTTTCGGCTTCTTGTTTTCTCGCCTGTTTTTCGAGGTTTTCCTGTGCTTCATTTTTGAGCTCTTGTTTTACCTCGGCTATCTTGGTTTCAATAGCCTGCTTTTCTTGGGGCGTTGGTGCCTGTTTGTCCGGGAGATAGGGTGGAGAACCCAAACCTTCGATACGCATGTTTTCCTCCTTGAACCTTTTTTGCGTCCTTGCTATTATATATATCGCTGATTTTATTAAAAACTTGAGTTTTTGTGAGAATAGCAGGGAATATCAGGAGGTCTGCTTGTCAAAATGAGTAATGAGTTCGTGGGATAATTCTCTGATAATAGCAGGAACATCGAGACCCTGTTCAAAGGCGTAGAGAAGAAAGCCTTTGAGGAAGTTTTTGGGATCATGGTGAGCAGCCCTGGAGATTTCATGGCTGATGGTTTGAAGAGATTCGAGCTTCCAGGAAACCTTGAGTCGTTTCATTTTATTGAGGATTTTATAAAGTCTTTGGAGTTCAGGGAGATTTTTGGGAATACTCTTGAGTGGATGGTGGGGCGTGGATTTTTCGCGGGATTTGATAGCCTCCCAGTTTTGAAGGACGTTTTCAACTGTGATGGTGTTCTTTTCATGGAAAACATGCGGGTGGCGCCTGATGAGTTTGGAAGTGACGCTTTCGATCATCTCTTCTATAGTGAAAAGGTTTTCTTGCTGGGCAAGATAGGCAACAAAGCAGACAACGAAGAAGAGATCTCCCATTTCTTCTTTGAGGTTTTCCTTATCCTGGGTGTCTATAGCTTCTACCAGTTCGTAGGCTTCCTCAATGATGGCGGTTCGCATGGAGGGAATAGTCTGTTCTCTATCCCAGGGACAACCTTCGGGAGAACGAAGGGTCTCTATGATGCGTAAAAGTTTCTGGAAAGCTTCCATTAACCCTCTCCTTTTTGAGGTGTTCTCCACTTTTTGGCGAGGCTTCCCAGAATGCCTTGAATGTAAGAAGGGGTTTCGTCTTCTCCGTAGAGATCGGCAAATTCGCCGCATAGGCTAAAAATAGCCTCACTTGGTATGGTTCTGTCGAAGATAATCAGATAGGCACCGAGCCTCAGGATGGCTTTGTCTACAGCAAGGATCCTTTCAAAGGGTCTGTTTTTCACGAGAGGGGCAATCTCTTGATCAAGGGTGGGTAGTTCGTTGAGAACGCCTCGCAGGATTTCTTCCGCATGGCGAAAGATTCCTCTATCGGAGGGAGCAAGGTTGGGAAGCCAGCCTTCTTCTTTGTCATAAGCGTAGAGGTCTTTGAGCCATGACATATCAAGAATCTCCGGGAGAGGATGACTACCTATATCATAGGCATACAGGCCAAGAAACGAAAGTTCCTTGCCGGTTGTTCGAACAAAAACCTTATTTTCCATGGTTCATCTGTTTGTAGAGGTTGGCCATTTCTACGGCTGTGAGAACAGCCTCGTAACCCTTGTTGCCGTTTTTGACGCCGGCGCGGTCAATGGCCTGTTCGACGTCATCAGCTGTAATTATACCAAATATGACAGGGATTTTGCCCTCACTTGCCATTTCCATCAGGGCTTTGGAGGTGTTGCCCGAGACATACTCAAAGTGAGGGGTTTGGCCACGGATGATAACCCCTAACGCGATGATGGCATCATGTTTTTTTGCCTCGAGTAATCTTCGGACGACGCCGGGAATTTCATAACTTCCGGGGACCTTATAAATATCAACAGCATTGGGGTCGCCCTCGAGTTGTTCAAAGGCATTGAGAGCACCGCTTACCAGTTTGTCGCCTATGAAAGAATTAAATTTGCCCACGACCAGGGCCAGGCGCATGCCCTTTGCGGTAAGTTTACCTTCGTAGATAGGCATCGAGCGCTCCTTGATAATTTTTGTCTTTTATCTCAACGATGACTTTTCGGTTTTTGATCTGTGAGGCACACCACTCATCGATAGCTTTTTCAACCTGTTGGTTTTGAAGGATAGTGTAGATATAATTTTTGACTTCTTCATAGGAAAGGATGCGGGACTCCTCTCTGGCAAGCACACGCATGACAAGGAGGTATTTTTTCTTGTCTTTTCGAAACTGAATAACCTGTGGACCGAAAACTTTTCCTTTGTCAAGGTATTGCTTGTAGTAGGTGGGCTCAATTGCAAGACCAAGAATCTCTTCCGGATATCCTCCCACGAAAAGATCCTGAGCATTGGTGAGGGGAGATGTTCCAGAGTAAGGGGTAAAGGAAATAGATTTTTTGTATTTTTCAATAATGGCAGGAGCGTTGGTGGTTTTTGCAGCTTCTTTAGCTATGGCATTGAAACTTTTTTCAAGGTTTTCGAGTTCGGTGAGAGAGGCATTTTTCGGGTAGGGGGCGGCGAAAACCATTAGACTCACTCTTGGGGGAGCGAGAAAATTTGTTTTGTTGGTTTCATAAAAGGCTTTTGCCTTTTGTTCGTCGATTCCCTGGTACATACTTCGTTTGAATTCTTCATCAAAGAAAGTCAACTTTTGAATATAAAGATTGACCTCTACGCGCATCTCGAGGAGATCTCGATAACGGGTAAAAAGTGAGGCAAGCTGAGGGTTCTCGTTGGTCATCTTGACGTACGGGAGAAGGGCATCCTGTATTTCGCCAGGTGCGAGTTGGTAACGTTTATCTTTTTCTGCAAGGGATCGGAGGATATAGAGCGTAAACCAGCTCTGGAGACCATCCTGAATGCTATTGGTGATTTGTCCTCCCGAGTTTTCAAAAATGAATTGATTGTAGCGTTGCACATCATACAGAGTGATGGGATTATTATTAACTGTAGCTATAATAGAAATAAGCGTTTCTCTTGCAACAAGTAGCTGGGTTGTGAGTGTAAGAGCGATAATGAGCCATCGTTTCATAGTGTCTCCTTAAAACGAACTATAATACCAGAGTTTTGTTTGCGTGAATTCTGACAGATTGTTTGGTAAGATGTTTGGAGAGTGGAAGGATAATCTTCGTAAGAGTCTGCGCAGGGTAAGCTTTTCTTCGGAGGTATAGTAGATGGGGGCACTGGCAGGAAGCTTGGCCATGTCTTTAGCTAAAGCGATAGCATCGTAGAAACTCCCAAGCTTATCAACGAGTTTTACGCGCAGGGCCTGTTCTCCTGTGAAAATTCTTCCGTCTGCGAGGGGGAGAAGTTCATTACGAGAGATATCTCTCCCCTCTACAATGGCTTGAAGGAACTGTTCATACGTGTTTTTTACAAGAGTAGTGAGGATGGCTTTTTCTTCTGTGGTCATCTCACGGTATCCTGCAAGGATGTCCTTGTTGGAGCCCGATTTGAATACGGTGGCTTTGATACCCAATTTTCGCATCAGTTCATCGTATTGATATCCTTGAATAATAACACCAATACTTCCGGTGAGGGTTCCAGGGAGGCTTACAATAGCATGACATGCCGTGGCAATATAGTATCCTCCAGAAGCGGCTATATCGCCAAATGAAGCAACAACGACTTTACCTTTTTCTCTGAGGCGTTTGATGGCGGCATGGAGTTCCTGCGTAGCTCCTATGGTACCCCCGGGAGAATTGATCCGGAGGACAACGGCAGCCGTTGTGGGATCATTCGCGGCCTCTTCAAGTTCTTCTATCCAGGAGAGAACACCTCCTTGTCTTATGCCTGGCAGGGTGGTGTTTTCACTCTCATACACTATGGGACCAAATATTTCTACAATAGCAATTCTTCCAGTGAGAACAGAAGAAGAAAGCTGGCGGGAAGATGTGCCTTTTGTGAGAGCAATGGTAGCAATGACGAGAGAGATCCCCCACAGACTGAGGGTAAACCAGAATGAGAATTTTTGTGTCATGGTCACCTCTTTTTCTCCTAATATTGTAGCATAAAAATCAAAAGAAGGCAAATAATACCAGGGTAGACAAAATAGAAAGGCGTCCCGAAGGACGCCTCAAGTTTACCATTTAAATCTAGTACTCTTCCTCATCACTTTCCTCGTAATACTCATCTTCTTCGTAATCACTTTCCTCGTAATACTCATCTTCTTCGTAGGATTCCTCTGCAGGGTAAAGAAGGTTATTTAAGGAAGTAACAACATCATTGGCATATGTGGTGGTGAGTACTGGACCACCAACTCCACCAAAGGTTTTTATCACATTTTCCAGATAGATGATTTCTTTGTCTATCTCGTTACTCAGGGCTTGTTTTTGTTTTTCATCAGTGAGAGTAGACCATTTTGTTTTCCAGTCAGGGAGCTTTCTGTAAGTGGTATAGAGAATAGCGAGAAGATCAGCATCTTTGGCATTGGTTGAGATAGCATTGAGTTTAACCCATTCGTAGCTTGTCCATTCAGTCTTTCCGGTAAAGACTTTGTACGCACTCATATACCATTGAACACGTGCCCAGTCATTTTGAACTTCCACCACATATCCAATCATTGGCGCTGTCATGGTAAAGAAGTCTCGAGAAATCTCACTGGGTGTTTTGTATATCTGGCTGGTGTTAAGAAGTGTAGCCTTGGCAAGAGGATTTTTTACCACAGAGGCGAGATTTACCCATCCTTTATCTTTGGTGTTGTTGTTGATGACCAGGACATAGATCTCCTCATTGGTTTTGCCTTTGCTCTCTTCTAGATTTGTCTGCATCGAACCAGCATAAACGAGGGGTGTTCCCCAGTCGAGATAGACAACCTTTTTGTCTGCCTGATCAAGGGTCATCTTGGTGAAATGGGTTTTGGGATAGTAGAGCTCTTCTTTCTTGCTTCCGCAACCAAACACCAAAAGAACCATACCAAATACCAACACGATGAGACGTTTCATAAGTTTTCCTCCTTTCCAATCCGATTTTTTGAAAATTTTTTGTTATGATTATAAATGAGAGAAAAAATTTTTGCAACTTTTTAAAACTCATGGGCAACCGTTATCCGGAGAGCGAGTCCTTCCTGAACAGCCCAGTTTTGTGATTTTTTTGCTTCGTAAAGCTTTTCGCCTGCGGCTGTTTGAAGTTTCTGGGATGCTGCAAGGCTATAGAGCAGAGGAGAGAGGAACTCACATCTTACCTGGTAGGGTGGTTGTCGGTATTGAATGCCCACCATCGTATGGAGCCATGCCTCTCTGCGAAAGGTGGACCGAATCGCCACAATATCGAATGAAGTTTCTTGTTGGGTGAATCGGTTGGTCCCGTAGTACTTTGAAAGCCAACTAAACTGCGTGTTTTCAAATACATTGAGTACCAGACCTATCTGGCGATCTTTGTTTCCGTAAAGGGGAAGATAGAAAATCATATCTACTCCCAGATGAAAAGCTGTGGTGTCCACATACGAAAATCCCTCCCAGCTGTATTCGGGACCTATCACGGGAGTGGAGTTTTGCCAGCTTTCGCGGCTCGTTCCCATCAAAGGATTGTAGTATGAACCTCGTTTTTCTGTTCTGTGCCATTCTCCGCTGATGAGGAGGGCGAGATCCATAAGCATCTGTTTGGATGGTTTGATGGAGACGTTGGGGTTTACTTCAATGAGAATGCCGCTGTTTTTTGTCTTGCCCCAACCTTCCGAGGCAAGATCATTGGAGAGGACACGAATGGTAAGAGAACTGTCGAGCCCCAGGAAAAAGAGGGTGTTCAATTTCCAGATGCCACCATCCTTCCAAGTAACATTGGCGTAGGTACGGTTAAGCCATCCATCAGTTTTATAGAGATAAAGAGAGGGGGTATAGTTTCCACTAAAATTGGTTTCGAGAAGGGTGGTAGCATTGGTGTCCATTTGCCAGGTGGTTTCCTGTTGCAAAGAGCCCAA
The DNA here is from genome assembly GCF_023525255.1 of Thermospira aquatica. Classification (GTDB taxonomy): domain Bacteria; phylum Spirochaetota; class Brevinematia; order Brevinematales; family Thermospiraceae; genus Thermospira; species Thermospira aquatica. The sequence continues at coordinate 302,309 of NZ_CP073355.1, read as the reverse complement.
AAGGCGAAAACGATTTCCAAAACGGATTTGGGGTATACTTATTCCAGCCTGAATATCCCACTGCCAGACAGGTCCTGTCAGATAGCTATTCTGAAACCAGGCATCTCCGTTAATGTGGGGATAGCCAAAGATATGATTGCAGCCAACGGTTGTCCATCCCCACAAAAGCCTTTCAGAAGAGATATGTGTCCCATTGACCGTTGCGTTAAAGGAGTGTTCTATCTTTCCTGTATTTTCGTAGGAGAAACCCATCTTGAGACCGAGAGGGATGCCCTGATATATACTTGCCACTATTCCTTCAAGGGAAAGAGCATTGAAAAGGTGGCTGGCGCTATAGGAGAAAGGGATGAAATGGACCTCGGTATTCGTTTCTCCTCGGAGGTTTCCTTCAGCAGAGAGCACCATAAAACGAGGGAGGTAGCTCAATTTTCCCCACAAGAAAAGATTTTTCTCCGGACGGGAAAAGGACTGGACAGTGACACCTACCAGATGGGTTGTTCCATAGGTCTGGAAATAGGACTGTTCTTCTCCTTCCTGGGGTGGAAAGTAAATATTTTCCTCGGTTGAGGTGTAGCCTTCATTGGGGCGATTGGTTGGGTTGTCCATATCTCCCCACCATGGCAAACTCTGATAGGAAATCCCTACCGCAAAAAAAGGCTTCTCCCATTGTGTCAAATCCTGGGGAAAAGCGACAATCGAAAGAGCGGGATGAGATCCAACAAAAAACACTCTACCCCATCCTGAAGTACTCCATAGCAGGAAAATAAAAAGGAGATATCTCCCTTTCATCGAAATCAGGATCTCCCGTAGTTGTCATTAAATCGTTCAATATCATCTTCACCCAGGTATTCGCCGTTCTGGACCTCTATCATTTCAAGGGGGATTTTCCCTGGATTTGAAAGCCTGTGAAGGGTGGATTTTGGCACATAGACACTCTCGTTTTCATGAACAAACTGTTCCTTGCCGTCAATTTCTACAAGAGCGGTTCCTTTGACCACAATCCAGTGTTCACTTCGGTGCTGGTGGCGCTGGAGACTGAGAGCTGCTCCCACATTGACCACGATTTTTTTTATCTTGTAGCGAGGAGCTTCTTCAAGGACTGTGTACGATCCCCATGGTCGATAGACAGTTACATGTTCTGAAACCTCTGGTCTTTTGTGGCTTGTTAAAAGCTGCACCATGTCTTTGACCTTCTGGGTTTGATGACGGTTGGCTATAAGGATGGCATCTTCTGTTTCGACGACAACAAGATCGTTTACTCCAATGAGAGCGGTGAGGTGTTTACTGGAAAGCACGAGGCTTTTTTTCGTATCAAGACAAAAGACATCGCCACTTGTGGCATTGCCATTTTCGTCGGGGGTAAAGAGTTCATACACAGAATCCCATGAGCCCACATCATTCCACGAGACACTGAGGGTATAACAAAGGATGTTGGAGGCTTTTTCCATCACACCGTAGTCTATTGAGATACTTTCAAGTTCACTGTAATTTTTGATCATTTCCTGATAACTCTGAGAGGTGATGGCCTCATAAAGGGCAGGCATATGTTTTTTGAAAGCCTCAAGGATCACCTTGAGAGAGAACAAAAACATCCCTGCATTCCACATGTAGTTGCCACTCTCAAGATATTTTTGGGCGGTCTCTCTGGAGGGTTTTTCAACAAAACCTCATTTCCGAGCTCAATATCCATAACCATCTCAGGAACAATCCCGAAAGTGACAATGTGGTCTTGAGCTTCTTTTTCAACAGAGAGCACAGCATCACGAAAGGCTTTTACTGGTTCTATCACATGATCCGAAGGGGAAAAGAAAACTAGTGTTTCTGTATCGTAGCCTTTTTCAAGAAGGTATTTTACGGTGAGAGCTATGGCTGGGGCAGTGTTTCTTCCCATGGGTTCGAGAATCATATTGTGAAATTCGCAACCAAAGAGCTGGCAGAGATGATCGGCAATGGTAAAGCGGTACTGCTCTCCTGCTACTACATAAATGTTTTCAGGAGAGGAAATGCTGCTTAAACGTTCCGCTGTCATCTGAAGAAGGCTTTTGTCTCCTGTGAGAGTAAGAAACTGTTTGGGAAAATTCTGTCTTGAATAAGGCCAGAGTCGTGTACCGCTTCCGCCTGCAAGAATAACAGAAATCATTGTTTGTCTCCTTCATCTGTTTCTTCTTTTATTGTAAAGCAAGAAGAAACTTCTTGCAAACCGTAGCAGGGAAAGAATTTTTTGTGGGAAGCAGAGAGTAGAGGGGTGATCTTAGGATGTTTTTTTTTATTGTCTTACTTTTTTCATTTGCTGGTAGGGAAAGCTTTGGTGCATGTGGAATACACGAGGCTCACTGTGAGAGTGTAAGAGTCGAAGGTTTTTCGGTCACCGAGTAGCCCCGACGGGGCTTATCGAGGTGACCACCCCACTCGTCTCGAGAAATTTCTTTACTCAACGAGCATAAACTTGTTCTCTTGCAAGAAAGGAAGAGTGGGGGATTTTTTGTGCTTACTGCGATAAGGGAAGAGCTTGCCGGAAACAGGAAGGCATATTTTTCGTTGCGACATTGTGGCTGTAGGGGGAGAGGCTCTTCCCTTGTTGCAGTTTTGGTCTGAAATTCGCACTGCGACAGGGTAATAGCATGGGAGAGTTTTTTGACTGCAACATGGAAATAGCTTCCATTTTCACTCTCTTACTGCAACATGGGAATAGCTGGTGATCTTGCTTTTCACTGCGACAGGGTAATATCCCCCATACGAGAGACACTGCGACAAGGGAAGAGCACAGGTTTTTCTTTTCCTTTCCATCATTCCATCTCTTTTTTATCAAAAGGATGTCAAACGGGGGCATTTTTTGAAGCTTTCCAGGTGATTTTTTACAATAATATTGAAAATTTTTTTATTCTATGGCTTGCCATTTTTATGATTTGTGGTATAATAAATCAAAGAGTGAGAGGAGGGGTAGTATGAGAATTCTTCCAGGTTTTGAACCGTTTTCATTTCAGGGAAAGGGGGATGAAGGGGTTCTTCTTATCCATGGGTTTACAGGGAGCACAACGAGTATTCGAGAGTGGGGGGAGTATCTGGCTAAATCGGGGTATCATGTGGAATCTCCAAGGCTTTCTGGTCATGGAACACGCTGGCAGGATGTCAACCGTTATCGGGTAGAAGACTGGCTTCTCGATGTGGAAGATGCCTATCATCTTCTCAAATCTCGTGTGCGAACCATGTACGTGGCGGGGCTCTCGATGGGGGGACTTTTGGCACTTGCGATGGCTGAGGAGCATCCGGAGATTAAGGCGATCGTCTTGGTGAATCATGCCCTTGAGTTTTACCCTCACCCACTTCTTCCCTTGGTGCCAATCTTGCGCTTTGTTCTTCCCAGTGTGCCGGCGATCTCTTCAGATATCAAGGATCCCAATATTCGTGAAATTGCTTACGACAGGACTCCTGTCAATGGAGTGTACCAGGTTCGCCGATTACAAAAGATGGTAAGTGAGCGCCTCTCTCAGATTACCCAACCTCTTCTTATCTTTAAATCGCGAGAAGACCATGTTCTCCCCGTAAGCAATGTGGAGAAAACCATCTCGCGGGTGAGTTCTTCAGTGAAAGAGGTGATCTGGCTGGAAAATTCCTATCATGTGGCTACCCAGGACTATGATAAACATATCATTTTTGAACGTTCTGTGGAGTTTTTAAAAAGGATAGGAGGACACCATGGCTGAGTATGTTGGCGCTCTTGATCAGGGGACAACCAGTACTCGTTTTGTGGTTTTTGATAGAGAGGGACACATCGTCTCCGTCGCTCAGAAGGAACACCGCCAGATCTATCCTCAGCCAGGGTTTGTGGAACATGATCCTGAGGAGATATTTTCGCGTAGTGTTGAGGTGATGCGGGAAGCTTTAGAAAAAGGAGGAATTAATCCTCAGCAGCTAAAGGCTATTGGCATTACCAATCAGCGGGAGACTACTATTCTCTGGGATAAAAAGACAGGAAAACCGGTCCACAATGCCATTGTATGGCAGGATACCCGTACCGCTGAGATCTGTGAAAAACTTGCAGGGGACGAGGGTATCTATCGTTTTCAGCAAAAAACAGGACTTCCCCTGGCGACGTATTTTTCTGGTCCGAAGATCCGGTGGCTTTTTGATCATATTCCCGGGCTTTTTGAAAGGGCTAAAAAGAAAGAGATAGCCTTTGGGACGATTGACAGCTGGCTTGTGTACAAGCTTACGGGGTGTCATGTCACTGATGTGACAAACGCGAGTCGCACCCTTCTTTTTGATATTAGGAGACTCTGTTGGGATGAAGAGATGTGTGAAGTGTTGGGGATTCCCATGGAGATTCTTCCGGAGGTGGTGGATTCTTCTCATCCTGAGGCTTATGGAAAACTTTCTCGCGAGATCTTAGGAGAGAGTATTCCTGTGACGGCGGTGCTCGGTGATCAACAGGCGGCACTTTTTGGACAGACGTGTTACGAAGTAGGAGAGGCCAAAAATACGTATGGTACGGGATGCTTTCTGCTGGTGAATATTGGCGAAAAGGTGGTTTTTTCCACTCGTGGGATACTCACTACCGTGGGATACCGTATTCACGGAGAAAATGCTGTGTATGCCATGGAGGGTTCGGTGGCTATTGCGGGGGCGCTTATCCAGTGGGCAAGAGATAAACTCGGTCTGATAGAAAAGGCTCCCCAGATCGATGAACTTGCCATGAAGGTAGAGGATAGTGGGGGAATCTACATTGTCCCGGCTTTTTCGGGGCTTTTTGCCCCTTATTGGAGAAGTGATGCCCGTGGGGTGGTGGTAGGGCTTACCCACTATACAAACCGTTACCATCTTGCGAGGGCGATTCTTGAGGCAACAGCCTACCAGACACGAGAGATTTTTGACGCCATGATGGAAGATGCTCACATCAACCTCAAGGAACTCCGTGTCGATGGTGGGATGGTGGTAAGCGAACCACTCATGCAGTTTCAGAGTGATATTCTCGGGATTGATGTGGTTCGTCCCCGTGTCACTGAAACAACAGCTCTGGGAGCAGCGTATGCAGCAGGGCTTGCTATAAAATATTGGCAGGATAAAAAAGAACTTCGTTCTCACTGGCAGATAGAAAAACGCTGGCAACCTCGTCTCGATGCTGCCACGCGAGAAGCTCTCTACCGAGGATGGAAAAAAGCAGTCACACGTACGTTCAACTGGGTGGAATGATGGTATACGATTTTCTTATCATTGGTAGCGGGATTGTAGGGTCTCTTCTGGGTAGGGAACTGGCGAGGCACAATAAAAGTGTCCTTATGATTGAAAAACATGTGGATGTAGGGATGGGGACAAGTGCTGCTAACTCAGCGATCGTGCATGCCGGCTATGATCCTCAACCTGGCAGTTTCAAGGCGAAACTCAATGTTCGAGGGAATGCTCTCTGGGATCATCTTGCAGCCGAGCTTTTTATCCCTTTTCGCAGAACAGGGAGTTATGTTGTTGCTCTTTCCGAAGAGGAAAAAAAAACACTGGAAAAACTTCTTGAGCAAGGCAGACAAAACGGTGTTCCCGGTCTTCGGCTCCTCTCAGAAGAGGAAACCAAGCAGCGACTTCCCGGCATTTCTCCGCAGGCGCGTGGGAGTCTTTTTGCCCCTACAGCAGGGATTATTGATCCCTTTCAGGCAAATTTTTTTGCCTGTGAAAATGCTGTCGTGAACGGCATGAAGCTTCTTCTTGAGACGCGTTTTGAGGATTTTCTCTGGGAAGAGGGTAAAATATGTGGCGTACGCACCAATCGGGGGGATTTTTATGCCCGTTGGGTGGTCAACGCAGCAGGAATCTTTGCTGATGAGATCATGCACAAAGCCGGGGTTCATCCGGATTTTCACATTGTTCCCCGAAGGGGGCAATATGTGGTGCTGGACAGGAACAGTTTCAGCTGGGACAAAGTGGTTTTCCCCTGTCCTACGGAAAAGGGAAAGGGGATTCTTGTTACGACCACCATTCATGGGAATACCCTCGTTGGTCCTACTTCGGAGAATGTTAGTGATAAATTTTCCCTTTTTACCACCGAAGAGGGTTTGCGTGAGGCTATCCAGGGAGGGAAAAGACTGGTGCCTGGTTGGGATGTGCGCTGGATTATTGCCCAGTATGCGGGACTTCGGGCAACACTGATGCCGACGAAGGATTTTCTTATCGAAGTGGGGGAGGTGCCTGGTTTTATCAATATCTGTGGTATAGATTCTCCAGGGTATGCCTCTGCACCGGCTATTGCTGAGTATGTGGTGGAACTTCTCAAAGAAAAGGGAGAAAACTTTGAACTCAAGCCAGATTTTAATCCTATAAGGGAACCGCGCAGGCTTCTCAAGCACCTTTCACCGGAGGAGAGACGCCAAAGGGTGGCTCTTTCACCAGCGTATGGGCGGATTGTATGCCGTTGTGAAGAGATTACAGAGGGGGATATTTTAGCCGAGATTCATGGACCTATCCCGGCCAGGACGTATGATGCCCTGAAAAGGCGGACGTGGTTGGGAACGGGGAGATGCCAGGGGGGATTTGATTTTCCGAGGGTGATTGAAATCCTCTCTCGGGAAACAGGTGTTGCCGTGGAAGAGGTTACCAAGAAGGGGGGATCTTCTCGGTTTGTGTTTGGAAGTGTAAGGGGAGAACATCATGAGGTATGATGTGGTGGTGATTGGGGCTGGACCTGCAGGAATGGCAGCAGCCATTGCGGCCTATGATGAGGGTGCGACGGTTCTTCTTCTTGAGAGAAATTCTGAACTGGGGGGCATTCTCCCGCAGTGTATCCATGCGGGTTTCGGGGCAAGGCGATTCAAAAAGGATCTCCCGGGACCTCTGTATGCCTACTATTTTGTCCAGGAGATAGAAAAACGCAGCATTGATGTCTGGCTTGAAAGCTTTGTGATGGATATTTCTCCTTCGAGACGGGTCACTGTCCTCTCTACCCGTGGATATGAAGAGGTGGAAGCAAGGAGTATTGTTCTAGCGATGGGGTGCCGAGAACGTACGCGTTCTCAACTCAATATCCCCGGGACTCACCCTGCCGGGGTGTATACTGCCGGGACGGTTCAGAGGATGATCAATCGCGAGGGATGGATGCCAGGAAAGAGGTTTGTCATTCTGGGATCAGGGGATATTGGGATGATCATGGCCCGTCGGATTACGCTTGAGGGTGGAGAGGTTGTTCGAGTGGTGGAAGCCCTTCCTTACCTCACCGGACTACGAAGAAATTACGTGCAGTGTTTGCAGGATTTTGGGATCCCCCTTTTTTTGAGTCATACAGTGACAAGGATTGATGGTTATGAGCGTGTTGAGGGGGTAGAGATCTCCCCTGTGGATGAAAATTTCTGTGCTGACAAATCAAAAAGCGAATGGGTGGCATGTGATACCCTTCTTCTCTCTGTGGGGCTTATTCCTGAGAATGAGCTGAGCCGGCGGATAGGGGTGGTTCTCGACCCTGTGATAGGTGGGCCTGTGGTGGATCAGCATGGGCAGACTTCCGTGTATGGTGTTTTTGCCGCAGGGAATGTGGTACACATCTACGATCTGGTAGATGATGTGTCTCAAGATGGGGAGAATGCAGGAAGATCAGCAGCCAGGTTTGCCAGAAGTCTGGCAGGATGGCAGGAACCGTCTCTCTCTGTGCATTGGCGAGCCCCTATCCGGAGTGTTGTTCCTCAACGGGTGTTTCTCGGCGAAGGGAGCGAAAAATCACTTTCTTTTTTCCTTCGGGTGAGCACTCCCTGTGAGAGTTCTGTTACTTTAAGACTCAAAAGTGAGAAAAGGGTTTTTTATGAGAAGCGTTTTCCCTATGCTCGTCCCGCAGAGATGATCCATGTGCACATAGAACCTTCACCGGTGTCTCACTGGCTTCAGTATCCACCAAAAAGTCTTGTCTGGGAGATGGACTATGATGCATGAGATATACTGTCTTCGTTGTCCCAGGGGATGTCTTCTTCAAGTGGAAATGAATGGGGATGTTTTGATTTCTGTGAAGGGCAATAGTTGTCGTATGGGGGAGGAGTTTGCTATTCAAGAAGTGAATGACCCTCGCCGATTATTTACATCATTGGTACGTGTCACCGGGGGGAAAACACCCCTTGTTCCGGTGGTCACGTCAGCCCCTGTTCCCAGGAGGGAAATATTTGAGTGGGCAAAACTCTGTCGGAAACTCGTTGTTCGGGCTCCAGTGAGAGTAGAAGAAATCGTCGCTCAAAATCCCTTTGGAAACGGGATAGATCTTGTAACAACGTGGTTTGTTGAGGAGGAAAATGTATGCCATTAACGGTGGGAGAATGGCGAGATCTCTTGTATACGAGATGGGCTCAATCAAATCTCTGGGCAGTTCGAACTCCCTCTTTAGAGAGCGCAAAAAAGGCAATCGAACAAAAAGCCACCGAAGAGGGCGTTCCCATGTACGTAAGTCGCTGTCCCCGTCTTTTTTTGGAGCCGTATGCTCCTTTATTCTCGTTTTTAAAGGATCGTTTTGCGGAGTCGAAAAAAGATCTTGCTGGTTTTCTGGATGAAAGTGGAGTTTACAGCTTGCATCGGGGGCTTTTTGAGGCGATGTATGGTGGCGGCGTAATGAGACGGGAGATGCTTTTTTTGGAGGAACTGAGTTTTGAAAAACTTCGCCTTGAAGAGACGCTTTTTTCTCAGCTTCGTTTACTTGTTCCTTCTCCTATGGTATGGGTTATTGAGGATGCCCAGTACCTTTCCTTGAAAATGCAGCATTTCATAAAAGAGTTCTTAAAAGAGGGAAGTAGCAATCTCAAACTTGTATTAGTGGTGAGAAAAAGTTTGGGAAGTTTTTCGTATTTTGAAGATTTTTGGGAGGAACTCGTTCAACAAGGGGTGGCTTACGAACTTGAGGGAGAGGAAATGCCTCCTTCGGCGGAGGAGAACCTTCCTCCTTTACCAGAGATTTTTTCTTATGGAAGAGTCCTTTTGTACTTTTTTCACTTTGAAGAGACGTTATTTTTGTTGGATAAGATTCGAAGTGAGGTTTATCTGCCGGAAGATGAGATTACATATTTTTTTCTCCGTGGTATGGCACACTACTACCGCCGCGAATTTCAGAAAGCCATCGAGGCTTTTCACAGTGGCTTAGAAAAAAGCTTTGATATTAACAGCGAAGAGCATACCAGGCATTTCCAGTTTTATCTTGCTCTCAGTTATCTTGCCCAGGGGGATATGGAACAGGCATACAAACATATCTATGTTGTTTACCATCATGGGTATTCTCAGAGTATGGCAGAAACGTATGGGTATCTTTTCTATTATCTTCTGATTTCAGGGAACTATCAGGGGCGATGGAATCGGGATCTTGAGATCCTTGTGCAGCAGGTACTCGCCGAGGCGGAGAGGTTAGGATTTCTCAACATGAAGGCGTATATTTTGGGAGTTTATTTCATGGAAAATATTCAGGCGTGTTTTGTGGTAGCAAAAAGAGAGATCCTTTTCCGGGTGTGTGAGGAAATGATTGCGCTTGCAGAGAAGTTAGGCAATGAAGCAAGGCTAGCCGCTGCCTATCATAATCTGGCCATGGTCCATTCTATTTTGGGAAACCATGATGAGGCTTTTGGATATTATCGAAAAAGCCTTGATATCAAGGAACGGTTCCAGAATCCGGTAGAATTAGCGCAGATAAGAAACGGTATAGCATATGGGTATATTCTTGCCGAAAAATATGAAGAAGCTGCAGGTTTTCTTCAGCAAAATATCTATGCCATGCGTACACTGGGAAACATCACGGAGATTCTTCTTACGTTGGTGAATGTGGGAGTAATGCTTGTTGGTACAGGTCAATACGAAGAGGCTATAACTATTTTTATTACTGTCGAAGAGATGAGACGAAAAACGGGGCTTATTCATCTTCCCTATCATTCCAACCACGAGCTAGGGTGTTATCTGGGCATATGTTATGCACAGACCCATCAGAATCTTCGTCTTTTTGGTATCTACCAGAGAGTGAAGGGGCTTATAGAAACACAGTCTCACTCAGCCTATGAGGATATTCTCTGGCTTTTAGTTCAGGCGTATTTCTATCGAGAGGAGAAGAGGAAGGAGGAGCTCAAGAGTATTCTCCAAAAATTGATTCTTGTGATGGCGGAGTATCGTCCATCACTTTGGCTTCTCTGGCGGCATATCTGTGCTCTTTTTTATGAAGTATTTGAGGAGGGGTCGTCGGAACGGGCTATGTTTAGCTCAGTTATCTCTCGCTTGAAAGAACAGGATTTGATATCATCGAGTTTGGTTTCTTTGATCGAAAATTTGCCCTCTCTTTCTCCGGTAAGCATTTTCTGGAATCGAGAGGAGTGTCTCATGGTAGCGGAAGAGGTGTCAATCCTCCAATCACTTGAGCAAAATCTGGTTCGTATGCACTTTTTGAGACAGATTTACAGCATTATGGCAAGCACTTCCCTTTCCACCCATCTCTTTCAAAAGATTCTTTCCATTGTGGTGACCTATTTACCTGTATCGTCTGCTTTTTTTCTGCTGTTAGAGGATTTTCATTGGCAGCATGTTGCTTCGGTTAATGACACACGGGTATTTGATCCTCTTTTTGTGATGGAGAAGATTTACCGTGAGATAAAACCTGAACAAAGGGTGATTAATCTTGTTTCGCAGCCCTACTGGGAAAATCTTGTGCCATTTAAGGCAAATATCTATCTTGTTCCCCTTCGGAGGCGTTATATATGGGAAGGGGCACTTATTCTTTTGTGGAATGAATCGTTTCCCATGAGTCTTGAACAGGAGGAACTTCTCGCGATGCTGGGAGAATATCTGGCTGTTCAGGTTTATTATAAAAAACTACTTGACAATCTTCGCTTTTTGAATTATGATATAACTACCGGTTTCTATAAGGGAGAAGAGATTGTCCAGCAAATGCGCCGGGAAAGTGCGCGTACTGAACGTTATGGAAGGAAACTTCGTAATTTTGCTGTGGCGTATGTGATGCTGGAGAATTTTTTCCACTTCCGTGAAAAATATGGGGAAAACTTGAGTAATTTTTTCCTCAAACGTTTCCGTCAGTATCTTGAGCGGAGTGTACGCGAAGTGGATATGGTGGGCTACATGATGGAAGGCGGTGTGGTAATTCTTTTCCCAGAGAGTCGGGTTGAAAGTGTTGAGAAGTTTGTTAAGCGCCTTGAGGCATTTTTTCTCGACCCTCTGAACGAACTAAAGGATGTGCAGAAACTTATCCCCGCCGAAAAGACTCGCAAGACGATGGAAATACATTGTCATATTGGGGTGGTGGATTACCACACGTGTGCTGAAGAGGCAGAAACCTTGTTACATATAGCCAAGGAGATGGCTCTCCGGGCCAGAGCGAATGGAACATTGATGGAAGTATACACCTTAAAGCGCCCATAGCTCAGTTGGATAGAGCGTCGGCCTCCGGAGCCGAAGGCCAGAGGTTCGACTCCTCTTGGGCGCATGTGAGAGGGCCGCAAGGGGCGGCCCTTTTTTATCTTCAGAAAGCGGTATTTTTTTGATGATTTTTTTTCAAGAAATAAGCCCTAAATGCCGATTGAAATAAGAGAACCTTGAAGATAAGGAGCAGGTCATGGAAGGCTATCAAAGCTACAAAGAGGTAGATATTGAGACAGCGAGTGGACTCAAGCTGGTAGTTATGCTCTACCAGGGGGCTATTCGTTTTCTGGGCATGGCAAAAGAAGCTATTCGCGATAAAAAACTTGATCTTGCTCATAATAATCTTTTGAAAGCGCAGGATATTGTTCTTGAGCTGATCAGTTCGTTGAATTTTGAGGCAGGGGAGATAGCCCAAAATTTGTATAGCCTTTATATGTATATGAATCGTCGTCTGATAGAGGCCAATGTGGCGAAAGATACGACGATTATTGACGAAGTAACGAAGCTTTTAAATACTCTCAAGGAAGCATGGGAAACCTTGCTTGCGCAACAGAGAGGAGATGTACGAGATGAGCAGAAGAATTTAAATCTTCTGGGATAAAACGAGACAAGGAGCATGGTATGCCAGAGGGGAGTCATGAGATCATTGATGATTTTGAACTAGACATGGATATCGAAACCATTACGCTGGATGATATAGATATTCGTGAGTTCGAAGAACCTCTTCCTGAGGAATTTGGTGGAGAAGTGGGCTCTATGGAAGTAGGGAGTGTTGGGAATATAGAAAACATCCAGATCAACACGGCTACTTTTGGAGGAGGAGGCGGGGCAATGGGGGAAATGCCCCAGGGTGAGGGAGGAGGTGGCGCAACCTCGGGCATGGGCTCCATGACAGGAGATGTTTCGCTTAAACCAGAAGAGTTGACGATTTCCGCTCCTTCAATCACTATTCAAACGGAGAATCTGAGTGTTATGAGTCCATCAGGTGGGTTAGAGGGTGGTATCCAATCAATCCAACCTCAAGTAGCTCCTGGTGGTTCTTCCGTTGTAGAAGAATCAAAACAGGTTTCTCCGGAAGAGCCTATGATTTCTGGACTTGCAGAAGCGCCGGCGATAGAGTCTCTGAATGTGGATGAGCTTGAATTCGGGGGTATTTCCAGTGAAAATCCGGTAGAGTCTTCGGGAGAGGTGGAGATTCCTACGATCGCGAAAGATGAAACCATCAACCTTCTTGAGCAGGAAGAACCTCCCATAGAAGAAACCCCAATACGAGAGGAGAATGTTGCTGAACCTATCTTCAAAGAAGAGTCCCCCGTGGTAGGAAAAGAGCAACCCAAACCACCGCTTTCGGTGAATGAAGAAGATGAGATTGTAAGTGTTTCTGGGGATGAGCTTGATCAGCTTCTTTATGGGGATATGGTAGGTGGAATAGAGGTAGTTTCTGAGGAAGTTGGTAAGGAAACGGTTCTTCCTGTTGAGAGTGAAAGTGTACCGGAGGAATTTCTTGTGTCTCCTGAAGCCATAGAACCGCAGGGAGAGGTTGTTTTTGTTGAAACAGACAAGAACCAAGTTCCTTTGGAGGAGAATTTTGAGTTGATAGTGGAAGATAAGGGTTTTTCTCCTCAAGAGACGGTGTATGCTTCAGAACCAACAGAGGTTTTGCGAGAGACGAACCCTCTTCCAGAACGCGAAAAAGAGGTTCCATTACCTGATCTTGAAAAACTTGATACCGTGATGGAGGAGCCGTTACTCCAACGTGAGGAACCAACCCAAGCATTTGATCTTGCGGCAGAAGAGATTCAGCTTGAACCCATTGTTCTTGAAGAAACTCCTTTTGCAGAGATGGGTGAACCTGTTTCTGTTGTTGAGGAGACTCTGCCTGAGACTGTGGAAATGGTAGAAGCTGAACCTGTAGTTATAGAAAGGGAATCAGCCCCCTTGATCTCTGATATATCCGAAGAAGCACCCGCATCAGAGCAAGAAGAAGTACCTTTTCAGTTTGATCTCTCAGCTATACCAGATCTTCAGCCTAATGTTGAAGATGAGAATGAACCTATCGCCCTTTCTCTTGATGAGCTCAATAATATTGAGGTTACGGAAGAACCAGCTCTCACGATGGAGGTGGGTACCTCTGAAGTTACCGCATCCGAAATGGATAGAGGAGTGTCCGAGGTCTCCGCGGAGCCAGTACATGAGATTGCTTCAGTTGGTGAAGAAGAGGCTGTGTCCGATCTTGAGAGGGTGGATATTCCTGTAGAGACAGAGGTGCCTCTCTCACTGGAGAGTTTTGATTCTATCGTTGCGGAGGAGGAAAAGATAGAAGATCTGAAACAGCAGGATCTTAATCAACTCATTGAAGTTGCAGAACCGGATCTTGAGTCTTTGGAAAGTATGGAGGAACAAGAAGAATCAGAGAAAGAGACGGAGTTACCTCCTTTAGCGGAAGCAGAGACGGTAGAAGTGTCGCTTGAAGATCTGGGTATGACAGGCGAGGAGGAGATTTCTGAACCATTGGTTGGCGAAGCGTACATGCCTGCTGCGGGCTCAGAGGAGTTTGATCGACGACAGGTTATCGAAACCAATCTTGATGCCTTGAGTGGGTCAACCCGTGAAGAGCTTCGCAAGGTGCTTCAGTATCTGGATAACCTTTTATCAGATCTCCCGGAAGATAAGATTAAAGAATTCGCTCAATCTGAGTATTATGATCTTTATATGAAGATTATGGGTAAATTGGGTTTATAGGACAGGATATGGGACTCAAAGAAAAAGCGAGGTATTATCGTTTTGTTCTTCAGCCACCTGCGGTGAATTTTGAAAAGAAACTGCTTGAACTTCAAACTCTTCTCGAGATTAACAAAGAACTTAGTGCTACCCTCAATAGCGAAGAGCTTTTGCAGATCTTGCTTTTTACCCTGATGGGGCAGTTCCAGCTTTCCGAGATAGCCATATACCAAAAAAAAGATACCTCATACATTCTTGCCCAACAACAAGGGATGGAGGGTGTGGATGAGTGTGTAGATTTCTCTCTTGAAACGCTCTTTTCAGGGGGAATACAAGAGGATTTTCGTGGCGAGGGTTTTTTTCGCTCTTTGAAACATGGCTATATCCTGGTGCCTCTTTCAAGTAAGAATGGATGGAATGGCTTTTTTCTTCTTGGACCGAAGGGCGAAGGGACCTATCAGGAAGAGGATAAACACTTTATCCAGGCAGTAGCTTCTCTGGCAGGCAGCGCTCTGGAGAATGCCCATCTTTACACATCTCTTCAGAGGGCGTATGAAGATCTCGATCGGAGACTGAAACAGCTTTCCGCTCTTTATGAGATTAGCACCCTGATCAATTCCAGCGACGACTTTGAACTTATTACTTCTCTTTTGCAGGAGACTCTGGCCACAGGTTTTGGGGTAACATCTTCACTTTTACTTTCTTTTCATGGGAATAAAGCCAGAGTAACCTCTTCTTACCAGCTACCGGCTTTTTCTCCAGGGCAGATGTATATAATTTCTCCTGAAGAGGAGGCGTGTTTTAGTGACAATCAGCCCAGACTTCTTTCGACATCTTCATGGTCTTCTTCCCCGTATATCTTTCTTCCTCTTGCGACAATGAAGCGTCGTGTGGGGGCTTTGATAGTCACTTCTATAGAAAACGAACCTTTACGAGAGGTTTCCACGGAAACATTGAATCTTCTTGCTATCATTGCCTCTCAGATAGCTCCTCCACTTCTGCTTTCCCAGTGGATCAGGGAAAAATCTGTTCATAATCCTTTTGATAACCTTTTTACGACTTTGAAAAATGAGGCTCAAAAAGCAAACGAGTTTGGCGTGGGAATGAGTCTGCTCTACATGAAACTCAATAATCTCTCAAAGTATCCCGAGTTTTATTCTGAAGAACAGACGCTTTCTCTTATTCAGACTCTGGAACAGAGAATCGTTGATGCTTTTCCTTCGCTTTCACAGTGGATACACTACGATCTGGAACGTTTTCTCTTGATCTTTACTGGAGTTCCTCTCTCTGAAGTGGAAACGTATAGCGACACCCTCCATCATCTTGTGGGGGAGATATTCTCTCATCAGGGGGATATTCCTATTCAGGTGCAGATCTCTTTTGCCAGTTATCCCGATGAAGGTCAGAATATGCTCTCTTATCTGAATAGATTGACCTCGTTGGTGTAGGAGATATCATGCATATCATTAACTCTGCACTCCCACCTCACGGTGCGCCAATGGTGATAGAAGATGATGTGGAAATACGGGGAAATGTGGGAATTGGGAATCAGGTTGAGGCTATCGGCAATGTTGTCGTGATAGGGGATGTGGAACAATCCAGGATTTTTTCTCATAAGGGGAGTATTACGGTTCACGGGACAGTGAATGGCTACCAATCTTCTCTGGTAGCGGCAGGCAATATTACCGTGAGTAAGGTAAGAAACGCCACGCTTCGGGCGAAAAAGTCTATATATATTCTCATAGAGGCTATTGAGGCTCACCTGGTAGCAAGGGAAACCATTGTGTGTAAAGAGGGAAGGGGAGCTATTGTTGGAGGAACAGCAGAAGCTGGCATCGAGGTTGAGACGAATTTTCTGGGGAATGAAAAGGGTTTTTTTACCATTGCAAGGCTCACCAATTTTCGTCAATCGGAGATGTTTCTCCAGAGTCAAAAGTTGGCTGAGGTAGAAAAAAAACTCCAGGCAGAGAAGGAACGTTACGAGAAAACTATTCAGGTGATTCGAATTCTTGGCGAGAAGGTGAAACAACTTCCTCTTGCGAAAAAACAGGAGCTTGCTCAGCAGGTGAAACTCTATCAGGAGGTATGTTTGCGCCTGGCTCATGTCCAGACACAGCGCAAGGCTCTCTGGGAACAATCTCAAAAAGAGAATGAACTGGAGCGGACGATTCTTATTCACGACACGGTCTATGAAAATGTCTCTCTTGCCATTGATAATCAGAAACTTGAACTTACCACCCGATATCGTAATGTGATCGTCTACAAAAAGGGGATCCTTATTCTTGGTGATTTTGATGAGTATATGAGACGAAAAAAGTATGCTTAGTTTTTCGTGTCTTGTGTAGAGGTGGAATATTTTCCGTTAAACGTTTTTTCTTTTTTTCATTTTTTGTCTTTATAAAAAAAGAGAAGGCCGAAGCCTTCTCTTTTTTCTTTTTTACCATGAGGATATACATTTTACTGTCGGATTTTTGTGGAAACAATTTTCCATTTGCCGTCGATTTTTTTGAGAAGGTAATCCACCGAGGTGACAATATTGGGTTTGATTTTTGCTTTTTCCTCGGGAGTGGCGAATTCGCTTATTTCTTGTGAGGTGTTTTTGATGAGCCATCTGGTGGAAACAACGGCGTATTGCTGGCTGTTGTTGGTGTAGAGTTCGGCATTGACGATTTCGTAACCACCGAGTTTATCCATTTCTTCCTTGAGCCAGGCTTTGGCATTTTTGTTACTCTGAAGATTGGAGAGAATGATGAGGGTTTTCTTTTTTTCATTTTCTTCCGTGAGTAGGAGCAGATACTCGTAGTCTCCTTTCATCAGAAAGATACATGCCGCATCCACAACAAGGACAGGATCGGAATAGTCTAATCCTTTGGTAGCTGACAAAAGAAAAAGTACCGGTATCAGAATAAGAAACCATGTTTTTCGCATAAAATGTCCTCCCATTTCGATATCAGTTTATCGGCATAGTGGCTAAAAACTTGATTTTTTTCTCTCTTTTGATTACAATTTTTCTCTGAAAAAAACAAACAAGGAGTAATGTATGCAAAAAATACCACTGTGGCTTGGGGTATTGATTGGTTTTATAGTGGGACTGGGAGGCGGGTTGATCCCATTTTTCGTAAGTATACAGAAAAAAGACCTCGCCCTTACCATGTTTTATCCGCTTCCTTCTGTAAAATCAACAAACTGGGTGGCAAAAGTTGGTCAGTATGTGATTACTCAAGAGGATCTGGACCGAGGAATACAACTTTTTCTCGAACAGGTTCCTGCCAATCAGAGGGCGCAGCTTATGAATAGTCCGGAACTCAAGGCGCAATTACTTGAAGAGTTTATTAATCAGTATGTTGTATTGCTTGAAGCCTTAAAGGATAAGAGTTTTGATACCCCTGAAACAAGATTTTTGATCCAGGCTTCTGTTCGCCAGGCGGTGTATCAGCTCTATTTGAGAAAGCATCTTCCTTCGGATACCTCTGTTTTTCTTCCTACCGATGCTGAGATCAATGCCTTCTATGAACAGAATAAGGCCCAGCTCTCCAAAATGAATATTCCGGCTTCTCAGATGAAGCAGTTTATTCAGCAGGAGATCGGCAATCGAAAACTCCAGGAATGGGCTGCTCGTTATGTGATGCAGCTTCGAGAGGCTTATCAGATTCAGAGAAGTGTGAATGCTCCGATGCCGTCTCCTGTGAATACCCTTCCTCTGGGGAAGTAAAAAAACTTGTGGGAATTGAGGTGAAACTTGATACGTGAATACCCAAAAAGGAGATGCTATGGCGCGTAGATCTTCTTATTCTCTTCTTGTATGGCTGGTAGTTCTGGTTTTAGTGGGAGGCGGGTATTTTTTTACGCGACCGAAGCGTTCAAAAGAGCCCCACATAAGATTGCTTTCGTGGGATACAGATGATGTGGTTTTTGTGGCCCGATGGCACAACCAGACGAATACGAGAGAGTATACGGCTTTTGAGAGATATGGGGAAGAGTGGTATATGGTTTCGCCGGTGCGTGAAAAGGTCCACCCGGAGCTTTTTCACCGGATGCTGGATACCCTCTCACGTGTGAAAACGGAACAAGCCTTTGTTATACGTGAAGCCTCCGAGTGGGAAAATTATGGTTTTTCTCCGTATGTTTACCGTTTTGTGTTGAGTAACCGTCGAGGGGAGGAGTATACCCTTGATATCGGAAATGTTACGCCGGGCCAGAATTATTTCTATCTGCGGATCAATGGAACGGAAACCAACTATCAAACTGCAACCTATAACCTGGTGGATGTAACCCAGCCTCAGGGAGCGTATCGCTGGCCGGATATTTTTGATATTCCCTTTGATCATCTCGAGAAAGTGGTGTTTTTCTTTGAGGGAAAGCGGGTAGTGGAGATTGTGACGAATCTTTCGGGATGGGCGATGGTTTTTCCAGAGAAGAGGATGCTTACGAATTTTTCGGTGAAGTCGGTGCTTCTTGATTTTTATCCCTTTCAAATAGATCATTTTCTCACCACAGAGGTGACGCCCTCTTTTCTCAGGCAGTACTCTCTTGTTACTCCTCGCTATGGGGTGGTATTTGTGGGTGAAGGTCGAAGTAACACTCTCTGGGTAAGTGATAAGGGAGAGGAGGGGTTCTTGTATGCTTACTCAGGGGAAAGGCAGGGGATATTTGTGGTTTCCGAGGGGGAAGTGACCACGAAGTGGATTACCCAGGCATCCCAGTTCAGGCGTTAGGGGTATGAGAAAGGATATTCCTTCCCTTAAGGAACTTCTTGCACTTTTTTATCAGGCGCCCCATGTGCGGGGGATTCTTGTGTTTCGGGGGATGGAGTACGAGGGTATGGTGTTCAAAAGGGATATTGAACGCCATCTTGATGAGACACATCTTTCTGTTCTGGATCTTGTGCAACGATTGAGTGTACCGCAGATGGAGGAGTTTTTGCTCAGTAAAGATCCCTCTCCTCATACGAAAATTCCTGTACTTTTTCTTGAGACAGGGGAGATGACGTTGATTTCTTACAAAGAGTTTCGGTGGCATTTTCATCCGGATGAGTTTTCGTTTAGCAGGGTTGAGGGGGTAGTCCGTAGTATGGACTATCCCGTGGTGGTGACCAATCTCTTTAAAAAGGTGCTTTATCAAAACCAGGCGGCTTTTTCTTTTTTTTCCCGTGATCTTTTGGGGAAAAATATCTTCACCGCTTTAAAGGAATGGGCGATTGAGGAAAAGGATGGCTTTTTTCTGGTATACTCTGACAAGGGGCGATATTCTCTTTTTATGAGTCGTTCTCAAGGGTCTGATGGGGAGTTTTTTGTGTTTTTGTTTTTTCCCTTTGGAGGGACCACTGCCGGGTAAGGACAGCTGTCGTTATGGCGAAGGCGTTTGCTACATTGAGAGAGAGTTTTCTCCCGTACAAGGGGATATACACGATCTGGTCAACCAGGGCGAGGGTTTCTTCAGGGATGCCGAATTCTTCGTTGCCCATGATGAGAGCGGTTTTTTCAGGAAGGGTAGTGTCCCAGAGAGGGGTGCTCTGAGGGATTACCTCAAGGGCAGCGATAGTATATCCATGATTTTTATAGTATGCAATGGCTTGTGGAACGGTTTCAAATTCTCGTATTATTATCCACTCATGGGTGCCCATAGCGGTCTTTGCCACTCTGGGGTTGGATACAGATGGGGTAATACCGCAGAGGCAGGCTTCTGACCAGCCAAAGGCTTCTGCGGTACGGATGATACTTCCGACATTGAAGGGAGAACGTATATCGGCGAGGATGACAACGCTCTCCCAGCGGTAAAGAGGATCCTCTCTATCAAATACAGGGGAAAGAAAATCCTCTTCTGATCGAGTTTCGTTATTAAGGGCAAGAAGCTCGTACGAGAGATGAAACCAGAGATGGGGGGAGGGGAGAAGGTCTGGTTTTGTCTTTTCGATGAGAAGAAAGGCTTTTCGAAGCCTTGGATGAGGATCAGTTGCTATCCATCCGGTACATTCCCAGAAGAGTTGTTGTTTGGTGGGGTTTCGGGCACTTTCCCTGGCCAAGGTGGAGAGTTTACGAACTTTCTGGGAAACGGAGAGTTTGTTAAATCCTTCTCTTTGCATCACTCCTCCATCAAAAACGCTTCAAAAAGGTTTTCTGCAACTTCTTCGGGTGCGCTTTTTGAGATTTCTTCCAGGTAGGCAATATGTTCAAACCAGCGACTGATTTGTTTGAGGGAGGTTTTTTGGTCGTATTCTTTGATTCTTTTTGCCTCAAAAAGGGAAATGGAGACCTCCTTTGCCCAGGTTTCAAGGGGTGTGTTCTCTCTTGTTTTGTAACTCCAGAGGAGACGGCAGGTGCGATAAATCATGGGAACGAACGACTCCAAACCGAGCAAGGCAAGTATGCGTAAAAAAAATAAGGTCAAAAATAGAGTAATTGGTAGATGGTGCGAGAAGCTCCTCGCAGAAACGTAGCGTCAGGCTACTCTTTTTGTCAACAGCGGGGATGAGAATGTGAAGCATGCGGTCAATTTCCTCGAGGGATTGATTGCTGAGGTCAAGGAGAAACTCGTACACCTCTTCTTCGGCCTTGATCTGGTGGTTTTGAAACTGTTGGCGGATAAAAGCGATGATATCTCTTCCGTAGAGGGGCTTGCATTCACGGATCTCGGCATAGGGATCTACCATCGAGAGAAATTTTTTACTTACCTTTTCTGCGGAGAGAAGGAAAAGATGGGGACTCTCCATGGAAAGAATACTCAAAAGGGCTTTTTCCCATTCATGAAGGGCATGTTCTTTGAGTTCATCCCAGTTTTTGAGGACAAAAAACTCACCTCCTCCAAAGATAAAGTCTGAACTGGCGTTACTTACAAAGTCAGAGGGTTCTTTTTCTGAGGTATAGACGATGGTCTTTTCCAGGGAAGCGTATTTCTCCACATACTCTTTTTCGTATTGCCGACGGAGAACCTCATTGGGTCCGTGGATAAGAAACAGGCGTTTCATTACTGCCTCCTAACACGGGGATAGAGGAGAAGTCTTGAGAAACACTCCATCCGTAGTGAATGTTTTCTGCGGCATACTGTGCCCATCGCAAGATAAGGTGGTTGTATACGGTGTCTTCGTTGACATTGGTATAGGCAAAGACACGATCAAAGATAACCACATTCGAACGAAAGAGATGATCTCCTATAAAGAGAGAAAATGTTCCACGGATTTCGTAAATCTTTTTCTCTGGAGGTATCATCTGGGAACGGAGAGGAAGAAGCTCGATGACTACTTGAGCCTGAGGGATTTTGTTGTCGACGATACGCTGGAAGGAAAAAAGTTCTCGAGTGAGGGCATCTTCAATGGTAGGTTTCCATGGTTGCCAACTCTCTGGAAAAGAGAAAGAAAGGGCAATGGTACGGATCTCGAGGGGAAGGGCGAGTTCTTTTTTGCGTATTTGGAGCCAGCTATTGGTCCACACAACACTCTCGTAAGATTCATCTCGTTTCCCGTTCATGCAGGAAAATAGTCCCAAGAAAGCGAGAAGTGCACTACTTGCCAGAAAAAACGCACGTACCTGAGTTTTTGCATCTCTCATATACATTAAGAAAAACATGGCCACCTGGTTTTACCAGATGGCCAGTGTGTTAGTTTTTCGATTTGTCGATGATTTTGCCTTTCTGGATCCAGGGCATCATGGCACGCAGCTGAGCGCCCACCTTTTCCAGGGGATGTTCGCTCCACATGGCACGCTTCGCCATGAATGAGGGTTTATTAACCTTGTTCTCCAGCATCCAGTCACGGGCAAACTCTCCTGTCTGAATACGGCGGAGGACTTCTTTCATTCTCTGTTTGACACTTTCGTCAATCACAAAGGGACCGGAAACATAGTCGCCGTATTCGGCAGTGTTGGAGATGGAGTAACGCATATCAGCAAACCCACCCTGGTAGATGAGATCCACGATGAGTTTCATTTCGTGGATACATTCAAAGTAAGCCATTTCAGGGGGATAACCAGCTTCTACAAGGACTTCGAAACCAGCTCTCATGAGATTCGTTACCCCACCACAGAGGACAGCCTGTTCACCGAAGAGGTCGGTCTCTGTTTCATCTTTAAAGGTGGTTTCGATTACTCCTGCACGGGCACCACCAATAGCATTGGCGTATGCTAAAGCAATCTCAAGAGCCTTGCCGGTGGCATTCTGGTGAACAGCTACAAGACAGGGTACACCACCACCTTTTTTATACTCTTCTCGCACCATGTGACCGGGACCTTTGGGGGCCACCATGGTAACATCCACATCAGAAGGGGGAACAATCTGGCCAAAATGGATGTTAAAACCGTGAGCAAACATGAGCATTTTACCCTTGGTGAGGTTTTTCTCAATGGACTGGCGGTAAACATCGCCCTGGAGTTCGTCTGGCAAAAGCATCATAATCATGTCTGCCCAGGCAGCTGCCTCAGAAACTTCCATGACCTTGAGACCAGCATCTTCTGCTTTTTTCCAGGAAGGACTTCCCTTGCGCAGACCGACAGCAACCTCTACCCCTGAATCGTGAAGGTTGTTGGAATGGGCGTATCCCTGGCTACCGTATCCAATGATAGCAACTTTTTTGCCTTTGATGGCATCCATCTTAGCATCTTTTTCGTAATAGACCTTCATTGTCTATCCTCCTTAAAAATTTAAAACTATCCTCTTAGGAGTGCAATCTTTCCGGTTCTTGCCATTTCAATGATACCGTAGCTTTTGAGAAGCTCAATGATGGCATCAACTTTTTCCTCTGATCCGGTAACCTCAATAGTGATCGTGGTGTGAGAAATGTCTACCACCTTACCCTTGAATACATCAGCGATTTCGATAATCTCTCGTCTCTTGGCGGCATTGACACCAACTTTAATGAGAGCAAGTTCTCTTTCCACGTATTCTTCATCTGTGAGATCACGGACTTTGATAACCTCAATGAGTTTATTGAGTTGTTTTTTGACCTGGTCCACGACACGGTTATCGCCATCAACAACAATCGTCATAACAGATATCGTTGGGTCTTCTGTTTCTGCAACAGAAAGGCTTACAATATTGAATCCCCGGGCAGAAAAAAGACCAGCAATACGTGCAAGGACCCCAAACTGGTTTTCTACCAGAACTGAAAGTGTGTAATGCATTAGGCAAGCCCTCCTATCATTTGTGTCAGATTGGCGCCTGCAGGTACCATGGGGAAGACGTTTTCCTCTTGCTCGATGATGACGTCAAGGAGTGCCGGTCCCTCTTGAGCAAGGAGATCCTTAATGGCTTGTTCAACATCGGAAGGATTGATGACACGGGAAGCCCACCAGCCATACGCCTCAGCAACCTTTACAAAGTCAGGGTAGTAACATTCTTTTCCGTCGCAGGTAACCTTGGCAAGTTTTACCGCCGAGTAACGCTTGTTGTAGAAAAGCTCCTGCCACTGGCGAACCATACCAAGGTAGGTATTGTTGAGCACGATGACCTTGACAGGAACATCGTAGTAACGAGCTGTTGCCATCTCCTGGATGTTCATCTGAAGCGATCCGTCTCCTGCTACCACGATGGTTGGTTTATCGGGACGAGCAAGTTGGGCACCAATACCGGCAGGAAATCCAAACCCCATCGTTCCCAATCCTCCCGAGCTGAGAAAACTTCTGGGTTTTCGAAAGCCATAATACTGGGCCACCCACATCTGGTGTTGGCCTACCTCTGTGGAGATAATAGCATCACCATTGGTGAGTTTGGAAAGGGTTTCGATCACATACTGGGGTTTGATAATCTGGTTGTTATTCTGATAGGTGAGGGGATTGGCGTTTTTCCACTCTGCGATTTGCTTGAGCCAGCTCTCTGTCCGTATAGAGAATTCTTGTTTGAGGAGCTCAGTGAGAGCGTCTTTAACATCCCCAACGATGGGCACGTGCACCACAACATTTTTGCTAATGGATGAGGGATCAATGTCTATGTGAATAGTCTTGGCATGAGGGGCAAATTCATCAATCTTGCCGGTGACACGGTCGTCAAACCTGGCCCCAATGGCAAGGATCAGATCAGAGTGATGGATAGCATAGTTGGCATAGACGGTACCATGCATGCCAAGCATGCCAAGATAGAGGGGATCACTTACATCAGCAGGATAAGCGCCGAGCCCCAACAGGGTTGAGGTCACAGGGATACGATGTTTCCTCGCAAACTCAGTAAGTAAAGATCCTGCGTTTCCTGCGATCACACCGCCACCGTAGTAGATAATAGGACGTTGAGATTTTTCCAGCAGTTCTACGGCCTTCTTGATCTGTCCCTGGTTCACCTTGAAAAATGGTTTATAACTTCGCAATTCCACTTTTTCTGGCCAGATGAATTCTGTTTTCGTTGTGAGAACGTCCTTGGGAACATCAATGAGCACAGGCCCAGGTCTTCCCGTACTTGCGATATAGAAAGCTTCCCTTACAATTCTGGCGAGGTCATGAACGTCCTTTACGAGGAAATTGTGCTTGGTGATGGGGCGCGTAATACCGGTAATATCCACTTCCTGGAAGGCATCACTCCCGATCATCGAGGTGGCTACCTGTCCTGTGATAGCTACCATAGGGATAGAGTCCATATAAGCGGTAGCGATACCTGTTACCAGATTGGTGGCGCCAGGTCCACTTGTGGCGAGACAGACACCGACCTTGCCGGAAGCTCTGGCATATCCATCGGCAGCGTGAGCAGCACCCTGTTCGTGGCGCACGTGAATGAGTTTGATAGAACTCTCATCGTAGAGCACGTCAAACAGGGGGATAACCACTCCACCCGGATATCCAAAGATAACCTTGACTCCTTCTCGTTTTAAGCACTCAACGAGAATCTGTGCACCTGATAGTGTCACGTTTTCACCTCCACTCTTTTTCGAGTACCATTATTTAAATGCAAAAACAAAAAATAGTCAAGTTTTTAAGCAGTTTACCCCTTCAAAACTGGAATTTTGTAATCTCTTTTATTTTATTGAAATTCATAGAGATAAATTTGTTTTTTTTAAGGATAACTCGAATTTGATACCAGAAAAAACATGAAAAAACACGTATCAAAATATAATGCTTTTTTGTTTTTTTCCGATGCTTTTTGTGTCAACGAAGAAAAGGAGTGGGTTATGAGGAGAGAACTGATAGTTTCCTTTCTACTGGTTTCGGCTCTGAGTGCGTATGGGGTTATTAGTCGAAACGTGATAGACTTTTCAGAGTATGATCAGCGGATTAAGCTCCAGTTTGAAGGGCCAGAAGAAAGTTATATTACCAACATCGATGGGCAGCCGCGAATTGTCTTTGGCTATAAAGATTTTCTTCTTGAAAGCTGGACCGTTAAGTTGAATGAGTCTGCAAATCTCGATCAGAATCGGTTTCAGAGCTACTGTAAGCCTGTCGAGAGTAAGCGGTTTGGGACAGTAATTGGGGCGAGAATTCATTTTCCCACATGGAAAAACAATGCAAATGCTCTTCTTCAACCACCTTTTCCTATCAAAATTTATGATGATGAAGGGCGTTATATGAATATCTCCAACGGGGTGATGCCCAATGTTTCGGAGGTGCGTTCTGTCTCTATGTGGATCAGCGGCCGAAATTATCCCTATGGAGCGAGTGTCCGTTTTCGTGACAAGAATGAGGAATACAAAGAGTTTTTTGTTGGCTGGCTTAACTTTGAAGGTTGGAGAAAACTCATGTATGTCAACCCGAATTTTAGTGAGAGATTTAATGCGAAGATTTTGCGCCGTGAGCCGTTGTATCCTAAGGATGTACCTTACCTTGTCCTGGATGCTATCATTATCTATCGGTATGCCGATCAGATAGGAGGGGATTTTGTCACCTATATAAAGTCGATTGATATGGAGTATACCCCTTATGTTGTAGACAGCGACGTGGTTGAGGATATCAACGATGAGGAAGTCTGGCAGATTATTACCACCCGGGCAAAACGTCGCCAGAAACTGGAAGAGATGCGCCTGGTTGAGGATCTGTATCTCTACCAGCAAGAGAAATACCGCATGCAACTGAATAAGGATCCAATAGTGGACAAATAGTCCTCAAGAAACCTCCTATAAAAGCTTCCCCCTCCCTAGGCCACCTGTTTCCCGCAGGTGGTCTTTCCTTTTTGTGGCAGAGAAGAGATGGGATAAAGTTGTTTGGAAAAGGTTTTTTGTTTGTATTTTTTTTCAAAAAAATGTATAATAATCCGTATGAAAAAGTATCTGTTGTTTTCTCTCTGGTTCGTGTGTGGGTATGCCCTTGATATGATGTCTACGACAGAAATCTCTCGGGGTATGCGAGGTGTAGGATACTCTGTGTTTTCTGGATGGGAGTCTGAAGCCTTTGAGGTGGAGATTGTCGATGTAATGCGGGGCACAACCCCGGAGGATACTCTCATTCTTGCCAGACTCTCCGGTCAAAATCTGGAGCAGACTGGCATCATTGCAGGGATGAGCGGGAGTCCTGTTTATATCAGTAACCGACTTGTAGGGGCAGTTGCCTATGCCTGGTCGTTTGCAAAGGAAGCTCTTTGTGGTATTACCCCGGCTGAGCTTATGGTGGGGACTTCTTTTCGTGTTACCAAACCCTTTTCGTCTACAAAGAGAGCGGTATTCTCTTCTTTTCCCCTGTATCTCTGGAGTGATGGGAGGGGGGATTTTTTGGGATTTCTCTCCAATCAGGTATCCCGGCAAGTGTCTTTTCTCCCTATGGCTGGAGGAAAAGGGGTAGAGAAAGATATGCCCTCTTCTCTGAGACCGGGAGATGCTGTAGCTGTCCATCTTGTTGATGGGGATGTGAGGATTCAGGCTATTGGAACGGTTACAGCGGTAGAAGGTGAGAAAGTATGGATGTTTGGGCATCCTTTGTTTCAATCTGGCCAGATAGAAGCCCCCTTTTCTCGAGCGTATATCTACGGGGTAATGCCTTCGTATACGGTTTCGTTTAAACTGGGCACAGCCGGTCAAGAACTTGGTAGTGTGGTGTATGATGGGGCTTTTGCCGTTGAGGGAAGGGTTGGAAAAAAACCAGATATGCTCCCTGTTGAGACCACGCTTTATGAACCAGGAGGTACCAACACCTACCATTACAGGGTGGTGAGGAGTCCTCTTTATCAGGCCTATTTTACCATGGTTGCGTTTTTTTCTCTCCTCGAATCGACACTGGGTAGTGCAGAGCAACATGTGATTGATCTTTTGCTTGAAGCAAAAGTGCTCTATGAGAGAAAGACCAATACGCTTACCTGGTCTATGAACTCTTTTTATGATCGAGATGCTGTGACTTTTGGAAGGTTGGTGAGTGATGTCTGGGAGTTTTTGTCTCTTGTTCAGGGTCAGGATAGGGAAAATGTTCGTATAGAGAATCTCCGGATAGTTCTCAAGAAACAACCTGTAGGGCGAAGAGGATTTGTAGAACGGGCATGGATCGAAAGGTCTACCTTCCAGGTGGGGGAGACGATGCAGATCTCGTGTGTTTTGAGGGATAATTTTTCGCGGACCTATAGGGAGCGTTTTGAGATTGTTCTTCCGGCATATCTTGTACCGGGGAAGTATCAAATTATCCTTGGTAATCCGCAGAGTGTACGGGCATATATAGAAAAGGAATCCAAGGCCTCTCTGGAGATTTTCACTTACAGGGATGTTCTTCAGTATTATAAGGAAAAGGCAGCATACCCTGCAACGCTTTCACAGTTGTGGTGTGGTGTGCTTTTGCCTTTTTCCTCGCAGAGAACGGCCCGGGGAGAGATACCTGGACTTCCTCGTCAGTATGGAGAATGGCTTGATGGAGGGCCAAGTGTTGGCAAAGAAAAGAGAGGGTTTCATTTGCTTGGAACAAATAGGGATGTTCCTTTTGTTCTGCCCGATGAGGTGATACTCCTCCCTATCACGATACAATCCACTAATGGAAGGAGCGGCTCATGACAGAGACAAAGCTTTCTGAGCGTTTCTGGACACTTCCGAATGTACTTTCACTTTTAAGGATTGTTCTTGTTTTTCCTGTTTTATATCTTTTGCGTTATCCTCATATGCGTTTGTATGTGTTTCTTTTGGTGGCAGTTGCGTATGTGACCGATTTTCTGGATGGATGGATTGCCCGAACCTTTCAACTTCAGAGTCTGGTGGGGACAATCCTTGATCCTATAGGGGATAAACTGCTCGCCGTGACATTGGCGACGGTGCTGTACATTCAGCAGGAGATTCCGTTTGTGTTTTTTGCTGTGGTGGCGATGAGGGATATTATTATTGCTCTTGGAGCTATTTATGCGCTCAATATGTATCGGTATGTGTTTCTTCCCCTCGTGGTGGGGAAGCTTACCACCTTTATGCTCGGTTTTTTCTATTGTAGTTTTTTGTTTGCGGGAACTCGGTGGGGAGAGGCTTTCCCCTGGCTCTCGACGGTAAACAGGTATCTCTTGTGGCTTGTTGTAGGGCTTTTGGTTTTCTCTGGTTTGGCGTATGTGATAAATTATATACGTTATTTCATTGAATCTAAGAATTCACAGGGGTAAACTATGAAGTATGTTGTATTTCTTCTTGATGGGATGGCAGATGAAGTACTTCCCGAACTGGGTGGGATGACCCCCCTTGAATATGCTAGAACACCGGTGATGGATAAGCTTGCCAGCGAGGCTGAGTTTGGCACATTTCTCACTCTTCCTGAAGGTTTTCCTACCTCCTCTGATGTAGCCAATATGTCGTTGTTGGGGTGGGACTTGTCAAACTCTTATACCGGGAGGGGACCAATCGAGAGCTACGGGATGGGTATTCCGCTTGATGAGGAAACGATAGCCTTTCGGCTTAATCTCATTACCGTCAAGGATGGACTTCTGGAAGACTATTCTGCAGGACATATCGAGGATGAAGAGGCCGAAGAGCTTATTACCTTTCTTCAGCAGGAGTTGGGAAGCGAAAAGATTCGTTTTCAGAAAGGGGTAAGTTATCGCCATCTTCTTTATCTCAAGGGAAAGGAGTTTTCGCCTCATATTCTCTATGAGAAACCGGACTCTTCTCATGGGATGGAGTGGGAAAAGATCCTTCCGAAGGCTGCAGATGAAAGCGCAAAATACACTGAAGAGACCCTTCTTTCTCTGATGTACCGGGCGCATAAGCTTCTTTCTTCCCATCCCATTAACCAGCGACGTCGTGAAACAGGAAAAAACGAAGCAAACATGATCTGGCCGTGGTCAGGAGGGGGAAAACCGGATGTTCCGTCCTTTGAAGAGATGTATGGAAAACGAGGGGCCATTGTGGCAGCGGTGGATGTGATTTTGGGATTGGGACGGCTGGGGAATATGACTGTACGTCGCCCTGAAGGAGCTACAGGATGGATAGATACCAACTACGAAAACAAGGCAAGAACTGCTGTCGAGCTTTTGAAAGACCATGATTTTGTCTATGTCCATCTTGAGGCCATTGATGAATGTGGACACCTCGGGGATCTTGATCTCAAGATTCGCGCTATCGAAGAAGCCGATAGTCGGTTGATAGGAACTTTTTTAGAGCTTTATCGGGAAACATTTGATGGAGAACCATGGCGCGGTGTAATCCTCCCTGATCATCCTGTGCCGGTCAAACTCCGTAAACATACGCGTACCCCTGTGCCGTTTATGCTCTGGGGGGAAGGGGTGAGGCCAAATCCTCTGGTCAAAACCTACAGTGAAAGGACAGCTTTGCAGGGAAAATATACCGGCCTCAAAAAAGACGAATTGATGAGGTTACTCTTTCAATAAATTGAAAAGAGTTGGAGGTGCTAAAATCTTGAAAAGGAGTAGAAGATATGAGACCAAAATTCCACCTTCCAGAACACTTGAGGTGTGAGTTAAACTTTGTTGAAGAACTTGAAAAATCTCTCAAACAAAACTGGGATCTGATGGCTGTTTCTGACTATGGTGGCAAAACCCATTATACGTATGGGGAATGTGCCCGAATGTTTCTTGCTATCCACCAATTTTTTGGGGATGCGAAAATCAAACGCGGGGATCGTATAGCTATTTTGGGTAGAAATTCGGCAAATTGGGCAGTAAGCTACCTGGCTGCTATCAGTTATGGGGCGGTGAATGTGCCGCTTTTGCCTGATTTTCATCCTGCTGATCTTGTGCATCTGTTAAATCATTCTGAGAGTCGAGTCCTTTTTGCGCTTCCGTCGCTTTTTGAGGCCATTGATCCAGCAGAACTAAAATACCTTGAGGTTGTTATTTCCCTGGAGGATATGGAGATACTCTGGCAAAAGAAAAAAACACTCAAGAAAAGCATCCGTGAATATGCTCACTCTCTCTTGGTTGACAGGAATACTTTTCAGCTCCCAAAAGTGGGGACACATGATTTTGCCTCTCTCGTGTACACATCAGGAACCACAGGTTTTTCAAAAGGTGTCTGTCTTTCGTGTTCTCATCTCATGTCCAATATAAAGTATGCCAGGGATACCATGCCTCTCTTTCCCGGAGAGACGATTCTTTCCTTTTTGCCGGTAGCGCACTCTTTTGGGTGTGCTTTTGAGTTTCTCTTTCCATTTTTTACCGGGTGTCATATCAACTTTCTCTCCAGAACCCCCACTCCTACGGTACTTATTGAGGCTTTTGCCAAGGTAAAACCTTCTCTCATCCTTTCTGTACCACTTATCATTGAGAAGATGTACTACAAAAAGATCAAGCCAGCTCTTGATAAGCCAGTACTGCGTCTTTTGCGATTTGTTCCCGGTGTCAATGCAGCCATCAAAAAAAAGGTACGGGATCAGCTTGTTGCTACCTTTGGGGGAAATTTTCGCGAAGTCGTGATAGGTGGTGCTGCCTTTAGCCCGGAAGTGGAAGCTTTTCTTCGGTCAGTGGAGTTTCCCTTTACGGTTGGATATGGGATGACAGAGTGTGGTCCTCTCATTAGCTACAGCCCATGGAAGGAATATGCCCCACACTCAGTAGGGCGGGTGGTAGACAGGATGGAGGTTAAAATTGTTCCTCTTCATCCCGGAGACACATCAGGAGAAATTATGGTACGTGGAGCAAATGTTATGTCTGGTTATTACAAGAATCCTGATGCTACCAAAGAGGTTTTTGATGAGGATGGTTGGCTGCATACAGGAGACATGGGCTATATTGATGAGAAGGGTTTTATTTACATTAACGGACGATGTAAAACGATGCTTCTCGGTCCATCAGGTCAGAACATTTATCCAGAGGAGATTGAGGCCAAACTCAATGTTCTGCCCTATGTTCAGGAATCTCTCGTTGTATCCCGGGAACATCAGCTTGTCGCTCTCGTGTATCCCGATATGGATCGAATTGATCAGGAAAAGCTTACTGAACAACAGATTGTCTCCATTATGGAGGAGAATCGAAAAAAACTTAACGAAATGCTTCCTGCTTATGCAAAAGTAGTGAGGATAGAGATTATGTCAGAGGAATTTGAAAAGACACCTAAAAAAGTATCAAAAGATTTTTGTATTTGTAAGGGAGAAAAAAATTTTAAAAAAACTCCCCGTTGCGTCAAATAAAAAAGTACTCGAAATTCGAATCATTGCCTCATAAAAAAAAGTACTCAAAAATTCCATACAGTTTCCTCCAAATTTTTGTTTTTTACATTCTTTTTCTTTTGAAGGCTGAAAAGTTTTCTCTGGCAAGCCGTAATTTTTTGTCTTAGGTGAAACAAATCGAGAGCCTTATAAAGCCTTGTTAGGCGTTCCTTTTGTGCCTCACTTACATAAGAGCTTTCTAAAAGCCGTTGGTAGGGAGTTTTAATATCATCATGCTTCTTTTGCACCTTGCTTCCGATTCTCTTTTTCTCTGTCATTTTCATAACCGGTTGAAAAAAGTTGGCATAAAGCCTGAGATACGCATAGAGTCGGTTCAAGTAGTATACTTCTTCCTCGGTATCTAGCGGAAGTATCCAACATTCTGGCGGACTATGGAATAGTTTTTCTGCTCAACGTAGCAGTTATCATTGGAACGGGAGCCTTGTAAATTTTATCTGGTGCTTCTCACACCAATCACGCAGAGGATGATTAATAAATTCAGCACCGGTATCAGAATCAATTCCCCGTAAATCAAAAGGAAGTCTTCCTTTGACTTTTTCTATGGCTTCTCTTACCCATTTTGAAGCCTTGTTTTTGATTGCCACAAGTTCTGTCCAACCGCTCCAAACATCCACCATATTTAATGTTTGAGCAAAATCTCCCCGGCTATTTCCTCCCTCATGGGCTACCAGATCAATCTCCATGAACCCAGGGCAATTTTCATCCCACTCTGCCCACGTGCGTAT
The DNA here is from genome assembly GCF_023525255.1 of Thermospira aquatica. Taxonomy (GTDB): domain Bacteria; phylum Spirochaetota; class Brevinematia; order Brevinematales; family Thermospiraceae; genus Thermospira; species Thermospira aquatica. The sequence continues at coordinate 270,031 of NZ_CP073355.1, read as the reverse complement.
AGCTATTTGTTGCTTTAATAGCGTTCCAGGCTTTGTACCTTTTCGTCCTTTTATCTCAAGCTTTTTACGCTCATGCTTCAAAAGTCGGTCAATACTTGAGGCACTTATATGGCGCAAGTTTTCTATAGCCTGTGGAGAACCGTGGAGATGTCCGTTTGCTAAGAGATTATCTAAAACTTCATTGAGAATCGGCTTTAAGCGTTTGCCACACATGTAGTTTTCAATTTCCCAGACCTGTTTTAGCATTTTTAGTTCCTCTTCGCCGAATTTTTTCTTTCTGCCAGGTCTTTTGCCCTTTTTGGCTATGTCGGCTTTAAGGTAATTTTTTTTGCCTACATAGATGGTTTTTCCGTGCTGCCTCAAGAGCCTGGCGGCATAGTTTCGATTTTTTAGGCCTGTTATCCTCACAAAGTAATCCAGTATCTCCTTTTTCTCCTTTTTGCTGGCTTTTTGATATTGTTTTGCCGTTTCCCTGTAAATAGGTCTCCTTTCAAACATCGCTAACTCCACCTTGTACCTCCAGTTCTTTGAACTGGATTATTTTACACAAATTTAAAGTACTTTTTTATTTTGAAGCAACGTTCCCTTTTCGAGTACTTTTATTATGAAGCAATTCGAAAACTTGACATTTACCAGGAAAGGAAGTATAATAATAAATAGAAAAACCAAAATTTTAAAAGAGGAGGAAAAGTATGAAAAGACTTATCGCGCTCGTGGTCCTGGTAGTATTTGTGGTATCTGGTTGTGGAAAGGTGATAGTTAGAGCTCCTGAGGGAAAAAAGATCCTTATTAGCAGCCAGTCTATTACTTCTCCTGACCAGCAAAAGATGGTGTGGTATGTTCTCTGGGGTTTAGTGCCACTTGGTGACAATTCGACGGCTCCTCTGTTGGCTGCCTACCCCGATGGTTCTGAGGTGGCTATTTCTACGGAGTATTCTATTATCGACTTTTTTATTTCGATGCTCTTGGGGCAGTTCTCTATTAGTACGCGAACCATTAGAGTGCAGAAGATAAAATAAAAGTGAGCGTGAGAGAAGAAGGGGAAAACCCTTCTTCTCTGTTTTTTTATGGTAAGAAAATATATGAGAAGACGTTGGCTTTTGTTGTTGGGGGTGGTTTTGAGTTTTTTAGGATGTGTGCAGCGTGAAGAGGAAAAGGCGGTGAGGGATTTTCTTCGAGTGTGGGAGGATGTACGACCGTTTTATAGAGATCGGGTTTCTCTTATTGCTTCAAGGGGGTTTTTGGATGGGGCTCTTATTCCTCTCCTTCACAAGGATTTAGTCACAAATGCGTTATTTTGTAAGGTGGTGACGCAGCATTTTGACACGGTGGAGTCTTATATTGAGGTGTTTTCGAATATTTCCCTCCATTATACCTACCTCTCCTTTTCTGAGAGTTTAGGAGGAAGATCTCCTGCCGTTATCGCTCGCCAGATAGAGGATACTATTGTTGCTCTTGAGAGTCTTCCGGAAAGTAAAGAGCGAGAACAAAGGCTCGCCCTTGCCTCCATGATGAAAAAACGTCTTACGCAGTACGAAACACTTCGGCCTCTCGTTTCTTCGAACTGGATACGGGTTATTTACCGTCATGCTCAAGAGCTTGGAAAGGTCTATCAAGGGCTTCTCGAGTAAAGAGGCTGAAGGTTTATTCAAGCTCTACCACGAGGGGGTCTTCGGGAAGTGGGATTTTTCCTTCGAGAGAGAGGGTCTTTCCGTGAAAGCAGTCTATCCCTCGAATGGGAAACGGAAGGGTGAAATCCCCTCGTTTTCCGACCAGGTTGAGAAAAGCCCCGTAGTGTTTTGTCCCACGACGTTCCAGCCAGACTATACCATCCCCGATAAGTTTGACCGAGCAGAGCAAGCTATGCTCTTTGATCTTCTGTGTAAGGGAAAAACACGCTTGAAAAAACTCAAAAAACGTACTATCTTTTGTTTCCCATGGTACAGGCATACGTTCAAAGAGGGAGGGATACTCTGGTATCGCATATTCCTGTCCCATGTAGACAAAGGTGGTGCCGGGGAGGAGTTGGTAAAAGACTGTCCAGTGCTTAAGAAGGTTTCCCCTTCCAAAACGCCAGGCGGCACGTTTTTGATCGTGATTTTCGAGAAATCTTGTTTTCGTTGTGCCGGCTGGATACACTGTTTGCTGGGTATAGAGATAGTCGATGAATGGTTTTAAGGATTCTTCCCCACCCCAATAGGCTTCAAGTCGTTCAAATCCATCATAGTCATAGGTGAGGTCAAAAGCCTGGTGAAGTTCCGGACCACCGTGGCAGAGAAACCCCTTTTGGCGTACGTGAAGCAAAAATTGTGGGTGCACCTGCTCAGCAAGCCAGAGGATGGGATAGGTTTCTCTCCCCCCATCGATGGGTTGGTTGACACGTCGTCTGGCTTCCTTCCAGAATTCTATGGGGACAAGAGAAGCAACATCACAGCGGAATCCATCTACGCCCTCATCTCGCCACTGGATAAGGGTCTCAATCAGTTCGTCCCACAGGGCTGGAGAAGAAGAGAAGTCGAAATCTATAATATCACTCCAGTCGTCAAATTTTCGGGTAAAGGAGCCCTTTTTGTCACGCAGATACCATTCGTGATGCTTCTGGGCGAGATAGGCATCGGGAGAAGAATGGTTGTATACCACATCGATCATGACCTTGAGGCCCAAGTCGTGCGCTGTCTGAATGAATGTTCGAAAGTCCTGAAGGGTCCCAAGTTCTGGGTTAATCTCACGGTAGTCACGAATGGCATAGGGGCTGCCGAGGCTTCCCTTGCGAGAGATTTCACCGATGGGATGGATCGGCGTAAGGTACACCCACGAAAAACCCAGTTTTTTCACATGCTCAAGATGGGGAAGAGCTGAGAGGAAATCCCCTCGAGCTGTAAGATTTCTGAGAAAAATCTGATAGATACTCGTTGTTTCTAGCAGCATGTCTTTGTCCTTTCGATTTTTTATAGTATAAAGCAAAATGCAAAAATATCTCAAAATTTTTACAAACTTTTTTATCCAGTTTTCCAAAAGTTACCATTGGGTGTTTTTTTAGTCCTTTTACCTTTTCTCTTTTCTTTCTTTGAGAATGAAAAGCATCTTTTTCTCATCACAAGAAAATGGGGAAAAGGGTCTTCTTCATAAAAAATAGAGTAGCTAATTTTTCTTTTTTAATTGAAATTTTTTCTTTCTTGTGCTATACTCTTTCAGAGGAAAGAGTCATAATGAAGGAGGAACTATGAAAAGGTTTATACTTTGGTGTTTTGGACTTTTTCTTACTTCTTTTGTTTTTGGAGCAGAAGTTTCCCAGCGAAAAGAGGTAGCCGTGATGTCGGTGTATAGTTCGTACAATCTTCCCAGCTCGGCATATATGTATTTTGATGATAGGATGATTGCAACTATTGCTTCCATGAAACGGTTTCAGGTTATTGGGTATCAGTATCGTCTGGATGGGACGACAGCCCAGAGGTTTATTGAACGTATCCGCGAACTGAAAAAACAGGCTGCTCTTCAGAACCCTCAGTATCGCGATGAGGATCTGGGAATAGCTGTGATTCCTGCAAGTGAGATGGAACGTCTGGTGAATTCGGTTTTTGTGTTTATTCCTTCTATTAATGGATTTGATTCTAAGAGTTATGATATTCAGATCCCGCAACCCAAAAAAGGGGGAGGGTATGAGATTCGTATTGTGAAAGAGCACAAAGCGACGGTGAATGTTTCTATTAAGATCATCGATACAGCTGGTAACCTCCTCTCAACCTATGATAACAGGGGAGAAGCAATCTCTCGCAATAGTGCCAACGAGGCTTACCAGAAGGCTGTGAACGATGCGATGGAAGGGCTTGCCTATTATCTACGGAATGTCGAGGAGTTTAAGATCAAAACAGGTGTTCTTCGCGTCGATGGGAATTTTGCGTACCTTGAGCTCGGGAAAAACCTGGGGATCAGTCCGGGATATGAGTTTGCTATTGAGGAAGAAGTTACTGTCATGGGGCGTTTCACGGAAAAGCGGCGAACAGGGCTTATCCGTGTAAGCTATGTAAGTGATGAATATTCGTATGGACACATCATTTTTGGTTCTCCTAAGCCGGGGGATCAGCTGATCGAGGCACCCAAGGCAGGGAGAAGGTTTGGGATAAGTTTTGGCCCCATGCCTTTTGGGGTTCCTGCAAAAGCGACGCTTTCGTATCCTTCTCTTCCCGATCTGAATAATACACAACTTTCTTTTAGTTCTCTCAATGGATTTGCCCCCGCTTTGATGATGCAGCTTGATCTTGAGTCAGGATATAGCTGGCTGTGGGAAACAGGTTTTGGGATGGGGTTTGTTGATCCCTTTATGCTTTATTTGACCATCGGGCCTGCTTATGAATGGTACATGCGGAATACGAGCCTGGTAGTGGGAACAAAGTTTGCTATTTCCATTGGAGCAAAAGATGTTATGGAGCTTCCTAATGAGTGGGGACTTACGATTGAGGGTAAGGATTTCTCCTATCCTGTAAAGGTTTCGCTTAACTGGTTTGATTTTGCCCTTCAACCTTTTGTTTCGTACAATATCCAGTTTAATCAATCGGTGAAGCTGCGGTTTTTCGGTGGCTTTCACTGGAGTTTTTATCAGATGGCAGGACTCTATTTCAGGGAAGATACAGGAAGCGATCAATCAGGAGAATCCGTCTTTGTAAAACCACATTTTACAGACTGGAACGGTACGCTGAGTACCACAGGAGTGTTTGGGGGAGTGGAGATTATCTTCCGGTTATAAATCGTAGGTACTCAAGAAGACCCGGGTTTCCCGGGTCTTCTTTTTTGGAACATTATTATATATAATATTCTCTTTTTATTGAGTATAAAAAGGTGGTTTTTTGTGATTTTTTTTTCTTTTACTTATAGTAATGCTAAATATTTTAAGGTTTTCTTTGCTTTATAGTTAATGAAATCAAGAGAAAGGAGGAGATACATGTTTGAGACAAAGGAAAAAGAGGTGCAGCTTTCCGCTGAACTTTTGGCTTTTATCAATGAGTGGAAAGCAAGACCGGGAAACCTTATCATGATTCTGCACCGTGTTCAGGAGGAGTATGGGTATATTCCTCGGGATGTGGCTCTGTCTTTATCTCGTATGCTGGATGTGCCTTTGGCAAAAATCTATGGAGTGGTGACTTTTTATCATTTCTTTCGCCTGGTAAAACCCGGTAAGCACACCATCTCTGTTTGTATGGGGACAGCATGCTACCTCAAAGGGGGAGAAGATCTCATTAAGGAACTTGAGGTTCAGCTAGGCGTTGGTGTCAATGGAACAACGGAGGATGGACAGTTTTCTTTGCAGGCTGTTCGCTGTCTTGGATGTTGTGGACTGGCACCAGTGCTGACAGTAGATGGTGAGGTGTATGGTCGTTTGACCAAAGAGCAGCTTCCAGATATTATTGCCCGGTATAGCAAGTAGTATATGCACGCCACACTGACAGATATCCTCTACGACCTGGTGCAGAATGCGATTGAGGCAAAGGCTTCTCTGGTGACTCTGGATTACCTGGAGGAGAAAGAGACGCTTACCTGCTGTATAGGAGATAACGGTGTTGGGATGACGCCGGATGAAATGAAGCAAGCCGTAGATCCCTTCTACACCAATGGAGAGAAGCACGCAAAACGCAAAGTTGGACTGGGGCTTCCTTTTGCTAAGCAACTCTGTGAGACAGTTGGGGGAGAGTTTCTGCTTGATTCGCGTAAGGATGAAGGAACGTCGGTAGCTCTTGTGCTTCCAAAATCTCATGTAGACATGCCCCCAGTGGGTGATCTTGTATTGCTTTTTGTTCAGGTGATGGGATTTGATGGAGAGTATGAAATGTTGATCCATCGTAAACTAGGGGAAAGATCGTACCGTGTAGTGAGGAGCGAGCTTCGAGAGGCTGTTGGCGGATTTGAAACGGCTGAGTCTCTTTCCTGGGCAAAGTTTTATATTACAAAACTGGAAGAAGAATTAAAGGAGGAAGTATATGGCAAAAATCACGCTTGAAGAGTTGAGAAAACTTCGTGAACAAAGCAAAACGGAGATAGAGAAACGTGAGGTTGAGAATAAGTCCACGATTATTATCGTGGGAATGGGAACGTGTGGAATTGCAGCTGGGGCTCGTGATACTTTGAAATCCTTTGTTGAAAATATCGAAAAACTTGGACTCAAAGATGTGGTGGTGAAACAAACAGGGTGTATGGGTTACTGCTACGTGGAACCTACTGTTGAAGTCATTATGCCCGATATGCCTCAAACAATTTATGGCAAGGTTACAGCCGATGTTGCACGCAAGATCCTTGAAGAGCATGTAATCCACAAAAAATTGGTGAGCGAGCATGTGATGGATAAACCAGCCGCTGACATCATGAAGTAAGGGAGGATACCATGGCGTATAGAGGTTTCGTTCTGGTTTGTGGTGGAACAGGTTGTGAATCCAACAAATCCAGTGTTATTTTTGATCAGATGCAGAAAAAGATGACGGAGCTTGGTCTTCAGAACGAGATACAGCTCGTCAAAACAGGGTGTTTTGGGCTCTGTGAGAAGGGTCCTATTGTGAAAGTGCTCCCCGATGAGACGTTTTATGTTGACGTAAAACCAGAGGATGCTGATAGAATTGTTCAGGAACATCTTCTGAAGGGGCGTCCCGTCAAGGATCTTGTCTATCAGTACGATGAAAGTCACAAAAATGTCAAGATCGAGAATATTCCTTTTTATCAGAAGCAGTTTCGTATTGTGCTTCGTAACTGTGGTGTTATTGATCCGGAAAATATCAATGAATATATCGCTCGTGATGGATACAAGGCCCTGGAAAAGGTACTGTTTGAAATGAAGCCGGATGATGTGATCGAAGAGTTGAAAGTATCCGGACTTCGTGGTCGTGGAGGAGCTGGATTTCCCACATGGCGGAAGTGGGTTTTTACCAAGGATGTAGAGTCAGATGTAAAATATGTTGTTTGTAACGCTGATGAGGGAGACCCTGGCGCATACATGGATCGTAGTACTATCGAGGGTGATCCCCATTCGATCATTGAGGCTATGACTATCTGTGGCTATACGGTAGGGGCGCATCAAGGATATGTTTATATTCGCGCTGAGTATCCCCTTGCGATCAAGCGTCTGGAAAAGGCTATTGAGCAGGCTCGTGAGCTTGGGCTGTTGGGGAAAGATATTCTGGGCAGTGGATTTGATTTTGATATTGAAATTCGTCTTGGGGCAGGGGCTTTTGTCTGTGGTGAGGAAACAGCTCTGCTTGCTTCTATCGAGGGCAACCGTGGTATGCCTAGACCCCGTCCTCCCTTCCCTGCTGTGAGTGGACTCTGGGGTAAACCTACCGTGATCAACAACGTAGAAACGTGGGCAAGTATTCCCGTGATTATTCTCAAAGGTGGCAAGTGGTTTTCTCAGATTGGAACAGAAACCTCCAAGGGAACCAAGGTGTTTGCCCTCACAGGAAAGGTGAACAACTCTGGTTTGATCGAAGTACCTATGGGGACCACCTTGAGAGAGGTGATTTTTGATATTGGTGGTGGTATTAAGGGAGGAAAGAAATTCAAGGCAGTACAGTCTGGTGGACCCTCGGGGGGTGTGATTCCTGCAGAGTATCTTGATACACCCATCGACTATGAGAACCTTCAGAAACTTGGGTCGATTATGGGATCTGGTGGTCTCATTGTGATGGATGAAGATGATTGTATGATCGATATTGCCAAGTTCTATCTGGAGTTTACTGTGGATGAGTCATGTGGAAAGTGTTCTCCCTGTCGTATTGGTGGAAGACAGATGCACAATATTCTTGACAAGATTTCAAAAGGAAAAGGTGAACTGGAAGATATCGAAAAACTTAAGCAGATTGGTCGTGCTATGCAGAAGGCTTCGCTCTGTGGTCTTGGACAGACAGCACCCAATCCAGTACTTTCTACTCTTCGCTACTTTGAGCATGAGTATCGTCAGCATATTGTAGAGAAGAAGTGTACTTCAGGAAGTTGTAAAGAACTTGTGAGCTACGTAATCGATCCTCAAAAATGTATAGGGTGTGGGCTTTGTGCTATGAAGTGTCCTGTGAACTGTATTTCTGGTGAGAAGCGCAAACCTCATACCATCGATCAGGCAAAGTGTATCAAGTGTGGCAACTGTTATACCGTGTGTAAGTTTGGCGCGGTGATAAAAAGCTAAAGGAGGTAAGCTATGGAAATGATTCAGATAAAAGTTAATGACATGGCCGTTGAAGTTCCCAGGGGAACAACTATTTTAGAGGCAGCCAAGAAAGCACAGGTAAATATTCCCAAGCTTTGTAACCATCCAGATCTTCCTCCAACAGCCGCTTGTGGGCTCTGTATTGTCAAGATCAAAAATAACCCCAAGATGATTCGTGCCTGTGCGACGAAGGCTGAACCAGGGATGGAGATTGTCACCCATGATCCTGAGCTGTACGAGGTTCGAAAAACAGTACTTGAACTCATCCTCTCCAACCATCCCAATGATTGTCTTCGCTGTCCGAGAAATGGGAATTGTGAACTTCAGAAACTGTCAGAGGATTTTGGTATCCGAGAGGTACCTTTTACCAATATGATAGTAGAACACCCGGTAGACGATTCTTCTCCTGCTCTTACTATCAACCCTGCCAAGTGTGTCAAATGTGGGCGTTGTGTTGAGGTGTGTCAGGTAATGCAGAACGTATGGGCACTCGAGTTTATCGGACGGGGGTATAACATGCGTATTGCCCCTGCAGCTGATGTCAAGCTTATTGATAGCCCATGTGTGAAATGTGGTCAGTGTACCGCGCACTGTCCTGTTGGTGCTCTTTATGAGAAAGACGAGACACCTGCAGTGTGGCAGGCTCTTCAGGATCCCAAAAAGCACAAAGTCGTTCAGATTGCTCCTGCTGTTCGTGTGGCTGTGGGTGAAGCGTTTGGACTGGAGCCCGGAACCATTCTTACCAAAAAGATTTACAGTGTTTTGAAACGTTTGGGGTTTGATGCAGTTTTTGACACCAATTTTGGTGCGGATATGACTATTATGGAAGAAGCAAGTGAATTTGTGGAGCGTTTTGTTCATAAAAAAGGCCCCATCCCTCTCATTACAACGTGTTGTCCGGCATGGGTAGATTATCTCGAGAAGTACTATCCCGATATGATTCCTCATTTCTCTACCGCAAAATCTCCTCACGAGATGGTGGGAGCTCTTACCAAGACGTACTATGCAGAGAAAAAAGGGCTGAAGGCTTGTGATGTCTATGGTGTCTCTATTATGCCTTGTACGGCAAAAAAATATGAGATTAGCCGTTCTGAGGAGATGAAAGCCAGTGGGTGTCAGGATATTGATGTCGTATTGACTACACGTGAGTTTACACGAATGATCAAGTCTTCTGGTATTGATTTTCTCAATCTTCCTGATTCGGATCCTGATCATATTTTGGGGGATTATACCGGCGCAGGAGTAATTTTTGGTGCAACGGGTGGAGTAATGGAAGCTGCTCTTCGCACCGCTTACTATTTCATTACTGGCAAAGAGCTGGGCAAGGTTGACCTGGAGGAAACAAGAGGTCTGGAGGGTATTAAAAAGGCTACTATTGATATTCAGGGCACCAAAGTGAATATCGCGGTAGCTCATGGTCTTGCCAATGTTCAGTATGTTCTGGAAGAGGTAAAATCAGCCCTCGCTGCAGGAAAAGAGCCCCCGTATCACTTTATTGAAGTGATGGCTTGCCGTGGTGGATGTGTCGGCGGTGGTGGTCAGCCTTATGGAGCAACCGATGAGATTCGTGCTAAACGTGCTAGAGGTATTTACCAGGATGATAAACAGAGTGAAATCCGTTGTTCCCACCAGAATCCCATGGTGCAGCAGCTCTACAAAGAGTATCTTGGCAAACCTCTTTCTAAGAAGAGTCACGAACTTCTCCATACACACTATCACGAGAGACCATTGTACAATAGATAAAATAAAAAAGGGAGTGCGCCATGCACTCCCTTTTTTATAACAGATTTTTGCTAAAAAGTAAGAAGAATAGCTGAAGGAGGTATCTTTTACTATGGAAAAAACTTCCGGTTTATTTTATGAGATACTTGCAAAATGGTATGATGAGATTTTTCCTCTTAGCGAGGAACTCAAAGGTTTCGTTACACACTGGCTTAGAGATAACACGACAGTTCTTGACATTGGTAGTGCCACAGGAGAACTAGCTTCGTTTCTTGGCTCAAAAGAAGAAGTGTCAAGGGTTGTCGCTCTAGATCTTGATCCCGCTATGGTTCTTCAAGCTAGAGAAAAAACTCGAAATAACCCAAAAATAGAAGTAAAACAGATGGATATGATGGCGATAGGAGACTTGGGGGAGGCATTTCATCTCATTACCTGTCTTGGGAATACTCTTGTGCATCTGGATTCTTATGAAAGTATTCAAAAGTTTTGTCGATTGTGCTATGGCGCTTTGAAACCTCAGGGAAGATTGATCATTCAAATCTTACATTATGATACTCTTGTGCACAGGAAAGTCGAGTCTTTGCCTCTCATTGAGAGTGAGCACTGTATTTTTGAGCGTTTTTATGCCTATCACGGAAAAAGGGTAGAGTTTCGTGGCTGTTTGTTAGACAAGTCTTTGCAAAAATCTTATGAAAGTCGGTTATGGCTTTATCCGCTGGAGAAAGATGAGCTTCTCTTTTGTTTTGATGGTCTTGATGTGAGGATTGATCTTTATGGAGATTTTTCTTTTACTCCTCTATTTGCTGATTCCCCTCTTCTTGTTGCTGTGGTAGAAAGAGTTTAAGATTGCATGTTTTTATTTTCTTAAGAAGGCATGTTCGAATAGTCTTTTTAGGCGAAGAAGGGCATACCTTGAAGGTTACTTCTTAGCTCAAAAGCTCAAAGAAAAAAAGAGAAAGCTTTGGTTAAACGTTTAACTAATATCTTTTTTTCCACCCGCTTGAGTGTTTCAAAACTCCTATTTTCTTGTTACAGTTAGGAGAGAAAACTTGCTATTACCTTATCGCAGTGGAAACTCGAGTTTTGGTGGCTCGTATAGCTTTTCACAGTCTTTTCATTCTTCCTGGACTGTGATGAGATAACAACTTTTTATGGTGCTTGATTTCTCCTCTTTGCAGAAAACATGGGATACTTTAAAAAGTTTAATCTCCTCCTCAGAATGACTCAGGTAAAGCCTTCTGAGGAGGTTTTCTTGCAAAGAAAAATCATATATTGAGTCCCTGGATTATCATCAAGGATAATCCAGGGAGACTTTATTTTCTTTTTCGGATGAAAAACTCCACACGCCGGTTTCTTGATCTCAGCTCATCCCGTTGTTCTTTGGACATTTCCGGTTTTATAGGTTTGTAGGGTCGTTTTTCACCATATCCAGCCCATGTGAGTTTGTCAGCAGGAATCCCCTGGCTTACGAGGTAGTCATACACCGCTTTTGCTCGCTTTTCGGAGAGTTTTGTGTTGAAATCGGGCGTAGGACCAGGCAGGTCGTCTGTATGACCGGAAACCTCTATGAAAAAGTCTGAGGTGAGTCCATACCGTTCCGGTTGACTCAGTAATCGCTGGAATACACTTACCATTTTACCAAGAATTTCTTGGCTTTGGCTTGTTAACCGGGCAGAATTGAGCGCAAAACGGACACTACTGATACGTATACGGAGTCCTTCGGGAAGTTTTTCAATCAAAACCCCTGTGGTAAAGTTTGTCTGGTAGCGATTGGTGTGGCCGAGGATGTCACGTGTTACTATCTCAATCATATAGTCCTGGACGGATTCTACAAGTTCTCCGTCGTCTCCGAGGCCGTTCCAGTCCCACGTTTTTTCAAAAAGCGATGGTTCATCCTCAAACTGCCACTCCCACCTTTTTACGGGAAGAGGAGGGAGATTTTCCCGTATTTTGAGGATGCTTAGGCTTGCATGTTCAAGTCCAGCTAAATCCCACAACGTGGCTCGGAGAGAAAGGGTATCATTTTCTCCATCACCATCAGGGGTAAAGACCACGGGAGAAAAGAAGAGTTCCACTTTTGGTGGTTGACTATCCACTATTATATCCTCAAGCTCTGCCTGAAGAGCATTTCCGTCGAGGTAAGAGAGTCCCCATCGGATGGTGTAGTATCCATCAGGTGCTATTCCCTGGGTTGTTTTGCCATCCCATGTCCAGAGGTTGCTCCACCTGTTGAGAGCCTGCTGATAGACAGTTTCTCCCTTTTGATTGAGAATTTGAAATTCGTTTCGTTCAATCCGATTGGTTTCTGTGACTGTTCCTCTCACGACGAGCGGACGTTTTCCGGGAACGATAGCGATGTCATTTACCTCAAACGAAAGTTCGGGATACGTTTTTGCAAGGTAGACGTTGGAGATCCATTCTCTGGTTACGTTCGATGCGTTATCCCGGCTGGTGAAGCTGAGATGGTACGTTCCCTCAGAAAGCTCTTTACCGGTGTTATCTTTTCCATTCCAGAGAAACTCTCTCTGCACAGGCCCGCGCCACTCGGTAGAGCGGACGATTTCTCCTTTTTCGTTGTAGATAGCCATCGAAAAAACATCGTTTGATCTCCCCTCCGGGCTAAATCTGACGACCAAACTATCCCTTCGGCCGTCGTTGTTGGGGGAAAAGGCAGGGATATCCACCGAGGCACCGAGTTTTGGCGGAATGCTATCAATCTCCAGTCGCCTTTCAGGGCTTTGAGGATTCTGGCCATCCTCGTAGAGGGCTTTTGCCTGATAAGTGTAGTAATTATCGGGAAGATTATTCAGAGGAACATCAATAATGGAAAGCCAAATATTTGTGAAGAGACGATACCTTTCCCGGTTACTCTCGTCACGGATAACGAATTCAAGATTTTTGATGCCCTGAGGGTTTCCTTCCAGGGTAAAGCGAGCGGTTGGGGTGAGTCTAGGGGAAACAAAGGCAGAGGCTGTGCTTACTGAGAGACGCTCTCGCCCTGTTCGAAGAACAATCGGAGAGATATTCGTCTGAAAACGGTTCCCTACGGCATCCTCTGCTTCTACTACCAACGCATAACGGCCTTCGGGGAGGGGCTCAAGTTTTGGATTTAAACCCGTCCATTCGATGCTTTTTTCCCACTCTTCAGCTGGCTTTTGTTCGTAGAACACGGGACTCCCTGTTTCATCCACAATCGTAAGCGTGAGGATATCGTTGGAGGCTGCCTTGATATCAAGGCTGATAGGAAGCGTTCGCTGTTTTGAATCAGGGAGGGGTGAAAATATCGTATACGGAAGTTTGACATTGACAACAGGGGAAGTGTTATCGATGGTGATAGGAAGAGCAGAACTTTTGGGCTGGTTGCCGCTTTCGTAGAAAAGCTGAAGGGTGGCTGTGTAGATACCATCAGAAACGATAGTTCCCTGATTATCTCGGCCATCCCACGGAAGTAAAGAGGGGAGAGGGGAGCTTCCTCCTATTTCTCTGACCACTTGGTCCTTTTCGTTCTGAATGGTCAGGAGCCATTTTTTTAGGAGATTGGTACTACTTACCTGCGGGGTTATGGTCACCACCTCTTCTTTACGAGCAGAGAAGGCATTTTTAGAGAGAACAAGAGATGCGGTTTCCATTGTTCTCACCAGTTGTACAGAGGTATTGGTCTCCATAGTGTTGCCGGCATCGCTTTCAAGACGAAGGACAAGACGATACACGCCCTCGGGAAGAAGATTCCCATTTGCCTCGCCTTTCCAGACAATCATCGGTGGAAGACCATCTTCATTTGTCCACACGGTTCGGGATACCTCTTTTCCACTTGCATCCTCTACGACAAAAACAAGTCTATCCTGAGGGAGTGACTGAACATTTTTGAAAGAAATCTCTATGGTTTCGAGGTTTCCATCCCCGTTGGGAGAGAAGACCGTACTCGAGGTTTCAAGGTGAAAATCCCGCTTTTCTGTATCAAGGACGACACTTTGCCACGAAGAAGCCGTTTCATTTCCTGTGATGTCACGGGCACGTATACGGTAGCGATAGGTTCCATCAGGCAGTTTTTCTCCTTTGTCATTTCTTCCATCCCACTTGATGCTTGGCGGGATTTCTATTCCTCGGTCAGGGGTGATAATTCTTTTAACAATGTTTTTCAAGGAGAGAGTTTTTGTTTCGAGGGATTGCCAGCTTTCGAAACGTCGGACAACTTTGCCGGTACTGTCCACAATTTCCACCTCCCAACCGGAGAGTTTATCATTATCGACGATAGGAAGAGGAAAAATGGCTTCATCTTTGATCCCATCAAGATTGGGGGAGAAGAAAACTACAGGGAGGGAAGAGATTACCGGTGGTTTGTCGTCGTACTGTCCCCACGATACATTGACCATCAGGTTATGAGAGAGAGCGGGATTCATCTGGATGCTGTACCACAGGGCTACCTCGGTATACGAAGCTGAGGGGGTTTTCCCAAAACGCATGATAAGATTGGTCTTCTCTTTATCGAGAGCCACTCCTCCCACAAGTCCTATCCCGGCGCTCGTTGTGGGAGAAAACGGAACCACTGTTCCCAGCGGAAGTTGGTAGCCAGCCGAGAGAGAAAAGGCATCCCAGAAGGTATGTTTCATACCCATACCCACGAGGGTAAAAAAGGGAGAAAAAGACAGGGATACATCACTCTGAAGTCGTAGATTGTACCATCCGAAACGAAGAGGTGAAAATCCACCCCCGACACTTACCATAAAGGGTTTCCAGGGAATATCCTGGAAAAGAGAAACAGAGCTTCCTATGTTTTTGAGAACAAGGGCGTAGTCCCAGTTATAAAAACCTATGCCTGAGCCCTCCCCCCCTCGTTGCACCGCTCCGATATCGAGAGAGAAAAATCCCTGTCCCAACATCATGCCGGTATTGAGTTTGATGCCGAGAGAAAACCATCGGGAAATGGTCCGACTCCAGAGGAGTTCAAACTGGAGAAGATTGTGAAGGGTTTTATCATACGAGAGTCTTGCTCCAATTTGTCCCAGAGGGGTGGGCACTCCTCCAAAAAAACGATACACCAGGTTTTCCGCCATTCCCTCGATGCTGCCCCCTGTTTGGAGACGGGTGATGTCGTAGAGGGCTGGGTTTGCCCAGCAAGAGAAGCTATCAGCACTTATCCCCGTAAATCCTATGGCTTGTCCATCTACCCCAAGTCCGGAGAAACTCTTCTCACTTCCTGCAGGAAGTGCAAAGACTCCACCATGGAGTATCACAAGAAAAAAAACACGTATAAAAAATCTCATTATTCTCCTCCTCGTTTTTTTATTATAGCGAGGGAGGAAAAAATTCGCAATGTTGTGAAAATCTCTCAAGGAGTACGAAAGACCAGGCAAAGGGAGGAAAAAACAAGCAATCCCTGTTTATCAAGCCAAATTGTCATTTCTCGTTTTTTAGTACTCAGAATGACTTGTATGTTGGGAGATAAAGAGGATAAAAATGCTCTTACTGTTGTGTCAATAAGTTTTTTAACTTTTTTGGGAGTTTAAGAAACACATTGGGTTTGAGAGGTGTCTTTCATGTTTTTATGGAAAATTCTTTTCGTTTTTAACTTTTCTTCAGAGATAGAAAAAATTAAACTTTTTTTTAGAAAAATACTTGTAAAAAAGAAAGAAAACCCTTATAATTAAAGGCAGGAAAGACCGGCAAAATTTTGAGTAAAGAGGATAGCGCTATCGATGAAGGGATACGAACAGTTCGATAACCTTTCAGAAGAAGAGTTATGGGAACAATACATTCAAACCCATGATGAGCTGATACGTAATTATTTCATCGAGAAATATGCACCTCTTGTGAAGTATGTTGCGGGTCGTGTTGCTATGAATGTGCCTAGTTCTGTGGAATATAATGATCTCGTGAGTTATGGTATTCTTGGGCTTATTGATGCTATTGATAAATTTGATCCCTCTCGTGAGATTAAGTTCAAGACGTATGCAGTTACCCGTATTCGAGGGGCTATTTTTGATCAACTTCGAGCGATTGATTGGCTTCCCCGTTCGGTTCGACAAAAATCCAAAGAAATTGAAAGGGCTATTACAGAACTTGAAGGTAAACTAGGCAGACCTCCAACTGATGAAGAGATAGCAGAAGCCATGGATATGCCACTTGAGGATTTTCATGCCCTTCTTCTGCGTGTAAGCGGTAATAATCTTGTTTCCATGGATGAAAGCTGGTACATCAATGACGGTACGGAAAGTTCTCCGACTTCTATCGAGGAAACCCTCGAAAGTTCTGATGCCTACAATCCGGATGTGGTTGCTGAAAAACAAGAAATCAAAAAAATGATTGCTAAAGCACTTATGGAGCTTCCAGAACGAGAACAGCAGGTGTTGATTCTCTATTACTATGAGGGACTCACTCTCAAAGAGATAGGGACCATTCTCAATGTTACCGAATCCCGTGTATCCCAGCTCCATACGAAAGCTATTCATATCCTGCGAAGTAGACTTTCCCAGATAAAAGAGGGCTTTTCTTCAAAATAAGCTTAAAACAAAAGGAGGACAATTATGGTTATGGATACTCAACCAACGTGGGAAGCGGCTTGTGATAGTGTTACTGACAAAATTGAAAAAGAAATCAAGAAATTCAAAGATAAAAAAATGAAGGAACACCATCGTTCCAATCACAAAGAGATTCCCGCAGAGTAAAGACATGGAAAGTCAGCCTGTTTCCCGGGTACTCACGGTTGAAGAGCTTCTCAAAATCAACGAAGAACAAAATCTTGCTCTGGGGCTTGAACTTCTCTCTTCGCGGGAAACATTGCAGCAAACCATTACGAGTGAAGAAATTGACCGGCCGGGGCTTCCCCTGGCCGGATTTTTTGAGTGTTTTCAGGGGGAACGTGTTCTCATTATGGGCAGGGGGGAGATTGCCTACATCAAAAAGCTCGAAGTGCAAAAAGACCTCACGAATCTCGAAAAACTCTTTCACTACAAGGTGCCGGCGGTTGTCGTTACCCATGGACAGGAACCACCACAATCTTTGGTAACAATGTGTGAGCGTTATCAGGTACCACTGTTACGTACAAAACTTCCCACCAAGCAGTTTATTCCTTTTGTGACGCGATTTCTTACCGATTATTTTGCTCCCAGTGTCAATATTCATGGAAACCTTGTCTCAGTGTATGGTATAGGTGTTCTCATCATTGGCAAGAGTGGCATTGGGAAGAGTGAGGTTACGCTGGGACTTGTTGATCGTGGGCATAAGTTTATTGCTGATGATCTGGTGAAGATTCGTCGTCTCAGTAAAATTGAGGGGTATGATCTTGTAGGGGAACCTACTATTCATCTTGGTGCTTTTCTTGAGATTCGAGGTGTGGGGATTATCAATATTTCACAGTATTATGGGGAAGGACGGATCCAGAAAAGTGAAAGCATTGGACTTATCGTTGAGTTACACGAATGGGATACACGTTATCAGTACGATAGGTTGGGTATTGATGAACGATTTGAACGTATTCTTGATGTGGAGATTCCTAAACGTACTATTCCTGTTTCCAATGGTCGCAACTTGCCACTTTTGATTGAACTTGCTGCGTATCGGGAGATTATGCGTCGGCTTGGAAGAAACTCCGCCGAAGAACTCGATCAAAAGCTTCTGGGATTACTCAAGAGATAGACTTTCTCTCTGTCTCCTTTTCGTTTTGTTGAAACTCTTCGTAGAGTTTTTGGAGATTTTCCCACGAAATGCCTACGAGATTCATCTGACGGAAGAATCGAGGGCATTCTTTTGAGATGAAGAGCTCCTGTTTGAGACGGAGCACATGAGCATATCCCTGATCTGAGACGAAAAAACCAATACCTCGCTGGTTGAGGATGATTTTCTGACTTTCCAGGTAATTGTACGCTTTTACCACTGTATTGGGGTTTACCGATATTTGGGATGCCATGTCCCGGATGGAAGGAATTCGTTCTCCAGGTTTCCAGACACCACGCAAAATCGAATCACATACCAAATCAGCTATCTGAAGGTAGATTGGTTGTCCGGAATCAAACTCCATAGGAGACCTCATGTTTACAAAATGAACGGTAGGCAAGCCAGTAACCTAAAAAGCCCGATATATAGAACCCTATCTTCCCAATCATAAGGAGTAGCCAGAAGATACTTTTGGCTAATGACGGGGGGACAATACCCTGAGTAGAGTAAAGGACAATGCCATTCCACGAAACCACCGTACCAAAGAGAAGCTGAAAAATGGGGGTAGAGAGAAGGGATATCAAGATCGATGCTCCAAAGATGAGGAAAGCTGTTTTCACAAAGGGAAGATGAGGAAAAACCGCTGAGCCCCAGAAAAACCAAGCCTGAAGAACAAGAAAAAAGAGGTACCATTTCCAAATCCATCCATAAAAGGGCAGAAAAACCGGTATCAAAGATCCTGTGAGATAGTAAATGAGAAGCATGATGAAAAGAGAGTACACAAAAAGTGTTCCAAAAGCAAGAAAGGGATAGATTATCAAAGAGCCTAATATTTTGCTGAGAAACTTTTCGTTTTGGCTAGCAGGCAGCAAAAGATAAAACCCTTCTGGTTGGTTGTGCAAGTCCCAAAAAGAGAAAGAAGACAATAAACACCAGAGAAAGCCAAAAAGTAGCATATCCCCGCCAAGATGAAATGTTTGTTGCATTTCTTGAGGTAAAATTTGTATATAACGGAGCCATCCAAGGATAAAAGACATCACCAGAAAGACTAAAGCTATCAACAGAAGCATCCAGAGAAACCGTTTATAAAGAAGCCGAAAATCTATGACAAACAGACGCCATACTCGTTTGAGATTCATTGTGATCTTCTCCCTAACTCTCGAAAAAGTCCTACCTGTCGTATACTTGCCTCAAATAAAAAAGAGAGAGGAATTCTCGTTTCCTCATCGTCTTCTCGTTTCAGAAGCACCTGATATCCCATTGGGGTAGCTTCAGCATAGAGGGCTTTTTTGACGAGAGATTCATCATTGGTGACTTTATAGCTAAAAAGCCTTTCGCATTCTTCTAAAGAGGCAGAAAAAATCACCTCCCCATAATGCAGGATAACTATCGCATCGAGAAGGGGCTCTACTTCTTCGATGTGGTGGGTTGCTATGACCATTGTTTGATGTTCTTTTACTTGCGACGCTATGTGTTTTCTGAGAATATGTTTGGTAGTGATATCAAGACCGTTTGTTGGCTCATCCCAGAAAAGGTATTCCGCTTGCGTTGCCAGGGAAAACGCGAGATAGAAGCGCTTCAAATACCCAAACGATAGCTTGCCTAAATATTCATAAGGATTGAGATCCATTGTTTTGGCCAATGTATGAAAAAGTTTTACATCGAAAGATGGATAGAGAGGGGCGTAAAGATCGAGAAATTCATAGATTTTTAAGGGGGGAGTGTAGGGTTTTTCTGCAACAAATGAAAGACGTTGAAGATAATTGACCGGCCTTTGCCGGATATCCACACCATCTACGGTGGCTTTGCCATCAAAACGGCGAATAAGACCTGCCATTAATCTGAGCAGGGTTGTTTTTCCTGCTCCGTTGTGTCCTAACAAACCATAGACGTGACCTGGCTCAAGCTGTAATGAAACATCTTGAAGTAAAAAATTTTGCTTTGGAAGATAGTAACGGACGTTTTCCAGACAGATCATAAACTTTCCTACTGTTCTATAAAAGTAATACACTTATAGTATACTGAAGAAAAAAAATCTTGTCAAGTAAAAATATATGAATATTGAAGATTTCATGCTATTATTCTCCAAAAAACTTTTTGCAAGAAAGATTCTTGTTTGTATAGGTTTACGAAACAATGTTTCTCCATTTTGGGTAAAATACTATGAGAAAACATCATTTTTCTTGCGAAGGGGCTGCGGGAGTTTTGAAAAGAGGGGCGTTTCACTTCATACCAACCTGGCTAAGAAATGGAAAAAGGTGATCAAGAAGAGAAGACATGATTTTCGAAAATTTGATTTTTATTTCTTTTTCTCGTACAATAGCTCTATTCAGGTGGCTTTTGCCTTAATAAAGGAAATCCGGTGGAAATCCGGTGCAGCCCCCGCTACTGTGAGGTGGACGAAATTCGCAAGAAACCACTGGGAAACCGGGAAGGTGCGAAGAGTAGGGTGAAGCCAAGCCAGGAGACTTGCCTGAAAATCTTTGAACGGAGGGTTCGGCTATGAGAGTCTTTTCAACTGATTCGTAACATTGTTCTATTTTCATTTCTTGCGTGGTTCTAAAACTTTGTTGGTGTCTTTTCATCTTTTTTTCATCACAAGGAGGATTGTTCTATGAAGACTACGGTTACAGGATTCCCGCGTATTGGGAAAAATAGAGAATGGAAAAAAGCCCTTGAAATTTTTTGGGCTGGAAAGATTTCTGAAGAAGAGATTCTTCAAGAGGCACAGAATATTCAGCAGCAGCATTTTGGTATGATGAAGGATCTTGATTTCGTGCCTATTGATTTTGCTCTCTACGATCACATGCTTGAGACGAGTTTTTTACTTGGTGTTCTTCCTGATCAGGTTCAAAAGTCTTCACTTTCCCATCTGGGAAAATACTTTGCTCTTGCCCGTGGTTTTCAGGAAAAGAGTGTTGATATCAAAGCCTGGCCAATGAAAAAATGGTTTTCCACAAACTATCACTGCGTAAGACCAAAAATCTCCCCTGAAACCACCTGGGAAGCTGATCTTTTCTTTCTTGAGTACAAGAGCACGCTGGTAAAACAAAATCCAAATAGGCGATGGGTGATCCCTGGACCCTATACGTTTGCCCGGTTAAGTATCATTGAGGATGTTCCAGAACACGAGTGGCAACAAAAGCTGCTTCAAGCCTACCATAATCTCTTGAAACGTATTCCAGGGGATGTCCAGCTGGATGAACCGGCTCTTGTTTTTGATATGACAAACAGGGAAAAAGAGCTTTTTCTTGCTTTTTATGAGTCTCTCTCATCGTATGGAGAACGTCTCTTTCTTCAAACCTACTTTGGGGATGTGAGAGATATCTACGAAGAACTTGTCCAGCTCCCTGTGAAGGGAATAGGGCTTGATTTTGTGGAAGGGAGCGAGAATCTCTCTCTTATTGAAAAGTTTGGTTTCCCTCCGGAAAAGATGTTGCTCTGCGGGATAGTTGCGGGGAAAAACGTATGGCGAACGAACTATGAAAAGGCTCTTTCGCTTCTTGGCAGGATCGCTTCATATCTTCCCAGGGAGAATATTGTTCTCTCCTCGGCATGCTCTCTTCTCCATGTGCCGTATACTATAGAGGGAGAAAGTTTTCCGGAGGAGATAGAAAATGGGGTATGCTTTGCCTTAGAAAAGGTAGAAGAGATCCGTCAACTTGCTCTTCTTGGGGATATTCTTCACTACCAGGATCATCCCATTTTTCAAAAAAATAGAGAGATGATAAGCAAGCTCACAGCAAGGGACAGGGATTCTCTCTGCCTGCAAAAGCTTTCTGCCCTCTCAGAAAAGGACTTCCAGCGGGCTCTGCCCGTCGAACAAAGGCTCCCTCTGCAGAAGGAGGTTCTCAATCTTGCTCCTCTTCCCACGACGACGATAGGATCCTTTCCACAAACGCCTGAATTAAGAAAACTTCGAAAAGGATTTCAGGAAAACGTGCTCTCTGAAGAAACCTACAAACAAGAAATAAAGAAAATGATCGCCTCGTGCATCAAAACCCAGGAGGAACTCGGCATCGATGTTCTCGTTCATGGGGAATACGAACGTAACGATATGGTAGAGTATTTTGCCTCTTTTTTGAAAGGCATGACTACCACAAAGAATGGATGGGTTCAGTCATATGGATCCAGAACGACAAAACCCCCTCTTTTGTATGGTGATGTGACTCGAGTTTCCTCAATGACGGTAGAGTGGATTACCTATGCGCAGTCTCTTACCACAAAACCTGTCAAAGCCATTCTTACCGGGCCGATCACGATCATCAATTGGTCGTTTTGCAGGGAGGATATTTCCCTCAAGGAGGTAGCGTACCAGATAGCTCTGGCTCTTCGAGAAGAGATAGAAGAGCTCCAACAAAAGAATATCCGTATCATCCAGGTGGATGAGGCAGCTCTTCGGGAGAGGCTCCCCTTACGGAAAAGTGAATGGCAGAGTTATCTTGATATTGCCACTTCGGCATTTCGCCTGGCAACCTCGACTCTCTTGCCTGAAATTCAATTGCATACCCATATGTGTTACAGTGAATTCAAGGATATACCAGAGGCTATTGAAGCGCTGGATGCTGACGTTTTGACCATTGAAGCCTCACGTTCTGAGCTCGATGTTCTTGAAAGTTTACGTACCTATTCGCAGAAACGGGATATTGGACCGGGGGTGTATGATATACATTCTCCTCGTGTGCCTTCAGCAGAAGAAATAGAAACTTTCATCCAAAAACTACTCTCCGTGATTCCTGTTGAACACCTCTGGATCAATCCTGATTGTGGACTTAAAACACGAAAAGAATCTGAGGCGTATGCCAGTCTTCAGCATATGGTGGAGGCTACTCAAAAGATAAGGAAAAATCTTTTTTCGTGACGGTGTGTCCCCGAAAAAGGGAGTGGTGTATCCACTCCCTTAGGGGATAACATTTTTTGTAAGGAAGAAAGGTGTTTTTTTAAGTTTTCCCGTTGCGTCAAATAAAAAAGTACTCGAAATTCGAATCATTGCCTCATAAAAAAAAGTACTCAAAAATTCCATACAGTTTCCTCCAAATTTTTGTTTTTTACATTCTTTTTCTTTTGAAGGCTGTAAAGTTTTCTCTGGCAAGCTGTAATTTTTTGTCTTAGGTGAAACAAATCGAGAGCCTTATAAAGCCTTGTTAGGCGTTCCTTTTGTGCCTCACTTACATAAGAGCTTTCTAAAAGCCGTTGGTAGGGAGTTTTAATATCATCATGCTTCTTTTGCACCTTGCTTCCGATTCTCTTTTTCTCTGTCATTTTCATAACCGGTTGAAAAAAGTTGGCATAAAGCCTGAGATACGCATAGAGTCGGTTCAAGTAGTAGACTTCTTCCTCGGTATCGTAGCGGAAGTATCCAACATTCTGGCGGACTATGGAATAGTTTTTCTGCTCAACGTAGCAGTTATCATTGGAACGGGAGCTTCTCCCCCTTGTAAATTTTATCTGGTGCTTCTCACACCAATCGCGTAGAGGATGATTAATAAATTCAGCACCGGTATCAGAATCAATTCCCCGTAACTCAAAAGGAAGTCTTCTTTGGACTTTTTCTATGGCTTCTCTTACCCATTTTGAAGCCTTGTTTTTGATTGCCACAAGCTCTGTCCAACCGCTCCAAACATCCACCATATTTAATGTTTGAGCAAAATCTCCCCGGCTATTTCCTCCCTCATGGGCAACCAGATCAATCTCCATGAACCCAGGGCAATTTTCATCCCACTCTGCCCACGTGCGTATAGCTATTTGTTGCTTTAACAACGTTCCAGGCTTTGTACCTTTTTCGTCCCTTTTATCTCAAGCTTTTACGCTCATGCTTCAAAAGTCGGTCAATACTTGAAGCACTTATATGGCGCAAGTTTTCTATAGCCTGTGGAGAACCGTGGAGATGTCCGTTTGCTAAGAGATTATCTAAAACTTCATTTAAAATTGGCTTTAAACGTTTGCCACACATGTAGTTTTCAATTTCCCAGACCTTTTTTAGAAGTTTTAGTTCCTCTTCGCCGAATTTTTCTTTCTGCCAGGTCTTTTGCCCTTCTTGGCTATGTCGGCTTTAAGGTAATTTTTCTTGCCTACATAGATGGTTTTCCGTGCTCAAGAGCCTGGCGGCATAGTTTCGATTTTTAGGCCTGTTATCCTCACAAAATAATCCAGTATCTCCATTTTTTCCTTTTTGCTGGCTTTTTGATACTCTGCTTCGACAAGCTCAGCATATCATTTCGCCGTTTCCCTGTAAATAGGTCTTTTTTCAGACCTCGTTAACCCAATTCCTGTTGGCGAGCCTGTCGAGCCACGGTTGGCGAGCCTGTCGAGCCATGAACTGGATTATTTTACACAAATTTAAAGTACTTTTTTATTTTGAAGCAACGTTCCCTTTTCGAGTACTTTTATTATGAAGCAATTCGTGGGTTTGACTTTTTTCTCCTCAGATAGTATAATAAAAAAGCACAAAGGAGGAAGATCATGTCTCGTTTCTGGGTAAAAATCGGGAGTGTTGTCGGAATCTTATTTTTGTTTATCGTGTTGATTCTGCAGAATGTCACTGTCGTGGCTGTTAAACTGTTTTTTTGGAGCTTCCAGCTCCCTCTCATCGTATTGATGCTCATATCACTTTTGGTTGGGTTTGTTGTAGGACTTCTTGTTTATGGGCTTGCTGCTCAAAAGCTTCACTAGCTCCCCCACACGATGAAAACTAAAATCTTTTACTATTGTACCTCTTGTGGCTATCGCTCAACCAAGTGGTTGGGAAAGTGTCCTGAGTGTGGAGAATGGAACACTTTTGAGGAGGTACAAGAAGAGGAAAAAAAGTCTTTTGGTGAGGCATCTTATACCACTGTATCTCTTGCTCAGGCTGAAACGCTCCCTCGTCTTTTTTCAGGAGAGGTTGAACTCGATCGCGTCATCGGTGGCTTCGTACCAGGTCAAACAATTCTTCTGGCTGGAGAACCAGGGGTAGGAAAATCAACGCTTCTCCTTCATCTTGCTGATATATTTGCAGAAAAAAAACGAGTATGTTACCTCCATGGTGAAGAATCTGCCTCCCAGATTAAGCTTCGAGCGCTTCGCTTAGGGATTACGAAGGACTTTTGGCTCCTAGGAGAAACACGTGTAGAGATGGTTCTGGAGTTCCTCGCTCACCAAAAACCCGATATCCTCTTGGTTGACTCAGTCCAGATGTTAGAACTCGCCCGTTACAGCTCTCCCCCTGGGAGTATTCTCCAAGTACGAGAGTCTACCCAAACTCTCGTGAGAGCCTGTAAATCACAGGGAATACTCCTCATCTTGGTGGGACATATCACGAAAAGTGGACAAATCGCAGGTCCCAAGATTATTGAACACCTGGTGGACACTGTACTTTTCTTTGAACAAGACAAAAAGGGCCTCTACCGTATCATTCGTAGTCTTAAGAACCGCTTCTATGCTACTGATGAATGGGGAATCTTTGAAATGACTTCTACAGGGATTCATTCCTTAAGTGCTACAGCCTCCCTCTTTCGGCATGAGTACGATAATCTCCCCGCAGGAGTAAGTTTTTATCCACTCCTCGATGGCAACCGGGTCATCCCTGTTGAGGTTCAAGCAATTGTTGTAACATCTTCTTTTAGCTATCCCCGGAGAACAGCGGAAGGGTTTGATATTAATAGACTTTATATCCTGCTTGCTGTTTTAGAACGCCAGTTAAACTATCAATTCTCCAAACTTGATGTCTATGTCAATATCACTAGCGGTCTAGATGTAGAAGATACTGCTCTCGATCTCGCAGTAATTTCAGCCCTTATCTCTACCTATACCCAGATACCTCTTTCTCTTTCCTGGCTAGTATTTGGAGAGGTAGGACTCGCTGGTGAAATCCGAATGGTACGAGGAGGGGAAAAGCGTATAGATGAGGGATTTAAACTAGGTTTCTCTCAGGTCTTCTATCCTTACGGCATCAAAACTCAAAAAGCCGAAGGAGTAAAACCACTCCGTCATATCCAAGAACTTGCTCTTTTGATAGAAAACTCTAAAAATCCCTCCTAAGCTTTTTCATTGAAATTCTTTGGATTTTTTGTTGATTTTTTTTGATCTTGTGAGTATAATTTAATTGAACTTTGTAAATTCTTATTAAAGGAGGTACGCATGAAAGGAACGAAAATCTTTTTGTTTGTTGGAGTAATAGCAGCTACTCTACTATTTTTCGGATGTAGTATGGATGAAGAGTTGTCAGACAGTGAGGCTGAGTTTCTTGCCTCACAGATAGCAGATTCGGTTGCTAACCCAGAATCGGGAAGTTGTGCAGAGCTCAATACAGTTGCTATGGCTACTACTACAAACACCAACAGCACAGTACATACGACGATCGTCTTTACATTTACCAATGGCAGTGATTCAACTCGTTTTAGTTGGGACAGTACTACGAATGGCTACAAACGCACAGCAAGTAACGTAAGTGTCTCGGTAAATGGTGGGCAGGTAACCGGTACTATCTCATCGTTTAGCTCTAGGATCTGGTTCTATACCTCCCTCGATGCTACAGGCACAGGCGTACAACTCGTATGGCCTTATACAATGGCTGCTAACAGCTCTGTAAAATCAGCGAGAGTTGAACGTAACTACGTGGCCTCTCTTGAGAATAATTGGAATGGTGCTACAAGAACCATCCAGGTGAATGCGAAATATACCGTCACAGGTATCAACGATAGTGTAGACGGTGTAATTGTTAACGGAACTAGAACAGCCACCGGAACTTTTGAACGAGATGTTTTTTCTGGAAACTTTACCATCACTCATACCTTTAATAATGTCACTGCTATCCGCACCAACATCAACGGCACAAATTGTACCGTTTATGATGGTGATGTCACTATTCACCTCACCGGAACTACCAAAGGTCCCAGACGAACAAGAAATTACGATGTAACAACAACTGCACATTTCAATCGAACACGACAAGTAACTGTCTCCGTTGAAAACAAGACTGTTACTGTCGACATCGTCACAGGGAAATAGTACCTTCTTCAGAAGCAAAAGCCAGGATCGTGTCCTGGCTTTTGCTTTTTTTATTCTACTCATCTTTTATAACCTTAGCCTAAATCAATAGAATTGATAAAGAGTTTATTTTGCTTTGAAGGATTAGTTATTTCTCTGTGAACATTGTGATTATTTTTCACAAGTAAATGGTAACAGCGTATTAGGCAGTGTATACTTAATTGTGTCTGGTAGGAAAAAGATAACCTCCTGTGATAATATAAATAAAACTATCACAGGAGGCCAGATATGATTGAGACGAAGAATATTTTAGAGCTATTCAAACCAATTGTCAAGGAAGTATTAGAGAGTATGTTAAAAGAGGAAAGAGAGATTTACCTGGAAAACAATCCTCCCACAAAAGGCAATGGCTTTTACGAAAGGGATTTAAAGACAGCTTTTGGCGAGCTTACAGCCATACGTGTTCCAAGAACAAGGGATAATGGATTTAAAAGTGCCCTTCTTCCCTATCGCAAACGCATCACAGAAGACTTAGATGCATTAATCAGGGCTATGTTGATATCAGGAATGTCAACAAGGAAGATAGCACAGAAGTTTTAAAAGCTTTATGAAATAAAGATTTCTTATGATAACATCTCAAGGATAAGCCAGGTAGGCATAGAAGAGATTCAGAAGTGGCGTAGTCGCCCTCTCATGGAAGAATATGCCGTGGTATTTCTGGATGCTATGGTGTTTCCTATCAAGAGAGATAGGGTAGAAAATGAATCAATATATGTAGCTATAGGCATTACACCTGAGGAAGACGGAGATTTTAGGATACTACCTGCCAGGAGGCATGGAAAGTGCTTATAACTGGCGGGAAATTTTGCTAGATATAAGAGAAAGAAGTGTCAAACAGATTCATTTTATTGTCTCTGATGGCTTAAGTGGTATGAAAAACGTCATAACAGAGATATATCCCCGCAAAGTATCAGCCCTGTGTAGTCCATGTCATGAGAAACATACTGGCTAAAGTGAGAGTTCAACACAGAAATATCATTGCCACTGAAATAGAAGAGGTATTTCATGCCAAAGACAAACAGGAGGCAGAACAATTGTTTATGAAATTTATACAAAAATGGAAAAATATCTATCCCAACTTAATGAATAACCTCTTGACAATAAGAGAGAATATATTCACTTACATGGAATTACCTGAAGGAATACGAAGCATGGTGTATACAAACAATGCCCTGGAAAGACTCTTTAAAGAACTTAAAAGGAGATTAAAAACAATGGAAATGTGTCAAAGCGAGGCTTCAGCTGAGAAATATCTTTACCTGTTATTAAGATACCAAAATGAGAAGTTCTTAAAAAGAAAGTTAAAAAATTGGGAGTATTACTTTCAACTCTATCGTGAGCAACACTCATACACCAAAGAAAATATTCACAGCGAGGTTATCCTATGACTAGACACAATTTTCTTGACACAATGGCGTATTAAGGAGAAACTTTTCGTTTTTCAAGAAAAGTTGTATTGTTTTATCTAAAACCTGACCTCTAGAAAACGATAAGGTATTTTTGCAAAGGTCTCTGTGGGAATTTATTGTATCACTCGATCCAATAAATCGTTTTCATTGACACCCCGTTGCGTCAAATAAAAAAGTACTCGAAATTCGAATCATTGCCTCATAAAAAAAAGTACTCAAAAATTCCATACAGTTTCCTCCAAATTTTTGTTTTTTACATTCTTTTTCTTTTGAAGGCTGAAAAGTTTTCTCTGGCAAGCCGTAATTTTTTGTCTTAGGTGAAACAAATCGAGAGCCTTATAAAGCCTTGTGAGGTATTTCTTTTGTACCTCACTTAAATAAGGGCTCTCTAAAAGCCGCTGGTAGGGAGTTTTAATATCATCATGCTTCTTTTGCACCTTGCTTCCGATTCTCTTTTTCTCTGTCATTTTCATAACCGGTTGAAAAAAGTTGGCATAAAGCCTGAGATACGCATAGAGTTGGTTCAAGTAGTAGACTTCTTCCTCGGTATCGTAGCGGAAGTATCCAACATTCTGGCGGACTATGGAATAGTTTTTCTGCTCAACGTAGCAGTTATCATTGGAACGGGAGCTTCTCCCCCTTGTAAATTTTATCTGGTGCTTCTCACACCAATCGCGTAGAGGATGATTAATAAATTCAGCACCGGTATCAGAATCAATTCCCCGTAAATCAAAAGGAAGTCTTCTTTGGACTTTTTCTATGGCTTCTCTTACCCATTTTTAAGCCTTGTTTTTGATTGCCACAAGCTCTGTCCAACCGCTCCAAACATCCACCATATTTAATGTTTGAGCAAAGTCTCCCTGACTATTTCCTCCCTCATGGGCTACCAGATCAATCTCCATGAACCCAGAACAATTTTCATCCCACTCTGCCCACGTGCGTATAGCTATTTGTTGCTTTAATAGCGTTCCAGGCTTTGTACCTTTTCGTCCTTTTATCTCAAGCTTTTTACGCTCATGTTTCAAAAGTCGGTCAATACTTGAAGCACTTATATGGCGCAAGTTTTCTATAGCCTGTGGAGAACCGTGGAGATGTCCGTTTGCTAAGAGATTATCTAAAACTTCATTGAGAATCGGCTTTAAGCGTTTGCCACACATGTAGTTTTCAATTTCCCAGACCTTTTTAGAAGTTTTAGTTCCTCTTCGCCGAATTTTTTCTTTCTGCCAGGTCTTTTGCCCTTCTTGGCTATGTCGGCTTTAAGGTAATTTTTCTTGCCTACATAGATGGTTTTTCCGTGCTGCCTCAAGAGCCTGGCGGCATAGTTTCGGTTTTTTAAACCTGTTATCCTCACAAAATAATCCAGTATCTCCATTTTTTCCTTTTTGCTGGCTTTTTGATACTCTGCTTCGACAAGCTCAGCATATCATTTCGCCGTTTCCCTGTAAATAGGTCTCCTTTCAAACATCGCCAACCCAATTCCGGTTGGCGAGCTTGTCGAGCCACGGTTGGCGAGCTTGTCGAGCCACGGTTGGCGAGCTTGTCGAGCCACGGTTGGCGAGCTTGTCGAGCCATGAACTGGATTATTTTACACAAATTTAAAGTACTTTTTTATTTTGAAGCAACGTTCCCTTTTCGAGTACTTTTATTATGAAGCAATTCGTTTTTTTGCAAAAAAAAGCTTTCTTTGCTATAATACTTTTGAGGAGTTTTTGATATGCGTCTTGCTGTTTACCCCGGTTCTTTTGACCCCTTTACCAATGGACATCTCGATATTGCCCTTCGGGCTGCAAATATTTTTGATCATGTGATCATCGCGGTCCTTCACAATCAATCCAAACAACCTCTGTTTACGGTAGAAGAAAGACTCTCCATGATCCGAGAGATCTTTGAAAAAGATCCACGATTTTCGGTAGACAGCTTTTCCGGGCTTTTAGCCCACTACGTGAAAAAGAAACAGGCAAATGCTATCATTCGCGGGTTACGAGCTGTTTCGGATTTTGAGTTTGAGATCCAGGTTGCCTCGATGAACGCCCATCTCTGCCCTGAGGTAGAAACCGTCTTCCTCATGGCTAGTGAAGACAACCTCTTCGTCAGTTCATCGATCATAAAAGAGATTGCCCTTCTCGAAGGAGATATCTCCGACAAAGTTCCGGCTCCCGTCTGGCGGGAACTTTGCCGTAAACGCAACACCTGAAAATACCGTTTTCAAGGAGTTGATATATGGCATTCAAAGACAAGATCCTGTCCATTGCCAAGGCAAACCCCCGTCGACTGGTTCTTCCGGAGGGAAGAGATATCCGGGTACTGAAAGCCGCAGAGATAATCATCCGGGAAGGTTTCACCACAGAGCTTTACGTTCTGGGAAATCCAGACGAAC
This sequence comes from Thermospira aquatica, assembly GCF_023525255.1. Taxonomy (GTDB): domain Bacteria; phylum Spirochaetota; class Brevinematia; order Brevinematales; family Thermospiraceae; genus Thermospira; species Thermospira aquatica. Next base: position 239,661 of record NZ_CP073355.1, on the reverse strand, counting down.
TCCGTGCAATGGCAGCCGCAGAAAACATCTCTCTCGATGGCGTTATCCTTCACGATCACACCAAATCCCCCAAGCTTAACGACTATATACATCAACTCTATGAGAGCCGCAAAGCCAAAGGAATGACAGAAGCCGAAGCAGCAGAACTCATGACAGATGATGTTTACCATGGAGCTATGATGCTTGCCAACGGTGCCGTAGACGCTATGGTCTCAGGAAGTCTCACGCCCACAGCAAAAACCGTGCGGGCATCGCTTATTGTTGTCCGACCAGCTGAAGGTATCAAGACAATCTCCGGAAGTTTTGTGATGGAGGTCCCAAACTGTACCTATGGAGCCAATGGGCAATTTATTTATGCTGACTGTGGTGTTGTCCCCGAACCGACTCCTGAACAGCTGTGTGATATCGCCATAGCATCAGCGAAAACCTGTCGCCAGCTCCTTGGGGTTGAACCCAAAGTCGCATTTCTCTCCTTCTCCACCCTCGGAAGTGCTACATCTCCCTCTGTGGAAAAGGTTCGCCAGGCTATTGAGATTCTCAAGACAAGAAATGTTGACTTCGTTTTCGATGGCGAACTCCAGTTTGATGCAGCCGTTGAACCCTCTGTTGGAAAGTTCAAAGCCCCCAATTCTCCTGTCGCTGGTGAGGCCAATGTCATGATCTTCCCCGATCTGAACACCGGAAACATCGGCTACAAAATCACCCAGCGGCTCGCTAAAGCAGAGGCATATGGTCCCCTTCTCCAGGGGCTTTCTCGCCCTGTGAATGACCTTTCTCGAGGGGCCACACCAGAAGACATTGTCGTGGTGTCAGCAATCACTATCGCTCAGTCACTCTAAGAGTAGCGATGATCACACGAGGGCTTGTTCAAAAAATCCATCAGGGTGCCTACATCCGCCGCTGGAATGACCACCTTCGTCCAGATCAGGGTTTCTCTGAACTGGATAAACAAGCCCACAAGATGATGATAGCGTTTTTTCTCGCAAAGATCGAAGAGCATGTCTTTGGTCAATATATTGACTTTCAGAGGCTTATTGAAGGTGGTCTTTCCCAGTATTTCCACCGTGTGGAGCTCACCGATATCAAGCCCCCTATCTTTCACCGACTGATGGAAAAACACGGGGAAGCCCTCAACACCTTTGTGATCTCTCAATGCCAGAAAGATCTCGAGGCTATTGGCGATGGGGGATTTTTCCAAAGGTTTTGTGTTCATCTAAAAGAGGATCTTGGAGAGGAGAAAAATCTCTCTCTTGAACATCGCATTCTCGCCGCTGCCCACTACCTTGCCACCAAATGGGAGTTTGATCTCATCTATCCCTACAATCAAAAACTCTATGGAATTGCTGAAACCAAAAACCAGGTGGAGGCAAAACTTCTTCTCTATAGAAACCTTGATTCTGTTTCTTATGCTGTCTCAAATCTTGGATACCAGAACCTCTTTGACCTCATCGGACAACTCCGTTTTCAGAGACGATGGACACAAACTGTTCGTATACCCGAAACCTCGGTGATGGGACATTCCCTTGTGGTAGCTATTCTTGCCTATCTTGTCTCCCTTGAACGAGGGCTTTCTCTTTCCGAGGAGGCTGTTCACCACTTCTGGATCGGGCTTTTTCATGATATCCCCGAGGTCCTCACACGAGATATTATTTCTCCTATCAAACAGAGTGTCCCCGATCTGGATACTCTTATCAAAGAAATAGAACATGAAGAACTGGACAAAAAGGTAAAATCCCTCTTTCAGACAAGCGAAACAGATAAAAAGATAGGAGAAGACTTTTTGTGGTATATTAAAGCAGAGTTTAAAAATCAACCCAACCCAACAAAGACAGCCACCCTCTCAGGGGATATGATCAAACACTGTGACCTTTATGCAGCGTATGTAGAGGCTTCCCTTTCCCTCACCCATGGGATAAGAGCCCCTCAACTCGAAGATGCTCGTCGCCGCATTGAGGAAAAACTTTCTCCCCATCATTACGATGGATTTTCATGGAGACTTCTGCTTGACTATTTTGCGTAGCTTACTTGAGTCCAAAACCTATAGCTGAAAGTCCCTCCATCTCATTTGTCGTACTAGTCGCTGAGGTGGACTTATTTGTAATGTAGGTAGTATAATTGGTGATCTCCATTTTATTTGTCGTAACTGCACATTTAGCCACAGCGATTTTGATATCTGAGACAGTACTCTTATCATACGCCACAATTGTTTTGGTCTCGTCGACACTCACCACAGGAAATTCTTGCTTAAGCACGAGCTTTTCGTTCGTATAGTAATCAATGGTGAAAAGATCTTTGGTGATGGTGATAGTGTAATAGTCTCCCCCATAGTAGTACGTCCGAGCACCAGAAGTGGTTACTTCATAGCTTCGTTTCCACTGTACCCCCAACCAGGGAATTGTCGTAGGCGTTGTTGCACATCCCCCGAGAAATATCAAAGCCATTATCATAAGTATCTTAGAGAAATTCATAGAAATCTCCTTGTTTTTTATTATTTTCGGTGAAAATGAAGGGAAAACTTGAATGTTTTCCAACGCTTTAGCATTTTTCAAAATACACATCCCTCTCTAAACAACTTTTTATAAAACTTCCCCTCGTTCATACAGCAAAAAAGAAATGCCTTATCTCTTCCCAGTACATAGACTGGAACCGTGAAAAAGAAACAAACACTTGACAAAAGAAGAAAACTCTATACTATAAAAGTAAAAATACTTTCATATTCATATCATGGTAAAAATCCCTTTTAATAAAAGGAGGTATAAAGATGAAACAAAAAACTTTTCTTCTTTTCATGGTTCTGGCAGGTTTGGTGGTGTTAGGGTGTACAACGACTTCTCCTGAGCCAAAAACAACCCTTACTATTGAGAATCAGACGGGACTCGATCTCGAGCTTGTTTACTGGGGAGATGTTTCTTTCAATACCACTCAGATCTGGGATGAGGCATATCAGGAATACTATGATGGATTACCAAATGGTGAAAGTTGTACAAAGGAAGTTTCCCCGGGTGTTCATAACATCGAGTTTTGTGTCGTCAACGATCCAAACAGTTATTACATCTCGGATATTGAGGTACAAAAAGGAGAACAGAAGGTTTACGTTATTCCCTAAAACGCTTCAAAAGCGTGGCATAGGGGTATGTGATCATACCCCTTTTTTCGTTTTGTCCCGAGAAACCTTTGGGTTTGTAAAACTTGCCTTTTCCTTCAGGGTGTGTTATGATAATAACAAGGACACATTATCTCATGGATGAGAAAAGGCAGGAAGGCCATGACCATCCAAGAAAAACTTTCTCTTCTTGCTGGTGCAGCTCGATACGACGCTTCGTGTGCCAGTTCGGGAAGTGAACGCTATGTGGAAAAGGGTATAGGCTCGACACTCAAGGCGGGCATCTGTCATAGCTGGTCAGACGACGGGCGATGCATATCCCTTTTAAAGGTACTTTTGACCAATATCTGCATCTACGACTGTGCCTACTGTGTCAACCGGCGCTCCAATACCATCCCCCGGGCTATCTTTACCGTCGATGAGCTCGTTTTTCTTACTATGGAGTTCTACCGAAGAAATTATATTGAGGGACTTTTTTTAAGTTCCGGGGTTTTCCAGAGCCCTGACGTCACCATGCAGATGATGATCGATGTGGTGAAAAAACTACGAAAAGAACAGGGCTTTTACGGCTACATCCACATGAAAGCCATCCCGGGTGCAAGCCTTCATCTGCTTGATGAAGCAGGAAAATATGTCGACCGTTTAAGTGCCAATATTGAGCTTCCCTCGGAGGGGGCACTCAAAAAACTCGCTCCAGAAAAAAATGGAAAACAAGTCTTTTCTATCATGGGATATATCACCGATCAGCGTGAGACACTCCTTGCTGAAAGAAAAAAAGGCAAAAAAGCTCCCCTCTACGTTCCCGCCGGTCAATCAACTCAGGTAATTGTGGGGGCTACACCTGACACCGATAAACAGATTCTCCGCCTTTCCCACTATCTCTACCAAAAAATCGGTTTAAAGCGGGTTTACTACTCTGCCTATACCCCTGTGAATCCCGATCCCAGGCTTCCCTCCCTCAGCACTATGCCACCTCTCAAACGGGAACATCGGCTCTATCAGGCAGACTGGCTATTAAGGTTTTACCATTTCGATGTTGATGAGCTTTTTGACAGAAAACACGACTCGCTTGATGAACGGTTTGACCCAAAAACATGGTGGGCTCTCACCCACAGGGACATGTTCCCTGTAGAGGTAAGTACTGCCGACTATGAAACGCTTCTCAGAGTTCCAGGGATAGGGGTAAAATCAGCTAAGCGAATCATCTCAGCAAGACGATACGGTGCCCTTTCTTTTGAGTCTCTTAAAAAAATGGGAGTCGTCATGAAACGGGCTCAGTTTTTTATCACCTGCCAGGGAATTTCCTGTTCACCTCTTGATCTTCACTCAGCATCTTTGGAAGACTTTCTTGCAAGGGAAGAAAACTCTCCCCAGCAACTCTCTCTTTTCAAAGAACCCTTTTAAAGAAGGGGAGAAAACTGGGTTATTACTTCTTTGAGTTCTTGATAGGTTTTGACATGAGAGAGTTGTTGTCTGAGTTTGCGTGCCTGACTATACCCTCGAATCATAGCCAAAAGGGTGGCTCTCACAGGAACAAGAGAATCTGTATGATTTACCGAAAGATATAAACTGGCATACTCGAGCAAAAGTTCTCGTAACTCCTCGCAAGAGGGCTGGCTATAGCTTCCGGTATCCAGATATTCCCGGATTTGTCTGAAGATATATGGTGCTCCAATAGCATGTCTTCCTATCATTACCCCATCAACCCCACTCTCCATCCTGCGCTGAACAGCCAACTCGGGACTTGTAATATCACCATTGCCTATCAAAATCCCGGAATACACCTGCCGAATGGCTCGGATCTGGTCCCAGTGTGCCTGACCGCTATAGAATTGGGAGGCATACCTTCCATGAACCGTAAGGGCATCAACGCCGGCTTTGACAAGCTCGGGGAGAAATGCTTCCCACAGAGGACTATCGATACCCAGTCTGACCTTTGCGGTTGCTATGGCTCCCGCGTCTTTGATAGCCCCGATGATATCCCCCATAGCCTTAGGAAAGGCAAGAAGTGCTGAACCGGCTTGATTTTTCACGACCTTTTTTACGGGACAACCAAAATTTACATCCACCAATCGAATACCAAGACGGCTAGTCACCTTCTGTGTTACCGCGTACCATTTCGCAGGCTCACTTTTTCCAAAAAGCTGGATCCATGGATTTTCTTCACCAATAACATCCAAAAGTTCCCAGGATTTTTTGTCCTCCCGGTACAGTCCCTCAACACTTACCATTTCGGAAACTACAAATCCAGCCCCCCATCGCCGCAGCCAGTCGCGATAAGCCCGATGAGAAAACCCAGCAAGTGGAGCCGCTCCAGCCCACAAAGAAAAGGTAACTCCACCGATAGAAAGATGTCTATTCTCTAACTGCATAGACCTCAAAGGTATCGCCAAGCCGCAAACGTTTCTGAAGTTGTTGCCAGAAATGGGTTGGAGGCAATCCCATTCTCTCAGGATGAAGCCCGAAAATCTCCTCCCGTACTATCCGAAAACCAAAACGTTTGAGAAAAATCTCTATCCCTTTCAATGAGGGTTCAGTGCAGTGTTCTTCAGGACGACAGCTAAGATATTTTTTTGGGTTGAAACGAGCAAAGGCACCATAGCCATTGGGAAGTCCAAGCGCCAGACACCCCCCTGCGCGCAGCTTTTTCCCGAAGATGTCCATAAAATTCTCAATATCCTGGATATGCTCAAGGGTAAACCAGGCCGTCACCACATCTATCGTTCCCTCCACAAGATCAAGCGAACGATACAAGGGATACCCAAACCTATCCCTGACATAGCGAATGGAACCCTCATGAATCTCTACACCAGCCACATCATACCCTGCCATATGTGCCTCATCCAGGAAAAAACCATACGCCGCACCAACATCCACAAGAAAGCCCTTTGACAAGATGGATTGAATAATGGAAAGGCGGCGACGGGCATAGGTTCGTATCATGGGTTCATCTTCCTCGTAGGACTTTCCATACACCTGTTCATAATGATCCTGGAAATACGTTTCATCATACACATCCACCGCGCTGCAAAATACCTTGATATTGGATTTACACTTCAGGCACTGATACAGGGTATTCTTGCTTCGATGCCACACACGAAGATGATCAGAAAGACAATAAGGGCACCTCATTTGACTTTGAGAAATTTTCTTTTTCCTACTTTTATCACACGTTCCTGGTTCGGCTGAAGAAGGAAGCCCTCCTGGGTCACCCTTTCTCCATCGATAGAAACAGCATTCTGCTGAAGCATCCGACGAACCTCACTTTTGGAAGGGAGGGTTGCACTTTGAATAAGAACATCCATAAGGGTCATCGGACCAGAAAGAACGAATTCTGCCATTTCATCCGGGGTGCCTTTTTGACGAAAAATGCGCTCAAACTCCTCATGACAGTGTTCGGCTTCCGCTTGAGAATAATAGAAGCTCACAATCTCCTTCGCCAGGAGAACCTTATAATCCCTCGGGTTTGCTCCCTGTTTCATCTGTTGCTCATAAAGCTTGAGTGTTGTATCCGGGACATCCGTCAGAAGCTCAAAATATTTTAAGATCAAACTATCGGGGATAGACATCACTTTCCCAAAAATCTCGGAGGGTGGTTCGTTAATACCAATATAATTTCCAAGGGATTTGCTCATCTTCTGGGTACCATCCGTCCCCTCAAGAAGAGGCATGGTAAGAATTACCTGCGATTCCTGCCCATACTCTTTTTGCAGCTCTCGTCCCACCATGAGATTAAACATCTGATCAGTTCCGCCAAGCTCCACATCCGCTTTCAAAGCAACAGAATCATACCCCTGAATCAGGGGATACATAAACTCAATAAGAGAAATAGGTCTGCCTTCCCGGTAGCGTTTTCCAAAATCTTCTCGTTCGAGAAGCCTTGCAACGGTATAACGGGCGGTGAGATCAAGTACATCAGCAAAGGTCATTGTCCCACACCACTGGCTGTTAAAGACAATCTCTGTTTTCTCCGGATCAAGGATCTTAAAGATTTGCGTTTTGTAGGTTTCTGCATTGGCGAGGACTTCTTCTTTTGAAAGTCGTTTTCGAGTAGAAGATTTCCCGGTAGGATCACCAATCATGCCGGTAAAATCTCCGATAAGAAAAATCACATGGTGCCCGAGCTTTTGAAATTGACGAAGTTTTCGAAGAACCACCGTATGTCCAAGGTGAAGATCGGGTGCAGAAGGATCGGCACCAAACTTTATACGAAGTGGCTTATTTTCTTTGCGTGAACGCTCAAGCTTGTTTTTGAGATCCTCAAGGGGTACAATATCCACTGCGCCTCGGGTAATAATAGCCAGCTGTTCCTCAACTGATGGAAATCCCATAGCTATCCTCTTTCTGTTTTTTCTCTATAGTTTAAGGATAAAAAAGAAAAATGTCAATCTTAAAAGAGTTGTATTCTGTCAAATAAATTAAAATGTCACCTTTTTATTGAAATAGAAATGTCACTTTTTTATGCCGAAACTCTACGACCATAATCATCTATTTCAAAAAAGTTCAATTCGATATTTTTCTTAAAAATATGTATACTTCCATCAAGCCAGGTTTTTAAGATAACATTGTCCCCGGGTTTTATGGCTATAGGTTGTTTCTTTTCAATCTGGTATATTCTTTTAGAAAACTTTATTGTATAATCTCTATAGACTTTGCACTCGGCCGTATAACAAACATAGTTCCTTAAGTCCTGATCAGGCATTAATGCAATATGAAAATCTTCATCCGACAGAGGTTTTTTACTAAATTTTCGGTTATTCTTTTCCCAGTAATATTCTTTCAAAAAACGATTGGCACTGTCAATATCCTTTATGTTTTTTAGTTTCATTTCTGCTATTAACCTGTCCTGATGGATCCCATTCCATCTCTCTACGCGTCCTTTTGCCTGGGGACTATGGGCATATATCATTTCTATCCCCAGCCTATGGCAGACCTCTCCAAACTTTGTTAGAGGCAATCCCTGCAAGCTGTTCTTCTATGGTCGCTTCCCGTTTCGTATAGAACAGGCTTTTATAATCACAATAGATCGAATAAGGAATACCGTATTTCATTATCCAGTCAAACAAACATTGCAGCGCTACTTGTGTCGTTTCTCCTGTGTCGAAAAGACCGTAAGATGTGCCTGTAGCATCATCCACCATATTCATCAGACAGACTTCTTTGCCTGTCCCAAACCAGTCGTGAATGCTGCCGTCCATTTGAATCATTTCTCCCAAAATGCTCTTTTCTCGGCCTTCTGGTACGGTGTTTCGCAGTTTTTCTTATTTTCTTCCACAATCCTGTTTCCATCATCCATAAACGAAGCGTTGATGCTCCTATTTTTATATGATGTTCCTCATAAAGCTTTTCAGCTATAAATGTCGGCTTAAAACCTTTATAATTATTCCGTACTATCTGCATAATTTTCTCTTTGATATCACTGCTAATTCTGTGATTCCCCGGTTTGCCTATTAATTTGTGATTGAGGGCTTCATCACCCTTTGATAAATATTCTTTAAAAATTCGAATAAGTTGCCTTCTGCAAATCCCCAGTATTATTGCAGCATCTTTCTGCTTGATTTTCTTGTTCTTTACCATCTCCAGTATTTTTGCCCTCTTCTGTGCTTTAAGTGTCATCGTTATCACCTCTCTCATCTGCAACCTCTCGTTTTTTTAGTTGCAGCATTTTAAAAGGTGACATTTCTATTTGCACAAAGTGTGACATTTTAAATTGTTTTCGACATCTTAAAAGAGTTGTATGAAAAGTGTAAAAGGGAGGAGAATGGTGTTATGGGTTATTACCTTTTTACAGGAGAGACTCGAATGCTCATGTGTCTTCCCTTGTTGCAGTGCAAAAAACGCTAGGTATTACTATTTTGCAGTAAATGTGTGGGACCTGAAAGCTGTTTCCTTGTTGCGGGGGAAAGGTTTTTGCTATTACCATGTTGCAGTCTAGAAACTGGGCTAGCTCTTACCATATCACAGTGAGGCCCTTCAGCTATTCCCTTGTTGCAGTAAGAAAACTTTCTGTTGCCTTGTCACAGTGGGAAAAATTCCAGCTATTACTTTTTCACAGTGGTAAACCTCGCGATAATACTGCAAAAGGGTAAGAGCTTACGTCGAAAACTCCAGCTTAAACGTTTAATCTTTATATGCCCTCTTACAATCTCACTTACTTTGAGATTTGCTCTTACCATGTTGCAGTAAAGAAAAAACTTTCTCTTACCCTACCTTAGGAAATCTCTTGTCCCACACACTGCAAAAAGGTAAGAGCATTTTTCTCAACCCCCAAAATCTCCCCATCGATCTTACTTTTAAAATATATAAAACATCTTTTTTAACAACTATAACAAAAAATTTTCGATATATATAGTGTGAAAAAAATTTTTCAAGGAGAAAACCATGGAAAAGGATTTTTTCACACTCTCAGAAAAAGAATCTTACCAGATCCTCGAAAAAGCCCTCTGGCCAGAGGGGGCAATTTGCCCACGGTGTAAAGAAAAAGCGCATCTTCTCTCGTGCCGGCTCGTGTATCAGTGCCCCAAGTGCGGAAGACAATTTTCCTTAAAAAGCCAGTCCATCATGCGAAAAAGTCATCTTTCGCCAAAAATCTGGCTTTCTGCCATGTTTCTTGTCTGCCAGGATGGGGGGATAAATGCGGTGAAGCTTTCACAACTTCTTCACATTAGCTACAAGGCAAGCTGGCTTCTTCTTCAGAAGCTACGAAGCCTTATGCGGCTTACCAATCGCCATCACACGAAATCCCTCCGAAAGCTTGTCAAAACCTTTTTCTTTCTCTCCGGTATCAAACGTAAGCAAAGAAAAAACCTTTCCCCCATGCAGGTTGTCGAAATTGATGCGGATGATACCCCTTCTAAACTTCACATTCATCTTGTGGATGATGTGAGTAGCGATTGGCTTTCAGACTTTTTTGGCAAGCTTTTCCGCCACACCTCGGTGGAAAAAAGAACGCCTTGGCTTTCCCACCTTAACGATGGGTTGAAAAACCTTCTTGAAGACGTCTATCACTATGGTTGTCGAAAGCACATGCAGCGCTACCTTGATGAGTTTTGTTTTCGGTTTAATATAGAAGATGCTGCCACAAGGGTAGAGGAGCTTTTAAGAAGGCTTGGCAAACGTCGCCAGCTTCTCCCGTGGAAAAAGCTGGTGGCTGAGCCGCTTATTCTTCCCATCTGGGCGTAGGTTTTCGTTTTTTCTTTCTCAACACATTTCCTGCGTCTGTCAAATAGAAAACTAAAAGTTTTTGTTTCATTTTGTTTTTTTGGAAAACTTTTCGTTTCCCTTGACGAAAAAGGCAAAAAAGTGTTTTTTCTTACAAAAAAGAAGTGGAAAAAGGGATAAAAAACCCCATGCTCTTCCCTTGTTGCAGTAAGGGACAAGGGGATTTGGGTGTTAGCTATTACTTTGTCGCAGGAAAAGAGAACTGCTCTTACTTTTTCGCAGCAGAAATGTGAAAGAAAAAACTGTGATAAGGTAAGAGCTTTTGTTTTTTAGATTCCTTTTTTGTAAAAGGTTTCATCCAGAGGGGAATTTTTTATGAAAGGGAAGAAATCGAGGCGTACTGCTCTTACCCTGTTTCAGTTCTTCGAGTGTTTGTGAAAGGTTTTTTTACTGCAACAAGGGAAGAGCATCATCGAGATCAAAAAAAGCATACCCATGTGAACAACTATTGAAAAAACCCCGTTGCGTCAAATAAAAAAGTACTCGAAATTCGAATCATTGCCTCATAAAAAAAAGTACTCAAAAATTCCATACAGTTTCCTCCAAATTTTTGTTTTTTACATTCTTTTTCTTTTGAAGGCTGAAAAGTTTTCTCTGGCAAGCTGTAATTTTTTGTCTTAGGTGAAACAAATCGAGAGCCTTATAAAGCCTTGTTAGGCGTTCCTTTTGTGCCTCACTTACATAAGAGCTTTCTAAAAGCCGCTGGTAGGGAGTTTTAATATCATCATGCTTCTTTTGCACCTTGCTTCCGATTCTCTTTTTCTCTGTCATTTTCATAACCGGTTGAAAAAAGTTGGTATACAGTCGAAGATAGGCATAGAGTTGGTTCAAGTAGTAGACTTCTTCCTCGGTATCGTAGCGGAAGTATCCAACATTCTGGCGGACTATGGAATAGTTTTTCTGCTCAACGTAGCAGTTATCATTGGAACGGGAGCTTCTTCCCCTTGTAAATTTTATCTGGTTCTTCTCACACCAATCGCGCAGAGGATGATTAATAAATTCAGCACCGGTATCAGAATCAATTCCCCGTAAATCAAAAGGAAGTCTTCTTTGGACTTTTCTATGGCTTCTCTTACCCATTTTGAAGCTTTGTTTTGATTGCCACAAGTTCTGTCCAACCGCTCCAAACATCCACCATATTTAATGTTTGAGCAAAATCTCCCCGGCTATTTCCTCCCTCATGGGCAACCAGATCAATCTCCATAAAACCAGGGCAATTTTCATCCCACTCTGCCCACGTGCGTATAGCTATTTGTTGCTTTAACAACGTTCCAGGTTTTGTGCCTTTTCGTCCTTTTATCTCAAGCTTTTTACGCTCATGTTTCAAAAGTCGGTCAATACTTGAAGCACTTATATGGCGCAAGTTTTCTATAGCCTGTGGAGAACCGTGGAGATGTCCGTTTGCTAAGAGATTATCTAAAACTTCATTTAAAATTGGCTTTAAACGTTTGCCACACATGTAGTTTTCAATTTCCCAGACCTTTTTTAGAAGTTTTAGTTCCTCTTCGCCGAATTTTTTCTTTCTGCCAGGTCTTTTGCCCTTCTTGGCTATGTCGGCTTTAAGGTAATTTTTCTTGCCTACATAGATGGTTTTTCCGTGCTGCCTCAAGAGCCTGGCGGCATAGTTTCGATTTTTTAGGCCTGTTATCCTCACAAAATAATCCAGTATCTCCATTTTTTCCTTTTTGCTGGCTTTTTGATACTCTTTCGCCGTTTCCCTGTAAATAGGTCTCCTTTCAAACATCGCTAATTCCACCTTTTACCTCCAGTTCTTTGAACTGGATTATTTTACACAAATTTAAAGTACTTTTTTATTTTGAAGCAACGTTCCCTTTTCGAGTACTTTTATTATGAAGCAATTCGAAAACTTGCTTTTTTTTGTATTCAATTCTACAATAATACCATTCTAACATCATCTCCCATCACAAGGAGGAAACTATGAAAAAAAGCCTTCTTATTTCAGGAATGCTCATAATTACTCTCATTTTCGCTCAACAGGAAGGAAATCTCCCGCCATCATCCCCGAGTCAAAATTTGGGAACAACAGGAGATTCTGTGTTTGAGGCAACCATCGGCATGGGAATCCCCTGGGATCTGGGAGTGAGCTTTCGCTCCAAGATAGCCTACAGCTATATGATAGACCGGGCTCTCGCTTTGCGAATAGGACTTGATTATTCGTATACAAGCCACCAGGAAACACTCAGCAATACCAGCTCTGGCGGTGTTTCTACCCCTGTTCTTGAAAGCGATGTTCAGGCTCACCTTATAAAGCTCGTTGGCGGTATCCGAATTTATTGGCCATGGATCGCGTGGGAACCGATTTATTTTTTTACTGATCTGGATATAGGATATTCACTTTTATGGACGTATTATGCAAGACTCAGTGACCGCAATCTCTATTTCTATGCAGGGGACTTCTTGAGTTTTCAGCTTATTCCAGGAGCAATTATCCCTCTCGGTGAACGTTCTCAGGCTATGGCAGGATTGTCTCTTGATATTGCCAGTGTCTCTCGATCTACCCCCCTTGGAGAGTATCTCGTCAAAGAAAAAATCAACGTGTCGGGTATTGGGCTTCTTCTGGGTATAGGATTTCGGTGGTAAGGAGTTATCCATGCAAACAAAGCCCCCTTTCTCCGTGATAGTTACAGGCATTCTTCTCATCGGAATTGGACTTGCTTTTCTGCTGGAAACGTTTATACCGGGGTTAAAAGCGTTTTCTTTATGGCCACTTTTTCTTCTCATACCGGTAATTCTTATGCTCTCAGAGGTAAAAAGCCGAAAGGATCTTTCTAGCAAAATCTTCGGAATAACCTATCTTCTTTATCTTGTAGTGTTTTTTATAGTTCTCAATACACTGGGATGGCACCATATGTCCACCCTGTGGCCGCACTTTATTCTCGCGGCTTCGGTGGGACTTTTTGCAGAGTTTGTTGTGACACTCGAGGTTTCCAAACTCTGGGAAATGGCAACAGCAGTGGTTATAGCCGCATATTTTCTTGTGCCAGGCCTTTCCTTTCGAGTCTTGGCAGGAGTACTACTCATATTCTGGGGGATATGGCTCTTAATCAAGACGTTTCTTCCCTCAAAAAAGAAAAACAACTAACGGAGGAAGAGTTTATGATCAGCGGACTTTTAGGCATACTTATTCTGATAGCTGGCCTTGCATGTCTCGTGAAAGGTGGCGATTGGCTTGTTGATGGAAGTGTTTCAATTGCGAAGCATTTTAACGTCCCTGAAATAGTCATCGGACTCACGCTGGTAGCCTTTGGGACATCCGCACCAGAACTTTTGGTAAACATTTTTGCCGCAATTGACGGCAACGGAGATATCGCTTTTGGCAACATCATAGGCTCCAATATCGTCAATATAGGCCTCATTTTAGGAGTGTCGCTTCTTTTTCGGGATCTGGTGATCAAGAAGACAACAACAGCTTTTGAGGTACCTCTCGTTATTCTTTCGGCTTTGATGGTTCTTATCCTCGCCTCAGACATGTGGCTTGATGGACGAACCATCGTAGAGCTCAGTCGAAGCGAGGGTGGTATACTTCTTCTATTTTTTATCATTTTTATGATTTATAATGGCTTTCTCGCAAAACAAGAAGGCTTTGAAGCAGAAGAGGATATAAAGGTAGTTTCTCTACCATGGGCTATTGTATTCTTTATAACAGGGCTTGTTCTTCTCATCGTGGGGGGAAAACTCACCGTCACAGGAGCCGTCTCTACAGCAAGAGCTCTCGGTATTCCTGAGCGTCTCATTGCCCTCACCATCGTAGCAGTAGGCACAAGCCTACCGGAAATGGCAGCTTCCATCGCTGCGGCAAGAAAAGGCTCTTCGGACATAGCTGTAGGAAATATCCTGGGAAGTAATCTCTTTAACGTGTTTTTTATCCTGGGAATTTCTGGTTTAATTCGGCCTATAGGAATATCTGCAGGAATACAGCGAGACATTGCTTTCAACCTTGTTTTTCCTCTGGTGGTTTGGATATTGATGCTCGCTGGTAAAGGGAAAATCTCCAAAAAGAGCGGTTCTATTCTGATTGTTATGTACGCTCTCTATATTCTCCAGCTGGGGATACTCAAATGATATGGTTTGTAGCTGTTTTGCTCGGTATATTCGCAGGAGTCATGAGTGGACTATTGGGAATAGGGGGAGCAATTTTCATCATTCCTGGTTTAGTGTACCTGTTGGGGTTTGACCAAAAACTCGCCCAAGGAACGACCCTTATGCTCATGCTTCCTCCGATAGGCATCCTGGCATTTCTAGAATACTATCGCAAAGGTCTAGTAAATCTCCCCGTAGGAATTGTGATAGCTTTTTGCTTTGTTATCGGAGCCTTTCTCGGGGCAAAACTTGCCATAGGAATGGATACGTATATTTTGAAACGATTTTTTGCCGTTTTCCTTGTTTTTGTGGCACTCTCCCTCTGGTTTTCTTGACAAAAACAGATGTTTTTATGTATACTATATAAAACATAGAAAAGAGGTAGGATATGAGTGTGAATTTTGAGGTGCTCTTTCAGGTCTCGTATGGGCTCTATATTGTTACCAGTGAATATGAAGGTTCCATAAATGGGTGTCTTATCAATACCCTCTGTCAGGTTAATTCTGAACCCCCTACGTTTCAGGTAATCCTCAATAAACTCAATCTCACCCATGACTATATCGCCAAAAGCGGGCGTTTTGGAGTCACCATCCTGAGCCAGGATGCTCCTTTTGAGTTTCTGGGAAGGTTTGGTTTTCGTTCAGGAAGACAAATGCCCAAAATAGACGATACCATTACCATCCTTCGTTCTCCTGAAGGAATTCCGATAGTCAAAAATCATGGACTCTCCTATCTTACTTGTGAGGTTTTCAAAACAGTGGATGTGGATACCCATACGACCTTTATTGGGAAACTCCTCTCGGCAGAAGCCCTTGCAGAAGGTTCCCCTCTCACCTATGCCTACTATCGGAAGGTTAAGAAAGGCAAAACATCCAAAAACGCTCCGACTTATATTTCACCAGAAAAAACAACCAAATCCATACAGGAGGCCACTATGGCAAAGTATGTTTGTAATGTATGTGGGTATATCTATGATCCTGCTGTTGGGGATCCAGATGGGGGTGTTGCTCCAGGAACAGCCTTTGAATCCCTGCCCGACAATTGGGTATGCCCTGTTTGTGGGGTAGGCAAGGATCAGTTCAGCAAAATGTAAATCCCTGGAAGTCCGGAAGTCATCTTTTGGGCTTCCCGCTTTTATTCTTATGTTAACGAAACAAAAAGGAGTAACCATATGTCTCTCAGAAAAATAACAGAAGGTATTTACGCTGTTGGAGGAATAGACTGGCATAGAACGTCCTTTGATGAACTCACCCCCCTGCATGAGGGCACAACCTACAATTGTTACTACATCGAAGGAAGCGAAAAAAACGTGCTCATCGATACCATTGAGCCCAAGATGCTTCACGTGCTCCTGGGAAATCTCTCGAGACTCGGGGTAAAAAAACTGGACTATGTAGTCTCTAATCATGCCGAGCAGGATCACTCAGGAAGTCTCCCCAAGATTCTTGAAATTTATCCCGAAGCAAAGCTTGTTACCAATGCGAAAGCAAAGCCTATGCTGCAAGATCTTCTTCTTTTACCAGATGAGCGGTTTTTGGTGATTGAAGATAGGACTACTCTTTCCCTGGGCAACCGCACCCTTGAGTTCATTCTTTTCCCCTGGGTTCATTGGCCAGAAACCATGTTTACCTTCCTCAGAGAGGAAAGAATCCTCTTTTCAGGCGACCTCTTTGGTTCTCACTATGCCTCAAGTTATCTCTTCTCTTCCCAACATGATGTAGATATGTATGAGGGAAGTAAACGCTACTTTGCCGAGATCATGTATCCTTTTCGTCAGAATATTGCCAGTGGATTTGAAAAGATCCTCTCGCTTAATGCTCGTATGATCGCCCCCACTCATGGTCCTGTGTATGACAACCCTGATGTGATCCTCTCTCTTTACCGCGAGTGGATCTCGGACAAAATGAAAAATAAAGTGCTTCTTCCTTTTATCTCGATGCATGGGAGCACCGAAGTCATGATCAACTACCTCATCGATCGCTTGATAGACAGAGGGATTGAAGCCATTCCTTTTCATCTCTCGCATGTGGATGTAGGACAACTTGCCATGGAGCTTATCGATGCTCCTACCATTGTAGTGGGTGTAAGTGCGGTTCTGGGTGGCATGCATCCTGCCATGGCGTATATTCTCTACTTCTTAAACCTCATGCGCCCAGCTATAAAACATGTGGGTATTGTTGCCTCGTATGGATGGGGTTCTCGTATGCTGGAACATATCCAGGGATCTATTACCAATTACAAACCCGAGATTCTCACACCGGTGATGGTCAAGGGATTCCCCAAACCCAATGATTTTGCCGCCCTCGATACTCTTGCAGACACAATTGCCGAGAAACATCGGGCTCTTTCTCTGTAAGAAGGCATCCATGAAACTAGACCTCTCTCCCCAGGAGTGGGATATTCTCCAATCATGGGCTCAAAAGGTAATCAGAGGAGGTAGATGGGGAAATGGTCGACTTGTCCTCGGAGAAGAGGAATATATCCTCAAACTCATAGAAAAAAGGCCAAACACATGGGAGATATCCCCTCTTGAGCTAAGAATCCTTTCTTATTGGCTTGAAAATATTACCCTTTTCTCTCCAGCGGAAAAAGAACTTGCAAAAAAAATTCAAGCCCTGAGGGAGAATCCATAAATCTCGTAATAAGGCATAACAATGCAAAAACTAAGAGAACACTACATTCGTTTCCTCTCGGCAGACGAAGAGTATGCCAAGCTTGACTGGGAGGACGCCTATTCCCATTTGAAGCGTTTTGAGGTTCTTCAAGAGGCTGTATCTCTCGAAGGGAAAAGTCTACTCGATGTTGGATGTGGGGTGGCAAGTCTTTATCGTTACCTGAAGGCATACAATATATCTTTCCATTACACAGGGATAGACGCACTTCCTGAGATGATCCACATCGCTCAAAAACTCTCCCCTGAGGCCCATCTTCTCACAGGTGATCCCTTTCAAAACGAAATATTTTCACCTGAAAGTTTTGATGTTGTATTCGCCTCAGGGATTTTTAACTTAAACATAGGTTACTCTCACGATTTTCTTTACCACGCTATAGAAAAGATGCACTTATGGGCCAAGGAGTACGTCGTATTTAATGCCCTCCACTGCCGCTCTCAGTGCCAGGAAACCACCTACCTCTATTATAATCCCGAGCAAGTGGTAAATTTTCTTTCGAAAAAATACGGGGATACTCTGAGGCTCATCGACGACTATCTTATTAACGACTTTACCATCGTGATGAAAAAACACTAAAAAGTTTTTGCTATTATATTTGACACCCTCTCTCTCAAGGCTTATAATATCATGGAGTACTCATGAGGAGACAAACATGCTCTATCTTGGGGTCAATATTGATCATGTAGCCACTCTTCGCCAGATCCGTCTGGCAGCCTACCCTGATCCAGTAGCTATTGCTCCCCTGGTAGAAAAAGCTGGAGCTCATGGCATCACCGTCCACCTCCGCGAAGATAGGCGCCATATCCAGGAACACGATGTAAGAAGACTGCGCCAGAGTGTAACTACACGCCTCAACCTTGAGCTTGCCCTTTCCGAAGACATTATACGCATAGCCCTTGAGGTACGACCTGATGAGGTGTGTCTTGTTCCAGAAAAACGCCAGGAACTTACCACTGAGGGGGGACTGGATGTTTTAAGCCAGGAAAAAGATATCACCGCCATTGTCAAACGATTTCATGAAGCCGGGATAAAAACAAGCCTTTTTATAGATGCTGATCCCTCTCAAATCGAGGCTGCAAAACGAACAAAAACAGATATGATCGAACTCCATACAGGAAGGTACGCAGAAGCAAACGACCGAACACAGGATATCGAATTCGAAAGACTAAGAGAAGGAGCAAAAGTAGCTGCCTCCCTCGGTCTTCAGGTAAACGCAGGGCACGGTCTCAATTACGATAACACCGCCCGTATTGCTGCCATCCCAGAACTTCATACCCTCAATATTGGACACGCCATTGTCGCGAGGGCTCTTTTTGTAGGCATAGAACAGGCTGTTCGTGAGATGTTGGAGGTAATGCATCATGGGAGAAAAGGCCAGGAGCCATACCATGTATGATATTGTATCCATGGGTGAAATCCTCATGGATATGACACCTGTTCAAGGAAGAGAAGGTTTTCTCTATGAACCCAATCCCGGAGGAGCGCCGGCAAATGTAGCCGTGGCCTGTGCCCGTCTGGAAGTACGATCGGCTTTTATCGGAACAGTAGGACAGGATTTTTTCGGGGATCTTCTTATCCACACACTCGAAGCAAATACCGTTGACTCCTCGTGTATTTACCGAACCTCACAGGCCCCCACCACCCTTGCTTTCGTCCATCTCGATAAAAAAGGAGAAAGAAGTTTTAGTTTCTACCGCAAACCGGGAGCTGATCTTTTCCTCCCATGGGGCAGAAAAGAAAAACAAACGATCGAAAACACCAGGATCTTTCATTTTGGTTCTCTCTCCCTTACCAATCAACCCGCCAGAACAGTCACCAAAAAAGCTCTCCGTTATGCAAAAAAGAAAAAAAAGCTCATCTCCTTTGACCCGAACTTAAGACCATCCCTGTGGAAAGATCTAAAAGAAGCAAAAAGACAGATTTTCTCCTGCTTGAAGTGGGTAGATATTCTCAAACTCTCAGAAGAGGAACTTCTCTTTCTCTCGGCAAAAGAAACCTTTGAAGAGGCTCTTGCCTGGGCAAAATCTCTTGTCCGCCCCATCGTGCTCATCACCCGTGGAGAAAATGGGGTGATCTGTCTTTTTCAAGAAACTATAATCTCTACAGGCAGTTATCACGTGGAGGTGGTAGATACCACCGGAGCAGGAGATGCCTTTGTAGGAGGATTGCTCTCACAACTCTCTCAAGAAGAACGCCCCTTTCATATTTCAAGGGAAAGGCTTCTTCAGATCCTCAAATGGGCTTCTGCTGTAGCAGCAATAACCGTCTCCCGTCGAGGAGCTATCCCGGCTCTTCCTTCAAAAGAAGAGGTTGAAAAATTTCTCGCCCGTTATCAGGAGCATATGCCATCATGAGTCGGGTGGGGATTTTGGGGAGTCTTTTTCATCCACCACACATGGGACATCTCCGTTTAGCGGAAACAGCGACAACTTTTCTTGCCCTGGATACGCTTCTCTTTGTCCCGACTGCTTTCCCACCTCACAAGAGTTTCAACGACCTCTGGGGATATGAAGTACGGGTTTTTTTGACAAAGATTGCCTTTTGCCTCGAACCACCCGAAGAACTTGAGATCTCTGCACAAAAACTCGGGAAATTTCCCCCAACCTCCCTCGCCTCTTTACTCGCTGTTTATAGACGTTTTTATCATCCCTGTCCGGGATGGAAACTCTGGGAAGCAGAAAAAGAAAAAACCAAACCAGCGTATACAATCGATACCCTCAAAAAATACAAGCTCGATCATCCTGAGGACGAAATCTTTCTCCTCATCGGGCAGGATGAAGCTGCCGTCTTTCACACATGGAAAAGATACGAGGAGATCTTCTCCTTAGCCCAGGTATGTGTAGGAACCCGCCCCCATGCTGCCGAATTTCCAGACATGCCTTTTGTGAAACTCCCCCCCTTCGAAGTAGATGTTTCCTCAACAAAAGTAAGGGAAGCCTGGCTCAAAGGAGAGAACCTCTCCGGTCTCGTGCCAGAAACGGTACAAGTAGCTCTAGAATCCCTGGCAACTAACCGATAAACCGTGCATGGAGCACCTGTACAGCTTCATCAGCAAGCTCCTTTTTAATCACCACGGAGATCTTGATCTCAGAGGTAGAAATCATCTCTATATTGATCCCATTTTTGGCCAGTTCTTCAAAGACGGCAGCAGCAACACCAAAAGTTGTCTTCATGCCAATACCCACCACGGAAACAATCCCTATGTTCTCATCATACTCAACAGCAGAAGCCCCAATCTCCTCCTGAACCGTCTTCATCACATTCTTGGCATCAGCAAGATCGGTGGCCAGAACTGTGAAGGAAATCTCACTTTTCCCATCATGTCCAACTGACTGAACAATCATATTCACATTGATTTTATGTTCGGCGAGTCGTTGAAAGATGTTAGCGGCAATCCCTGGTTTATCCGGAACTCCAACAATACTGATACGAACCTCGTCTGTCTTTTTGGCAATGCCAGAAACAACCATGTTTTCCATACCCTTATACTCCTTGACAATGAGTGTTCCTTCGTTCTCAACGAAGGTGGAGAGAACCCGCAAGGGAACATTGTATTTCATTGCAAACATTACCGAACGATCATGGAGCACCTTTGCTCCCAGAGAGGCAAGTTCCAGCATCTCATCAAAGGTAATCACATCGTACTTTTTTGCATGGGGAACAATCCGTGGATCAGCCGAATACACCCCGTCCACATCCGTATAAATATCACAACGATCTGCCTTGAGAGCTGCCGCTACAGCAACTGCTGTTGTATCTGATCCTCCTCTCCCAAGAGTAGTAATGTTAAACTTCTCATCTACTCCCTGAAAGCCGGCGATAACAACGATATAGCCTTCCTGTAAAGCTTTGCGAATCCGTTCCGTATTGATATCTAAAATCTTTGCCTTTGTATAGTCCGAGGTTGTTTTGATCCCAACCTGCATAGCGTTAAAAGAGATAGCCTTTGCACCAATATCATTCAAAGCAATGGCAAGAAGCGCAATAGAGATCTGTTCCCCCGTAGAAACAAGCATGTCCATTTCCCGTTTATCGGGATTGGGGGTTATCTGTTTGCCCAAATTGATGAGGTAATCCGTATTGCCACTCATGGCAGAAACAACAACCACCACATCATTCCCTACATCTCTGGTAGCTTTCACTTTTTTGGCGACATTCTTGATTCTTTCGATATCGCCTACCGATGTGCCGCCAAACTTCTGGACAATGAGCGCCACTTCTTTCTCCTTCAGTAAATTAAAGTCGTGCTATTGTAAAGCAGAATAAAATTTTTTGCAAAAAACCGAATTGCTTCATAATAAAAGTACTCGAAAAGGGCAGTGTATACTTAATTGTGTCTGGTAGGAAAAAGATAACCTCCTGTGATAATATAAATAAAACTATCACAGGAGGCCAGATATGATTGAGACGAAGAATATTTTAGAGCTATTCAAACCAATTGTCAAGGAAGCGAATTGCTTCATAATAAAAGTACTCGAAAAGGGAACGCTATTGCAAAATAAAAAAGTACTTTAAATTTGTGTAAAATAATCCAGTTCATGGCTCGACAAGCTCGCCAACCGTGGCTCGACAAGCTCGCCAACCGTGGCTCGACAAGCTCGCCAACCGTGGCTCGACAAGCTCGCCAACCGTGGCTCGACAAGCTCGCCAACCGTGGCTCGACAAGCTCGCCAACCGTGGCTCGACAAGCTCGCCAACCGGAATTGGGGTGGCGATGTTTGAAAGGAGACCTATTTACAGGGAAACGGCGAAATGATATGCTGAGCTTGTCGAAGCAGAGTATCAAAAAGCCAGCAAAAAGGAGAAAAAGGAGATACTGGATTACTTTGTGAGGATAACAGGTTTAAAAAACCGAAACTATGCCGCCAGGCTCTTGAGGCAGCACGGAAAAACCATATATGTAGGCAAAAAAAATTACCTTAAAGCCGATATAGCCAAAAAGGGCAAAAGACCTGGCAGAAAGAAAAAATTCGGCGAAGAAGAACTAAAACTTCTAAAAAAGGTCTGGGAAATTGAAAACTACATGTGTGGCAAACGTTTAAAGCCAATTTTAAATGAAGTTTTAGATAATCTCTTAGCAAACGGACATCTCCACGGTTCTCCACAGGCTATAGAAAACTTGCGCCATATAAGTGCCTCAAGTATTGACCGACTTTTGAAGCATGAGCGTAAAAAGCTTGAGATAAAAGGACGAAAAGGTACAAAGCCTGGAACGCTATTAAAGCAACAAATAGCTATACGCACGTGGGCAGAGTGGGATGAAAATTGCCCTGGTTTTATGGAGATTGATCTGGTTGCCCATGAGGGAGGAAATAGCCGGGGAGATTTTGCTCAAACATTAAATATGGTGGATGTTTGGAGCGGTTGGACAGAGCTTGTGGCAATCAAAACAAGGCTTCAAAATGGGTAAGAGAAGCCATAGAAAAGTCAAAGGAAGACTTCCTTTTGATTTACGGGGAATTGATTCTGATACCGGTGCTGAATTTATTAATCATCCTCTGCGTGATTGGTGTGAGAAGAACCAGATAAAATTTACAAGGGGAAGAAGCTCCCGTTCCAATGATAACTGCTACGTCGAGCAGAAAAACTATTCCATAGTCCGCCAGAATGTTGGATACTTCCGCTACGATACCGAGGAAGAAGTCTACTACTTGAACCGACTCTATGCGTATCTCAGGCTTTATGCCAACTTTTTTCAACCGGTTATGAAAATGACAGAGAAAAAGAGAATCGGAAGCAAGGTGCAAAAGAAGCATGATGATATTAAAACTCCCTACCAACGGCTTTTAGAAAGCTCTTATGTAAGTGAGGCACAAAGGGGCGCCTAACAAGGCTTTATAAGGCTCTCGATTTGTTTCACCTAAGACAAAAAATTACGGCTTGCCAGAGAAAACTTTTCAGCCTTCAAAAGAAAAAGAATGTAAAAAACAAAAATTTGGAGGAAACTGTATGGAATTTTTGAGTACTTTTTTTTATGAGGCAATGATTCGAATTTCGAGCACTT
The DNA here is from genome assembly GCF_023525255.1 of Thermospira aquatica. Taxonomy (GTDB): domain Bacteria; phylum Spirochaetota; class Brevinematia; order Brevinematales; family Thermospiraceae; genus Thermospira; species Thermospira aquatica. The sequence goes on along the minus strand of NZ_CP073355.1, from coordinate 216,560 downwards.
TTTTATTTGACGCAACGGGAAAAATGGGGGCATTTTGTTTAAGAGAGGTTCTGTTACCTGGAAAAGTTTGGGTGATTATTTCTTTCCTGGCACTGGAAAATAGGTTGTTAAAAAAAAGAAAAAATACGAGGGAAAACACTCGGTGAAACAACCTCATACGATGATGAAAGTTTCAGGGGATGACGGGATTTTATTCAATGGAGATGTTTGTGATTCTCACCACAATGGTCCCATCTTCACGTCGGAACAACTCCTCATAGCTAAAATACACCCGCAGATTGTGAACCTTGAGAGCAGGAGAAAGATTGGTGGGGACGAGTCTTTTCCCTTCACTGTCTACCAGTTGCCATTCACCTTCACCGCCCCGGGAGACAAAGATGACATAGCCGTTATCTTTTTTGGGTGGTTCAGGAGCTGGTTTGATGGTTTTGGCACATCCTGTGAGAAGAACAAGAAAAAATATCCAGAGAATATTTTTCATATTTTTCTCCTTTTGTTGTTTATACATTATCGACAAAAAAATGCAAGAAGTTCAGTTATTCTTTTTCTGGAATCATGGGAACAAAGATAACATCGCAGATGTATTCCTCATGGAGTTGGTTATTCTGTTCTTTGGTGATGCGTACTAGCTTTTGATGGAATTCTCCTACAGGGGCTACCAGGATACCTTTGGGGGTGAGTTGATCAAGCAGTGCTTGAGGGATGTTGGGAGGAGCTGCTGTGAGGAGGATTCTGTCGTAGGGGGCTTCCAGCGGATATCCTTCGTAGCCATTTCCATAGATACAGAGGATGTTGGGATAGCTGTTGAGCCGATCTTTTGCCTTTTTCCAGAGGGTTTCTTTGTGTTCGATGGTGATAACTCTGGAGGCAAGCAGACTGAGGATGGCCGACTGGTATCCTGAGCCAGTACCGATTTCCAGGACCTTATGGTGCTTTTCGAGTTTAAGGATATCTGTCATAAGGGCTACAATGTAGGGTTGTGAGATGGTTTGTCCATATCCGATGGGAAGAGGGTAGTCCTCATAGGCTTGATCACGGAGACTCTCGGGAACGAAAAGATGTCTGGGAACGGCACGCATGGCCTCTAAAACCCGGGGATTATCAATACCCCGTGCGATGATTTGATGCTTGAGCATCCTCTCGAGGGACATTTGATCAGAATCCATAGTCCCCCCTAAAAAAAGAAAATTCGGGGTGGCCAGATTTGAACTGGCGGCCCCTACCACCCCAAGGTAGTGCGCTAAACCGGACTGCGCTACACCCCGAATCTTTTGTTTTTTAGAGCTCTTATTGTACAGCGAAAAAAGAAAAAAGTCAAATAAACGAATTGCTTCATAATAAAAGTACTCGAAAAGGGAACGTTGCTTCAAAATAAAAAAGTACTCCAAATCTGTGTATAAAATAATCCAGTTCAAAGAACTGGAGGTACAAGGTGGAGTTAGCGATGTTGAAAGGAGACCTATTACAGAAACGGCGAAAAAGAGTATCAAAACCAGCAAAATGGAGATACTGGATTATTTTGTGAGGATAACAGGCCTAAAAATCGAAACTATGCCCCAGGCTCTTGAGGCAACCTGGAGAAAAAAAACCATCTATGTAGGCAAAAAAATTACCTTAAAACCGATATAATAAAAGAGACAAAAGACCTGGCAGAAAGAAAAAAGATGCGAAGAAGAACTAAAACTTAAAAAGGTCTGGGAAATTGAAAACTACATGTGTGGCAACCGCTTAAAACCGATTCTCAATGAAGTTTTAGATAATCTCTTAGCAAACGGACATCTCCACGGTTCTCCACAGGCTATAGAAAACTTGCGCCATATAAGTGCTTCAAGTATTGACCGACTTTTGAAACATGAGCGTAAAAGCTTGAGATAAAAGGACGAAAAGGTACAAAGCCTGGAACGCTATTAAAGCAACAAATAGCTATACGCACGTGGGCAGAGTGGGATGAAAATTGCCCTGGGTTCATGGAGATTGATCTGGTAGCCCATGAGGGAGGAAATAGCGGGGAGATTTTGCTCAAACATTAAATATGGTGGATGTTTGGAGCGGTTGGACAGAACTTGTGGCAATCAAAAACAAGGCTTCAAAATGGGTAAGAGAAGCCATAGAAAAAGTCCAAAGAAGACTTCCTTTTGAGTTACGGGGAATTGATTCTGATACGGTGCTGAATTTATTAATCATCCTCTGCGATTGGTGTGAGAAGCACCAGATAAAATTTACAAGGGGGAGAAGCTCCCGTTCCAATGATAACTGCTACGTTGAGCAGAACAACTATTCCATAGTCCGCCAGAATGTTGGATACTTCCGCTACGATACCGAGGAAGAAGTCTACTACTTGAACCGACTCTATGCGTATCTCAGGCTTTATGCCAACTTTTTTCAACCGGTTATGAAAATGACAGAGAAAAAGAGAATCGGAAGCAAGGTGCAAAAGAAGCATGATGATATTAAAACTCCCTACCAGCGGCTTTTAGAAAGCTCTTATGTAAGTGTGGCACAAAAGGAACGCCTAACAAGGCTTTATAAGGCTCTCGATTTGTTTCACCTAAGACAAAAAATTACAGCTTGCCAGAGAAAACTTTTCAGCCTTCAAAAGAAAAAGAATGTAAAAAACAAAAATTTGGAGGAAACTGTATGGAATTTTTGAGTACTTTTTTTTATGAGGCAATGATTCGAATTTCGAGTACTTTTTTATTTGACGCAACGGGATAAAATTCTAAAAAATATGTACAATAGTCTCTAGCCTGCGACACTTCTTGCTTTTCTGAAAGTTGACAAAACCTTCTCTCATGCCTACAATAGTATACTCATAATATTTTCTCCAAGGAGTGTATCATGGCTGAAAAGAAAAACCTTCCCTATGGGTATGAGCGGAAGAATGTATGGGATGTCAAAAAAGATACCATTCCCACAATGTATGAATTTGCCGATGATTATAAGCATTTCATCGCGACTTGCAAGACAGAAAGAGAATGTGTGAAGTTTGTAGAGGAAGAAGCTCTTCGTTATGGTTTTTCTCATTTTGATTTCGGGAAAAAGCTCAAGGCCGGGGATCGTGTTCTTTTGCGCAATGGTTACAGGAATATTTTGCTAGCAGTGATCGGCAAACAGCCTGTAGCTGAGGGTGTGAATATGGTTGTAGCCCACCTCGATGCGCCGCGTCTGGATCTCAAGACGGTTCCCCTCATTGAGGATGGGGACATGGCCCTGCTGAAAACCCACTACTACGGGGGTATCAAAAAGTACCAGTGGGTCAATATTCCCCTTGCTTTGCACGGGACGGTTATTCGACGGGATGGGACAAGTGTAGATCTCTGCATTGGAGAAAAAGCAGAAGATCCTGTTTTTACTATCAATGACCTCTTGCCCCATCTTGCTGGCAAGTCTCAAGGAGAGAAAAAGCTTCTCGATGGCATTGAGGGGGAAAATCTTCGCCTTGTGGTAGGAAACCGTCCTATCGAGGACAAAGATCTCTCGGAACGGATCAAAGCCCTTGCCTTGAAGCATCTGCATGACGAATATGGGATTGAAGAAGAGGACTTTATTTCCGCAGAGATAGAGATCGTGCCGGCGTTTGGTGCGCGGGATATTGGATTTGACAGGAGTATGGTGGGGGCATATGGCCATGATGATAGGGTATGTAGCTATGCTTCCTACCGGGCTATTCGGGATTTTAAAGGAATTCCTGAAAAGACGCTCGTCGTCTTTTTGGTCGATAAAGAAGAGATTGGTTCGTATGGGGTGACGGGGATACGATCGAGGTTTTTCCAGAATGCTCTGGGAAAGATACTTCGAGCTCAGGATCCTGAGGTTTCTGAAGCGGCTTTTCGTGAAATGTTTGAGAAAAGCTATGCCCTGTCAGCTGATGTTGGTGCGGTGATTAATCCCATGTTTAAAGAGGTTTTTGATCCTGTGGTTTCTCCGAGGATGGGGTATGGGGTTATCCTTGAAAAGTACACCGGTTCTCGGGGCAAGGCAGGGGCAAGTGATGCTTCTGCAGAACTGATGGGCAAGGTGCGAAAAATCTTTAACGACAACAACATCGTGTGGCAGCCCGGTTCTCTTGGGAAAGTAGACGAGGGTGGCGGTGGAACAGTGGCCTTCTACCTTGCCGATCTTGGGATCCAGGTGGTTGACTGTGGTGTGGGTGTGGACGGGATGCATTCGCCCTTTGAGGTGATTAGTAAGGCAGACCTTTACGAGGCGTATGAGGCGTACCAGGCATTCCTCAAGGATGCCTGATGGAGAGGCTATGAATCATCGTTTGCCAGCAGAGTGGGAGCGTCAGGATGGGATACTTCTTGCGTGGCCACATGAAAAAAGTGACTGGGCACCTCTTCTACCAGAGGTGGAGAAAACCTACACAGAGCTTGTAAAAGCTATTGCACGGTTTGAACGAGTACTCCTTGTTGTGCCTCCCGAGGGGACGGATACCCTGCGAACGAGGCTTGGAGAAGCGGGAGTCAGTGAGGAAAAACTCATGCTGGTAGAACTTCCCACCAACGACACATGGGCGCGTGATTTTGGTTTTATTACCGTGTTTGACAAAAAAGGAAGGAAAAAACTCCTTGATTTTGGTTTTAATGCATGGGGACTGAAGTTTGCAGCCTGTGAGGATAACCAGGTGAACCGTAGACTCTTTTCCGGGCGAGTTTTCCGCAAGGGGATTTCCCTGGTAACCATAGGGCTGATTCTTGAAGGAGGGGGGATAGAGAGTGATGGAGAGGGAACGATCCTGACCACAACGCAGTGTCTTCTCTCCCCCAATCGGAATCCCCATCTCTCGAAAGGCGAGATTGAAAGGGCGTTGAAGCGTTATCTCGGTGCAAGGCGTGTGCTCTGGCTTTCTCATGGATATCTGGCGGGGGATGATACCGACTCCCATATTGACACACTGGCAAGGTTTGTGAATCCAACCACGATAGTGTATGTTGCCTGCGACGATCCTGCCGATGAGCACTATGAAGAGCTTCGCTTGATGAAAGAAGAACTTGCCTCTTTTCGTACGATGAAGGGGAAACCGTACAGGCTTGTGCCCCTTCCTCTTCCAAAAGCCTGTTATGATGAGGAGGGAAACCGTCTCCCTGCTACCTATGCAAACTTTCTTATCCTTAACGGTGCTGTCATTGTCCCTACCTACAACGACGAAGAAAATGATCCAAAGGTTCTCCAGACCTTTCAGGCACTTTTCCCTGAAAGGGAGGTTGTTGCCATTCCTGCACTTTCGCTTATCAAGCAACACGGTTCGATCCACTGTGTGACCATGCAAATTCCTGAGGGGGTTCTTGTATGAAACGGAAGCTTGCCCTGATCCAGATGTCCTGTACTCACGATGTATCGACAAACCTGCAGCGGCTCACCCAAAAGATAAGAGAAGCCGCCTATCAAAAAGCTAATATCATCTGTCTTCAGGAACTTCACAATACCCTTTATTTCTGTCAGGAAGAGAAGGTTGACTATTTTGATCTTGCTGAACCTATTCCTGGTCCTACGACCAATCATTTTTCTGCTCTTGCAAAGGAGCTTGGGGTGGTGATTGTGTCTTCGATCTTTGAAAAACGTGCGCCTGGTCTTTATCACAACACGGCTGTGGTGCTTGATACGGATGGAAGTGTTGCCGGTATATATCGAAAGATGCATATTCCTGATGATCCTGGTTTTTATGAGAAGTTTTATTTTACCCCGGGAGATCTGGGTTTTCATACCATACAGACCTCGTACGACCGGTTGGGAGTCTTGGTATGCTGGGATCAGTGGTACCCTGAAGCAGCGAGACTCATGGCACTTGAGGGCGCAGAGGTTCTTATCTATCCCACAGCCATTGGCTGGGATCCAGCAGATCCGCAGGATGAGAAAAACCGTCAAAGAGAGGCGTGGATAACCGTTCAGCGTGGGCATGCTGTTGCCAATGGGTGTTATGTGGTGGCGGTAAACCGTACGGGGTATGAAGCATGGGAAGGCGTGAAGGGAATCCAGTTCTGGGGTTCGAGTTTTGTTGCCGGTCCTCAGGGGGAGATCCTTGCCATGGCTCAGGAAGAGGAAACCACCCTTCTTGTTGAAATTGATCTCAAGCGGAGTGAATATGTTCGTCGCATCTGGCCGTTTTTTCGGGATAGGCGTATTGATGCCTTTGAAGACCTTACAAAACGCTATAGGGATTAGGTCATGAAAGAGGCAATTCTCTGCACAAATAATCCTCATAAAATCGAAGAGGTCCCCCAGATTTTACCCATGTTTCGGTGGGTAACGTTGAAGGATATTGGTTTTCATCTTGATATTCCGGAGGATGGCAAAACCTTTGAGGAGAATGCCTCTCAAAAGGTGACCTTTGTGGCCCAGCATAGAGAGAGGGACGGGATGCTTCTTGTGTCGGATGACTCTGGGCTTGAGGTGGATATTCTCGGGAAACGGCCGGGAGTTCATTCGGCGAGGTATCTGGGTTCTGATAGGGATTACGTTCGCAAATGTGAAGGGATTCTTGACGAACTGCGGGGAGTTGCTGAGGCGGATAGAACAGCGCGGTTTGTTTGTGTGGTAGCAGTTCTTCTTCCTTCCGGGAATATAAAATATTTTCACGGGACATGTGAGGGACGTATTGGCTTTGAACGAAGGGGAGAGGGTGGATTTGGGTTTGATCCCATCTTTTTGCCGGCAGAATACGGATATCAAAAGACGATGGCGGAACTTACCCCTGAAGAAAAGCACGCGATCAGTCACAGGGGCAAAGCTTTTCGCGCTTTTGCAGCATGGGTGGAAGAGGAGGGAAAGCTGTATGGAATCGTTTGATCCTGTGCGGGCGCTTGGTGCTTACCTCACCGGGGAGTGGGTGGAAAACCTGAGAGAAAGTACGCTTCCTTTGTCAGAAAAAGGGGTGGATCAGTGGGACGAAAAATCCCGGGCTCTTGAAAAATTGAAGCAGGAGGTTGTTGTCTGCAAAGCGTGCACTCTCTACCAACAGGCGAAGCAGGCAGTTTTTGCTGATGGCACACCGTATACGCCTTTAGTGTTTGTGGGCGAAGCTCCCGGAGAAGAAGAGGATAATCAGGGTCTTCCCTTTGTTGGGAGAGCTGGAAAACTCCTCACCGAGACACTTTCTAAATTTGGGGTCTCTCGGAGTGAGGTGTATATCTGCAATATCCTCAAGCATCGTCCACCGGGGAACCGTACTCCCACCGAAGAAGAGACCATTGCCTGTACCCCTTTTCTCAGAAAGCAGCTCGAAATTATCCAGCCAAAGTTGATTGTTGCATTGGGCAACTCGGCAGCAAAGTATCTGCTTTCAACGGAAGAGGGAATCACCAGGACCCGGGGAAGGGAACACAAAAGTATTCTTGATTTTCCTGTTTTTCCCACTTTTCATCCCGCAGCCGTGTTAAGAAATTATCCTGCGTATTATCCCCTCTTTGAGGCTGATATTCATCAAGCGCTTATGAGGGTGGGATTGTGTCGAAAGTAGCAAGCGTCTATCTTCCTGTTCCTCTGGAACAGTCGTTTTTTTATCTCGTTGAGGATGATGTGCCGCTTTATGCTCGTGTTGAGGTAAAGTTACGGGGAAAATCTTACATCGGGGTTGTTGGGGAACTTCACCAGAGAGAGGATATCCAGGTGGCGTATGAGATCAGGCCTGTGGAGCGTGTTCTGGATGAGAGACCTATTGTTACCGAACAGATCTGGAAATTGGCAAACTGGATGAGTGGCTACTACGTTTCTCCCCTGGGAGAGGTCCTTGGAACGATGCTACCCAAGGCAAAACGCCCAACGCCACTGCTTCACGAACCGGGAAAACGACGCGAGCTTTTTCCTCTGAATGCCGAACAGAAACTCGCCTATGAGAAAATGGTTCCTCATCTCGGGACGTCAAAGTGGTTTCTTCTCCACGGCGTGACGGGAAGTGGGAAAACGGAGATATACAAGCATCTTGTCGCACGCTCTCTGGAACAGGGGATGTCGGTACTGATTCTTCTCCCGGAGATTTCCCTTACACCCCAGATGGTAGAACGGTTTTCTCAGGTTTTTGGAGAGGTGATAGCTCTTTATCATAGCAGGCTTTCCTCGGGGGAGAGGTTTTATGAGTGGCTTCGGTGTCTCTCCGGAGAGGCAAGGGTGGCGATAGGGCCACGTTCGGCAGTGTTTCTTCCTATGCGCAATCTTGGTTTGATCATTGTGGATGAGGAACACGAGCCTTCCTACAAGTCCCAGGAGAGTCCTCGTTATCACGCGAGGCAAATAGCCATGCAGCGTTCGCGTCAGGAGAATACGATGCTTATCCTGGGTTCAGCTACCCCGCAACTGGAAACCTATTACTATGCTCAACAGGGAATGTTTGAGCTTGTTACGTTGAAAGAGAGGTATGGGAAAGCCCCTCTTCCCCATGTTCATATTGTTGATCTTAAACAGACAAAAGAAACGGAAAAAAATACTATCCTGAGTGCGAGCCTTTTGCAGGCAATGCTTGATGTTCTTTCACGAAAAAGGCAGGTACTTCTCTTTCTTAACCGTCGGGGCCATGCTCCTGTGCTTCTCTGTACGGACTGTGGCCAGAGTATCATCTGTCCCCACTGTGATATTACCCTTACCTTTCACAAAAAAAAGCATCGGCTGATCTGCCATCACTGCGGTTATGAAATGAATCCCCCTGATCGCTGTCCTTCTTGTAACGGTTTTAACCTCAAAGAGATCGGTGTGGGAACAGAACGATTGGAAAGCTTTTTAACAGAGTATTTTTCAGGGTATCGTACCGTGAGATTAGACATGGATACGACCTCCCAAAAGCACAGTTTTGATCTTCTCCTCCATAAGATTCGAGAGCACCAGTACGATATTATCGTTGGGACGCAGATGATGGCCAAGGGACATGATATCGAGAAACTCGATCTCGTAGGGGTAATCCTTGCCGATATTGGCCTCCAGATCCCTGATTTTCGGGCCTCTGAGAGAAGTTTTGTGCTTATCACCCAGGTGGTAGGACGGGCGGGGAGGCGTGATGTTCCCGGTGAGGCGTATATTCAAACCTATCTCCCCGATCATCCCGCGATAGTCTATGGTGCAAAACAGGATTATGAGAGTTTTTTTGCTCAGGAAATTCAAAAGCGAAAAGAGTTTCTCTATCCCCCTTTTGTGAGGTTGGGACGGGTGGTGATACGAAGCACCGATCTCCAGAGGCTTAAGGAGTTTCTCTCGGACATTCAATCCGCGTGTACGGAGTTTAAAAAACTTCATGGAAAAGAAGCGATGATCCTGGGACCTCTTCCCTGCCCCATTGAAAAGTTGAAAAATGCGTATCGTTACCATATAATTATCAAGTCGCAAAAAGCAGAAAAAATCCAGGCTTTTTTCCGTTTGATGAAAGAAGAACTGAAGCGACGTCGCAAATCTTCTCTGCTTTACCTGGAGTTAGACCTTGATCCGATTCATATGTTGTAGTGCCTGGCAAGGAGACAGAGTCTTATGCACGAATTGACAAAACGTTCTTTTACCAAGATCAAGATTGTTTTTGGGATAGTCTATACGTATATGGCTATAGCCACAGCGACAATAGTTTTTTTTCAGGTGATTCGGAGTGTGGAGTTTTTCCAGAGAGCACAGATTAACCGTGCACGAGTTCGTTTTATCCCCGCTTATCGGAGTGTGATCTATGATAGAACCCTTCGCAAAGAGATAGCGTATAATGTGAAGTCGCTGAGTTTGGTGGTGATACCAGCGTTGCTTCCTGGTGGGACGAACCGGGATATAGTGATAGAGAGGCTGGCAAAACTTCTCAACACCTCGGTATCAAATCTCAATGCAACGATTGAAGAACAGTCTCTTGATCGATTTGCTCCCATTATTATCGCTTCGGATATAGATGCAAAAACGATGGTACGTTTTGCTGAACATCAGGACCTCTATCCCGGTGTTTTTATGGAAAATATTCCAAGACGATACTACCCGCTGGCTGAAAAGGCAGCGCATCTCATTGGGTATACCGGCGTGATCAGTAAAACGGAGTACCAGCAGTTGAAAAATGATCCCGAGTATTATGCCGGTGCTATTGTTGGAAAGATGGGGATTGAGAAGCAGTACGATAAACAGCTTCGCGGGAAAAAGGGTATCATGAACCGGGTAGTGGATGCAAAAGGACAACTTATCCGTGAAGAGATTGCCGAAGAGCCTCAACATGCTCAGCCAGTGGTGCTTACGATTGACGCTCGTTTGCAGGCGATGGCGTACGATATTCTGGCTGGGAAAAACGGCGCCGTGGTGGTTTCCAAGCCTTATACAGGTGAGGTTCTTGCACTGGTGAGCAGTGCATCCTTTGATCCAAATGTGTTTTCCGACAGGTATAGTCGTGAAGAGTTTTACATCATCAGGGATAACGAGAACAAGCCTTTTCTCAATCGTGCGATTCAGGGTATCTATCCCCCGAGTTCAACCTTTAAGCTTATTACGGCTGTGGCCCTCCTCTCTCACGGGATTGATGTGAACCGTACAGTCTACTGTCGGGGCTCGATGCTTATAGGAAAGCGTGTGTTTAACTGCTGGAGTGTTCATGGGACGGAAAACTTTTACGATGGTATTGCGAATTCCTGTGATGTGTATTTCTATACGATGGGAATGGAGGTGGGTAGAGATAAGATTTTGGCCTATGCCAGGGATTTTGGTATTAATGAAAAGACGGGTATAGACCTCCCTGGAGAGGGCAAAGGGCTTATCCCCGAAGAAGCATGGTTTCGTCAGCGGTATAATCGTCCCTGGAGTTTGGGTGATACGGCCAATATCAGTATTGGCCAGGGAGATCTGCTCATCACTCCGATTGGACTGAACAAGATGACGGCAGCTATTGCCAACAAGGGAACGGTCTATCGGCCGTTTCTTTTGAAAGCGATTATTGACGATGTTACAAAGGAGACTGTGTGGGAAAACAAACCTCAGGTTCTCCGCAAGGTCATTTTGCCAGAGAGTTCTTTTGATATTCTTCAGAGGGCTATGTACAGGGTGACTACGGAAGGAACAGCAAGGTGGGTGCAGTATGCGACACCGTACCCTATAGCAGGGAAAACAGGAACGGGAGAAGCAGGAAAAGAGAAAGAAACCCACGCGATTTTTACGGCTTTTGCTCCTTATGGGTCAACCAATCCTGAAGATTATATTGTGGTAACCGTGGTGGTCGAGCATGGTGGAGGAGGCTCAGCGGTAGCTGCTCCTATTGCGGTAAAATTGATTGATTACTATTTCAGGGAAATCTATCCCCTGAATCCAAATCAATTTAAGAGGTAGAATATGTTCAAAAGGCTTTTTCGAAATGTGGATTGGTTTTTGATTCTTATCCCTATTCTTTTAACGGTGATAGGAATTGTATTTATTTATAGCACGGGTATCACGGTTACAGGTGAAAATACCAACAAGTACCTCAGACAATTGATGTGGGTGGGTATCAGTGTGGTGGTTTTTCTCGTGGTTTTGTGGATTGACTACTATCGCTGGGTGGAACTTTCATCATATTTCTATATTTTGGGGATTATTTTGCTGATATTGACACTTCTGGTAGGAAAAAATATCCGTGGCTCCCGGAGCTGGTTTGGTGTAGGGGGATTGGGTATCCAGGCTTCCGAGGTAATGAAGGTGTTTTATATTCTTTTTCTGGCAAAATATCTGGCAAGTGCCCCTGTCATCGAAAAGAGGATCCAGGTTTTTGTTGTTTCTTCTTTGATCACCCTTTTGCCGATGGGGCTTATTCTGCTTCAACCAGATCTCGGGACTACCCTGGTGTATGTGGCGATTTTTCTTGCTATGGGGTTTGTAGGGCTTGTCGACACGAGGTTTATTCGTTATCTGGTTCTGGTAGGGATGGTTGGAGCGATAGTTATTTTGTTGATTGCCTTCTATAAATATTATCTTGAGATGGGAAATCCTCCCCTTCCTCTCATCGATTTACTTATTGATTTTAAGACACTTTTCAGTATTGCGGTGGCTTTGTTGTTGTATTCGCTTTTTACGGCGGTGATAGATTTCTTTAATCCGGTGGGATGGATTAAAAAGATTCTTCCTTTTTCCATTTTTAGTGGCATGGGATTCTTGATGGCAGTAGGGGCTGTTAAGGTTCTCAAGGCGTATCAGTGGAAACGAATTCTCGTCATGATTAACCCTGAGTTTGATAAGGCCGGGGCGGGTTACAATGTGATTCAATCTCGTATTGCGATAGGTTCTGGGGGACTGTTTGGTAAGGGACTTTTTCGCGGGACCCAGAATCAGCTGGGATTTCTACCGGAAAAGGATACGGATTTTATTTTCTCGATCATCTGTGAGGAGATGGGATTATTGGGCGCGCTTCTTGTCTTGGGGCTTTTCTTTCTCTATTTCTCGTACATGTATACCATTATCAAAGAGGCGAAGGATAAAGAGGGTGTGCTGGTGACCGTCGGAATTTTTGCGATGTTTGCCACCCATGTGATCATTAATACGGGTATGGCTCTTGGTATTCTTCCAGCCACAGGGCTCCCTCTTCCGTTTATCAGTTATGGGGGATCGGCGTATCTTGCCTTTGCTATGGGAGCGGCTTTTCTTATCAACATCCATTCTCGCAGATTTGTGCATTAAAGCGGTTGTGATACTTTTGCAAAAAGAAAAGGCTTCCTTGAGGAAGCCTTTTCTTGTATTGACGTCTAAAAAGCATTGACAAGACTACTCTCTGTCACGGAGCCAGAGGAGTCTCAGAAGCTGCATGATGGCCATGAGGGTGGCTGCAATATAGGTGAGGGCTGCTGCAGAAAGGACGGCTTTAACTCCCCTGATTTCGCGTTCATCCATATATCCCTGACGGAGAGCAACAACTGCCCGACGACTGGCGTCGATTTCTACGGGAAGAGTGACGAGATGAAAGGCTACTGTTCCTGCAAAGAGATAGATGCCCAAATTGATGAGCATAGGAAGCCCCATCAGAAAACCCAAAAAGAAAAGAGGGAAAGCCATATACGAGGAGAAGGCTGCCACAGGATAGATGGCGTTTCTCATGATCAGCGGCACAAAACCTCTTGCATGCTGCACCGCATGCCCGGCCTCATGGGCAGCAACGCCGATAGCGGCTATGGAGTCACTTCCATAGGTGGCATCGGAGAGGCGCAACACCCGATTTCTGGGGTCATAGTGGTCGGTAAGCTGGCCAGGCGTATGTTCTATCACGACATTCTGGATACCGTGCTCAAGCAGGATCTGGTAGGCAACATCCTCAGCTGTTCTTCCGGAGTTACTTGGACGCGTACTATAACGGGCAAAGGTGCTCTGGACCTTCCACTGAGCCCACATTGCAAATATAAGTGCCGGGATGAGGAAAACCATACTGGGATCGTAGAAAAAGGGATACATCACTTCTCCTCCTTGTTTCGATTTCTTTTACAATATAATGAAACAAAAGAGAAAAGTCAATTCTTAAGTATTTTTATACTCCACCAATTTTTACATTTGAGACCAGGATATGAGGAGATCCTGTGGAGACCGGGAGGCCACTTTGTCCTCCTTTCCCACATCCCCCAAGTCCCCCATGGTGTTGGAGATCGTTTCCTATAGCCTGAATATTTTCTAACGTAGTGAAAACGTTACCCGTGAGGACAACATCCCGCACAAGATTTGTGATACGACCGTTTTGAATTCGGTAAGCATACGCAGCCGAGAAGGTAAACATCTCCAGATTGGTCATACCCCCGAGGTAGTCACAGGCGTAGATACCATCTTTTATCCCGGCTATCATGTTTTCAAGGGGAGTGTCTTTTGGTTCGATATAGGTGTTTGTCATGCGCACAATTGGCTGATACCGGGGATTGATGGCACGAGCGTTTCCCGTGGGTTTTTGGTTCATCCGCCAGGCAGTTTCACGGGAGTGCAGTCGCCCGGTAAGTATTCCGTCCTTGAGGAGATAGGTTTTATGGGCTGAAATGCCTTCGTCATCGTAAGGGGTATAGCCAGCGAGTCCCGGGATGCTTCCGTCATCAACGATAGACAAAAACTCAGGGCCAAACCGCCGGTTCTCCCGCATTACCTCGAGCATATCAGGATTTTCAGCAAGAAAATCAGCCTCCGAGAGATGTCCAAACGCTTCATGGGCAAAGACACCAGCAAGCCTCGGATCAAGGAGGACGGTGTACACGCCAGCTTCAAGAGGGGGTGCCTTTAAAAGGTCTAGGGCTCGTTTTTTGATGGTTTCCGCATTTTGTTCAAGACCGAGGACAAGCTCCATCCCTCCGTACTGTCCTACAGAATCTGAAGCCCGCTGAAGAAGAGTCCCATCCCGTGCGGTGACAGACATGGCAAGGCCTGTAAAAGTTCGGTTCATCGTGATATGACTTCCCTCGCTATTCACAAAGGTTGTCTTGGTTGTAGTATCTCGATAGGTGACACTCTGTCGGCTTATCATAGGATGGGTGAGGAGATCATGGTAGGACTGGACGAGATGGACCTTTTGTTCCAGAGAATACTCTGCCGGGGATATGGCAACAGGGCTGGATATATGATCCTGTATCGGGGGATATGTAAGCACATGTGAACCCTCTTTCTGATGGTGGGAAACAAGCCTGGCCATGGCAAGTGCCTCAGAGGCATATCGTTTATAATCCTCGCCGTTGAAGCTTATAAAGCCCCATCCGCCCTCAAAAAGGACACGAATATTACCGGTTCTGGTGATGCTGGTCTGGAGATGTTCAATCGTTTGGTTCGCATAAACGATGGAGGTAGTAAAGTTGGTTTGCAGGTGAATCTCATAGTAGTCAGCGGGTTCTAACGCTTGTTTGATGGCATCGATATCCATGGTTACTCCTTTTTTCAAGAAAAACAAAGGGACTATTCACCGAATAGTCCCTCAAAAAACACATATTATCTTATTTTTTTTTAGAAACTATTTCCTCAAGATGCTTTACCTCCTCTGTGAGGCTATTAATCTTTGTTGATAACACGTGAAAGCCCTCGATGATCTCTTTACTGAGTTTTCCCATGAATTCTTCGACATGGGCCATGTGTTCGCGGGTGGTGATCACGCGCCCCTCAACATGGTCGAGTTCCGTTTTGATAGCGTTGATCTTCTCCATGATGTCCTGCATACCTTTTTCCATTGGTTTTCCTCCTCGTATGTGATGTCATATCATACCGAAAAAAACAGAAAAAAGCAAGATTTTTTTTTAAATTTTTTTTTGATTTTTTTCATGTTTGGTGGTATAATTTACGTATAAATGGTAGAGGCTAACGCAAAGGAGGAGAGTCATTGTGTCAAGAAAATTGTGTCTAGTCATAGGATAACCTCGCTGTGAATATTTTCTTTGGTGTATGAGTGTTGCTCACGATAGAGTTGAAAGTAATACTCCCAATTTTTTAACTTTCTTTTTAAGAACTTCTCATTTTGGTATCTTAATAACAGGTAAAGATATTTC
Source organism: Thermospira aquatica (assembly GCF_023525255.1). Taxonomy (GTDB): domain Bacteria; phylum Spirochaetota; class Brevinematia; order Brevinematales; family Thermospiraceae; genus Thermospira; species Thermospira aquatica. The sequence continues at coordinate 201,165 of NZ_CP073355.1, read as the reverse complement.
TCAGCTGAAGCCTCGCTTTGACACATTTCCATTGTTTTAATCTCCTTTTAAAGTTCTTTAAAAGTCTTTCCAGGGCATTGTTTGTATACACCATGCTTCGTATTCCTTCAGGTAATTCCATGTAAGTGAATATATTCTCTCTATTGTCAAGAGGTTATTCATTAAGTTGGGATAGATATTTTTCCATTTTGTGTAAATTTCATAAACAATTGTTCTGCCTCCTGTTTGTCTTTGGCATGAAATACCTCTTTTATTTCAGTGGCAATGATATTTCTGTGTTGAACTCTCACTTTAGCCAGTATGTTTCTCATGACATGGACTACACAGGGCTGATACTTTGCGTGGGGATATATCTCTGTTATGACGTTTTTCATACCACTTAAGCCATCAGAGACAATAAAATGAATCTGTTTGACACCTCTTTCTCTTATATCTGCAAAATTTCCCGCCAGTTATAAGCACTTTCCATGCCTCCTGGCAGGTAGTATCCTAAAATCTCCCGTCTTCCCTCAGGTGTAATGCCTATAGCTACATATATTGATTCATTTTCTACCTATCTCTCTTGATAGGAAACACCATAGCATCCAGAAATACCACGGCATATTCTTCCATGAGAGGGCGACTACGCCACTTCTGAATCTCTTCTATGCCTACCTGGCTTATCCTTGAGATGTTAGCATAAGAAATCTTTATTTCATAAAGCTCTTTTAAAACTTCTGCTATCTTCCTTGTTGACATTCCTGATATCAACATAGCCCTGATTAATGCATCTAAGTCTTCTGTGATGCGTTTGCGATAGGGAAGAAGGGCACTTTTAAATCCATTATCCCTTGTTCTTGGAACACGTATGGCTGTAAGCTCGCCAAAAGCTGTCTTTAAATCCCTTTCATTGCCTTTTGTGGGAGGATTGTTTTCCAGGTAAATCTCTCTTTCCTCTTTTAACATACTCTCTAATACTTCCTTGACAATTGGTTTGAATAGCTCTAAAATATTCTTCGTCTCAATCATATCTGGCCTCCTGTGATAGTTTTATTTATATTATCACAGGAGGTTATCTTTTTCCTACCAGACACAATTAAGTATACACTGCCAGGAGAGTATGAAAAACATACTTCGTGGTGTATTTTTTGGGGTCCTTGTTATGATTTTTTCAGGATGTTTTTTGGTAGAAGAAGAACCGGATAGACCAGAGACAAAAGAGCTTACCTATACCGTGCCGTCGGGGTATAATCTCTACCTTGTGGTTCATAACCTCACCACCAGCAGCCGAAACTGGGTTGTTTATGGGGAGAATTTTACCTCTGTGGGGACGCTCAAATCCATCGTTGGGGATGGGATAGGAGGAGAAAAGTTTTCCTCATCGTCTTCTTATCCTGTTTATGGGCTTCCTATGCAGTACTACCAGAATCTCCCTCCCGCCAACTGGCGAAAAACTGGGACAAAGACATTCGGAAATATCCTTTTTACGTATGGGGATACCAATTCGGCACTGGATTATGGTCGAAATCCTTCCAATTGGGTTATTGGGACTACAGAGCTTTCTTTCAAGGTAGTCAATATAGAAGCCAATACCTATACCAATATTACAGCAAAGCTTTGGGCTATTGGAACAAACATGACAACAGGAGCAAGTCCTATCAATGTTTTGGGGGGAGTAGCGTATATTTTTGTGGATGTCAACGCAACGGTGAGTCCGGATAAGATTACGAATTTTGCTGTGAATTTTAACGGGACAAATGGGATCTATGCCAAACTCACCAATATCCTGGGAGGATATGAAGATGGCGGTGGACCTCATGGTGACGGGGGAGTAGATACCAACAAAAACATTTACATCCTTTTCACGGATATTAAGGATGGTTACAGCGGATCAGGGGGCTTCGTGGCAGGATACTACGATCCAGGGAATGATTTCCCGAAGTCCCTCAATCCCAACTCCTCGGAAAAACAGATGTTTGTGATTGATACCGATCCCACGCTCAATCTCCACGTCTCTCTTGCTCTGAGTACGCTTATTCACGAGGCACAGCATATGATCAATTGGGGGCAAAAGTACTTTGTCGGTGGGGTGGAGGAAGAGACATGGCTTAACGAGGCATGTTCTATGGCAGCGGAGGATGTCCTCGATGAATTTGTCCCGGATGAAGCATATAGAGTGTATGCCAATGGGAGCCGTATGAGTTATTTTCTCTCTCAACCTGAACGAGGGCTTTTTTACTGGGGGGATTATGATGTGCTTTACGACTACGGCAAATCGTATGCCTATCTTGCGTTTCTCATGCGGCAGACTTCTCCTCTTATTTTAAAAGAGATTGTTTCTGAAGTGGGCAGGGACAAAGTGGGAAAAGCAGCTGTGGAGGCAGCCCTTTCAAAGCTGAATGCGGGGAAAACTTTTGATGAAACGGTAAGACTCTGGCAGAAGAGTCTTATCTATAATGAGAGGAACCTTTCTTCTTTGTGGAAAGGTTACAAAACCAACGCGATTCTTTCTGGCTATGAACTCAAAGCTCTCGATCTGAGTAGCTATGGTAACAATAAATCCACGACGGGTCCAGTGTTTTACTATTTTCGTTCTTCGAGGACTGTTTTCACGTGGAAGCCGTATGCTACTTACATTTTCAAAGGGCGCCCAGCAAGTGGGAATGAGGTGAAGATTACTATCACCGATGATCCAAACATGACCTACGAGGTCATTATCACGAATATCTAAGGAAAAGAAGCAAAAAGCCCCGGGTATACCCGGGGCTTTTTTAATCAAGAGGAAGGTGTATTACGCACACCTCACACGTTTTCTTGGGGAAGAGTTTCTTCTTTCTTGAGGAGTTTTCCAGGGCTATGGTGTGTTGTGTTTTTTCACTTCAACGTTATGTTTCTTTCGCGAATGCTACCCATCTCCTTTCTTAGGCACCAAAATTACCTCACTTTTCCTTTTCTTAAAAATAGAGGCTTAGTCCTGCCTGGAACCCAACCTGCCAGAAGAAAATCATGTTGAACCAGATGGGACTCTGTCCCTGCGTAAGCCCATAGTCTCCCAACGCGATAGTAGTGTTAACACCGACATCGAATCCTAACCATGATGTAATGGGTCTTTTTAAACCAAAACCAAACTTGGTGGTTAGTGCCGGATCTTTAAAAGCGAGTTTCATGACGTTCTGGAGTTCTTTGTCTCCAAACGCGGAGATAAACGAGATGCCCAGACCGAGACTTCCATAGATTCCCCAGGCATTTTGGAAGACAACCTTACCAATGATCGGGGTCTGAACGAATCCAACGCTTTTTTTCTCGCCGGTGGTGGGGTCAGTGCCACTTACCGTGAGAAGAGGTTGCCATGCGATTTCCACACCAAACTGGGTTTTTTGAGGATGGCCAGCCAGAATCTCTCCACCGAAACTCCATCCACCACCATCAGTCTTGGCATTTGCATTGGTGATGCCTTCCTCTTCGAGGGATGAAAGGAGGAATTGCCCCCGCACCCAGTTATTGTATCCTCCGTACAGGGTCACTGTACCCAGATTGGCTGCCCAGAGGCTTGAGCCCACAAGACATCCTACCACGATTCCCACTATTCTTTTCATAAAAACCTCCTTATTCTCTTTTTGTGACAACTTTTTCTCCACCATCATCGTAACCACGTTTTTTTATTTTGTCAAGTAAAATAAGGGGTTAGGGAGAAGTTTTTTTTACGAGTACAAACGTCACATCGTCGCGTATTTCACACTGGGCTATAAGTTTCTCAAGTTGCTCTTTTATTGTTGAGAGGGGCTCATGTCCATAAGCCTGGAGGATGGTTTTTGGTTTTTCGTCTATAAGTTCCCCATTTTCTCTTGCTTCGGTGAGCCCATCGGTATAGAGAAGCATCACATCCCCTTCATGTAAGGTGAAACTTTTGTCTTCTTCGCTTCTTCCCATGAGATTTTCTACTCCTAACCAGAGACCATCGGTGATAATAGTCTCCACCTGCTGAGAGGATGCGCGGTAGATCCATATATCCTGGTGGAGTCCCGAATGGAGGATAGAACCATCTTCTTCGAGGCGAAGGGCCGTAATAGTGACGTACTTGAATTCTTCTGCAAAGATATTGCCAATATTGTAGGTTATCGTCTGGTTGGCTATCCGCAAAAGTTCACTGGGAAGACGCAGGGGGTTTTCTCGGATAAGGGTTTGAAGAGCTGTCTGGGTCATGGCCATTATCTGCCCTGAGGGAAAACCGTGTCCTGAGACATCACCAATGATCACCCAGGAAGGTTTGGTTTCCCCGATAATGTCATAGTAGTCTCCACCAACCTCTGAGGCTGTCTGCATGTATCCCAGAACTTCGTAGCCAGGGAGAGACGGATGTTTGGGGAGAAGACCTGTCTGGAGGTCTTTTGCCAGATTCATCTCTGTTTCGAGGCGGGCGGTATCTTTGATACGATCGAGGAGTTCAATGTTCTGGAGGGCAAGGGAGGCCTGGGCGAGCAAAATCTTAAGGGTACTTATGCTCTCAGCAGTAAACATACCCCTCCCCATGTTGTTTTCAAGATAGACAAGTCCCACCCGCTTTCCTGTGCGGTAGATGGGGATGATGAGAATGGAACGGACAAGGTTTCTTGTGATATAAGGGTCTTTTACCAAAAGAGCCTCTTCTTGAGCATCTTCGATGAGGATTTCTTCGTTTTTTTGAAGGGCATACTGAATGACTCGTTGAGGGATATCGGTGTATTCTTGAAAATCCAGGGAGAATACCTGTGCCTCTTGATCCGGGGTTTTTACCGCTCTCACGAGGAGGCTGTCTTCTTTTTCGTAGAGAAATACGCCTTTTTCTGCGCCGGCATTTTCCATTGTCATGATAAGAATGCGGGAAAGAAGGGTATTAACATCCGTGGTGGTGATAAGGGCTTCACTTGCCTTTATGATGGTGAGAAGGTCAAGGGTTTGAGTTCCTGTAGAGGTAAGGGTGTGGAGTGTGGTAGTGGTATCGTCTTTTTTCCCCAGATGGGGGAAAAGATGGGGGTAGCTCTGAAGTAAGGCTTTGACTTTGGATTCTGCGCCCCAGAGTTTGTAGAGGCGAAGCGATTGGGTCATATCCTGATCGGCGAGGAGCTTTTCCCCCTGGCTTTCCCAGAACTTTGCCCTTAGTTCAAATCCAAGAGCTTCGTAGAGGCGATAGTTGTGGGTACGTGCACTTTCAATAGCTTTTCCATAGAAGTGTATGGCTTGCCAGTTTTTGCGCGTAATACGTGCAAGCTCTGCTTTTAAGAGAAAAAGTCCTGCAGAAAAGTTTTGCTCAGAGAGTCGGGCCCATTTGCCGTAGTTCTGGATAGCTTCTCTCAGAAGACGAGAGAACTCTTGTTTTTTACTTTTTCCTACCGAGTTGCTAAAAAGTCTGGCAGCCGTAAGACCCCTAAAAAGCTGAAAAAGAAAATACGCCGGACTTGACTGGCTAGCAGGGTCAAAATGAGGGAGAGAAGGGACAAGACGGTAAGCGATTTCATACTTTTCAAACAGATAACTGAGAATAATTTTGTAGAGTATAAGATAGCGAAGGGCAAAAAAGTCGTGTTCCTTTTCATGGATGGGTCTTTGAATGCTTTCCTGGTACCACTCTCCCTCAAGAAGTGTGGGATCTTCAGAGGGTTGAATAAGATTGTCAACGAGTTGGAGGCACAGTCTTGAGACAATCTCCTGGGATTTTTGTCCGAGACCGTGAATTGTTTGAACGTTTTGCCGCATGTATTCTCGAGCGATGGGGAGAAGAGAGTGTATTTGCCAAAAATGAAGATTCATCACCATCAGGGCATACGCAGCAAATTCGGTGTCACCTTTTGCGATGGTGGCATCATACACCTTTGACAGTCTCTCAGGGATTTCATGCTGCGGATGAACCCAGAAATAGAGAAAAGAATAGTAGATAAAATAGTTCTCAGGAGCATTGGTGTTGTAATCCATTTTTTCTATGAGATAGAGTCCTTTATCTGCTAGGGTATTGCCGAGTTTTTTGTTTCCCAATCCTGCCGTGATAATACCACAGGAGATAAAAAAGAACGGTGTTTGTGAAACAAGTCCATAACGAAGGGAGAGTTTTGTTCCCAGGAGATTGATAAAAACATTCAAAAGAGGAGAGGAAAAAAAGGCAAATGGAGAAAAGGAAAAGAGAAGTTTGGCCTGTTTTTCTATAAGGGGATGGGTATTTTGAGGGAGATTTCTGATCTGGGTTTCAGAGAGGTTTTGCATGCGCCAGAGCATTTCCAGCAGGAGGGGAAGTGCCCTAGTGAGAGAAACATGTTTGGGAAGAGGAAGGGAGAGGAGACTTACAAGATTATAAAAAAGTGCTGTAGCTTTTTCGTATTGCTCTTCACTTCCCAGGGCTTTCATCAAGAGAATCCACAGATCAAAACAGACCATTTCATCGTATCCTTTTTCTTTGAGGAAGAGGAGAAGCTTTTCAAGAGTTTCGTAGTTAGCTGTATAGTAAGCAGATTCGGCGTATGCCTCATAGAGAGGGAGAAAAAATTCGCTCTTCGTATCGAGAGAAAACTCTGATAAAATAAGAGAAAGTACCTCGTAGATGGCGGTGAAGGCTCCGGATTGCTTATTTTGTTCAATGACCTTGTGAGTGAGAAAGAGAACACGCTCTCGTTCTTTTTCTGTCGAGAACTGAGAAAGACCTTTGATGACATGGTCAAAAACGTAATACAGCTTGTCCGCATAGTTTTCAAAAGGTTGTTGGAAAAAATAGTTTGCAACAAGAGCATGGGCTGAGGATTTTTCATTTTCTTGAAGGGAATGGTACAATCCCTCTCTTGTTGAGGGATGGTTCCAGTAGATCATGTTGTCTTTAATGGAGAGAAGGCGTTTATCAAAAAGGGGAAAAAGAATCGAAACTGTTTCTTCTTCTGAAATACCAATAATTTCTTCAAAAAGAGACATGGGGAAGCGGTTTCCAAGAACGCAGGCAATAACCAGCGTTCGCCGCGTATCCTCATCCAGCGAGGAGAGAAGTTTTTCTAATCCTGTGTTTTCATCCTGTAACTGGAATCCGGCAATTTCTTGTTCATTCCATTTCCATCCCTTGTATCCGTCGAGAAAAAGGAGGTCTGTTTCCCTGAGTTTTTCCAGAAGTTTTTCCAGTTGGGCGGGGTTGCCTTCTGTTTTTTCGAAAAGAAGATGGGCTAAAGATTGGACGCTCGTTTCTGGTTGCTGAAGAAGGGAGGAAAGATAGTGGGTAAGGTGTGATTCTTCCCATGGTTGAAGTACAAGAGTACGATAGGTGACATCTTCTAAAAGCCCTGAGAAATTTTGCCAATCGGCTTCATTTCCCTGAAAAACGGTAATAATACATACATATGAGAGATTTTGACGACAGAGGTGAGCAAACAGTTTTTGACTTTCTTTGTCCGCCCACTGGATATGATCAAGCACAAGTACCATGGGATGTTTTTTGGAGACGAGGAGTGCGACAAACTCAGAGAACAGGTAGAAGAGTCTTTTTTGTGTGGCCTCCTGGTCGAGGGTTTCTACTTCTTCGTCCGCGGGAAATAGTTTTTCCATCTCAGGGAAAAAGCTTGTGAGAACTTTTCCCTGTTTTTTCAGTTTTCCTTCCCAGGCATCTTTGATTCGCTTTTGTTCAGAAAAGGGGAGCAGATACATCTGTTGAACCGTATCATAAAGAAACTGACGTATACCATGGTAGGAGGTTGTTTTTCGTTCCTCACTAAACGTAAGACGAATATGCCACATTTCTCGATTCTGGAACTCGTTGGTAACGGTATTGATGAGTAAGGTTTTACCAATACCTTTTTCTCCTATGAGTACAACATTTTGAAGACTTCCGAGAATAGCCCGGCGAATGATTTCCGAGAGTTCGTTTTTGGCATTTTCTCTCCCATACCAGCTGCGGGAAAACCTGATTTCCGGAGAAAAGTCTTTTGTTCCTGGTGTAAAGGCGGAAAGTTGTTTGCCTTGCTGAAAGGCTTGATAGAGAGTATGCAGATCGTAGAGAAGTCCACTGGCATTTTGATAACGTTTTTCAGGGTCTTTTTCAAGGAGTTTCATAACCACGTCAGAGAGAGCCTGGGGACAGGAGTTCCAGAAATCATCTCGTAAAATACCACTCCAAGCGAATACAAATCACTTCTCCGATCAATGGGAAAGGAGGTCTTCCCTGTCTGCTCGGGAGCCATGTAGGGAAGCGTTCCCTCAAGGAGGAAAAGATTTTCACCACTTATTTGACGAGAAATACCAAAGTCAGTAAGACAGACCCGGTTTTTGGCGATGAGGATATTACTGGGTTTAATATCAAGATGGAGAATTCCCCTTTTGTGGACTTCTGAAAGAGTAGAAACAATGTGCATGGCGATAGGAAAAAATGTCTTTAAAGAAAGACCATCTTTGTATTTTTCGAGGAATTGTTGGAGAGTTATCCCCTTGAAATATTCCAGTACCAGAGCCGGAGATCCATCGAGTTCCATGAGGTCATAGATTTTGACCACACCATCAATAGCAAGCTCCATAAGCATCCCGTATTCTCGGCGAATACGAAGAAAATCTTCTGGTTTATTGATGTTGGAACGGAGGGACTTGACGACTACCTCAAGGTTATCAGATTTGCGTCTTGCAAGAAGAACCCGAGATCGTTCGGTTTCGGTGATGAGAGAGATAATCTCATGGTCTCTGGAAAGAGGTTCCAGTGGCCGCATGTGTCCCCCCTTTTTTACAGCTATATTATACAAAAAAAGGGAGAAAAGTCAAGGAAAACGGTGCAAAAAAGATAAAAAACCGGCCATTGGGTAGTGGTAGATCACTGTTTTTTTCGTTTGTTCATGCCTTGTTTTTTTCTTTTTTCAGGTTTTGTATCCATTGCATCATATGTTCATAGTGACTTCCCTTCCAGTAGATGCGATCACAGGTAGGGCAGAAGAAAAACTCTTCACACCAGGTTTTTACCCTCGGCGGAAGGTGTTGTTCAATCTCTGATTTAGCAATAGGGAGGAGAAGGGTGTTACATATCAGGCATCGGGAGAGGGGTTGGATGATATCGTAGAGATTGTAGCGTTCGATGACTTCATTTGCCTGGTCGTAAGGGTGTTCTGCCATAACCCAATGGCCGTAGAGAATTTTATGATGACAGAGGAGGAGTTTGTCTCGAGTGAGGATGATACGGTTTTGTTGTGTGCCGATGGCAAGAATCTCTTCATCTGAAAAGGTATTCTGGTACAGCGTGTCAAAACCAAGAATTCGGAGAAGTTTTGCAAGCTTTCCCAGGTTAACATCTACCACAAAACGGATCTCTGGTGGTGGTTTTTGAAGATGAGGAACAGGTAACGTATGCCAGAGAGGATAAAAACTTATCCTTTCACCGTCTTGTGGGATATATGTCCAGGGCACGAGATTCCCATCAGCAACAATAAGATCCACTTCGGTATGAGGAATACCCAGATGTTCTACGAGATGTTTCACGGTAGGCATGACGTCAAAGGTGAGAGAAAACTCTTTTGCTTTCGCTATCCTGGCAAGAAAGCTGTAGAGTCGGATGTTCACGGTAGGCATATGGTTTTCTTGAGTGCGTTGATCACCGAAGAAACAATCTTTTTCCCACCAGGAGAGAAGGGATCCTTGCCGCTGAGGTGGCTTGCTTCCGGGATGAAAAAACAACCAAGGGATGGTTTTTCCTCTATTGTTTGTCGTTTTGAGGGTACCATGAAGTCATGGTCTTCCTTTTCTCCGATGGCCATGATTTCCCGGTCATAGATATGTTGCATGATTTGGATGTTTTGATACAGAGTTTGACCGCCAACTTTTTGAGAGAGAAGCCATCCTTTCATAATACCCCACAGCAGCCGTATCCATCGTCCCCGCGTGAGCACGAGGTAATCTCTTGCGATTTCCTGGAGAGAGTGATTACCTGTAATGATTGAAGCGGTTTTTGCCTTGACGGGCCTCTGAATGAGCCCCAATACTGAAAAGGGACTGAGCAGTCTGGACGGAGAGAGTTCCCAGAAGGCGCTTTCACGGTTTCCTGTGAGACCGGAGAGCCATTTTCGAAAGGTGCTGAGATAGGAAGCAATGGTGGTATAGTAGGGAGAAATCTCTGCGAGTCTGAGACTATCCTCAATCCAGAGTGAAAGAAGGCGGTAAATGTCCTCGAAGTCAATCCTCGACAGAAATTTCAGCACTCCTTTGTAACCCGGGGTTTCATCATAGGATTCATAGAAAGAAAGCATACTTAAAAGTATCTTGATAATGGCGTCGGTAACAGTTTCTCGATGAAAGGGATCTGCAAGAGGGGAACCTTGAAGAGGGGAAGCAATCGTGATCACCGTGTCGATAAGGTTGTTGCCATAGATATACTCATCGAGGAAGGCTAGAAATCGTGCCACGACACCACCCTGGCTATAACCGATGAGAATATGTTTATCCCCATTTTTATGTCGTTTGCGGAGAATATCGTAGTATCCCTCTCCTTTTTCTGTTTGCATGTTTCGAAAAGAGCTGGAACCATCCCAGAAGCTTTCCCAGGGAGGGAGATTCCAATGATCAAAATACAACCTCTGCATTTCCTGGACAATTTTTTGCCCTTCTCTGGTCATTTCATCTGATGGCTTCCAGTTTTTGCCCAGACATTTTACCGCTATGGGAACAAAGTATTCTTCATCGGGTAACAGATTGGAAACGGTCTTCTCTTTGAGGTTTCTCGTTTCCCAAATTACTTCTTTTGACAAAATCTTCTCTATTTTTTTACGAATAGGAGGGGGAGAGAAAAGAGACTCAGAGGCGTTGAGAAGCCAGATATGGTAGCGCATTTTCTAAAAAGGCAGGAGGCCAAGAAAATTGAGAATCCCTCCTATTGCGTGCAACACCGCGAGAATCATGGTCAGGATTCCCAACCTTTTGTGCCAGACGAGGCCACCGGGGAGAATTCGAAGTCCCATGAGAAGCACTATGAGAAACAATACACCTACCACCGCACCACCAATCAAAACCATTACACTAGAATTCATAGAAGCCTCCTTTTGTTGTTAAGATTTTTTACCCAATTTTCTTTCGAGAGCCTTGATGTTTTCCCTGATTTTTTCATTCTCAGGGTGAATCTCGAGAGCCTTTTTCCATGCCTGGTAGGCTTTTTCCCACTTTCCTTGTTGGGAAGCGAGGTTTCCTGCCAGGATAGATACCCGGTATATATCTTCAGGTGGGAGGTCTGTATGCTCGAGAAGAAGACCCAGGAGTTTTTCAGTTTCTTGAAATTGTTGTTCTTTGTAACTCTGGAGGGCTTTTTCATAAAGCTTGCTTGCTTCAGATATATCACGGGTAAAGTTTTTCTTATGTGATCCAGGTTCGCAAGACTGCACAATCAAGAGAGTGATATCGTCTCCATAGGGAATATCCTGACGAAATTCATCAAGTTTATTTAAAAGGATATGCGTGAGTTCTGAAGGGGTTTTGTCAGCATTCTGAGAAAGTAGGTCTATAAAAGCTCCCTCTCCAAAGAGATTATTCTCTGGATTTCTGGTTTCTGTGATCCCGTCGGTATAGAGTACAAGCTTATCTTCCGGACTGAGGGTAATGGCTGTACTGGAGAAATTAAGTTCTTCGAATTTTCCAAGGAAGGGTGTTTGAGCTGAGAGTTTTGTTATCTTACCCTCTTTTGTAACATGGAAGATATTTACATGACCGGCATTGACATAGTGACAGAGATTGGTTTCAAGGTCTATCACGGCGTAAAAGAGGGTAATATAATTCTCAACATCGACAAGCTGGCGGCATAGATCCCGGTTGGTGTGAGCAACAATGTAGGAAGGGTCGTGGCTTTGTTCGCTATAGTAGTTGACAAAAGCCTTAGCCATCATGGCGATGAGTGCGGAGGGAACGCCATGTCCTGATACATCCGCAATCAGAACATGGAGGTAACGGTTTTCAGTTTTAAAGATATCATAAAAATCGCCACCAAGCTCTTCCATGGGAAGGTAGGTGCCGTGGAGAAGCAGAGGATGGAGTGTATCAAACTGTTGTGGCATCATTGATCGCTGGATACGCTGGGCGAGTTCAAGTTCGAATCGAATCTGTTTCTGGGCCATAAGAAGTTGCTCGTTACTTTCTTGAAGCTCTCGAGTACGATCTCGCACCTTTTGTTCCAGATGTTGATTGAGTTCCTCAAGTTGCTGGTAGAGATTTACGAATCTTCCCGCTAATACTAAAGCAAAAAACACGATAAATCCAAAAAAGGTAAACGCTGTAATCGGTTGAGAGGAGATAAATCCACGGGCAACAAGAATATCATAGATAATTGACACAAGCAAAAAGCCAAAACCACCAAGAAACAGTCTGGCCTCTTTATTGGTTTTCGCGTTACGTATGAGAAGATAGATAATATACACTACCGAGGACAAAAACATGGTTGGCTGGTAAATATTATAATTGTAATTTGCTATTTGAGACCATGCTGATGTGAAGGCAAACCCATAGCCCGGTAAAGCCATGAAAAAGGTAAGAATCTGAAGAATCTTTCCCACCTTTCGCTGATCTTTAAAAAATAACCTGATAAACAAAAGAAAAAGGGGCACAATCAGAAAATACGTAAGATACTCAATCTGTTTCCATAGCGCATATTCCCGACTTATAAAAAATTTCACCTGGGTTCTCGTAAGTGAATACACAGCAAGAGATAAGATAAACAGACTAAAAACAAGATAATCCTTCTCACCTGGACGTTTTACAAAGAAGAGAAAAAGGTACAAACTGATGAAAAGATAAATAAGAAGAAATCCAATACTCACTATATCCATTGAGTAAACTTTCCAGAAAAGTTCAAAGTAGTTGCCTATTTGAACTGGGTAGAGATAGATCCCGGTGTATTCCAGGTGACTTCCTTTCACATGCCAGGCAAGGATATTGGTTTTTCCAGGCAGAAGATTGAAAAGAGGGTAGAATCGTATGGCATCATGACTATTTTCCAGTTGGGGAAAGATGCCGTGGCTATCGACGAGACTTCCATTGAGATAAAAAGCATCTGAGGCGTAGATGTAGCCGGAACAAACAGCCCAGGGTTTATCATAGTTTTCCGGGATAAAAAGATCGAAACGGATCCAGTAATCCTCAGCTTCTCCTAAAAGTGTTCTGAGGTTGGTGGGAAGGCTTGTTTTTATCCAGGAGGTATCATCAAAATCAGGTTTTTCAGCCCCTACAGGATTTCCCTTTGTGACTCGAAAGACGGCGTTGGTGATCACGTGTATGGAGGGTGTGGCGTAGATAAGAAGGGGGAGAAATATCCAGACGAAGAAAAATCTTTTCATTTTTTCTCCTTTGTGGGAGCGGTATCATTATTTTCGGAAAATGCTACAGAAAAACTCAAGTTAAGAAATATCTTTTTTAGAGAATCTTTTGATGCTTTTTATAAAGAAGATTTCAAGTTATACTCTTTTTTTTCCGAAAATATGGTAGAAGAAAACGAAGAGGAGTTCATGAAATATGCCATAGAAGGGGGGACAATTGTTACCCCTGATTTTATTCTGCACGATGTGGCGGTTGTTGTCGACACCGAGACCAAAAAGATTATCCATATGGGCAAAGAGAGATTGCCTGTTGATATGGTTCTTCGGCTTGGGGAGGAGGATATTGTTTTCCCCGGGCTTATTAATGCCCATGATCATCTTCTTGGCACGTACTACCCGAGGGTAGGCAAGGGACCGTACCTCAATTGGTATCCCTGGGATAATGATCTCAAGAGTCATCCCCTTTATGAGGAGAGAAGTCGGCTTTCCAATAAAGACCTCTATATTTTAGGAGCTTATAGAAATCTTCTCTCTGGCGTCGTATCTGTCTCAGATCATATGCCTCACGCGGTGAATCAGGATCTTATCAAAAACCTCCCGGTTTTTGTTCTTTCTCAGTATTCCCTGGAGCATGAGTGCTCAAGCTACGATCTCAGGTGGGGAAGGGGAATTACTGTGGAACATACGGAAGCAAAACAAAAAAATATCCCCTTTATTACCCATCTTGAGGAAGGCTTCGATGAAGAGGCAACGCTTGGGGTAGATATTTTGATGGAAATGGGGGCTCTTGATGAGTACACTGTTCTGATTCACGGGATCTCTTTGAGCGATGAGGATGTCCAGATCCTGGCGAGACAAAAGGCAAATCTGGTGTGGTGTCCATCATCAAACTACTACATGTTTCAAACCACTGCCCCTGTCAAAAAGCTTCTTGAGGCGGGTGTCACTGTGACGCTTGGCACGGATTCACCGATGTCGGGTGGGCTCCATCTTCTCGATGAGATGCAGTTTGCTTCCAGTCTGTATGAGAAACTCTATGGGGAGAAACTTGATCCGGCTGTTCTTGTGAGGATGGTAACGGTAAACGCAGCCAGGGTTCTTCGTCTCTTTGATCAGGGTCAGATTGCTGAGGGGTACAGGGCGCAGTTTACAGTTATCAAGGCTTCACGTACTCACAATGTGTACGAATCCCTTGTCCATGCTGATCTCGGGGATGTTCGACTGGTGATACGAGACGGCGTTCCTTTGTATGGAGAGAGGAGATTTTTAGACTTTTTCAGTGCATTTAAAAAACATTACCAACAGGTTACTATACTGGGGCAGGATCGTATATTGGTTGGTCGTCCTATTCATTTTTATCAGCAAATATGTTGTAAACTGGGTTTCCAGAAAAAGCTTCCCTTCTTTCCTATTACGCTGGTGGAGGAAATGTCATCATGCCAGTAGAAAAGCGGTTCCGTGCTGGCTCGGTGATTTACTTTGATCATGAGGTTGGGGATACCCTGTATATTCTGAAAGCAGGGGAAGTAGAGCTTTCTTTTACGGAACCGGAAACGGGGGAGAAAATTCACAAACCTGTCCAGATTGGAGAGTTTTTTGGTCTCAAGTCGGCTATTATCGGACATACGCGTGGTGAAGTAGCTGAGGCGATTACCGACAGCGTGACCATCGAGTTTCGGGCGAGTGAATTTGAAACCTATGTGGCTACCAATGTGGAACTCATGAAACGGCTGCTGCGAGTGTTTTCCGGACAACTCCGTAATCTCGGCATAAAGGTGAATAACTATCTGGGTAATAATGTGCTCTACGCACCAAACATTGGGCTTTTTAAGATAGGAGAGTACTATCTCAATCAAAAAAAGTATCCCCAGGCGATTCAGGTTTACCAGAGGTATTTGAAACATTATGGAAATACCAACCTGGCGAAAGAAGCAGAATACCGAATTCAGATCTGTCAGGACGCGATGAAAACAGGGTTTCTCAAGAGTTACCAACCTCTCGAAAAGATTATGGAGACGACAACGGTGGATAGTGTCAATGTGAGTATTCAGGATACACAAACCACTCTTGAAAATACCCATTCTGTTCTTGGAACGAAAGAGGCGATGGATCTTTTTTACAAGGGAAAGTCTTTTTGTGAAGGTAAGGATTATGCAAATGCAGAGAAAACACTTCGCGCTTTTCTGGAGAAAAACCTTACCAATGTGGCTCCAGCTATGGTTTTGCAGGGAAAGCTTTTGCTTGTGACAGCTCTTTTCAAACAAAGAAAGTTTAACGAGTGTGCTCAGAGTGTGAATGAATTTCTCAAGGAGATAAAGGATCCGCCTACGGTGAAACAGATGCTTTTTGTTCTGGCGGATATTTACAAAGAACTCGGGCAATCTTCTAATGAGAAGACAATTCTTCAAAAGATTGTCATGCTTGCACCGATAGACGATTTTTCTCGTGCGGCAAAGAAACGTATGGAGGGACTGTAGGCGTATGGATGCACTTGATAAATTCGAACGTAGCTACAATGCGGGAGAGATTATTTTTTGTGAGTACGAACCAGGAGATGAGTTTTATATTATAAAAGAGGGTAAAATTCGTCTCACCAAAATCCAGGATAACCGGGAAAAGACCCTTGATATTATTGAGCCCCCCGCAATTTTTGGCGAAATGGCTATCATTGATAATGCCCCAAGAAACGCCACAGCCATTGCAGAAACACCGGTTCGTCTTGTAGCGCTTCAGAAACAGAATTTCTATGAACTTATGGTCAGTAATCCAAAATGGGCTCTTTCTCTCATCAAGATTTTTAGTAAGCGTATTTTTGATGCAACCCGTAAGCTTGAGATTCTCTCTCTCAAGGATGATGAAGCCAAGGTGCTGGACACCCTTCTCATGCTTTGTGAGACAAAAGGGATTATTCCTGCTACGTATGATAAGACAGATCCCATTGCTCTGGAGGGGGTTACGGTAGAAGATGTAGCTCATTGGTGTGGTATTGATGTGAGAGAATGTGAAAAATATATTGTTCGGTATCACAATATGGGAAGAATTGAACGCCGTGGGGATCAGATTATCATCAAGAATCTTCCTGATATCTATCGGTTGGTAAAAAACAAGCGCAAACTTCAGGAAAAGGAAAGCTGATGAATATCTGGCGTCTGGGGTGGTGGCTTGTTTTTGTTTTGAAAGGGATAGCATTGGCGTTACCGCTACGTGTAGAAAGTGTGCCAGAAAAAGCCGTGGTGTATCTTGGAGAAAAAAAGGTGGGAACAACCCCTTTTGTTACTAATCTGTTACCGGGAACGTATACTGTCTCTCTGGAAAAATCTGGTTATAAAACCTATATCACAGAAATCTCTGTCCCCGGGAAGGTGTGGGCACGGCTTCTTTCGACAAACTCGCATTTTTGTTTTGTGAAACGGTTTGCTACAGGCCATCAACCAAAGGATGTCATCTTTTCTCCTGATGATCGGTATCTGTATGTTTCTCTTCTTGACGCTCCCAAAATTCAGATATATGACTGTCAGAATGGGGATTTGCGTGATGTTTTTATCCCTGAGGAGCGGAGGCCCTACCGTGGTCTGGTAGAAGGGGTGTTTACACCGGATGGGAGTGAGTATTGGTTTACCCAGATGCATACGGATGGGAGAATTTTTGTCTTGGATACGAAAAGTTTTCAGATTAAAACCAACTTTGCCTCTCATGGAAACTGGACAAAGGTAGGGGAGTTCACGCCGGATGGGAGTGTGTATTATGTTAGTCACTGGCTCAGTCATGATGTGACATACTTCGCGGTGAGCAACTATGCCTACCTTGGCAGAGTCAAAACCCGTGGGGTTTCTCCTCGGGGAGTGGGGTTTTCTCTTGATGGCCGCTATCTGTATGTGGTATTTTATGAATCTGGCCATATTGCCAAATATGATCGTTTCAATAACCATAAAGAGGTGGTTTTTCTCTATAATGGGGGAGGATCTAATGGGAGGTTTCGGCCTGATTATGTGAGGGGCATTGCTTTTATCAATAACCTCAGGAGAAATCATTTTGTCGTGTATGATTTAAAAAACGATACTATTGTAAAGCGGGTTCAGACCTGGGTTCATCCCAATAACCTTAAACTCTCCCCCCAAAATCGATACATTTATATCAGCACGAGGGGACCGGATAACCCCAAAGGATATCTTCTTCGCAGTCCAAAAAATGGGCGTATTCAGGTTTTCGATAGTTATAAGGATTACAGGCTTGTTGAAGAGTTTGAAGTGGGAAATCAACCTATCGGCATAGCCATCTCTAGCGATCATCGTCTTTTAGCTATCTGTAATTTCATGGATGATACGGTCGAGATTTACACTAACGAGAGTCTTAGAGAGTAATCCCAAGAAAAAGATTTATTCCCCAGGCATTGATGGTTCCAACCACCGGGTTTTGGCGGGGGGCTAACCATACCCCAATTCCTCCTAAGAGAAAATAGAACTCGACGTCTACAGAGGCTTCAAAAAGCCATCCCGTCATTAAGGTAGATAAAGCCTCGCTTATCAATTGTTTCTCAACATCTGGTCTGTCTGTGTCTATGGATATACGAGCAGACTGGAAACCGGCAGAACCCTCTATGACTAATCGTAAGGGTTGATACCGGTAGGTGAAAGGATACCAGCCGAAACGAAGGGAAAAACCGGAGATGTTGTTCAAGTTGAGGGTAGCGTTTGAGAGCACATCTATCATTTCATCTTTTGTCCCGGTAAGTCCGATACGTAAATTCATCGTAGGATAGTAGTAGAGAGTGAGAGCCCCTCGCCTAAAAGGAGGTAAACCAACCTGCATACTGGGAAGAATGTAAAAACCTCCAGTTAAAGCTCCATAGAGAGGACGGGGTTGTTTTTTGTCTATGGGCTTATAGGTGTATCTTGGTCGTTGAAGGAAAACGGTGTTTGAACTGACGAGGAGATTTTTTGGGGTGTAGATTAGTTCAAAGCTATATTGTTGCCCAAGAGGAAGGGTGATATTGGTTTCAAGGCGGGTGTTGAGCGTGACATTGGTGAAAGGATTTTGTTCGTTTGTACGACGTATCATGAGAGTATAGGCGTAAACAGGGGGGAACAAGAGTTCAGTGCGTACCGAATCAAAGGAAACTTTGGTGAGAGGGTTGACAGTAATCGTCTCTGATTTTCCCTGGGGAAGCACGAGATTGGTTTGCCAGAGAAGGGAGCCCAGGTAAAGGTTTTTAAGAGAGGGACGCTCTTTGAGGGTAATTGTATTGGTTTTAGAGGAGCTCAAACGGTACTCAAGCTTTTGAGGTTCAGTGTTAGTGAGGATAAAGACACGAGATTTATTGAGGTAGAGTTCATATTCGATAGAAGCCATTCCCGGTACCACAACAGAGAGAAAACCGTACCTGGACAAGTCCTCTCCCAGTACTCTTCCTGTGGCGAAAACGGCTACATCCGAAGCATCAAAAAGTCCATACTTGATATCCGCGACAATATTTGTCTGAAAGAGGAGTTTATTGCTTTCGTTGTAAAAGCTGAATATATAATTACAGTCAGGGCGTGGGATAGGTCCCGAAAGAGTATAGGAGGTCTCGAGACGATAAACGAGGGCATTGTTGGTGTTGGTTGGTGGTTCGGTTACCACTTCCCACTCAGCCAGTGCTGAAAGATGGTCTCGCATGATCATCTGGAGAAAATACCCTGTGGATTCGGTTTGTGGATAGTTGGTGGCGGTTGCTCCAGGTACAGGGGGAGCAAGATAAAGGATCTGATTGACGGCAAAACCAGAAACTACCAGGCAAAAAATAAAGACGGTGGAAAATACTTTATAAATCATAGCCACCTCCTCGTATAATAACAGTTTTATTATATGAAAACTCCAATAAAAAAGCAAATTTTAAAACTCACATAGTGATTCAACTTCAAGGATAGATGTAATAAAAGCCTTTTTTCTCTCTAAAGAAGCCATTGATAGTTTTTATACCATAAAAGTATACTCATTGATGGGTATTTTAAAAAGAAAAATACCCCGTTGCGTCAAATAAAAAAGTACTCGAAATTCGAATCATTGCCTCATAAAAAAAAGTACTCAAAAATTCCATACAGTTTCCTCCAAATAAAAGTTTTGCATTCTTTTCTTTTGAAGGCTGAAACTGTAATTTTTTGTCTTAGGTGAAACAAATCGGGAGCCTTATAAAGCCTTGTTAGGCGTTCCTTTTGTGCCTCACTTACATAAGAGCTTTCTAAAAGCCGTTGGTAGGAGTTTTAATATCATCATGCTTCTTTGCACCTTGCTCCGATTCTTTTTCTCTGTCATTTTCATAACCGGTTGAAAAAAGTTGGCATAAAGCCTGAGATACGCATAGAGTCGGTTCAAGTAGTAGACTTCTTCCTCGGTATCGTAGCGGAAGTATCCAACATTCTGGCGGACTATGGAATAGTTTTCTGCTCAACGTAGCAGTTATCATTGGAACGGGAGCCTTCTTCCCCTTGTAAATTTTTATCTGGTTCTTCTCACACCAATCGCGCAGAGGGATGATTAATAAATTCAACGGTATCAGAATCAATTCCCCGTAAATCAAAAGTCTTCTTTGGACTTTTTCTATGGCTTCTCTTACCCATTTTGAAGCCTTGTTTTTGATTGCCACAAGCTCTGTCCAACCGCTCCAAACATCCACCATATTTAATGTTTGAGCAAAATCTCCCCGGCTATTTCCTCCCTCATGGGCAACCAGATCAATCTCCATGAACCCAGGGCAATTTTCATCCCACTCTGCCCACGTGCGTATAGCTATTTGTTGCTTTAATAGCGTTCCAGGCTTTGTACCTTTTCGTCCTTTTATCTCAAGCTTTTTACGCTCATGTTTCAAAAGTCGGTCAATACTTGAAGCACTTATATGGCGCAAGTTTTCTATAGCCTGTGGAGAACCGTGGAGATGTCCGTTTGCTAAGAGATTATCTAAAACTTCATTTAAAATTGGCTTTAAACGTTTGCCACACATGTAGTTTTCAATTTCCCAGACCTTTTTTAGAAGTTTTAGTTCCTCTTCGCCGAATTTTTTCTTTCTGCCAGGTCTTTTGCCCTTCTTGGCTATGTCGGCTTTAAAGGTAATTTTCTTGCCTACATAGATGGTTTTCCGTGCTGCCTCAAGAGCCTGGCGGCATAGTTTCGGTTTTTTAAACCTGTTATCCTCACAAAGTAATCCAGTATCTCCTTTTTCTCCTTTTTGCTGGCTTTTTGATACTCTTTCGCCGTTTCCCTGTAAATAGGTCTCCTTTCAAACATCGCTAATTCCACCTTTTACCTCCAGTTCTTTGAACTGGATTATTTTACACAAATTTAAAGTACTTTTTTATTTTGAAGCAACGTTCCCTTTTCGAGTACTTTTATTATGAAGCAATTCGAATACTTGACATATTTTTTCGTTGTGTTATAATAAATTTTATAAACGAGAGGAAAATAAATGGAAAAACACACTTTTCTCCCAGAAGTAGAGATCTTCCAACAGATGGTCCATGTGCTGCAGGATCCGGCTTTTCTGATTGAATGTGGGACCTACCGTATTGTGAAGACCAATGAGGCTGCTCTTGAAATCTACGGGTATATTCACCATACAGATCTTACCCGTCGGACTTTTTTCGAGCTTTTTGCCGACCCTTCTTTTCGCAAAGAGTCGTGTCAGGGTGCCAGAGTGCTTATGGAGCGTGTTGGATTTATCCGAAAAAATGGGGAGATCTTTTACGGTGATATTCATGGCTTCCTTCTCCCGGGGCACATAGGAGACAATCCTCTTTATCTTGTTCTTATCAAGAATATTACAGCTTCTCTTCAGACAACGTATCAGAGCGCTGTCTGGCAGTCTCTTTTTCATAACATTCCCCTGGTCCTCTGGATCAAGGATACTCATGGGCGTTATAGTGAGGTAAATGAAAATTTTTTGAGGCTTCATGGGTTACGCAGAGAAGAGGTAATCGGAAAAACGGATTTTGATCTTTTCCCCGAAGCATATGCTCTTGCCTCCTCCCAGGAGGATCATTCTGTTGTCTACTCCAGAGCTACCATCCACAAAGAAGAAAGTTTTCAAAAAAATGATCAAGAACTCTGGTTTGAAACGCACAAGCTTCCAATTATCAGCGTGCAAGATCAGATTCTTGGTATAGCGGGATTTTCTCTCAATATCAATGAGAGAAAAGAGGTAGAACGTCAACTCAAATCCAAACAAGAATGGCTGGAAACTACCCTTCGGAGTATAGGAGAAGCGGTGATAACTCTGGACGATGAAGGTTGTATTTCTTCGTTAAATCCTATAGCTGAAACCTATCTTGGTATTTCGCAGGTTCGTGCTATAGGGCGACCTCTTCAAGATATCGTCTTTATCCGCAATCCGGAAGAAAACCAGATCGAAGATCCTTTTGCTCTCTTAAAAAGTAAAGGGATTATTTCCCTTCTCCAGAAGGATCGTCTTCTTGTGAATAGTCAGGGGATGGAGATACCCATTGAGTATAAACTTTCTCCTATTCTTGATAGAGATGGATATTATCGTAATGATGGTTTTGTTCTTATTATCACTAATGTGAGTCATTATAAAACACGAGAACAAAATCTTATTGCAGAGAATCAACTGATGCGAGAGTTTCTTGAATCTTCTCCTAATCCGATTTTCATTACTGATAAAGAGGGGAGGATTGTTCATGCCAATGAGGAGTTTGAACAACTCCTTGGTCTAGAGGAACGTCATATTTCACACAAGGTATTCTGGAGTTTTTTTGCTTCGGATGAGGAGGCACTCCTTCAGAAAGAGTTGGAGGGGCTGTCTCATGGTATGAAACTTAAAAATCATATTTTTACGCTTTTTGATAAAGAGGGAAAACGTCACAGTGTTGAATTCAGTGCCAGTAGAGTGAAGACTTCTCGGGAAACGAATTATATCTTCATCCTGAATGATATAACGGAACGGATGAATCATATGTATTTATTATATAAACAACAGACAAGTCTTCAGTTGATCGAAGAGATTCTTTTGCTTCTCAGGAAAAACCATGAGGCTCTACCTGAGGTGTGTCAAAAAATATCAAAATTTCTCGATGTCCAGAGACTTTTTGTTTACCAGTGGCACCCTCATAAGGGAGTGTGTGAGCCGGTGTATCTCTGGCATGAGGCAAAGGATGCTCCAGAGTCACCTGTATTGGAAGTTGGAAGGTTTTCTCAAGATTGGATAGGGGAACTTCTCCATCAACGTTACCTTGTTCTTACACGAGAGACGCCTCTGAATGCGTATGAGAAAAAACTTTTTGAAAAAACAGGGCTTGGGTCTCTTTTGTTTTTGCCACTCATGAATGACCAGGAGTTGTGGGGGCTTCTGGGGGTTCATGATCTCAACAACCCTGATCGGGTGTGGGATGAAACCCAGCTTCTCCTTTTTAAGGCTATAGTTCCTCTTTTTCTACAATATACTGCTTTTCGAAGCAAGTAGTTTTTCTATTTAACTCTCTTGTTTTTCTGCCGATAGTGTATATATCTATGAAAAGGATGATATGGTTTTCTTTCTTTGCTTTGAGTGTGTTGGGGGCTTGTCAAAGACTTACAAAAGAGAATATAATAAAAGTGAATGGGAATACGATTTCTTCCTCGGTTTTTGGTCCTGTGGTTATGACGGAAGATCGGTTTTTTCGTTCTCTTTCAGTAGTTTATAAAACTCTTTTACCTCAGACAACGTATCTTAATTTTACCATGACAGGGGATATCGATTGGTATCTGGAACGTCCATTTTCCAATACTTTTCATCATGTGATTTTCGAGGATGTTGAGGAAGAAGCAAGTTATACCTTTCTTCCTCGTTTTTTTCCTTCGAATGCTATGACTACAGTTGTGACCCCTCCTTTTGATAAGAAGAAGAATTTTTCGTTTGCTATAGTCAGAATGGGAAGTGTCTGGACTCATAGTGCACGACCGGCTTTTACTGTTCTTGTGGATACAAGGGCTGAGGTTACCGAGGAGGAGTTTCGGGGTTTTTGTATCCAAAATCACATTCTCTCTCATTTTTCGATTCTCTGTCCTACCTTTTCTGTACGATTTTCCGAGAGAATATTTGGAACTTCTGATTCGTGGTACTGGTTTTCGTATGGGAGAGCTATTGTGATCCTTTTAAAAAATACCATGCCGCGAGAGTCTCTGTATCTCTATCTTTCACAAAAAGAAGAGGATGAAAACTTTATTATAGCACAGGATTTTTCTGAGAAAGAATGGGAAAAACTTCAGCTTTATGACAAAGTAGCTCATCTTATCCCTTTTACCGCCGAGACAGAAAGTCTGATTATAGATCTCTCTATCAAACCTGTAAAGATGTTGTACTCTTACAAAAAGTGAGGTAAGTATGGAGACGTTGCTTCTTATTAATGGCCCAAATCTCAATATGCTGGGAATCCGAGAACCAGAAAAATATGGAAAAACCACTCTGCAGGCGATTGTTGAGCGATTGACCCAACAAGCCTCTCAGGAGGGATACAAGCTTTTGGCTTTTCAATCAAACAGTGAAGGGGATATTGTGTCTTTTATTCATCATAATGGGCTTTCAGCACGGGGGGCTCTTGTCAATGCAGGGGCTTATACGCATACATCGATTGCCCTTCGCGATGCTTTACTTGCAGTCAATTTACCTTTTATTGAGATTCATCTTTCAAATATTTATGCCAGAGAAGCGTTTCGTCATCATTCGTTTCTGGCAGATAAGGCGTTAGGGGTCATTACGGGATTTGGGGATTACTCGTATGATCTCGGTCTGCTGGCGTTGATCCACTTCCTTAGGGAGAAATCTCATGCGTAAGGTGTATGTTCTTGTTTTTCTGGGATGGGGGTGTCTTTTTTGGGCAAACCAGCCCCCGAAGACGTATCTTCAGGCTCTTGACGCGATCGCCAGCCAAAACTACACGCTTGCTCAGAGTCTTTTGCAGCAAAGCCTTCAAGATCCGCTTATGCCAAAAGAGTACCAGGCACGAGCCTACAATTACCTTGGGGATATTGCACTGGTAAATCAATCTTATCAAACGGCGCAGAAATACTATCGTCGTGTTCTGGAATCCTATAGTGACACAGCAGTATATCCAAGAGCTCTGTACAATATGGCTCGTATGTATGTTATAATGGGAGATCATGAAGCCGGTGTGGCGCTTCTTTCAGATTATCTTAATCGATATGCTTTAGAAGATGCCAATGAGGACGGGGCACTCTACTGGCTTGGTAGAGCATTTTCTGCTCGTGGGGAGTACTACCGGGCACTTGGATTGTATCGGGAACTGTTAAAGAGGTTTCCATCATCAGCGTATGCGTATCATACCCGACAACTGATACAAACGATAGAGTCCAGTCTCCAGAGCACCAGGACAACCGAATCAGATCTCCAAAAGATTTCCGCCGATCAAACGCAGTATCTCAAGATGCTTGCTCGACTTCTTGAGCTTCAAAATCAGCTTCTTGATTTAAAAAAACAAAAGATTGATGAGCTAAAAGCTCTTCTCGGGAAGGAGGGATTATGAAAAAGGTGTTGATGCTTTTTTTTCTTCTTCCCTATAGTATGTGGGCTCTCCTTGTGCTTTCTAATGAGTATCTGGCTATTTATCATGATGAAAGCAAGGCAGCTTTTTACATCAAAACTATCGAGGGAGATCCACGCTCTCCTGCTGATAACAATGCCTATCTTTTGTACAACAAATTTCCTCCGACAACGATAGCCACGATTAGAATGAACAATGAAAACATTATCTTTGGTTCTGATCAAGGCAACTATGAACAACGGCCGAAAATCATGAGTAATGCCATTATCACTCTCTGGGCGGTAAAAGGGGTTGCCATTGAGCAGATACTCTCTTTTGCTCCCAATCCTGTGACAGGCCTTTCGAACCATGTGCGAATCTCCTACCGTCTGAAAAACAACACAAAACAAAAGTTTTCAGTAGGATTACGGCTTCTTCTTGATGTTTATCTCAAGGAAAGCGGTGTTTCAAGCTTTGGTATTCCTGGAAAGGGATGGGTTTCGCGGGAGACGGCCTTCTATCAGGAAAGTATCCCTGATTACTGGTATGCTGTTTCTGCTGACAATGCTCTCAAGGTGCGGGGTAGTCTCAAGGGATTGGAACTTACCTTACCCTCTCAGGTGATCTTTGCCAGCTGGAATAAGCTCTACGACAATCTCTGGGACGTTCCCTTAAATACCTCACAAAATCTCAAGCCTTCCTCTCAGTACAGTGGTGCTGTGGCCCTTTACTATAATCCCGTAACCCTTGGACCAGGGCAAAGCATGCTTATCCATAGCCTTTATGGTATTCACACGGAGGAGAGTTTTACAACCAATAATCTTCTTCTCTCCCTTGTTCTCCCGGAAGAGGTGAAAGCTCCCCCTGTTCAGGTTTCGGCAGACCTCACCTACACAGGTGCTGTGCCCCTCGACAGTCTTCATTTTACGCTTACTCTTCCGAAAGGTTTTACGCTTGCTGAAGGTGACACCAATACCATTGCCTATCTCAAGGTATTACCCGGAGAAAGTCGCAAAGCCTACTGGAACCTTCAGCGTAGTGGCACTATTGTAGGAAATTTCCCTGTCAAAGTTACCGTTACCGCGCTTGCTGACGGTACTACTAACACCATCACAGGGACAAAAAACTTTTTTATTAACTATCGAGAAGTGAGTTCTCTCATTGTGGAGACTAATATTCCCATTCCCGAGACCTCAACTAATCAGAGAGAAACCAATGTCCCCATTGTGCCTACTCTTTCCACCCCAATTCCTGCGACCAATGCTATTTTCTTGACGAATACGATTCATATCACCAATCATATTACCAATCTCACGATTCAGACGTATCCTCCTCATGTTCTCCAGAAAATACATGAAATCCAGACGATTAGCCGTCTGATTGAGGAGTTGACGAGAGAGTATGCTCTCTGGCTTAGTATCTACCGCAATAGTGATCGTATCTCTCAAGAGAGTATGGGAGAGCTGGAAAGGCGTATCCGATATTATGAGGAACAGATTCGTCTCCTCTCCCAAACTAATACTTTTTCTTCAGGGTCAAATAAGTAAAGGTATTTTTTGCGATCCAGTGGTCAAAAAATTGCAAGAAAAAAATTTTTTCTCTATAATATACCCATTCTATCGAGGAGGATATCCATGTCAGGTCATAATAAATGGGCCAATATTAAGCAGAGAAAGGGCGCCCAGGATGCCAAGAGAAGTAATCTCTTCTCCAAGCTGGTAAAAGAGATCATTATTGCGGCTCGTGCCGGAGGCAATCCTGATACCAACCCAAAACTTCGTGTTGCCATTGATAAAGCCCGTGATGCCAATATGCCTAAAGACAATATCGAGAAAGCCATCAAACGAGGAACAGGAGAGATCGAGGGAGCAACCTACGAAGAACTTGTTTACGAGGGATATGGCCCTGGTGGAGTAGCAGTTATCATGGATATTACGACGGATAACAAGAATCGTACCGCAGCTGAGATTCGCAAGATCTTTTCTAAGCACAACGGAAACCTGGGAGAAAGTGGTTGTGTTGCCTGGATGTTTGATAAGAAGGGTTTTATCGCTGTTCAGGCGCAGGGAGTAGGTGAAGACGAGATCATGGAAGTAGCGCTTGAACTGGGAGCCGATGATGTAAAGCTCGAAGGGGATGTGTATGAGATCTATACCCCTGTGGAGAATTATACCCAGGTTCTTGAAGGATTGAAAAAGAAATACACGGTCTCTTCTTCTGAGATAGGGCGCTTCCCGAAAAACACGATGAAACTTGAAAAGGAAGAGGCGTTGAAACTTCTCAAGCTTATGGATGAACTTGAAAACCACGATGATGTTCAGAATGTGGCTTCAAATGCTGATATTGAGGACAGCGTACTGGAAGAGTTTGCGAATAGCTAATCATGGAGAAAAGTGTTCTCTTTACAAGCAATTGTTTTGGAGAGGATAGAAGCGCAGCCCTCATTGCCCGAGAACTTGCTTTTCTTCTCAAGAATAACGAGAGAAGTTACCGGGTGGTGGGGGCTTCTCTCATTAGCGAGGGAAAGGATTATATCTCTCGGGGTATAGAAGTCATTTCATCTTCGTATGTTCCACCCTCTGGTGGTTTTCCTACCCATAGCGTGAGGGGGTTTCTTGCAGATCTTTTCTCGGGAAGTATAGGAAGTGTTTTTCGTTTTATCAAGAATCTTCAAAAGTATCGTGATAGTGTTTCTCTGTCAGTTGTGGTGGGGGATGTAGCCCTGCTGTTTCTTACCAGACAGGCGCTTCCCCATGTGCCTACGGTTTTTCTATCCCTGCCCAAATCCAACTATATCCAGCCTCACTATGCTATTGAGGAATGGTATATTCTCCGTCATACGGAGGCTTTTCTTACCCGTGATGCGTATACGGCGAGTTGTCTGCAGAAAAAGGGTATTGCGGCTCTTTTTTTGGGAAATCCTATCATGGATGAGCTGGAACCGACTTCGGTTTTAGATCTCTCGTCGGAGAAACCCGTGCTTGCCCTTTTGCCCGGCAGTCGTGAAGAGGCTTATGAAAATTTTCTCATGATGCTTCCCGTGGTAGAGGGTGTGTATCGTACATCACCGTGTCATGTGGTAACGGCATTGCCAACAACACTCACCGATGAAAAGATAGCTTTGTTGGCTTCTCTCCAGGGCTGGGAGTATCAGAGAGGGGATTCATTTCCTCTGCTTCGCAAAGGGGAGTGCACGATCCTTCTTACCCGTGGTGTTTTTGCTGAGGTGCTTCATCGAGCCACCGTTGTGCTGGGATTGGCAGGGACAGCAAATGAACAGGCAGCAGGACTGGGAAAACCGGTGGTTGCTTTTAAAGGGAGCGGTCCTCAGACAACAGCACGGCGTTTTCGAGAGCAACATCGTCTTTTGGGGGATGCTCTTACCTTTTGTCCTGATTATCCTGAGGGAGTAGTCAAGGAGATTGTGTTTTTGTTCAATCACGAAGAGGAGCGTCTCAGACGGGGAGCCATCGGAAAAGAACATATGGGTGAAGCAGGGGGAGCACGATCTATAGCCACGTATCTTTTTCAGCATTTTTTAGCTTAATCAAAAAATGTATTGTATTTTCTGGTGAAAATCAATCTTTTTTAAATATTCTACAAAAAACTATACCTTTAGTATAGGTGTTTTTTCTTTATTTTATTGTATAATACGAATGTATGCAGGAAGAAAGTAAAAAAATCCTTATCGTTGAGGATGAGAGTATCATTGCCTGGAACATTGCCCGCCTGGTGGAAAAGAACTCCTACAAGGTCTGTGAGATAGCAAGGAGTTTTGATGAAGCCATAAGAGCTTTCCAGAGGCACTTGCCGGATGTGATTATTATGGATATTGTTCTCCAGGGAGAAAAAAGCGGGATTGACCTGGCGCAAGAGATCCTGAGAGAGCGGTACGTCCCCATCATCTGTCTCTCTGCCTACTCAACTGGCGCTTACATCGAGCGTCTCATGGAGCTTAATATCTTCGGGTATCTTCTTAAACCGTTTGAAGAGAGAGAGCTTATGGTGATGCTTCAACTGGCACTGAATGAAACAGAAAGGGCTCGTGTTCTTTCGCTTGAGCGAGAGAAAAAAGACGCTCTCATCAAGAAACTGGATAATTATTTTCGTGTTCTGGCTGATAGCCTTCCCTTTTTTTTGATTGATTTTACGGAGGAGGGGCAGGTATTCTATGCCAATGCTCTGGCCAGGGAGAAACTTAATTTATCGGAAGAGACAAAGCCCAAATTGTGGGAGCTTTTTGGTGAGAATGAGGCTATTCGCCGTTATTACGACCAAACCAGGGCGGGCAAATCGCAACTCTATAAGCTTATTTCCTGTGCGAAAGGGGAAAATAAAGCCTGTTGGTTTCTTTCGTTCTGGTATCCCATAGAACTTCCGGGTGAGAAGGTTTCACAGGGAGTTCGTTTTCTTGCTCTTCCGCTTCAGGAGTGGTTGGATCATCTTCTTCTTCCTCGGGAGCAGTTATGGGAGCAGTTTAAACTCACCTCTCGGGAGATCGATATTCTGCGGGGGATTCTCCAGGGGAAACGTATCCAGACAATTGCAAATGAAAATTTTATTTCTCTTCCTACGGTCAAATACCACATCAATCAACTTTACAACAAGCTGGGGGTTGGGGATAGAGAGGAACTCTATCAGGTATTACAGGAAAAACTTTTTGCTGATATGCCCCCGGATGTTTTTTTTGCCTATCTGTTTACTTCTGTTGTTTCTCTTAACAAGAAATAAGCTTTTTGCTCCTTTCACGTGCAAAATACCCCGTTGCGTCAAATAAAAAAGTACTCGAAATTCGAATCATTGCCTCATAAAAAAAAGTACTCAAAAATTCCATACAGTTTCCTCCAAATTTTTGTTTTTTACATTCTTTTTCTTTTGAAGGCTGAAAAGTTTTCTCTGGCAAGCTGTAATTTTTTGTCTTAGGTGAAACAAATCGAGAGCCTTATAAAGCCTTGTTAGGCGTTCCTTTTGTGCCTCACTTACATAAGAGCTTTCTAAAAGCCGCTGGTAGGGAGTTTTAATATCATCATGCTTCTTTTGCACCTTGCTTCCGTTCTCTTTTTCTCTGTCATTTTCATAACGGTTGAAAAAGTTGGCATAAAGCCTGAGATACGCATAGAGTCGGTTCAAGTAGTAGACTTCTTCCTCGGTATCGTAGCGGAAGTATCCAACATTCTGGCGGACTATGGAATAGTTTTTCTGCTCAACGTAGCAGTTATCATTGGAACGGGAGCTTCTTCCCCTTGTAAATTTTATCTGGTGCTTCTCACACCAATCGCGTAGAGGATGATTAATAAATTCAGCACCGGTATCAGAATCAATTCCCCGTAACTCAAAAGGAAGTCTTCCTTTGACTTTTTCTATGGCTTCTCTTACCCATTTTGAAGCCTTGTTTTTGATTGCCACAAGCTCTGTCCAACCGCTCCAAACATCCACCATATTTAATGTTTGAGCAAAGTCTCCCCGGCTATTTCCTCCCTCATGGGCTACCAGATCAATCTCCATGAACCCAGGGCAATTTTCATCCCACTCTGCCCACGTGCGTATAGCTATTTGTTGCTTTAATAGCGTTCCAGGTTTTGTACCTTTTCGTCCTTTTATCTCAAGCTTTTTACGCTCATGTTTCAAAAGTCGGTCAATACTTGAAGCACTTATATGGCGCAAGTTTTCTATAGCCTGTGGAGAACCGTGGAGATGTCCGTTTGCTAAGAGATTATCTAAAACTTCATTTAAAATTGGCTTTAAACGTTTGCCACACATGTAGTTTTCAATTTCCCAGACCTTTTTTAGAAGTTTTAGTTCCTCTTCGCCGAATTTTTTCTTTCTGCCAGGTCTTTTGCCCTTCTTGGCTATGTCGGCTTTAAGGTAATTTTTTTTGCCTACATAGATGGTTTTTCCGTGCTGCCTCAAGAGCCTGGCGGCATAGTTTCGGTTTTTTAAACCTGTTATCCTCACAAAATAATCCAGTATCTCCATTTTTTCCTTTTTGCTGGCTTTTTGATACTCTTTCGCCGTTTCCCTGTAAATAGGTCTCCTTTCAAACATCGCTAACTCCACCTTTTACCTCCAGTTCTTTGAACTGGATTATTTTACTAAATTTAAAGTACTTTTTATTTTGAAGCAACGTTCCCTTTTCGAGTACTTTTATTACATTGTGTCAAGAAAATTGTGTCTAGTCATAGGATAACCTCGCTGTGAATATTTTCTTTGGTGTATGAGTGTTGCTCACGATAGAGTTGAAAGTAATACTCCCAATTTTTTAACTTTCTTTTTAAGAACTTCTCATTTTGGTATCTTAATAACAGGTAAAGATATTTCTCAGCTGAAGCCTCGCTTTGACACATTTCCATTGTTTTTAATCTCCTTTTAAGTTCTTTAAAGAGTCTTTCCAGGGCATTGTTTGTATACACCATGCTTCGTATTCCTTCAGGTAATTCCATGTAAGTGAATATATTCTCTTATTGTCAAGAGGTTATTCATTAAGTTGGGATAGATATTTTTCCATTTTGTGTAAATTTCATAAACAATTGTTCTGCCTCCTGTTTGTCTTTGGCATGAAATACCTCTTTTATTTCAGTGGCAATGATATTTCTGTGTTGAACTCTCACTTTAGCCAGTATGTTTCTCATGACATGGACTACACAGGGCTGATACTTTGCGTGGGGATATATCTCTGTTATGACGTTTTTCATACCACTTAAGCCATCAGAGACAATAAAATGAATCTGTTTGACACCTCTTTCTCTTATATCACCAAAATTTCCCGCCAGTTATAAGCACTTTCCATGCCTCCTGGCAGGTAGTATCCTAAAATCTCCCGTCTTCCCTCAGGTGTAATGCCTATAGCTACATATATTGATTCATTTTCTACCTATCTCTCTTGATAGGAAACACCATAGCATCCAGAAATACCACGGCATATTCTTCCATGAGAGGGCGACTACGCCACTTCTGAATCTCTTCTATGCCTACCTGGCTTATCCTTGAGATGTTAGCATAAGAAATCTTTATTTCATAAAGCTCTTTTAAAACTTCTGCTATCTTCCTTGTTGACATTCCTGATATCAACATAGCCCTGATTAATGCATCTAAGTCTTCTGTGATGCGTTTGCGATAGGGAAGAAGGGCACTTTTAAATCCATTATCCCTTGTTCTTGGAACACGTATGGCTGTAAGCTCGCCAAAAGCTGTCTTTAAATCCCTTTCGTAAAAGCCATTGCCTTTTGTGGGAGGATTGTTTTCCAGGTAAATCTCTCTTTCCTCTTTTAACATACTCTCTAATACTTCCCCCGTTGCGTCAAATAAAAAAGTACTCGAAATTCGAATCATTGCCTCATAAAAAAAAGTACTCAAAAATTCCATACAGTTTCCTCCAAATTTTTGTTTTTTACATTCTTTTTCTTTTGAAGGCTGTAAAGTTTTCTCTGGCAAGCCGTAATTTTTTGTCTTAGGTGAAACAAATCGAGAGCCTTATAAAGCCTTGTGAGGTATTTCTTTTGTGCCTCACTTACATAAGAGCTTTCTAAAAGCCGCTGGTAGGGAGTTTTAATATCATCATGCTTCTTTTGCACCTTGCTTCCGATTCTCTTTTTCTCTGTCATTTTCATAACCGGTTGAAAAAAGTTGGCATAAAGCCTGAGATACGCATAGAGTCGGTTCAAGTAGTAGACTTCTTCCTCGGTATCGTAGCGGAAGTATCCAACATTCTGGCGGACTATGGAATAGTTTTTCTGCTCGACGTAGCAGTTATCATTGGAACGGGAGCTTCTTCCCCTTGTAAATTTTATCTGGTTCTTCTCACACCAATCACGCAGAGGATGATTAATAAATTCAGCGCCGGTATCAGAATCAATTCCCCGTAACTCAAAAGGAAGTCTTCTTTGGACTTTTTCTATGGCTTCTCTTACCCATTTTGAAGCTTTGTTTTTGATTGCCACAAGTTCTGTCCAACCGCTCCAAACATCCACCATATTTAATGTTTGAGCAAAATCTCCCCGGCTATTTCCTCCCTCATGGGCTACCAGATCAATCTCCATGAACCCAGGGCAATTTTCATCCCACTCTGCCCACGTGCGTATAGCTATTTGTTGCTTTAACAACGTTCCAGGCTTTGTACCTTTTCGTCCTTTTATCTCAAGCTTTTTACGCTCATGTTTCAAAAGTCGGTCAATACTTGAAGCACTTATATGGCGCAAGTTTTCTATAGCCTGTGGAGAACCGTGGAGATGTCCGTTTGCTAAGAGATTATCTAAAACTTCATTTAAAATTGGCTTTAAACGTTTGCCACACATGTAGTTTTCAATTTCCCAGACCTGTTTTAGCATTTTTAGTTCCTCTTCGCCGAATTTTTTCTTTCTGCCAGGTCTTTTGCCCTTCTTGGCTATGTCGGCTTTAAGGTAATTTTTCTTGCCTACATAGATGGTTTTTCCGTGCTGCCTCAAGAGCCTGGCGGCATAGTTTCGATTTTTTAGGCCTGTTATCCTCACAAAATAATCCAGTATCTCCATTTTTTCCTTTTTGCTGGCTTTTTGATATTGTTTTGCCGTTTCCCTGTAAATAGGTCTCCTTTCAAACATCGCTAACTCCACCTTGTACCTCCAGTTCTTTGAACTGGATTATTTTACACAAATTTAAAGTACTTTTTTATTTTGAAGCAACGTTCCCTTTTCGAGTACTTTTATTATGAAGCAATTCGCTTCCTTGACAATTGGTTTGAATAGCTCTAAAATATTCTTCGTCTCAATCATATCTGGCCTCCTGTGATAGTTTTATTTATATTATCACAGGAGGTTATCTTTTTCCTACCAGACACAATTAAGTATACACTGCCTTTTATTATGAAGCAATTCGAAAAGTTGAGAAAAAATTTTTTTTCTTGTACAATATGCTGTTACATATACCAGTAAAGAAGGGAGTCTCTTATGACATCCAGAGAAATCCGAAAAGCTTTTTTGGAATATTTTCGTTCTAAAAATCATACGATTGTACCATCAAGTTCTCTCATACCGGAGAATGACCCCACCCTTTTATTTACCACAGCGGGGATGGTACAGTTCAAACAATTTTATTCCCGTGTGGTGGAGCCACCTTTTCCCTGTGCTGCCACTGTCCAGAAATGTCTTCGTGCGGGAGGCAAGAGTAGTGACCTCGAAAACGTAGGGAAAACCCCACGTCATCATACCTTCTTTGAGATGCTTGGAAATTTTTCCTTTGGTGATTACTTCAAAAAAGAAGCCATAGAATACGCGTATGAGTTTGTTACGAAGGTGGTGAAAATCCCTCAGGAAAAACTCTGGGTTTCGGTGTACGAGAATGATGATGAAGCCTATGAGCTGTGGCAAAAAATAGGAGGATTTTCCCCTGAGAGGATTGTTCGCCTGGGGAAAAAAGACAACTGGTGGGGACCAGCTGGTGATGAGGGGGCTTGTGGACCATGTTCGGAGATTTATATCGATCTCAGGGACGTGATCGAGTACCCTCCTTGTGATGAGGAAAAGCCTGGCCCATGTGATGGTTTTCTTGAATTCTGGAATCTGGTGTTCAACCAGTACAATCAGGATCTCTCCGGTCAGCTTCATCCTCTCGAGTATACAGGTATCGATACGGGGATGGGACTGGAGCGACTTACCATGATCCTTCAGGGCAAGAAAAGTGTCTACGAGACGGATATCTTTGAACCCATCATCAAAAAAGCTCTCAAGATTTCCGGTTTAAAATATGAGGGCAAAAATCGTGTGCCTATCAATGTGATTGCTGACCATGCGCGAGCTGTGACGTTTGTTCTTTCTGAGGGAGTGTTTCCCACCAATGAGGGGCGAGGGTATGTGCTTCGTCATATCCTCCGGAGGGCTATCCGCTACGGAAAAATGATGGGGCTTGATAAGCCGTTTTTCTATCAGATGGTAGAGCCTGTGGTTGAGGCTATGGGGGATTTCTATCCCGAGATTAAAGAACATGCCGCTATGGCAGAAAAGGTGATCTACTCTGAGGAGGAGGCATTTTTCAAAACGTTGAATCGTGGTCTTGAAAAACTTCAAGATTTTATTCAAGAGATGCGAGAAGCTGGGCAGGCCACACTCTCGGGTGAGAAAATCTTTATGTTGTATGATTCGCTGGGGTTTCCCCTGGATTTTGTGCAGGAAGTGGCTGTTGATGAGGGTTTTGGGCTCGACATGGAGGGCTTTCAACAGCGTATGGAAGAACAGAAAAAACGAGCCCGTGCGAACTGGAAGGGAGAGGGATTCGATTTTAGGATTTTGCAGGGTATTGTTCAGGAAACCGAGTACGTTGGAGAAGATCTCTACGAATGTGAGGCAAAAGTTACCAAACTTAT
Organism: Thermospira aquatica; assembly: GCF_023525255.1. Lineage (GTDB taxonomy): Bacteria > Spirochaetota > Brevinematia > Brevinematales > Thermospiraceae > Thermospira > Thermospira aquatica. The sequence continues at coordinate 166,081 of NZ_CP073355.1, read as the reverse complement.
CAAAAACGGTCAGCTTGTGGAAAGTGTTTCTGAGAACGATGATATTATTGTCATCACTGACAGGACTCCCTTTTATGGGGAAAAGGGTGGACAGGTGGGGGATCAGGGTGTGTTTGAACATCGTGGTTCTCGGGTGGTGATTCAGGATACCAAGGTGTATGAAAAGACTATTCTTCATTATGGTCGGGTCCTCAATGGAACACTTGAGGTGGGGGATACGTGTCTTTTACGTGTGGATGTGGAGAAAAAACAGGCGACTGCCCGTCATCATACCGCGACACACCTGATTCACAAGGCACTGCGTCTTTTTTTTGGGGACCATGTTCGCCAGGCCGGATCATATGTTTCTCCTGTCTCGTTGCGGTTTGATTTTACCCATCCTCAGGCCCTGACAAAAGAAGAGATTGAACGTGTGGAAGCAGAAGTGAATCGCATCATTCTTGAAAACCGTCCTGTTCATCGCCATATCATGAGCCGTGAAGAGGCTCTTAAGATGGATGCGATGGCTATTTTTGAGGAGAAGTATGGGGAAGTTGTTCGGGTTATTGAGGTGGAAGGATTCTCTCGAGAGTTGTGTGGTGGTACCCACGTGTATCGAACGGGAGATATAGGACTGGTGAAGATTATTTCTGAGAGTTCGGTTTCTGCTGGTACCCGTCGTATTGAAGCTGTGGCCGGGATGCGTTCACTCGAACTTTTCCAGACGCTTTTCTATCGCTCGAAGGAATTGGCGATGATACTGACCGCTGAAGAAGATCGTATCATTGATCGTGTCAAAGAGCTTCAGCAGCAGTTAAAAGATCAGGAAAAAGCTATCCTTGAAAACAAGAAAAATCTCGCCTGGTTTCAGATAGAAGAGGAACTGGCTAACCAACCGGCAGGGAAACCAGTCTTTATCATGAAGAGGATGGATATCGATCAGGAAGCACTCCTTGGTGTGGTTGATACCTTTAAAGCCAAGGTGAAAGAGGGGGTGATTCTTCTCTTTCGTGTTTCTGATGATTCGAAAATTCAGATTGTCTGTGGTGTGACACCGAACCTCACGACGAGACTCAAGGCGAACGAGGTGGTGAAAAAGGCTGCTTCCCAACTTGGTGGTGGGGGGGGCGGGCGCCCTGATATGGCTCAAGCGGGTGGAAAGGATGTCTCAAGGCTTGGCGAGGTAATGGAAGCCATGGCAAACGAGATCCGAACTCTTCTGGGAGTATAGAAAACGCGGGGAATGCCGATACTTTACGATGAGACTCTTTGGGAGGAAGGTAGTGAAGTATCGGTTGTGGAGTTTGTTACTCTCCCTTACGGTGATGGTCACTGTCTGGGCTGAGAGTAGTGATTTCGGTTTTAAGCCTCTCAGAAACAAAATACGAACCAAAGAGGATTATTTTCGGCTTTTTAACCAGTGGTTATACCAGGATATGGATTCGGTGAGTCGCAATATCTTTTTTCTTGAACTGGCGTATGTGATGCCGTATGATCATCCTATTAAGGCGCTGACACCTATTACTAATGAGATGCAGTACCTGCACTATCAGTATCTTTTGATGATGCAGATTTGCCAGCTCCTTACTCAGTCGTATATTGATTATGGATATATGTATATGAAAGAGCATATCTACTTTTTTAATGAAGAATTTAAGACAAACTATCTTCAAGGATATGATATATCGGAATTTTATTTTACCAAGGCGAGGCAGTACTGGGATGAAACTATCCAGCATGCAAAAATGGCTTATGAAACTCGCTTCTATAAGACAGATCTTCTGTATATGGAAGATATGGTGTACCGTATACGGGATGGAGACTTAAACTATTATAAGGTGATTGATAATCTCATGTATCGGATTGAACGAAATCGTGCTGAGATAAAACGACGATGGGGAGAGTAATATGCGTTTTGGAAAACTGGTTTGTTTTCTTCTTGTGATGGGGAATATGTGGGGGAAATTTGTGATTGATGAACCGGGAGCGCAAAATCAAGCTCCTGTGAGTCGTCCTGTTTTTGGAGGAGGGGCAAGAGGAGTTTCTCTTGATATGCTGGGAAGCGTAAATACCTTTGATGCTCTGGGAAGGGCTGTCTTTGGGGGAAAAATTTTCTTGTATGAGAATGGTGGTTTTGGACTCCGGTTTCAGGTAGGGATTTTTGATGTTGTGGATATAGGGATATCGGAGGGGATTGAAAACCTTATCGGTGTGGGAAATCCTCAGTTTTTTATTCCTGGCGCTTATGTAAAGCTTCAGATTATTAAGAACCTTTCTGGTTTTTCGTGGGCGGTAGGTTTTGATACCTTTGGCTATGGACGGCGGACGCTTTTTAAACGTGAGAACGGTACCGAGGACATGCTTTATGGGTTCTATAGTGTTGCTGGATGGAAGTTTCAAGGATGGGGGAGTCAGGATTATCTTCTCTTTGGGGTGAGATTTCCTCTTTTGCCAGCAGAAATGCGTGCGTTGGAGGCTCTCTCTTTGATGGGGGGAATAAGTATCCATCTTGGACCGTATTTTTTTGTTTCGGGAACCCTGGAACATCTCTACTTTTCTGAGAAGTACCAGAATCGTTTTCTTCCGTCGTTGATAGCTGGTTTTGTTCCCTCGGAAAATTTTGAACTCCAGGTGTTATTTCAGTATCTTACTGAAGAGAAGGCTTTTCACCGATCGTTGTCTTTAGGCTATAAAGCCAGGTTTTAGGGTATGATAAAACTTTTTCGTTGGTTGTGGGTTTTTTCGGGGACAGTCCTGTTGGTTTGGGGATTCTGGACGAGGAGTCTTTTCTGGATTCATCTGTTCTGGCAGACACTTGTGTGGGGATTGGTTGTGGCTGAGGTTGTGATTTTCCTGCGGGAGCGATATCTTTCTTTTTCTTCTATTTTGATACTTCTCTGGACATTCTTTTTTTATACAATTTATGGGAAGCATTTTTTTGGGGGAATTGAGAGGGTACTTTTTCTTTCTCAGGATATGTATGTTTTGAATGCTACGCTGACGCTTTCTTTTCTGGCGATATGGCTTGTGAAGAATTCTACATTTTTGACGTGGATCTCTCGAAAAGGCTGGCAACCCTATATGGTGATTGTGTTTTCGTTTTTTGTTCTGATATGGACAGGGACGATTTTGCTTCTTTTTCCCTTTTCCCGGCAGGGAAATGAGCCTCTTTCTTTTCTGGACGCTTTGTTTACCGCCACATCCGCTGTATGTGTCACGGGGCTTACGGTTCTGGATACGGGGAAGGATTTTTCTCTGATAGGGCAGATGGTGATTTTGGGGCTTATTCAAGTGGGGGGACTGGGGCTTATGGTGTTTGCGGGGGCGTTTGCCTTTATGCTGGGGAAGGGGCTTTCCATCCAGGGTGGGATGACGCTTACCAGTGCCCTGGGAACATCGAGCTTTCGTGAAGTACGGGAAATGGTTCGGAGTATCTTGTTTTTCACGCTGGGATGGGAGCTCTTGGGGACTATCTTGCTTTTTTTTGGATTTTTACCGGGGAAAAACTGGGGGGAGGCGGCGTATTATGCCCTGTTTCACTCGATAAGTGCTTTTTGTAATGCGGGGTTTTCTCTTTTTTCTGAGAGTCTTATGGGGGTGCGAGAGAATGTCTTGGTGATCCTTACGGTGGGGTTTTTGATTATTTTTGGTGGACTGGGTTTTGGTGTCATAAGAAATCTGTGGTGGTTTCTGAAAAAGGTCTTGTGGATAAAGGATGGGATACGCTCTGGAAAGTTACAGGATGTGGATGAAGAGGTGATAAAACGACTCCGAGAGAACACGTATCTGCGGCTTCATACGAAGATTGTTTTGAGAATGACAATATTTTTGATTGTTACGGGGATGATTTTGGTGTTTTTCCTTGAGTATAATGGAGAACTTCGAGGGATGAGTTTGGGGCAGAAGCTTTTGCATAGTTTTTTTGCGGCAGTTACACCGAGAACAGCGGGTTTTAATACGATTGATTATGGTTCTGTTTCCCGCCCGACACTTCTTCTTACCATGGTTTTGATGTTTGTTGGGGCTTCGCCTGGCTCGACAGGTGGTGGTATCAAAACCGTGGTGGCGTTCCTTGTGCTTCTTAATACGTATTATGTCTTGAGGGAAACGCTTCGCGTGAAAGTAGGGAATAGAGAAGTACCTTTTGAAAGTATCAGGAAGGCATATCTTATTTTTGTTATGTCGATGTTGTGGGTGAGTCTTGTTTTTGGGTTGTTACTTTTCTTTGAACCGAAATTTTCCTTTGAACAGCTTTTGTTTGAGGTAATATCTGCTTTTGGGACGGTGGGGTTGAGTACGGGGATCACCTCTGGGCTTTCTCCTGTTTCGAAGGTTTTGATTATTTTGACGATGTTTTTTGGGCGTGTGGGGCCTCTTACACTTTTTTATGGGATAGGGTTTACATCTGAAAAAATAGTAGTTCGATATTTGAAAGAAGATGTGATGGTAGCGTAGTTTGATGCCTTTTCTTTTTTCGGGGAAAAGTGGTAAAACAATTTTTTGAGATGGCTCTTTCTTTTTTACAGTGCTTTTATCAAGGGAAAAAAACTGTAAAAAGGGAAGAGCATGTTTCTGTTTTTCAAGGGAATGGTGGTTTTGTTTTTTCTAAAGAGGGGGGAGAGTGTGCTCTTACCCTGTTGCAGTTTTGGTGCGGGCATCTAAAAAGTTTCTCGAGAAAGGGAAAACCTTGATGGTATTTTTTGTTTTGAGGTGATGAAATAGCTTTTTTTGTAGTGAAAGACCAAAGACTTTGGAAACATGTTCTCTTTTAGAAGAAAATTTTGTTGGATTATGGAGGTGTTTGGATGGGTAAACTGTGATAGGGGAATAGCATCTTTTGCTTTTTTGGGTTAAACGTTTAACCATGGGCTTTTTTCTCCTACGTATGGGGAAAACGTGACTTAAAAAGTGTTGCAAAGGGAATGGTTGTCCTTGTTGGATATTGTGAGAGGGAGGTGTGCTGACAGGGCACAATGCGTTTTTATTGATAGAAAAACAAAAACGCTGTATACTATTTATACCCTTTCTATGGAAGGATAGAATAATGGCAATTTCTCTCTCTTTTCCTGTGGAAAAGCTTCCTGCGCTTTCTTGTGGGGACGTGGTAAGGATTCAGGGGACGGTGTATACCGCTAGAGACCAGGCGCATAAACGGCTTGTTGAGGCTCTCAAGAGAGGCGAAGAGCTTCCTTTTTCTCTCAAGGGGCAGCTTATTTATTATTGTGGTCCGACGCCACCCCGGGAGGATGGACTCTTTGGTTCGGCAGGACCTACAACCTCGGCACGGATGGATCCCTTTACGCCTCGCTTGATAGAGGCCGGGGTGGTAGCCACGATGGGCAAGGGTCCACGAAGTGAAGCCGTTCGAGAGGCGTGTGCAAAATATGGAGCGGTGTATCTTCTTACCTTTGGGGGAGCGGGAGCTTTTCTTGCTCGCAGCATTCGTTCTCAGCGTTTGGTGGCGTATCCGGATTTGGGAGCGGAGGCTATTTATGAGCTGGTAGTAGAGGATTTTCCCGCGATTGTTGGTATAGATGCCCGGGGGAGGGTTCTTTCGGAGGGTGAGTGGTTTGAACTTCAGAAGGAGAAAAGCGCATGAGTACCTTGTTGTCGTATCTGCTTGCCCTTGTTGTTTTGAGTCTTTTGGTTTTTGTCCATGAATTGGGGCATTTTGTAGTGGCAAGACTCTTTGGTATTACGGTTGAGGTGTTTTCTATTGGTTTTGGTCCGGAGATTTTTGGCTGGACGCGGGGAACAACTCGCTACCGGGTGAGCTGGGTGCCCTTTGGAGGTTACTGTAAGCTCAAGGGAGAATTCTCCGAAAGTGCACCGGATTCTCTCTATGGGAAACCACCCTGGGTGAGAATTCTCGTGCTTTTGGCTGGTCCTGTCGCTAATCTGTTGGCGGCTGTAGTGGTGATGATTGCTCTCTATGGTGTGGGATATAGTGAGGTGCTTCCCTCCCGTCGTGTGGATGTGATGGAAAAGATTGCCGAAGAGATTTCCCCGGCCTGGAAGGCTGGGCTCCGTCCCGGGAGTGAAATTCTTTCTCTCAATGGGAAAGAGATTCAGAATTTCCAGAATATTATGGAAGAGGTTGCTCTTCGTGTGAATCAAGAGGTAGAGACAGTGTACGTACTTAATGGGCAAACAAATAAAACATACGTAAAACCGATCCTTAACCAGGAGACAGGTCTGGGTGTGATAGGGGTTTTCCCCCTTTATGAGGCAGTGGTGGGGGCAGTCATTTCTAACAGGGCCGCAGCGAAGGCGGGTTTAAAACGTGGGGATAGGATTGTTGCTGTTGAGGGGAAAACTATCCGCTATTACTATGAGTTGCGTTCTGTTCTTGAACATAACCAGGAGAAAGAGATTCGTTTAACGTATGTTCGAGGACAGGATACCAATACGGTTTCTCTAAAAGTCGAGTCCCTGGAAGGTCGGGGGGTTATTGGTATTCAGCTTTCTGGTGAGGGTGAGGTGGTTACCAACCGTGTGAAAAGTGCCTCGTGGCTCTTGGCTCTCTCGGATGGGACTCGTGCTCTCTGGGATCAGTTTCTTCTTACCATAAGGGGGTTTAAAAGCCTTTTGAGTGGAAGGATTTCTGTTTCTCAGAATCTGTATGGTCCTCTGCGTATCGTGCAAACGACGGCTCTGGTGACACAGCTCAGGGATTTTTCTCTTTTGATGAGGTTTGTTGCTGTGATTAGTTTAGGACTTGCGCTGGCGAATCTTTTACCCATTCCCGGGTTGGATGGAGGGCATGTGGCGATTGCTACGGTGGAGTTACTCATGCGAAGACGGCTGGATGATCGTATCCGTGTGGCTATTGAGAGTTTTGGAATTCTGGTACTCTTGATGCTTGCTTCCTGGGTACTGTCCAATGATATTGTTAATCTTTTGAGAGGAAACTAAGATGATTTTTCGACGGAAGCATCGTCTTGTCATATTGATCTCCGGACGCGGATCAAACATGAAAGCGATTCTTGAAGCGGTGAAAAAAAAGGAAATTCCCCATACGAGGGTAGTGGGTGTCATCAGCGACAATCCTGATGCAGAGGGTCTCACCATAGCTCGTCGTTATGGTGTACGTGCCCTCTATCTTTCTGCGGCTCCTTACAAGACAAAACTGGAAGGCCCTGCCGAAGAGGTCTATATTCGTACCATCAAACGTATGAAACCGGATCTTATTGTGCTTGCCGGTTTTATGCGGGTCGTGAAACCCCGTTTTATCCAGAGTTTTCCAAACAAAATTATCAATATTCATCCATCGCTTTTACCAGCGTATCCTGGTCTTCATACCCACGAGCGTGTTCTTGCGGCTGGAGAAAAGGAGTCAGGGTGTACGGTGCATTTTGTGAATGAAAAGGTGGATGGAGGAAAGCGGATTATCCAGGCTCGCGTTCAGGTTCTTCCGGGGGATACACCACAGACACTTGCTGCTCGTGTGCTTGAAAAGGAACACAAGATCCTTCCCTATGCTATCCGTCTTTTACTTGAAAAGAAAATATCGTATGATTCACTCGTTGAACCAATCCAATGGGGGGAAGAATGGAAATTTTAGGTTTTATTGCAGGTTTTTGTACGACACTGTTTCTCGTTCCTCAGGTGATTAAGGTCATCAAAACGCGTCAGACACGGGATATCGCTCTTGGGATGTATGTTCTGATGGTGGTTGGGGTGTTTTTCTGGCTTTTGTATGGGATAAGTACACGTGCACTATCGGTTATTGTGGCTAATAGTATCACGTTTATCCTTTCTTTGATTGTTCTTATTTACAAACTTCGAGAAAAACCTGAGGCTTAGGGTTTCTTTTTGGCCTTTTCCAGGCTTGTCTGCAGGATATCCTTTTGTTTTTGTTTTTCAGAGGGATTTTTTTCGACAAAGAGCTTGCGCTCTGGATGGAAGGGATCCCTTTCGGTGTAATACATCACCGAGGCATAGGTCGAAGGAGTAGGGGTAAAGATCTGCACCTGTTCAGGAGTGAGGTGAAGATGCTTCTGGATGAAGTGTTTGGCTTTGATCATGTCCTCACGTGAACAGCCGGGATAGGCTGCAATAAAGTAATAGCTAAGAAACTGTTTCTTTCCGGCTTCGTGAGAAAATCGGAGAAAATCCCTGCGAAAGCGAAGGAGTGTTTCAAGATCAGGTTTCCCCATGAGGGAGAGAATCTTGCTCTCCGTATGTTCGGGGGCAAGCTTGAGTTGCCCTGAGGTGTGGTAAAAGGCAATCTCGCGCACGTAGGCTTCGCCGTCCGGATCAGCATAGACGAGGTCGGGGCGAATCCCTGAGGCAACGAAAACCCCTTTCACCCCCGGCAGACGGCGAATGGCTTGCAGGAGTCGGATCTGTCTTTCGTGGGAAGGGATAAGCCTCTCACACGGATGAGGGAGAAGACAGTGTCTCTCTCGACATGCCCCACTTTTTGCCTTTTTCGCACAATCCATCTGCCACATGTTGGCAGTTGGTCCTCCTACATCAAAAAAATATCCCTTAAAGGCGGGGTGTTTTGTGAGTCTTTTTGCCTCCCGGAGAAGAGAGTCTTCTGATCGGGAGATGATCCATCGCCCCTGGTGGACTCCAATTGCACAGAAATGGCATCCCCCGTAACACCCCCGATGGGTGGTAAGCGAAAACTGGATGGTCTCAAGGGCTCGAATCCGGCCCTGTTTTTTGTGCAAAGGATGGGCATCATGCTCATAGGGAAGCTCATAGACGTGATCGAGCTCTTCGGTGGTAAGAGGAAGGGCGGGAGGATTATGGATGAGGTAGCGTGGTGGTGCATCGTTGGGCGTCTGGCGTTGAAAGAGTCTTTTTCCTGTGATGGGATCCTGATTGGCATAAAAGAGGTGAAACATCTCGATAAAAGCAAGCGGATCTTTTTTGACCTCGTCCCAGCCCGGGAGTTCAATGCCCTCTGGTGGTGGTGAAGAACTCAGATAGCAGAGGCCACGAATATCCCGGATGTCCTCGTTTCTTGCAAGCTTGTGGGCTATCTCGAGGATGGTTTTTTCTCCCATGCCGTAGACAAGGTAGTCTGCCTTGCTATCCATGAGCACTGAACGACGAAGATCATCATCCCAATAGTCATAATGAATAATCCGACGAAGACTTGCCTCTATCCCCCCCAGGATAATGGGCACCTCTCTTCCAAAAAGGCGAAGGATAGTATTGGTGTAGACAATGGTAGCCCGGTCAGGACGGGTAAGCTTCCCCTCGGGCAAAAGGTCATCCTGGAAACGACGCTTTCCCAGGGGAGTGTAGTTAGCCACCATGGAATCCATGGCACCAGCGGTAATACCCCAGAAAAGTTTTGGTTTTCCCAGAGCCTTGAAGGCATCCTCATCCCGTGGATCGGGACAGGCGATGATGCCTACCCTGTACCCCGCGTCTTCCAGAACGCGCCCGATAATGGCTACCCCGCTAAAAGGACTATCAATATACGCATCGCCGGTAATAAGGATTACATCCAGTTCCGTCCATCCCCTTTTCTCCATTTCGGCACGGGTCATGGGAAGAAACATACTTAAAATCCTGTCCTTTTAAAGAGTTTTTCGAGATCCTGTTTCGAAAGTCGAAGGAAGGTAGGACGCCCGTGAGGACAACTCGAACTATTGGGAGTATGAGAAAGTCTCTCGAGAAGACCATATGCCTCCCGGGCGGAGATGTGATCATGAGCCTTGATAGCCGTTTTGCAGGCAAGTTGTTTGAGTGTTTCTTCTATCATCTCAGAAGGATGTGCCTGCGTATGGTTTTCTAGGGCATCCAGACATACCTCAAAGGCTTCCTCGGCACGAGAAGGGGAGAGATAGGCAGGGATAGCACGAAGGACAACAGAATCGTTTCCAAATTCTTCTACATCAAATCCCAATCTTTCGAGTTCTGTTTTATGCATGAGCACTTCGCGTGTTTTTTCCCTTCCCAGATGGAGGGAAACAGGATGCAGAAGCTCCTGGGAAGAAGAATGGGTCTGGTACTGGGCTTTTATTTCTTCATAGCGAATTCTTTCATGAGCTGCATGCTGGTCAATGATGAAAATTTCTTCTCCCTTTTCAAAAAGAAGATAAGTAGCAAAAAGCACTCCCACAAAACGGTAGGAGGAAACCACATCCTCGACGTTTTCCTCTGAGAAAAGACCTGTCTCAGTTGCAGGAAGGGATTCCCCTTCATAGGGATTTGGAAGAGGATGGTCTTCGGTGAGGAGGAAATCTGGCAGGATAGGAGTTTCTGTCTTCTCATGGACAAAAGGAACAGAAAAGGCTTCTTTTGCAGCAGGAGACGAAGAAAAGAAAAAACCACTTTTTCCAAGAGCAAGGGACTTTTCCAAACTCTGTCGAAGATGGTGAACAAGCGCTTGCTGGAAGTCATGTTCTCTTCGGAAGCGAACCTCCCGTTTCATGGGATGAACATTGACATCGACTTCTGAAGGGTCCATCTCCACAAAAACAAAGGCGAGCGGATGCCGTTGCGGGGGGATGAGATCTCCATAGACCTGGGAAAGTACAAAAGAAAACAACTTCCATTCCACCACGCGACGATTGACAGCAAAAAACTGAAAATTCTTCTGGGGCTTGAGGTAGGTGGGACGACCAAGAAAACCATGTACTCTTCCTTCGTTTACAGCAAACTCAAAGGGTATGAGTTCATCCGTAATATCTCCGAAGAGATCGACGATACGTTCAAGAGTGCTTCGTCTGGCAGGAGAGCGGAAACGCTCCCGTCCCTCGCTTCGGTAGAGAAATCCACACTCAGGGAAGACGATCATCTTTTTTAGAAGTTCTCGGTAGACAAGTTTTGCTTCCTGCATGGGACTCTGGAGAAACTTTTTTCTTGCGGGAAGGCGCTCAAAGAGCTGGTTTACCCTCACTACGGTTCCATATCCCATGCCTATTTCCTGAACATCCTTGAGCTCTCCATACTCGACCACGATCCGTGTTCCACAGACACTTTCCCTGGGACGGGACATGACGTCTAAAAACGCTACGCTTGCAATACTTGCGAGGGCTTCTCCTCGAAACCCGAGGGTTGAGAGATGTTCAAGATCTTCAAAGGTAGAGATTTTGCTTGTGGTATGGTTGTGATAACAGAGAAGAACATCCTCCCGGCTCATCCCGATGCCATTATCACTTACTTCTACAGAAGAGATTCCTCCATCCATGATGCTTACCTCGATCTCTGTCGCCTGAGCATCCAGAGCGTTATCAACGAGTTCTCGTACTACCGACGCAGGACGATCAATTACCTCACCGGCAGCAATTCTGGTGGTGGTAGCTTCATCTAAAGGACGGATTATCCCCATAGGGAGTTAACCTTTTTTCGAGAGATACTGATACCCAGTCCTACAATACCAACCATGATCATTGGTAAAGAAAGCAGCATCCCCATGGTAAACCAGTTCCCATAGAGATAGCCGATATGAATGTCAGGTTGGCGGATAAACTCAACGAGAAAACGTATCATGCCGTACCCTACAAAAAATGTCCAGAGATAGACACCACGGATTTTTACCCCCTTGCGGAAAAGGGTATAAAGGATGAGAAAAAGAACGATACCTTCTCCAAAGGCTTCATAAAGCTGGGAGGGATGACGGGGAAGATTGACCAGGATCTCTCCCACTTCATACGGAAGGCGAAAATGGTTTTTGATCTGTTCGGTAACAATCGTGATATAGGGTTGAGTGCCATCGATAGGGAGCGCGATCTTTTTTACCATCTCCTGCACAGCAGGATCAGAGAGAGGCTGCCACCTGGAAAGGGGCACGGTAGGGAAAATAACCCCCCATGGGAGAGTCGTTACCGCTCCCCAGAGTTCGCCGTTTATGAAATTGCCGATACGGCCAAAAAAGAGGGCAAGTGGGATAGCTACGATAAAAACGTCAGCAAGATCCCAGAAATTCTGTTTTTTCCATGTAAAATAGATCCAGCTCAAGAGAAAACCAAACAACACCCCACCATGAAAAGACATCCCTCCCTCCCATACAGCAAAGAGGGTCAGAGGGTTTGCCATAAGACCAGAAAAGTTATAGAAAAGCATGTAACCAATTCTTGCTCCAATAACGATGAAAATCATGATCGTAACCGCTGTATCGGAGAGAAACTCTTGAGTTAATTTGATTTTCCCCGTTTTGATCCATCGGGAGAGAAGATAATAGTTTACCCCAAATCCTACGAGATACATGAGGCCATACCATCTGAGGACTATGGGTCCATAGATAGAGAAGATTTCATTACTGAGGTTGTGGATAATATAGGCAAACATAGAGACTCCTTTTTGAGAATTCTTATGATTATGAAGCAAAGGACAAAATATTGCAAGTCAATGAAAATAAAAGTCCACAAAAGAGAGTCTTGTAAGAAAACCCGCATGGATTGATATTTTTTGCTTCCATGCATTACGAATCAGGGTGATGGTGAGAAGACTTTTTGAAAAAGATGGCAAGATGGACATGATTACTGCAGGTTAGGTCTTTTTATTCTGTTTTTTAAATACTTGATTATTTTTTTTTCTAGCCTTACCATAAAAACAGGAGGAGAAGTTATGAAAAAGTGGGTGATATATGGATTTCTTTTGGTGTGCTGGGGTTTTTTGTGGGCTCAGCAGACAAATCTTGTAGTTCAGCAGGTGGGGGTAGTTTCTCTTGGGAAGGGAGATTTTGAACCGATAGGGAAGTTTCTTGCGGAGGAGATTATCGGCTATTCTGAAAGAACAAATACAAGAATCGTCAGTGCGCGTCAGGATGATCTTGAGCTTCTCAAGGTGAAAAATCTCTCGGGGATTGTTCTCGTGGATTTTCATCAGACCAATGAGACAGGAGTAATAGATCTTCGTTTTGCAGAATCAAAAAAAACCAATGAGATCAAGAGTTTTGCAACCTTTGCTCTGAAAAACTGGATGGTAGAGATCCCGAAGATAGCGAAGTTAGTGGCTTCTGAGATTCAGAGGCGTTATCCTCCCAGACCAAAAGCAGAGATTCAAACTATCGAAGTGGTAAAAACCTACTCTCCCTATGAGGTGCGGGGGCATGAACTTGCCCTGGGTTTTGCCAGTGGTTATTGGGGAAATAAACTAAAAACGAGGGGTTGGTATTTGTCCGCGGGTAATAATACCAATGTCTCCCTCACAGGTTTTTCGGGAACGTTGTATCTTTTGTGGAGGACAGGACTGTGGTATGTTGAGGGGCAGATTCAAGGGGCGTTTGGAGAGGATAATATCTATATCGCAGAAAGTCAGGCAGGGTATGGGCTTCTGGGAGGGATTGTATCTCCCCTTGTGGGAGGATTCTTTGCCTACCAGGAACATTTCTGGGAGATGGCGGGAGTTGAGGGGGTATCGACGAATCTAGAGTTTATGACACTGGTTACAGGGCCTATTGTTGGTATTCGAATATCCTTTCAACCGACGTTCTGGGTGACGTTTTCTGGTGGAGGGTTGCCCGGTGTTGCTTTACCCGTATTGATGGCTGAGGGTATGCCCGAGAGCTTTGAAGGAAATTTTTCAACTTCTTTTTTTAAGATTCAGGCGTCTTTCAAATATCAAAAAAATTGGATCTTCTTTTTTAGTTGGCGTATGTGGATGAGTCGTCTCGAATGGAAAGAAGAAGGGTATGAGCTTGATAGTATATGGCGTATTCAGGAAGCTTCTGATGAATTGGGAGCGGTGATGATAGGAGGGGCATATGTTTTCTAAAAAGATAGGGATAATTTTGGTCTTTGTTTTTTGGGGTTTTTTGTGGGGAGAGAAAAACTGGCGCGTGGGGATCTGCGCCTTTGTTGATATCTCTGCCGAGAGTGATGAGGTGATAGGGATGATTCTCCAGAGTTCCCTGGAGGGGGTTCTTCGACGGAACAAGAGGTTTCAGGTGATGATAGTTTCGAATGCGATAACCAATCTCTCTCAAGCACGATCTGTAGGGACAGCTGCCAGGTTGGATGTACTGATCTATGGTTTTTATCGCAGGGAGGGGAGAGATTTTGTGGTTATGGTCAAGATCTATGATATCCTTGAAAACGAGGTTCGTTTGTCCAAAACCTATAAAGGGGTGCATTCGCGAGATATTTTTGAAACGGTGGATGAGATCGCATCAGAAGCCAGTGAGGAGATTAAACGGGCGCTTCCTGTTTTATTGACGGAAGAGGATGTTGCCCGGATTCAGGCTCAGAGAAAGGAAATATACGAGCCAAAAGAGGTAACGATCCGGCGTGAAATGAGGCTTGGTATTGGTATGGTAGCTACAGGGACAGAGATGTGGTTTGAAAGGTGGGATACCATGAATCTGACAAGCTCTTATAGCGGGCATTCTACTCTTTTTTCTCCCGAGATTTCTTTGAGCATGCAGATAGAGTGGCTACGGCTGGCTTTTGTCATGAAAGGGCTGCCCTGGCTACCTACGTGGTATAATCTTGAGGCATACAAAGGAGAATTTTATGGAGATTATAACCAACCTATTTCTTCCGTGAATGGGATAACACTCTCCGACGTCCTCTGGCAGTCTTTGTTTTTGAAGGCAGGTGGGGTGTTTCCGTTACACAGGAATCTCTGGATCTTTGCAGGAGTTGGTGGCTTTGGAGGGAGTTTTTCGCCTGTCCCTCAAGCAGAAGAGGTTCGTATAAATGAAGGTGGAGGGATACTTCTGGATGGGGGTGTGCTTTCGAAAAACTGGGAGGTAGGGATCATGTATCAACTCTGGCCACTCTCTCAGGGGTGGAGGGATTTTGGCATCAATCCGGACGTCCAATGGAAAGAGTCTTCTACGTTGGGCACGACGTATAACCTTTCACAATATAATTTTCCTTTGATAGCGATTTACGGGAATTATTTTTTCTTTCCACAACTTGGGGTGGCTTTGCGGTTAAAAAAGATTGACATGCAGAGGAATTTTGAATACTTCCGTACGGATAGTGGTTCTAGTAAAAGCTTTATGCGCGTAGATTCTGTTGATATTTCGCTGGAGGTAAATTACCGCTTCAAGTTTGGGTTCTAACCAAGGAGTTCCCGGATAGTTACCTGAAGTACCTCGTTTTTAAAGGGTTTTACGATCCAGCGATTAGCACCAGCTTGTCTTCCTTCTTCTTGCTTGTCTTGCTCGTTTTCGGTGGTGAGCATGATGATGGGGGTTTTTGCGTACTGAGGCATTTGACGTATTGCCTTGATAAACTCGATACCATTCATCTCTGGCATGTTATAATCCACAATAAAATAATCAAAGGTGTTACCTTCAAGTTTCGCTAAGGCATCTTTACCGTTTTCTGCTTCGACGACGTCGTATTTTTCTTCCCGCAGAACGAGGGCGACAATCTTTCGCATGGTAACGGAATCATCCACGATGAGAAATTTCATATACTGCCTCCTTGTTTTGTTTATTTAAGTAAAAATCTTTCACTGGATATCTTGGCTTCACGGATCAAGTCGTTTTTGGCTTCGTCCATTTTGTCCATGTCCCATTCGTCGAAAGTCATGCCGAGGGCTGTAAAAACCTCACTTCCCTGTTTGATATTATCCTGAATCTGACCGAGGTAACTCATGACGTTTTCTATCTGTTGACGGGTGATATCCTGAAATTGGAGAGATTCGACGATGGCATCCAGGTCTTTTTGCATGTTTGTGGCATTTTCTTGTAAGAGAGAGGAGATGTCCATCATGTGCTGGGATGCATCCCGGAGTTTGGCTATGAGAATGGAAGCGTTTTCGGATGCCTTTTGAAACTGGGTCATGGAGTTTTCCATTTGAGCAATCCACGAGTTCCAGAGTTCTTTATTGAATCTTTCAAAGTGTTCGAGTTTGTGACTTACCTCAGCGGTGAACTGGTCTATCTTTTGATTGAGTTTTTGGATCTCTCTGACAATTACCTTAATGGCACGACCCTGTTCACCAAATTTCACTTCCTCGATAGAGAGATTGACAGCGATGATCTTGTTCTGACCGAGGATGTCGTTGATGCTTCTGAGCTGTTCGAAAATGGTATGGATCTGGTTTGTGAGATCGGTGATCTGGGATTGATTTTTTTGGACGAGATTTTCGTATTCTTGACGCATATGGTAATAGCTTTCATTGATGGCTGATGTTTGTTCAAGAATCTGGGAGAGGGAGTCTCCCTTATTTTCTTCGAGCCGTTTTTTCACCTCTTCGAGAGTGAGACGGTTTTGTTCAGAGAGAGAGATAAAGCTACTAATGAGGGTGTTGGTTGCTTCTTCGGTTTTTTCGATGACGTTGAGAAGCAGAATACGAAGGTACGGGAGTTTGTAAAAAGCCTTTTGAAGGTGGATGATACTCTCTGAGTGGAGGTGGATGGTGTCAGAGAGGAAAATATCTTGAGATTCTTGAAGGAGTTTTTCATAGGTATCTCTGTCCTGGAGGGGAAAGCCTATTTTCTCCCAGCTTTCGAGAATCTTTTTTTTCTGCTCTTTATTCTGAGAAGGGAAATCGGCAAGAATGGCCATGAGTTTACCCGCAAATGTATGGAGAAGAGGAAGAAAGGTTTCGTCGGATGACGAAGATGATGTTTGTGGAGAGATGGTCTGTATTTTCCTGGGCCAACCGCCGAACACGATAAATATGAGAGCGGGTAGCATAAGCCATAGGGAAGAGAGAAAAAAGCTATCATTGCAACAAATATTCCGATAATGAAAATAAGCCGTTTCCAGAATATCTGGTTCACAAAACCCCCTTGACAACATAAGATCGAGCTTCGTATTCATCAACACACAACGAGATGTCTGCGATGGTTTCGGTAAAAGTAGCGGTTTCATATTCCCATTGAGGAAATTCCATTTCGTAGTCTTTATTATTTGTGAGGTTGGTGAGAAATCGTCCGGCTATAACATTGAGAACCTCAAGGATGGCATCCTGAGCCTCCTTCTCAGAAGATACCTCTTTGGCGTAGAGATTTCGAACGATTTCGTACTTCATCTCAGGAGCGAAGTAAAGGTAGATTCTCCCCAGGAAAGGCTTAATAACCTGGATGCTGACGCATTCGAGGGTCGAGGTTTGTACTTCGGTGGGGGATTTTTCCACTTCGAGGAAACCCATCTCTTCTATGGTGGTTTTAATGGCTTCAAAAAGAGTGTTTTGAAAGTCTTGTGAACTTATCATGTTTATGCCTCCTTTTGTTCTCTGAGGGCTTGGTAGAGTTCCTGGGGGTTTATAGGCTTTTTTATCATGGCTTTGACTCTGAGTTCTTGGAGAGCATCGATGAGTGGACCAGAGAGAACACTTGAAATAACGACCACATCTTTTTGCGAAAAAGAATGATCGGTTTTAAGTCTGCGGATGAAGTTCGCACCATCCATCTTGGGCATGTTGATATCGGTGATAATAAGATCTATCTCTGGATGTCGTTGCAGGATATCTAGAGCTTCAATACCGTTTTCAGCCTCAAAAAAGACAGCATCCGAAAATCCTATGATCTGCAAACAGCGCTGGATGATCATGCGGGAGGTGGATGAATCGTCGGCTATTAAAATGTGTTTGTACATAGGGCCTCCTTAGAGTTCGTATTTCTTATTCTGGGATGAGATGATGGTTTTACCATCATCGATGAAAAGAGATACCGTTCGACTGAAACTCCCACCTACGTCCTCAGCCCTGGGGGCGAGCATGTTTTGCCAGAGGAGTTTTTTGATTTCAAGGACATTGCGTCTGCCGATATCAAAGATGCCATTGGGATCAAGCATCTGGGCTCCGCCCACAAGTTTGACTTCTAGTTCTTTTGGTGGTATATTCCGACTTGTAAAGGCATCTAATATCAGTTTTACGGCGCGATCAGCAAAGTAGGCTGGTTGATTATCTGATCTTGCCGGATCGATGTGTGAGGATGGGAGGGCGATATGAGCCATCGCTCCTATCTTGTATTTTTTGGCATACACGATGAGAGCTACACACGATCCGAGAGCATAGGTGGTAATTTTATCTTCAGGATTATCGCTTATAGCCCACTCACCAATACCGATGACCTTTTCACTCATGATATTTTCCTCTGGTTATATTCTTTGACGAGCTTGATTATCATCTGGGGGATATTGTGGAGAGGAAGTAACATATCGACAGCTCCTATTTTATAGGCTTCATAGGGCATCCCAAAAACCACACTGGTGCTTTCATCCTGAGCGATGGTTCGGGCACCGTGTTGTTTCATGAGCAAAAGCCCTTGAGCACCATCTTTACCCATACCGGTAAGGAGGACACCTATTGATCTTGGGCCAGCGTGTTTAGCCACAGACATGAAAAGCACATCAACGGAAGGTATATGACCACTGACACGTTCTCCCCGGGTTACTGCAAGTGTTCCGTCTGGTTTTAACTCCATGTGAAAATCCCCCAGGGCGATATAGGCGTGACCTATCTCGAGTTTATCGCCATCACTGGCTTCCTTGACTTTGATAACAGTTTCTTTTTGGAGGCTTTCAGCAAACATGCGACTGAAAGTGGGTGGCATATGCTGTACTATGAGGATAGGGGGCATGGTTGCTGGAAACTGACGGAAGAGGGTAGAAATTGCGGATGTTCCTCCCAGAGAGGCGCCAATCGCAATGATCTGTTCACTTGCATCTGAAACAGTAGGGTGACTTTCAATAGTTTTTTTTGCTTGAGGAAATTTGATCTGGGATGCCCATTTAATCTTGGAGATGAGTTCCTGGAGAAAGCTTACCAGAGCCTCCTGTCCCTCTGCTTTGGGTTTGGGGACAACTTCAACAGCTCCTGCCTGGAGTGCTGCCCATGCAAGAGCACCACCTCTGTCTGTAAGGGAGGTAACCACAATGACGGGAAGAGGATACTGTGGAAGAAGCTGTTTTAAAAAGATAATGCCGTTCATTCTGGGCATTTCTAGATCGAGGGTCATGACATCTACATCAATCGAGGAGAGTTTTTCACTTGCCTCGTATGGATCAGAAGCCACTCCCACCACTTCTATGTCAGGGTCCTGGGAGAGTCCTTTTTGCAAAATCTCCTGAACGATCGGAGAATCATCAACAATAAAGACACGGATCTTGCTCATAGAGCCTCCTTCTGGTAGATTGCAGGTTGGATAAATGTGAGCTGGTATTTTTCTCTTTCGATAGTTTCAGAGTGTCCGACGAAAAGATATCCACCGGGTTTAAGTACGTTTACGAGATGAGAAATGATAAAATCCTTGTGAGCCTGGTCAAAGTAGATGAGGACATTACGACACCAGATGATATCAAATTTGCCTTTGAAGGGGTAGGTTTCATTCATGAGGTTGAATCTTTTAAAGAGCACCATGGATCGTATTTCAGGAAGAAGCTGGTAGGATGTGTCATCTATAGGAATGAAATAGCGCTGGATAAGCGAAGGATCGAGGTTTTCGAGTCTGTCGGCTAAGTATTTTCCTTCCTCTGCCTGGGTAAGTACACGTAGAGAGATATCGGTCCCCAGAAGCCCCCATTCATCGGGAATAAAGGGAGAAAAATGTTCACGAATGAGGATAGCGATGGTGTATATTTCTTCTCCCGACGAGCACCCTGCACTCCAGATACGGATATCCCGCTGTTTCATGGTTTTCCATTGGGGGAAAAGTACCTGAACCATATAGTCGTAATGGGCACTTTCTCTCATAAAATAGGTGTGGTTGGTGGTTAAACGGTTGATGAGATCAGAGAGGAGGGGACTGTTGGGATCACGAACAATTCTCTGGTAAAGTTCATCAAAGCTTTGAATGTTTTCTTGTTTTAGGAGTTGTTGGAGTCGGCTTTCTACCAGGATCTTTTTTTCCGGGGGGAGATAAATACCCACGGTGTCATAGACAAGATGGGAAATGAGCTCAAAATCCCGGTCACTTAACCGGTAGATCTGGAAAAAGCTCTCATTCTCTGTCATGCCTCTCCTGCCTCCTGAAGGGTTTTGAGATCGTCTTCGTAGACTACTTTTTCCACATCTAGCAGGATTTTGAGTTTATCACCAACCTTGCCAATACCTTTGATATAGCGTTCCTGGGCTTCAATGCCCCGGAAGTGAGGAGTGACTTCGATGTTGTTTGGGAGGATTTCAAGGACCTCTTCTACCACATCCACAATAAGACCTATCAGGGTGTTTTTAAGTTCGATGACGATGATACAGGTTCGGTCATCGTATTCTCTGAAGGGCATGTGAAGACGAAGCCTCATATCCACCACGGGAATGATTTTCCCACGCAAATTGATGACTCCGCGAACATAGGGCGGCATATCTGGGATAGTGGCGATTTTTTGCATCTCGATGATGTCCCGAATATGGGCTATAGGGATACCATACGAATTGTCTCCAAGAGTGAAAGTGAGATATTTGTTGCTTATGGTGTCTTCCTCTTCTCCCATGTCGACGAGTTCTTCTTCGTAGATTCCGCTCATATTTTACCTCCTTATTTTGTTTTGAAGACTTGTACCATATGCTCAAGGTTTTGGGTCTGATTGGCAAGCTCACTAGCGGCACTAGCGGTTTCTTCGGCACTTGCGGCGTTGGACTGGACGGCACTACTGATTTGGGAAAGCCCCTGGGAGATCTGGTCAAGCCCCATAGATTGGTTCTGGCTGAGCTTCCCAATCTCTTGCATCATGTCAGACATCTGGTGGCTTCTCTGCTCAATATGATCAAACTTCTCCAGGGTTTGTTTGAGAATATTGTCACTTTCCAGCAGGTTTTGAACAGTCTGTTCTACAATCTGGGCGGTGTCCTTTGCTGACTGGGCACTTTTCACCGCAAGGTTGCGTACCTCGTCGGCGACAACAGCGAATCCCTTGCCGTATTTGCCAGCCCTGGCTGCTTCAACGTTGGCATTCAGAGCTAAGAGGTTAATTTGAAAAGCAATGTCGTCGATAGTTTTGACGACAGCTTTGATTTGTTCGGATGCGTCAGTGTTTTTCTTCATTGCCTCTTGAAGGTGATTGAGTTGGATCTGGTTTTCTTCAACGACTGTTAAAAGCTGCTTCATGATCTCTATTGACTGGCTGGCATAGGAGAGGTTTTGTTTTGCCTGGCTCTGGATCTCTTTTATGGAGGAGGTGATTTCCTCAACGGCAGCGGCTTGTTCTGTTGAGCCTTGGGAAAGGTGCTGTGTGGCTTTTTTGAGTTGTTCTACACTGATCATACTTTGTTTGATAGATTCTTTGACGGCCCGGATGAGATCATTGAGATGTTCTGTCATTGTTCGCAGGGCAAACCCCACGGTGTCTTCGTTACTTGCAATTGGAATCTCTCTGGTGAAGTCTCCTTCTTTGAGGGAGAGGATGACGTTTTCCTTGGCTTGAAGGGAGGCTACAATATCCTGAAAAGACTGGAGGAGAACGGCAATCTCGTCCTGATATTTGTAGTCAATGTCAGGGGTGATGAATTTGCCTCTGGCGATATCTTCAGCAAGACTTGTGATTCTGGCAAGAGGGGAAAGCCACCTGCCTGAGATGAAAAGAGCGATAATAACCAAAAGTGCCATGATACCGGCAAAAGCAAGAATTACCCTCAATGAATCATACATAGGTCCTAAAATATCCTTTGATTCTCCTATGACAACAATCTTCCAGTTGATGTTGTAGAGCTGGAAGGGGAGGAGGGCGACATAGCGATTCTTTTGAATTTGAAAGATAAAATCTTTTGCCATGCCAAGTTTCTGGAAGGGTTGGAATTCCCTGTCTTGCCAGATAGTGTCTTTGAGAATGCGGTTGGTGTCCTGATGGGTAAGAAAGAGACCATCATCACTTATCAGATACACGGTTGAGTGAGTTGTGACACGCATATTCTGGATGACGTGTTGAACGGTTGTGATACCGAGATCGAGCCCGATGACCCCAGGAATCACTTTAGCATTCTGGATAGGTTTAGCTATAGAGAGGACGAGATCATGCTGAATGGCATCTATATAAGGATCGGTAAAGCTTATATCTTTTTGTGTTATTGCTGCAAGAAACCAGGGTCTTTTTGTCCAATCGTAATCTTCGGGAGGGATCCACCCATCAGAGGAATAGAACACTCCCCCTTGTTTCGGACTTTTCAGTGGACCTATATAGATGCCTCTTGCCTCTGTATTGGTTAAGAATGCAAGTGTAGAGATGTATTTGAGATAGAGCTGTTTATCGTTTACCGGGTGGAGGGAAAGGGCCTGTTCTGCGGCTGTAAGAATCTTGGTCTGGGATTCAAACCATCCTTTGATCTCGGTCGCAGCTGTTTCCAGTCGAGATCGTATATACTGCTCGCCGTTTCTGGTGAAGATTCTTCCCATCATGATAATATAGACAAAAGCCATAATGGCAAGCATACCAATGATTATACTTCCCACAAGTCCTATGAGTCTCCATTTTAGAGAGAAGAAACGCTTTTGTGTTGTGGGCATAGAGCCCTCCTTGTAAAAATTTCCGTTAAAACTTTCCAAAATCATTGTCGTCGAGTTGAATGGTGCGCTTTGGTAAGGCAGCTGGAGTGGTCGTTTCGTGGTCGGTACTTACCACAGGAGAGGATTCAGGCTTTGTGGCTGGTGACACGTGGACTGTGGCATCAGTGGAAAGCTTGAATTGACTGACAAGGCGCTTGAGTACGGTTGCCTGGCTTGCAAGCTCTTCGGCAGCGCTGGCGGTTTCTTCGGCGCTACTTGCTGTCGTCTGGGTAACCTGGTTGATCTGATGGATACCCTGACTGATCTGTCCTATAGAGAGGAGTTGCTCCTGACTGCTGGCTGCCACCTCTTCGCTTGCCTCAATGGTCTGATGCATGTTGGTATACATCTGTTCTATCTGAGTGGCGACGTCGTTGGTGACCTCATGGACAGCAGTGATGTTATTTACGATATCCCGTACCTTGGTGGTGGTTTCTTTGACGGAATTCGCGCTTTTCACCGCAAGATTTCGTACCTCGTCAGCAACGACAGCAAATCCCTTGCCGTATTTACCTGCCCTTGCCGCTTCGACGTTGGCATTGAGAGCCAAAAGGTTGATTTGAAACGCAATATCGTCGATAGTTTTGACGATATTGTTGATTTCTTCAGCGGAGGTGTTGAGTCGTTCCATGACTTCGACGAGATTTTGCACATTGTGCTGGCTTTTTTCAGCCATCGCAAGCCCATCCTGAGAGAGTTGTTTAGCTTGCATTGCTTTTTCGGCGTTTTGCTTTATCTGGGCATTGATTTCTGTGATAGCTGAGGTAATCTCTTCGATTGAGCTTGCCTGCTCACTTGATCCTTGAGAAAGGCTCTGCGAAGCTCTGGAGAGCTGTTCGGCACCAAGATTGAACTGTTCAACGGTATTTCGTACTTCGGTAATCAGATTTGCGATATTGTCCTTGAGTTTTTTCAATGCAAAGCCGAGAGAATCTTTTTCGGTAAAAGGGTTGATGTCAATGGTGAAGTCGGCATTACTCAGGGCGATGATTTCTTCTTCTCGCTTTTGTACGTACGTAGAAAGTCTCTGGAAGGCGTCGATGAGTTTTTCTATCTCTCCACCGAATTTTTTCCAGCGCTGGTCAAATGTGGCAGCAAAATCTCCTTGACTCACTATAAGTGCATTATTTGCAATTCCCTCGATAGGATTGGTGATCTCGTTGCTCAAAAGCTTTTGAACAACGATCATGAGAATAATCATCACTAGAGCAAATAACAAAAGCTCAACAAAAAGAGAATTCTTTTCTTGAATGGCATGTTGGGTAGTTCTGGCAATAGCCGCCTCGATGTCGTCTATATAAAGACCTGTCCCGATTGTCCAACCCCAGGGTTCGAAAAGTTTACTGTAAGCGCGTTTGGGAGAGGGGTTGGTTTCTCCAGGTTTCGGAAATGCGTAGTTGACATATCCACCGCCACTCAAGGCAGCCTGACGGAGTTCTTTTACGTAGTAGACCCCATTGGTGTCAACATGCTGGGATTCGTGGGTTCCCTCGACTTTTGGGTTGGGATGACTAATAATGTAGCCGGCAGAGTCAATGATAAAAAAGTATTCCTTACCATTTTCTCCGTATTTCATTTGTTTTATAACGTTTCTGAGTTGATTGGTTGCTTCCGCTTCGGTTATTTCACCGGCTTGTACACGTTTGTATCTGGCAGCGATAAGACTATATACGGTTTGTACCTGATAGCGTATCATCTCGTCATACTTTTCGTAGAGGGTTTTTCTTGTTTCACTGACGCTCTTATTGAGATCCTCCCAGTATTTCCAGCCAATGATTCCGACGAGAATGATAGTCATAATAAAATAAGCACTTAAAAAAAACCAGAATTTATGTTTAATAGATGCTTTCATATATGCCTCCTTTAATGTCTATTCAAATATTCGTTTGAAAAGCCCCTTGATGTCGATGATGAAACCGATTTGTCCTTCGTTCAGGATAGAACAGCCGATCATGCCTGCCACCCGTCCAATGTAGTCAGAGAAGGATTTCACCACGACCTGCTGGGATGAGAGGATCTCATCGACCGCGATGGCTATTTTGCGCCCTTGATCGGTGACAACAATGAGGATCCTCTGGGTAAGAGGTGTCTGGTTTTGGGTTTTGTAGTAGATCTCTTCCAGATCAAGCACCGGGAGGATCTCTCCACGGAGATTGATAAGCAGAGAGTTTCCCTCCCCCCGGGTAAGCTGGTGGGTGTGGGGTTTGAAAAACTCCACGATATCGGCGATGGGGAGAATAAAAAGAGCCTGTCCGATGCGGCATATGACTCCGTCCAGAATTGCCATTGTGAGAGGAATCTTCATCGTAATCGTTGTGCCTTTTCCCTCTTCGGTTGCAATATCGACCTGGCCTCTCAGTTTTTCGATGTTCTTGAGGACGACATCCATTCCCACGCCTCGCCCTGAGATATCTGTGACCTGGTCTTTGGTTGAAAATCCCGGGAGAAAAATGAGTCTCCATACCTCCTGATCACTCATCTCTTCAGGATTTTTTTGCAGGAGCTTATTAGCTTTTGCTTTGGAGAGAATTTTTTCTCGGTTGAGTCCTCGTCCGTCGTCTCTGACAGAAATCCAGATCTCATTACCCTGGTATTGAGCGGAGAGTTCTATGAGACCTCTCTCGGGTTTGCCCTGGGCAAGGCGTTCTTCACGGTTTTCGATACCGTGGTCGATAGCGTTTCGCAGGAGGTGGAGAAGGGGATCTGCAAGTTGATCAATGAGGTTTTTGTCTATTTCGTTTTCCTGGCCGGTGATACGGAGATCAATGGTCTTGTTAAACTTGTTGGAGAGGTCCCGGACAAGTCGGTGCATCCTGATAAATAGTCCCTCGAGAGGAACCATTCGTACCTCCATCGTAACCTCCTGGAGTTCTCTGGATATTTTTGTAAGGTGAGTAATAGATTTCTGGAGGTTGTCGTCTTCGATTTGTTTGATGAGGGGGTGATGGAGGACCATGGCTTCGGCGTTGATGAGCTCTCCCATGAGGTCAAAGAGTCTATCGAGACGGCTTGCCTCAACACGGATCTCTCGTCTTTGGGATGCCACACTTGATATGTTCTTTGTCATACTCGATTGTTTCTTGAGAGCAGTTTGGATATTTTCTTCGCTGACGACACCCTTTTCAACAAGAATTTCACCAAGAGGTTTTTCTTTTTCGAGGAGAGCTTCTTCGACATTTTCTTTGGAGACAGCTCCCATTTCGACAAGAATCTCACCGAGGGGTTTGTATTCCTGTTCTGGGGTTTCAGTTTCTTCCTTTTGGAGTTTGGTTATATCATGGCGAATGTAGTCGATTCCTCTGAGGAGGATGTTCGTTACCGCCGGAGAGAAGGGCATCGTGTTGTTTCGAAGGTTATCCAGGATGTTTTCCAGGGTTTGGGCCTGGGTGGCAATGCGTTCCAGGTTAAGAAAGCTTGCGTTTCCTTTAATCGTATGGATAGATCGAAAAACAGCCTGGATAAGCTCGGTTTTGTTTTCTGCATTTTCTATCTGGAGAATGGTTTGTTCTGCCTCGTCGAGAAGTTCACTTGTTTCGTTATGAAATCGGTCAAGCATCTCAGGCGTAACGAGATTCTCCAGTCGGAAGTTGGAGAAATCTGGTGTTTTTGAGGGAGATGACGGTTCTGCAGATTCGGAGGGAAGTTGTTCAATGTTTTGGGGTGGGGTTTCTTCTTTTGTGGTTTCTGTTTCTTGAGGCAAGGGTGAAGAGGATTCTTCTTCCAATACCATAGAGGAACTCTCGGTTTCAATGGGGATTTCTTTTGTTTCAGATGTTTCAGAGAATCCTTCGCTTAAAGCGATAACTTCTTCTTCGATGGTCTCCGTGAGAGGTGTGAGAGTTCCTTCTTGCGATTCTACCTCCATTGTTTCCCTTTCCATGGAATGATTATTGAAGGCAGGTTCTTCATCAGGAGATGGGATTTCTTTTTCTTCTTGCACAAGTTGGTTTTCTTCTTCTGTTGTGTGGGAAATTTCTTCTTCTTTTTCTTGTTGTGATAAAGGCGCTTGAGAGACAGAAAGTTCAAGTGTCGATGGTTCGACGAGTTCTTCTGTCTTGAACTCCTCTGGGGTTTGTGGAGAGACTTCTTCTACGAGAGCCTCTTCTTCTACGGGAATTTCTTCTACAATGAGTATTTCTTCTTCGTTGAAAACGGAATCTGGTTTTTGCCAAGAGGATGTTTCTGAGGGAGAGGGTGCTTCTGGAGCAGAAGTCGCTGGCTCAAGCTCTGCTTCAGTTTGAGAGGGCGGTGTTTCAAGGCTTGTTTCTGGGGCTTGTTCTTGTGTTTGTGGGACAGAAGAAGTTTCAGAGGAGGGAGTTTCCTGGAGTTTTTTTTGTCTTTCTGTGGAGATATCCCGGATCATGAGTTCTACTTCACCTTCAAAACCTTCATCAGTGAGATTGGCGGCAACATTATCTAAAAGTTGCTTGAGAAAATCCATGGCCCGGTATATCAGATCAACATCCTCAGAGCTTGGCTTAATCTTCGTTTTACGGAAGAGATCAAGAAGATTTTCTGCTTCGTGCGTGAGTTGTTTGATGTTTTCAAAATTCAGGTATCCAGCCGAACCTTTGAGAGAATGAAAAAGTCTAAAAAGTGTCTGAATAATCTGCTCGTGATAAGCTTCCTGGATGTAGGGAAGCTGACTTTCGGCCTCTTCCAGTCTCTCATACCCTTCAGCGACAAAAGCATCAATAATCTCTTTCATTTCTGGATCGTAATGCATAATATCCTCCTTGGTAGAGATACTTCGAGGTCTTTTTTTACTTTAATTTCCATGGTAATCCTTTAATTTATATTGTCAACCATTTTGGAGAGGTTTTGGTAGGCTTTTTCAAGTTCTTTGTAGGCTTCTTTGAGCTTTTGGTAGTCGATAGGAGTTTCGCCACGGTTTTCTTCTTCGATGCGGTGAATCATGTCTAAGAGTTCGTTAAAATCAAGAGGTTTGGGAAGAAATCCGTAAGCGTGGTTGTTGATACAGGCGATGGCGGTTTCGACATCACCGTACGCGGTCATGATAATGACGGGAAGTTTAGGGTGACTCTCTCGCACTTTTTTAAGAACATCGATGCCGCTCATTTCTGGCATTCGAATATCACTTATGACAACATCAAATGGTTCCTGCTCAAAACGAGCGAGAGCTTCTACAGGATTGGACTCGGTAATGACATCATAGCCACCTGGAAGAAGTGCCGCACGTATGTCATCGAGAATAGCTGCATCGTCATCGATTATAAGAATACGCATACTTTCCCCCTTTTTTTGGTTATGTATTATATTTTCGGCAAAGGAGGATAAGGAACTTGAAGATTGGGGAAAGTTTTTGGGGCCTTGCTCTTCCTTTGTTGCAGTCTGGGACAGGGGGTGTGGGTGGTAGCTATTACTTTGTTGCAGTGAGAAAGAACTACTCTTACTTTGTCACAGTAAGAGAGGGCTTGCTCTTACTATGTTTCAGTGAGATTCTATCAATAAGGTGACTGTGATAAGGAAAGAGCGGGGATTTTGGAGTTTTCTTTTTTCTCCAAAAGTATCGTCGGGGGATGGTAGTATAGACGCTGCTCTTACCTTGTTTCAGTTTTTATAATTCTGGGGACTGTGAAAAGGTAATAGCTACTCTCAAAAAAAAACACGAGGAGGAAATTGGTGAAAGGTTTCACCTGAGAAAAAAGATGCTATTACTCTTTTACAGTCTTGGATCAGAGGAAAAACTGTGAAAAAGGAATAGCAAGAACGTTTTTTTCACTGCAACAAGGGAAGAGCATGGGGTTTTTATCCCTTTTTCCACTTCTCTTTTTTAAGAAAAACACTTTTTTGCCTTTTTCGTCAAGGGAAACGAAAAGTTTTCCAAAAAAACAAAAGGAAACAAAACCTTCAATTTCCATTTGACAGACTCAGGAAACGTTGTGAGAAAGAAAAAACAAAACCTACGCGTGGATGGGAAGAATAAGCCCTTCGGTAACAAGCTTTTTCCACGGGAGGAGCTGGCGACGTTTACCAAGCCTTTTAAGAAGCTCTTCAAACCTTTGAGAAGCCCCCTCGATATTAAACCGAAAACAAAACTCATCAAGATAGCGCTGCATGTGCTTTCGACAACCATAGTGATAGACGTCTTCAAGAAGGTTTTTCAACCCATCGTTAAGGTGGGAAAGCCACGGCGTTCTTTTTTCTACGGGCGTGTGGCGGAAAAGCTTGCCAAAAAAGTCTGAAAGCCAATCGCTACTCACATCATCCACAAGATGAATGTGAAGTTTAGAAGGGGTATCATCCGCATCAATTTCGACAACCTGCATGGGAGAAAAGTTTTTTCTTTGGCGGCGTTTGATGCCAGAGAGAAAGAAAAAGGTTTTTACAAGTTTCTGGAGGGATTTGGTGTGATGGCGAGTGGTAAGCCGCATAAGGCTTCGTAGCTTCTGAAGAAGAAGCCAGCTTGCCTTGTAGCTAATGTGAAGAAGTTGTGAAAGCTTCACCGCATTTATCCCCCCATCCTGGCAGACAAGAAACATGGCAGAAAGCCAGATTTTTGGCGAGAGGTGACTTTTTCGCATGATGGACTGGCTTTTTAAGGAGAATTGTCTCCCGCATTTGGTACACTGATACACGAGCCGGCACGAGAGAAGGTGAGCCTTTGCCTTACACCTTGGGCAAATAGGTCCCTCTGGCCAGAGGGCTTTTTCGAGAATCTGGTAGGCCTCGTTTTCTGAGAGTGTGAAAAAATCCTTTTCCATGGTTTTCTCCTTAGAGAAATTTTTTCATACTATATATATCGAAAATTTTTTGTTATAGTTGTTAAAAAAGATGTTTTATATATTTTAAAAGTAAGATCGATGGGGAGATTTTGGGGGTTGAGAAAAATGCTCTTACCTTTTTGCAGTGTGTGGGACAAGAGATTTCCTAAGGTCGGGTAAGAGAAAGTTTTTTCTTTACTACAACATGGTAAGAGCAAATCTCAAAGCACGTGAGAGCGTGAGAGGGGATATAAAGGTTAAACGTTTAAGCTGGGGTTTTGACGTAAGCTCTTACCCTTTTGCAGTGGCATCAGATGGTTTATAACTGTGAAAAAGTAATAGCTAGAATTTTTCCCACTGTGACAAGGTAACAGCAAGAGTTTTTTCCTGCAACAAGGGAATAGCTTAGGATCCTCACTGTGATATGGTAAGAGCTAGCCCAGTTTCTAGACTGCAACATGGTAATAGCAAAAACCTTTCCCCCGCAACAAGGAAACAGCCTTCAGGTCCCACACATTTACTGCAAAATGGTAATAGCTAGCGTTTTTTGTACTGCAACAAGGGAATACCCATCCCCCCTCTTCCGACTGCAACAAGGTAATAGCCCCCAAGACTCAACTTTACACTGCAACAAGGTAATAGCCCGCATGACAGGCCCACTGCAACAAAGGAATAGCAAGCTCCCCCTAACAAAAAAATCCCCACCACACTGTGATATCGTAATAGCTTACACCCCAAACCCCTATCACGGCAACTTCTTTATCCAAAAAAAACTTTCATGAAAAAACTTTCATTAGGGTATTTACTTTTTTCTAAAAACGTTGTACAATATAACTACCTAAAAACAGGATGGGGAGATGGAACTTAGCGAACTTCAACGAGTTAATGAATTTGAAAGAGTTTTACCGCGCAGAGATGAAAGCCATGCAGCCATTCGTTTTTTTGCCACACAGCAGCAACTCTCAAAGTTTCATCCTCAAGTGTTGAGGCAAGTTGAAGTATTGTCTACACTTGACGGTGTAAAGGATGCCATAGTGGTCTTTCCACATGCTGTTCCTTCCCATGCAGTACCCTTGGGGATAGTTTTCGCCAGCGGAGTTCACGATGGGATAATGATGCCCGGTGGTATTAACTGGGATATCAATCTTGGTGTACGAACGCTTACAACAAACCTTATTTTCCCTGATGTTGATAAGAAGATGGGACTTATTCTCAAAGATATTCAACGTGTAGTACCTGTAGGAAGCAAGGCAACAGGGAGAATATCTCTCTCCAAAAGAGATCTCCTCGAAATCTTTAGTCAGGGAGCCCGTTGGGTACAAGAAAACAAGTCTCCCGAGTTTCAGGATGAACTAGAGTACATCGAAGACTATGGGGATCTTCCCGTGTCTAATCTTACGAGTGTGCCCGAGTTTCTTTTAGAAGAGGAACGCAAGCAATTTGGTACGATTAGGCATTTTCTCGAATTTCAGATTGTGAGTGAAGTTTTTGATGTAGAAAAAGCGCGAGTTTACGGTCTTTTCAAAAATCAGCTTCTCATTACTTATAGAGCAGGATCTGCGAGTTTAGGGCGTGCGGTGTGGTGGTATTATTATCGTCTCTTTAAAGAAAAAATGGAACATTATGGGATCACTCCACCACATTCCTCGATGGTCTATTTGCCCGCACATGTTACTGAGGCTCAGTTGTTTTATCAAGCTGTACAATGTGTTTCCAATTACGCTCTGGCTAATCGACAATTTATTGCGGCACAGGTCTACCATGTTCTCAATGTTTTGCTCAAAGATGTGGAGGCAAACACGATGTATGATAGTGCGACAAATACGATCCGCAAGGAGATTCATGCCCTTGGTTCACTTCCCGAGGAGGTTTATGTCTATCGCAAGGGAAGCGTGCGTACCCAGATTCGGGATGAAGGGGATCTTTCTCGATCCTACCATGTGGTAGGCAATCCTGCCCTTCTCTGGGGTGGTGTGGGTCAACCTTCGTATATCGTTTCTGGTAAAGATCCTCTTCTTGAAAAAAGTTTTGGATCACTTGAGGTTGTGCAACCAACAGTTCCTCCTTCTGTGGTTGGAGATCAAGAATGGCTTAAAAACCTCAAAGATCAAGGAATCTTTCTTCGTTCTCAAAATGAGATCCTAGACTGGCGTTTTCACCCTAAAAACACTGAATCACCAAGAGCAGCGGTTGATTTCTGGCTGAGAAGTAGCTGGGTTAGCCGCATAGCAGCTGTAAAACCTGTAGGGATTTTGCTGGCGTGAAGGGAGAGAGATATCTATGAGGTATGAGTTTCCCGTACCGGGAGACATTCATCCTGTTCTTGCTCTTGGAGTCCATGATTCTAATCTTCGTTTGATGGAACGTCTTCTTGAGGTAAAAATTCATGCAAAAAATGATATATTGATTATCGAAGGGACAGAGGAGAGTTGTACAACAGCATCCCATGTTTTGAAAGAAGTGTTCCAGCTTGCTCGTGGTAACACACCAGTTTCTCATGGAGAGATCAAATTCCTCATAGAACAGGAGGGAAAGATAGCTCATTCAGCATCTAAGCTATTGGCAGAGGGCCTGGTTATTAGTAAAAAAGCGAAAAAGATAAAACCCAGAAGTATTCATCAAAGTCAGTACATTGAGGTGATGCATCAGCGTGATCTTATTTTTGGTGTTGGACCAGCTGGTACAGGGAAAACCTATCTTGCCATGGCAGTTGGTCTTTTTTATCTTTTTTCAGGCAAAGTAAAAAAACTTATTCTCACCCGACCGGTGGTAGAAGCTGGGGAGAGTTTGGGATTTTTACCCGGAACCTTTGAGGAAAAGCTCCATCCCTATCTGAGACCACTTTTTGATGCCCTGGAGGATATTCTCTCCCCTGAGGAGGCAGAACGACTTTCGTTGTCTGGAGAAGTGGAGATTGCTCCACTTGCATATATGCGGGGAAGAACACTCTCGCAGGCTTTTGTCATTCTCGATGAGGCACAGAATGCCACACGGATGCAGATGAAGATGTTTCTTACCCGTTTGGGGGAGGGTACAAAGATGGTGGTAACAGGAGATGTAACCCAGATAGATCTTCCATCAGCCCAGGATTCTGGACTTGTGGAGGCGCTTCATCTTTTAACGAACGTTCCAGGGATTGCGGTGATGTATTTTGATGAAGGGGATATTGTGCGTCACCCGTTAGTAGCCAGAATTCTTTCTCGCTATGAGCAGAGGAAAATATGAAATGGGATGAACCCTTATCACGCAAAATAATGGTTTTTCTTTTGTTAGGTGTTTGGTTAGTGAGTGCTGTCTTTCTGACAATGAGTTATTGGCCTTTTTCTCTGGAGAGTTATCAGATCAATACCCCTTCTCCTCGGGAGATGGTATCATGGTATACCTTTACCTACGAAAACATAGAGGCTCGGGAAACACTCAAAAAAGAAATAGAAAAAAATGCTCCTTTCTATTATCGGGTGATTAATGGTGCAAAAGAAAAAAATAAAAAGCAACTGGCTGAGTGGTTGGCGGTAGCAGCGAGTTATCGGGATGAGAAAGAATTTGAGAATTACTTTAGGGAACAGAACTTTTTGTATACCCCCCGGATTAGAGAGTATATTCTTGAGAATCGTTTTCTTCTTGCTCGTTACGAAAACCGATTGATGTTTGTTCTGGACTATTTGCAGGAGAATTATATTCTGGTTGATAGATTTTTCCCAGGTGGAGCCGAAGTATTTTATCTTTCCTCTGACAGAGAAACAAGGATATTGCCCGTTTCTTCTCTACTCCTTGTTCCTCTAGAGAAATCATGGCTTCTTGGGGTGTTTCAGCAACTGTACGGGAGGGGGAATGGGCTTTTGTATGAGGCTATGGCAGAGGTACTTTTGTATATTCTTCGACCAACCGCAGAGCTTGATGCAAATGCGCGGGATCGGATGGTCATAGCAAAAGTCGAGGAAAAGCTTCCTCGAGAAATTATTCGGAAAGGAGAAACTATTCTTCAGGAGGGGGAGGTTATTACTCCTGAAAAAAAACAACGATTACATGCCTACTGGGACTATCAGTGGAAAATTTTTCGTTACCGTTTTCCAGCTATTTTGATAGCGATGATGATTATTTTTGTGCTTTTCATCTTTCGTTATTATAAATATCAGGAAATTCTTTGGAGAAAGGCTTCTTTTTTCATGATTGGTTTAATATTTTATACCCTGGTGCATGTTTTCCTGTGGTATGCTCATGTCTCAGCAAGGAGTTTTTCTTTGCCTATTTTTCTCCATATTCCCTTTGCAGTGATAACATTGACGCTTCCAATTCTTTTTCAACAACAGCCGGTGGTTTTTGTGCTTCTTATTAATTTTAGTCTCTACTCGGTGTTTTATCCTCTAACTGATGCGCTTACTTTTGCAAATCTTCTGGCATTGGCACTTTTTGCCTTGTATACCGCTTCTCAAAAGAGAAAAAGCTTTCAGAAACGGTATGACTTCTTTGTGATAGGAATGGAGATTTTTGTTATCCAGGTAATTTTTGCTTTTCTTTATGCCTGGCACTATCAGATGAATTTTTCATGGTATCAGTGGTTTGTGGTTGGACTTTTTTGTCTGGGAAATAGCTTGATTTCTGCCCTGATAGCGTTTGGTATTCTGCCATTTTTTGAGTATGTATTTAATATTCCAACGTATTTTCGACTGACGGAGCTTTCTTCCTCTTCAACGAGTGTTTTGCTTTCAGAACTTAAAGATAAAGCCCCGGGAACCTACATGCATTCTCTCAGGTTGGGGGAAATGTGTGAGATGGCGGCGGAAAAGATTGGAGCGGACGCTCTTCTGGCTCGTGTGGGAGCGTATTATCATGATGTAGGGAAACTTCAAACCCCTGAGTTTTTTATTGAAAATCAGGAGGGAGAGAATCCTCATGATGAGATTACCCCGGGACTCTCCACCTCGGTGATAAAATCCCATGTGAAGTATGGGGTAGAGCTTGCAAGGCAATACCGTTTGCCAGAGGAAATTATTGCTTTTATTGAAGAACATCATGGTACTACCCATATATCGTATTTCTACACCCGAGCGATTCGTTTCTATGGGGAAGAAACCATCAATCCTGCTGATTATCAGTACCCTGGTCCAAAACCAAGTACTCTGGAAACGGCGATTCTGATGCTGGCTGATGGTGTTGAGGCAACGGCCCGTGCCTATATGGAAAAACCAGAGGTTCGGTTCAATCTGCATACTATTGAGGATATTGTTGATGATATTATTGAACAGAGGCTTACCTCCGGTCAGCTTGATAATTGTCCTATTACGCTTCGACAGATTCGACAGATTCGTGATGTTTTTGTAGAGTATCTTTCTGCATTGTATCATAAGAGAAAAGATTATCATGAACGCAAAGAAAAAGAAAATGTGGGCTCGAGGAGACATTAATGTGGTGGTGGCTATGGCTTCTTCTTCCTCTTTTTCCTGCCAATGAGGTGCCGATAGGGGAGTCTTTTGAGGTGGTGTATCCCGTGACGGGCAAGGTTCTTACCTATGAATTTGAGGGAGACCTTTCGCCTTTTGTGCTTCTTCAGTCGGTGGAGCGAACCAATGGATTGCGATTTTCTCTGCGTCATTTTTCTCTCTCCAATGTAGTTTTTCCGCCAGTTCGTGTGAT
This sequence comes from Thermospira aquatica, assembly GCF_023525255.1. GTDB lineage: Bacteria > Spirochaetota > Brevinematia > Brevinematales > Thermospiraceae > Thermospira > Thermospira aquatica. Next base: position 131,392 of record NZ_CP073355.1, on the reverse strand, counting down.
ATCGTTTTCACAAGGGGATACGAATATTGTCAGGTTTGAGGGGTGGGTACTCAGGGTTGCTCCAACGAATATAGGAGTATCTCAGCTACAAGATCTGGCTCCTATTTATTTTTTTACTGATTATACCTGGTTGCTATGGTTGTTTTTGATTCTTGTTTTGGTTTTTGGAATTGTTTGGTGGTGGAAAAATCGTGGGAAAACCCATCAGGAAGAGACTTCTTCTTTCGCTGAGGAAACCCTGGAAGAGGCATTTCAACACCTGAGGCAGGCTCTTGATATTCTTGGAGAGAAAGAGTATTACTCTGAGGTAGCATATCTTTTGCGTCGTGTTCTGGAAAAAGCGTATGATTTTCCGGCTCGTGAGATGGCAAGTCGAGAAATTGGGGTGAGAATTGTAGCAACAGGGGAATTGAAAGAACTTATCCTTGATGTACTGAAATGGTGTGATCGTGTGAAGTATGCCAAACACATTACAAGTGAAGCGAAACGTCGAGAAATTTTAGAACAGCTTGAAGAGATTTATAAAGAGCTGATTCTCTCTAAGGAGGAAAAACCGTGAGGTTTCTTCATCCCTGGTATCTTGTTGGGCTTGTTATTCTTCCGGTATATCTTTATCTGAAGTACGGAAAAAATTTTTGGGGAAAGATAGGAGAGGGAAGTGTCCTTGTTTCAGATATGAGGCTTTTTGGGAAACGAGTTTTCTGGAGTGGTTGGTATGATTGGCTCCTTGATGGGCTTGTGATGGTGGGGCTTTTTTTCGGGATTATAGCACTTGCACGGCCCATAGGGGGACAGACAACAACACAGGATAATCTCTACGGGATTGATATTGTTCTTGTGATAGATGTGTCGGAGACGATGCTTTTTGTGGATGAGATACCGTCGTTTTTGGTGAGGCGATCTCTTTATGGCGAGACGGTGTACGAAGATCCTACGGGTAAATTGTTAGAATATAATCGTCTTGAGTCAGCGAAAAAGGTGATCCAGTCTTATATTGATAAACAATCCCAAAATCGTTTAGGTGTAGTACTTTTTGGAACCTACGCTTATACTCTGACACCACTTACTTTTGACCTTGATATGGTACGGCGCTTGGTGGAAGGTATCCAGTTTCGACCGGAAAACAATCGAACTGCCATCGGAATGGGAGTGGCAACGGCTATCAATCGGCTCTCATCCTCCAGAGCAAAGAGCAAGGTTATTATTCTCCTTACGGATGGGATGAACAATGCTGGGTTAGTCGAACCAAAAACCTCTGCTCGGCTGGCCCAGGAGAGGGGAATACGTATCTATACCATAGGTTTTGGGAATCCAGAGGCGGTCCTTCAGCCAGTGGATAGGTCTGGTCGTTTGTATGTGTTGCGTTCGGGTGAGACGATTGATGAGGCGCTGTTATCCTGGATGGCAGAAAGTACCGGAGGAAAATACTATCGCGCCTACGATAGGCAGGCGCTCGAAAAGATCTATGATGATATCGATCGTCTTGAAAAGTCCCGTATTACTATCCAGAGAAAGATCTTCTGGCGGGAAAATTTCTGGCCTTTTGCGTTTATATTCTGGCTGTCTCTTATGTTTTGGATGGGGATTCAGATAGTGATGATTCGTTTGCCTTAGCCTGATACTCGGGGTACTGACTAAGAAACCATTCAAGATAGGAGTCCTGTTTTTCAAACATAATTTTTTCATCTTCTGGTCCACGTTCGTGATCATATCCCAACAGGTGGAGAGTACCGTGGATGACAAGATTGGCGATTTCTTCTTCCCAGGAAAAGTTATTTTCTAGGGCCTGGGTTTTAGCTTTTTCGGTAGATATCACAACATCGCCTAACATTTCATAGATTTCTCCATCTTCTCCCTCTAAAGCTATTTGAGAGAAATCTTCCAATGTTTCACCTTCAATAAGAGAGAAAGAAAGAACATCAGTAGGGGTGTTCTTTCCACGGTAAAGACTGTTGAGTTTTTCAATAGTGGAATTGTCGCAAAAAAGAAGGGAAACACTATACTTTTCCGCCTTATGGTCACTCAGGATTTTGCGCATGAGAAGGGTGATACGGTCCATGAAAAGTGGGTTATCAAAAATCTCTTGTTCGTTTCGAATCTCTATCATATTACCACCTATCGGGGAGAAATAAGAGTTCAGTTTTTGTAATAGCACTTTTATCAAGATGGACGATGCCATAGTATCCATCCTGGAGGGCGCCAGGGTTAAAGTAGGTTATACCATCCTCTTTAAAACAGGCCTGTTCATGCGTATGCCCGAACAAGACCAAACTCACACCAAGATGAAGAGCGTGTTTTTTAAGAAACACGAGCGTAGAGTGTACACTGTATCGGTGTCCGTGAGTAGCGAGGAGTTTAACCCCATCATACTCCGCGAGATGTTCCCAATCCACAGGGAGAGACACATCGGAGGCAAGAGTTTCCATATTGCCTTTGATAAGGACAACTGAATACCCATCTTCGAGGAAAGGAAGCATATCGTAAGCCTTATCCCCGAGGTGAAAGAGGACATCAAATTCTCCAATGTGCTTTCGCACAAGATCATAGATACGATCCACCTTCCCATGGGAATCACTTATAACGAGTAAACGAGTCACACTTCCCACCTCCCTAGCCCCCTTTGTTTGCTTAAAAATTGGTTCTTTCTTCTCGTGTGGTGTACTTGTTCACAAAAGGTGTAATCTCAATGGTGTCAACACCATCCTCGGAGGTCGCGACGAACGGAACAGAGTGAGAACCATCCTTGAGGTAGAACCTGATGGAGAATGTCCCCTCGGGTGTGAGTTGAATGGGAACGCCACCAAGTGTTACTTTTGCCGTAGGTTCTGTGGCACCGTAAACAATAAGTTCTGTGTGGAGCTCTGCCCAGAATTTTCGCTTGCGAGGAGGTTGCGAAACAGCCATGCCACCGCTTCCTGATGAAACCTGCCCAGAAGAGAGCCCCGAGGGTGCGGAAATCCACTCACTGACCACCTCTGATCCAACAAGCTTATGGATCACATACCCACCCGAACGCTCGAAGAGTTTCTCCTGACGCTCAAGTTTCACCGTTTCCTCGGAACGGAGAGAAGGTGAAGCCTCTTCACCTGCTTTAGGAGTGGGTGTTTTCTTTTCTGCTGGTTTGTCTCTGGGAACGGTGATATGGTTAGAACCTGTGAGGGAAACAAAAACCCCATGCTGGATGTATCCCAATTCACCCCGGTAGGTTGTGTTGGACATGGGAACATTGATGTACCAGTTTTTTGCGTTCATGTTTACTTCAATATCGAGAGTTTGCTTTTCTCCATAGAAGAGACGGATTGCAAGTGTGAGACCCTCTGCACGGAGTTTGTTTTTGGTATCTTCGGTCAAATCCCAATAAGCATGGATCCAATAAGGATCTTGGACAAGGAGGGTGAGACGGTTTTCGTTGTAGCTTTCGGGAATCTCGTAGATATCGCTGAGATCTAAAGTGACTGCTGCTTTTTTCTGGCGATAATCTTCTATTTCAAATTTTTTGCTTTCTCCTGCCATGATAGGGTCTAGTGTTTCCTGGGATGGTTGAGCAACGGTTTCCGATATTTTTGGAGCATTCGTGGTTTTTTTGGATTTTTTTGTCTTTGGAGTTTCGGTTTGGCTTGCTTTTTCCCCCATAAGAAGTGTAATAATCTCGTCTTTTGTGGCTGATGCCCCCACTTTTACTCCCTGTTTTTTTGCAAGTTCCAGAAGTTCAGCTTTGGTTTTTTTCTGAAGTTCCGTCTTCGTCATAAACCCTCCTTAGAATATTTTATCCCTTTTATTGTATAGTGAAAAAAAATTAGTGTCAAGTAAACAAAGGAAAATATATTTTGAGGAGAAAAATTTAATTGCTATAGCGTTCCATGAAACGGGTAGTACTTTCAAGAATGGTTTGTTTCCATTGAAGAGGATCACCTGTCACTGAACAGCCGGCAGCTTTGGTATGTCCCCCACCCCCAAATTCTTTTGCGAGTATACTGACATCGTAGTTTGTTTTGGTACGGAAACTAATGGAAATCTGTTCTTTTTCTCGTTCTTTGATGAGGATGAAGATTTCTACGCCTTTGATCATGGCAAGGTATTCAAGAAGTCCTTCTGTATCGTGGCATTCAGCGAGTCTCATATCTTCTTCGGTAATATAGCTTATAGCGAGTTTTCCTTCATTGTGGAGTTCTAGGTGGGAGAGGAGTTTTTCTACTAATCTGAGAAATTGAAAAGGTCGGTTTTGGTAAAGGGTTTCGTAAATGGCAGTTTGCGATGCCCCTTTTTCCAGAAGGAAGGCAGCCATTCGGTAAACCTCTGGCGAGGCATTAGAAAACCGGAAAAAACCAGTATCCGTTGCGAGAGAGAGAAAGAGGGCCTGGGTCATTTCTCCTTTTGCCTCTTTGCCAAACCAGCGAAAAAGCATTTCCCCGACACAGGAGGCAGCTGGATCTACCCAGTTTATATCACCGAAGTGGGTGTTGTCCTTATGATGATCAATATTGATGATCAATGAGGATGAGAGCCAGTTTTGGACCTTGCCGATACGGGAGATATCTCCACTATCCAGGATAAAGACGACATCTACGAGAGGAGCGGAGATCTTCTCATCGTATACGTATGTGTTTTGAGCACAGGAGAGGAATCGGTATTTTTCTTCGAGATTGTCTTCAAGCACCGTCCAGACTTCTTTGCGGTGTTTTTTGAGGTAAAGCGTGAGGGCAAGAATACTGCCTATGGCATCTCCGTCAGGACGCACATGGGTGAGTACCATGAATCGCTGAAATTTGTGGATGATACGGTTGAGTTTCCAGCGAAGAGAGAGTGGGAATTTGTTATTCTTCATTCTCATGATCCTCTTCACGAGAAGATTGGCCTTCTTTCTGGATAGAGTTCATGGCATCTTTTATCTTTTTCCCCATTTCGTCAGCGATAGCCATGGCATGGGACCATTCAAACTGAAGGGTGGGGGCATAACGGAGGCGAAGGGCCTTACTGACTACAGAGGAAATGTAGCCAGCTGAGGATTCGAGAGCCTCAAAGGTTTTATGGTTGTCAGATTTTCTTTCTCCGTAAATACTTACAACTACTTTTGCATGACGCATATCTTCACTCATTTCAACGTCCATCACAGAGACCATGCTGAGGAGTCTTGGGTCTTTTATATCCGTCATGATGACATTGGCTATCTCTTTCATCAGGGTTTTGTTTAAGCGTTCAAGTCGGCGTCGCGTTGCCATAGCTCACTCCTGTTATTTCTTTACCTCTTCTCTGGTGTAACACTCAACAATATCACCTTTTTTAAAGTTTTCATAGTTGACGAACGACATTCCGCATTCAAATCCTTCCTGTACCTCACTGACATCGTCTTTGAAGCGTTTGAGGGCAAGGATTTTGCCAGACCAGACGAGAGCTCCCTCTCGATAGATGCGGACATTTTCCGCGCGACGGATAAAGCCCTGGGTGACATAACAGCCTGCTACTTTGCCGACGTCTTTGATCTTGTAGACTTCTCGAATTTCAGCGGTTCCGATAACATTTTCTTTGTATTCGACAGTTTGCATGTTCTTGAGAAGTCCTTCAATATAGTCGGTGATTTCATAGATGATATTGAAACGCTTAATGGTCACACCCTGCTGTTCAGCTCTTTCTTTTGCCATGGCGTCGGCACGAACACGAAAGGCAAGGATAATCGCTGCAGAACCCTCCTGGGATGCTGAAACCTCGGCGAGCATGACATCACTCTCTAGAACAGCTCCTACAGCCGCATGGAGGATGCTTATCTTGACCTCGGGATTCTCAATCTTGAGCAAGGAATGTTTAATAGCTTCAACCGAACCCTGAACATCGGCTTTGATGATCACTTTGAGTTCTTTTACATTTTCCATGGAGAGGCTTTGGAAGGCATTTTCCATCTGGATTTTTTTGATGCGGTTTGTTTCTTCGATTCGCTTGAGTTCTAGACGTTTGGCGACAATCTCTTTGGCAAAATCTTCACTCTCTACAACATGGAACTTGTCTCCGGCTTCGGGTACTGCGTCAAAACCCATGATTTCTACAGGATAGGATGGGTAGGCTACGGAGACCTTGGCTCCGGTATCATCAAACATGCCTCGAACTCTTCCCATCGTTGTTCCCACGACAAAGTAGTCTCCAATGCGGATCGAGCCGTTTTTGACAATGACGGTGGCAACAGCACCACGACCGATGTCCATTTTGGATTCGACAACATAACCCACACCAGGTTTGTTGGGGTTAGCCTTGAGTTCCATCATTTCTGCCTGGAGGAGAATAGCTTCGAGAAGTTCTTCAATTCCTATCTTTTTGAGAGCGGAAACGGGGATATACATGGTATCTCCCCCCCATTCTTCGGGGAGAAGTCCCTGTTCACTGAGTTGTTGTTTTACCCTGTCTATCGATGCCTCAGGAAGATCAATTTTGTTCACGGCAACAATGATAGGCACCTGAGCTGCTTTAGCATGATTGAGGGCTTCGATAGTTTGAGGCATGACACCTTCCACTGCGGAAACCACCAGAACAACAATGTCTGTGACATGAGCTCCTCTTGCACGCATTGCTGTAAACGCTTCATGTCCCGGAGTATCCAGGAAGGTTATCTCTCCTCGAGGGGTTTTTACTTTGTAGGCTCCTATATGCTGCGTAATACCACCACTTTCGTGTTCTGCTACATTGCTATGACGGATGGCATCAAGAAGCTTGGTTTTTCCATGATCCACGTGTCCCATAATGGTAACAACTGGAATGCGGGGTTTGAGATCTTCGGGTCTATCTTCGGTTTCATGGATTTCTACCTCGTTTTTGAGGCTGCGTACCGTTACCTGACAGTTAAATTCCTGAGCAACAAGGGTTGCGGTATCTGAGTCCAGACTGTCGTTGATGGTAGCGGTTACCCCCAGATCCATAAGCTTCTGGATAATTTCTGAAGCTTTGAGGTTCATTTTTCTTGCAAGTTCAGCAACTGTAATAACTTCACCTATCTCTATACTTTCAGGGATAGCGTACTCTTTTTTGATTTTTTTCTTGGGGTCTTGAATCTTGGAGAAAAAGATTTCTTCATTTTCGTCTCTACTTTTTTCTCGTTCTTTGAGTTCTATTGCTCGAGCCCTCTGATCTGCCAGGCGGCTTTTACTTCTGTTTTCGGTATCTTTTCCTGTGGCAAAAGGTTGTTGGGGGGTTCCATAACTACGTCCTCTTCGATCCTGGCTACTTTGCTGGGAATCACGTCCTTGAGGTCGAGAAGACGAACGATCCTGTTTATGAGAGGAACTGCGGTTTTTGTCAAAGGTGAAGCGTTTACCGGTAGAGGTTTGTTGATTATCTCGAGAACGTGTATCTCTTCGATCTTGTTGTTGTCGTGGAGCCTGACGGGAAGAGGACGATGTACCTTGAGAGGGGTGGCTGCTGCTTCGTTCTTTTTCTTTCTGAGGAGCTTCTCTGTGTTGAGATGGTTCTTTTTGCGGAGCACTCTTTTGTTGAGAAGATTGGGAAGGTTGTCTCGTAAGAGCTGGCTTCTCAGCAGGAGTTTTCTCCTGAGCGCTTGGTGATTTTGCTTCAGGTTTTTCTTCCTGAGGTGTCTTGAGTTTAATTTTCTTCTTGATCACGATTTTCTTTTTCTCTTCGGACATACCTTTCCTCCTCGTTGCCCACCTATTCTTCAACGATCTCGTCTTCTATGGTGATGTTGTCTTTTATCACCTGCCAGATGGCTACAGCTTCGTCCAGGGAAATATTGCAGACTTCTGAAAGGCGTTCAATAGAATAACACTGTTCGATAATCTCTGCGACGTCTTTAAAGCCGGCTTTGTGAAGGATTTTGATCTGGTCCCGACTGAAGGGGAGCATTTCAAGAGGAATGCTTTCCTCTTCAACCAGTTCGACCTCTGCTTCTTCTACTTCTGTGAGACCAAGGATCTTATCGACTTCTTTTTGTTTCTCTGCAAGTTCTTCCTGGAATTCACTTTGAGGTATGAAGCTTATTCTGTATCCTATGACTTCTTCCAGGAGATGTTGGTGACTGCCTTTCTTTCCGATGAGAGGAGCGACAAATTCGTTAGGAACGACAACGCGAGAAAGTTTTTCTGCGGTATTGATCTCCACATGGTAGACTTCCGCTGTACGGTTTCGGAGTACCCGACTTTGCACAACGGCATTTTTGATGAGTTCCTTGGGATCATCGGAATATCGTATGATTTCGATCCGCTCATCGTTGATTTCAGCACGGATGGGCTTGATACGTACGCCCTGTTTTCCAATGGTGACACTGGCAGGATCGAGCGATTCATCAGTAGACTGGATAACCACTTTGGTTACCTCTCCGGGTTTTCGGGCTATGGCTTTGATGCTAAAGGTTCCATCCATTAACTCGGGAATATTGAGTTTGAGGAGTTCCACTACCATCTCTTTGCAGGCACGAGAGAGGATAAGCTGGGGCTCTGAAAAAGAAGTGGAAGAGGGATTGACTTTGAGGAGAATAGCTTTGACGGTTGTCCCGGGATGGATCTCTTCTTCGGGAATAGTTTCCGTGAGAGGAAGAAACGCTTCGGCATCTCGCCATTCAAGCAGAGCAAGATAACCGGGAATAGGTTTGTCTGTTCTGGATTTGATTTTTGCGTTGACCAGGGTACCCTGTCTTGCTATAAATTCATTGTAAATCCAGTCTCTTTGTACCTCTGTAAGTTTTTGTTTGATACTTTGTTTCAGGATAGAGATTCCCTGTCTATCAGCAAACTCCTCCATCGAGAGAGGAACATGGACTTCGTCTCCAACTTTGAGGCTTTTTTTTCGGGTGTATTTGAGTCCTTCTTCTGCGGTAATTTGTGTCACGGGATCAGTTACTTCTTCCACAACCTGTTTTATCTGAAAGAGTTGAAGTTTCCGATCTATATGGATTTCGAGATTTTTATAATCTTTGCCAAACTTTCTGCGGTAGAGAACAAGAAACGCCTCGGCGAGAATTTTCTCCCCAAGTTCACGGGAGATTTTGTTTTCTTTGGCAAAATCTGCCAGGTAATCAAGAAGAGCCATGAGATTATCCCTCCTCCTTTAAATACTCTTTTATATCAAAATGGAGTTTTACTTGGCTGAGTCTCTCCCAGGGAATAGTGTAGGTTTTCCCATTGAAGGTAAACACAAGAGAGTTCTCTTCAATCCGATCGATTTTGGTTACTACCACTGAGTCTGGTAAACCGTATTCCTGGAAATTTCGTACGACAAGACGCATCACTTTGTCTCGAAATATTTCCACCTCACGGATATTTTTAAGCTTACGTTCAACACCGGGAGATTCTACCACGAGGGCATATTCGTGGTCAAATCCTACCTCAACAGCAAGTCTCTGGGCTATAACCTGCGAAACGCGTTCACAGTCCTGGCTTGTGACCTCTCCGCCTGGATTGTGGATAACAACGGTAAGCGAAGAAGGTCTACGTCCACCTTGAAAAAAGCTCTCAACCAGGATAAATCCCAGGGTTTCTACGGTATTTTGAACGATTTCAAGCTCTTTTTCTCTCATCTTTTTCCTCAGTAACAAAAAAGGAGTCGGACCACCGACTCCATCTTCATTAGCTTATACAGTATAAAGGAGACAAAAGAAAAAGTCAAATTTTTGTCTTATTTATCCCATGAAAAGGCTGTTAATGAGTGAGAGATGTTCGGATATGGTTTTGTCTTTTGTAAAGAGGGCGGCACGTTCTTTTCCACGTTGTCTGTAGGTTTCCTGGAGTTCATTGTCACATACCATGGTGTAGATTTTTTGGGCGATGTCTTCGTAAGAGTAGGGATTGACATAGTAGGCACTGTTTTCCAAAATTTCCCAAAAAACGGGAATGTAAGACACAATAACAGGACAACCAACACTCATAGCCTCCAGAGGGGGAAGACCGAAGCCTTCATAAAAAGAAGGAAGCACTAACGCTATCGCCTCTTGATAAAAAGTGACAAGCTCTCTGTCTTTGACGCTTCCTGTGAAGAGAATACGATCAGAGGTGTGGTGTTCTGTGATGATTTTCTCAAGTTCGGGGAGTCCTTTGTAGAAGTTGTCTTTGTTTCCAACAACAACAAGGGAAAGTTCTTTGTGAAGACGGCTTACAATAGCAAAAGCACGGATGAGTCCTTCGATATTCTTGTGGGGTTTGATGTTTCCTACATAGAGGATGAAGGGGGGGCGGATACCATAACGGGAGAGGATATCTTTGCGCTCCTCAGGTGAGACGAGGTCCTGGGGCATTTCTACGAAGTGGTAGATGGTATGAAACTTGGCTTTATCCTTGGGGGAAGGGTGGAGGTAGAAGTCTATCTCATCCCTGGTAAACTCTGATACCACGATAACCGCATCGGAGAGCTTGATGGCTTGTTGAATAAGATAACGGGCATAGGTTTTCTCAAGCCAGTTGTAAGGGGCTATGCTGGTGATATGAAACACGTCATGAATGGTGACGAGTCTTTTTTTTGCTTTGATTTTGGTGATGGGGACATTAAAGTGTGGGCTCCAGAAAAGGTCACAGGGAGGAATTTTACGGGCAAGTTCTCCCTGTTCTCGAGGATGGTAGATTCTGCTGCGAAGGGGGATGATGTTTTCTGTATAGGGTAAAAGCTCATGGGGATTGCCCATGAGGATGATTTCAACGTCTGAAAGATTCATGACAGCAGGGAGGACGGAACGGATGTACCGTCCTATCCCCGACATCTGGATCATTCGGGCGTCAATGACGATTCTTTTCATGGGATTCTCCTCCTTGCGTCTAAAGTAACTGTAGCTTTTTTTAAAAAAAGATTCCATGAGTTGCCACTACTTTGAGATGGATTCTTTTCATGAACTTTCTCCCTGTTTCTGGAGAATATTCCTTTCGTCCAAAGGAGCCATATGATTCATGCCTGTTTATTTCCTTGAGTTTGAGAGAGCCTGAATGTTTTTTGTGGGGATGTTTTTTTCAGAAATACGTGGGAGAAGTGGTTCAGAGGGGCGTTATCTTTCCTTTTGGGATCCATTATGATCGTTGTGTATGTTTGTCTTTTTTCCATGGTTAAGCTTATCATAAAAGTTTTGTGAAGATAAGTTTGTCGGGCATTTACCATCCTCCAATCAACTTCCCAGCTTGAATAGTATAGAGGAGGAAGAGAAAAAAGTCTACTTTTCGAATTGCTTCATAATAAAAGTACTCGAAAAGGGAACGCTATTGCAAAATAAAAAAGTACTTTAAATTTGTGTAAAATAATCCAGTTCATGGCTCGACAAGCTCGCCAACCGTGGCTCGACAAGCTCGCCAACCGTGGCTCGACAAGCTCGCCAACCGGAATTGGGGTGGCGATGTTTGAAAGGAGACCTATTTACAGGGAAACGGCAAAACAATATCAAAAAGCCAGCAAAAAGGAAAAAATGGAGATACTGGATTATTTTGTGAGGATAACAGGTTTAAAAAACCGAAACTATGCCGCCAGACTCTTGAGGCAGCACGGAAAAACCATATATTTAGGCAAGAAAAATTACCTTAAAGCCGACATAGCCAAAAAGGGCAAAAGACCTGGCAGAAAGAAAAAATTCGGCGAAGAGGAACTAAAACTTCTAAAAAAGGTCTGGGAAATTGAAAACTACATGTGTGGCAAACGTTTAAAGCCAATTTTAAATAAAGTTTTAGATAATCTCTTAGCAAACGGACATCTCCACGGTTCTCCACAGGCTATAGAAAACTTGCGCCATATAAGTGCTTCAAGTATTGACCGACTTTTGAAACATGAGCGTAAAAAGCTTGAGATAAAAGGACGAAAAGGCACAAAACCTGGAACGCTATTAAAGCAACAAATAGCTATACGCACGTGGGCAGAGTGGGATGAAAATTGCCCTGGGTTCATGGAGATTGATCTGGTAGCCCATGAGGGAGGAAATAGCCGGGGAGATTTTGCTCAAACATTAAATATGGTGGATGTTTGGAGCGGTTGGACAGAGCTTGTGGCAATCAAAAACAAAGCTTCAAAATGGGTAAGAGAAGCCATAGAAAAAGTCCAAAGAAGACTTCCTTTTGAGTTACGGGGAATTGATTCTGATACCGGTGCTGAATTTATTAATCATCCTCTACGCGATTGGTGTGAAGCACCAGATAAAATTTACAAGGGGAGAAGCTCCCGTTCCAATGATAACTGCTACGTTGAGCAGAAAAACTATTCCATAGTCCGCCAGAATGTTGGATACTTCCGCTACGATACCGAGGAAGAAGTCTACTACTTGAACCAACTCTATGCCTATCTTCGACTGTATACCAACTTTTTTCAACCGGTTATGAAAATGACAGAGAAAAAGAGAATCGGAAGCAAGGTGCAAAAGAAGCATGATGATATTAAAACTCCCTACCAGCGGCTTTTAGAAAGCTCTTATGTAAGTGAGGCACAAAAGGAACGCCTAACAAGGCTTTATAAGGCTCTCGATTTGTTTCACCTAAGACAAAAAATTACAGCTTGCCAGAGAAAACTTTTCAGCCTTCAAAAGAAAAAGAATGTAAAAAACAAAAATTTGGAGGAAACTGTATGGAATTTTTGAGTACTTTTTTTTATGAGGCAATGATTCGAATTTCGAGTACTTTTTTATTTGACGCAACGGGGGAAGTACTCGAGAGGATGTTAAAAGAGGAAAGGGAGATTTACCTGGAGAACAATCCTTTCACAAAAGGTAACGGCTTCTACGAAAGGGATTCCAGACAGCGTTTGGCGAACTTACAGCTATACGTGTGCCAAGAACAAGGAATAATGGATTTAAAAGTCCCCTTTTACTCTATCCTTCCCCGGAGAAATATCTTTACATGTTATTAAGAACCAAAACGAGAAGTTCTTGAAAAAAAGTTAAAGAATTGGGAGTACTTTTTCAGCTCTCCTCTGAGGAACACTCATACCCAACAGAAAATATTCATAGCGAGGTTGTCGTATGACCAGACACCATTTTCTTGAGACAATCTCGTAGGGAGCATGGGAATAAAAGCTATTACCTTATCGCAGTGAGAAAACTTGCTATTACCTTGTTGCAGTACAAAAACTCCGGCTATTACCATTTTGCAGGTAAGGTGGGGACCTGAAGGCTGTTTCCTTGTTGCAGTGAGAAGGAAGTTTTAATAGCTATTACCTTTTTGCAGGGAAAAAATTTCTGTTCTTACCATTTTGCAGAGAGGATGCAAAATGAAAGATGTTACCTTATTGCAGGGAAAAATCCTTGTTTTTCCCTTGTTGGAGGGAAAGAGCCGTCCCTGAGCACAATAAAAAAATGAAACAGGGTAAGAACAAGGTCCCCACTACCATTGCGGAGATACTTTTGAAGGGAAAAGAAAACTCTAAAACCCATGCTCTTTCCTTATCACAGTGTTTTTCTCTCACATTTTTGCTGCGATAAGGTAAGAGCAGTTCTCTTTTCCTGCGACAAAGTAATAGCTAAAACTTACATCCTCTTCTCCCTCACTGCAACAAGGTAACAGCATCAAGCTCACTCCCCCTTCCTTTCCTCTTCCCCTTTCTCAAACCAGGACTTTGATTCTCAAGTATGCCCCTGGGGGAGAAAAGAGAGATATACCCTATGAGGAGGCTCCACTTTAAAAACTCTATAGGTATAGACGACAATGTCGCCTATGACAACAAAATAGGACAAAAAGCGATACTGTCGCCTATGAAGGAGTTGTGCGAAAAAGACAACACAGAACTATAAACGTAGGAAAATTATTATTTGAGGAGGAAAGCTATGAGTGATATTTGTCCCAATGTTGCTAAGTGTCCAATATTTACCGGAATCCTTAAAGATAGAACTTTCACAACAAACGCTTACAAACAACTCTACTGTGAAGCAGGATTAGAAGGTAGAAATAAGTGTAAAAGATTTCAATGTAAACAAAAATATGGAAAAGTACCAGATAATTTATTACCAAATTCAATTAAAACACTTGAAGAGATCGGGAGAGAAAATAATTGGTTATAATGAGTTAACATCTGCGTCCTCCATCGCACAACACGAAATATGACTCCCCTAAAGTACCTTGTTAGGCGAGGGGGATATTTTGACTTCGTGAGTACACTCGGCGAGCCCTCTCATATCTTTGGAAACGTTATATGAAAGGGGGTGGCAAGCTTAGGTATAAAAAAACCGTGCTTCCATGGGCGGTTAAAGAAAAAAGAGGAAAAGGAAAAGAAGATTTTTTCACTGCCAGGGAAGATGCTGGTGATTATATACACTTTACAAGCCCGTCGTGGGTCTTCCAAAAACCACAAGGGAAAGCTTCTTCATTTTTTGAAAATTTCATAAAGACAGGAGTGAGAGATTTTCTCAAAAGCGCTGGGTCCATAAGTGGGAATTTTTCCCACTTTTTTAGCTGAGTCTGGTCCCACATTCCCCGCAAAATCGTGCTGAGGCGTTGTTTTTCGCCCCACATTTCGGGCATTTTATCAAGTCAAGAGGTGCTCCACAATTACTACAAAACTTCCCTTCACCGGCCGGTTTTCCACAATTCGGGCAGATAGTTTGCTTGCTCTCAATCTCACCGGTAAAGATCTGGGTGGATGCGGCCTTTTCTCGAATATCCTGGACAGCCTTTTGTGCTTTGGCTGCGGCAACTTCCACATTGACCCGCGGCGCACATAAGGTACAGAGGCCCTCCTGTTCATTCCAGTCGTTTTCACATACCCATTTGGTACATTTGGGACAGCGGTGAAAATGATTTTTTGCCTCATTTTGAGCTATTTCAAAGGCTGCTTCATGCTCTTTATGCCATTCTGGAGACATGCCACGAAATCGTTCAGTTATGACATCAGTAGCTTTTTCCACACCGTACCCAACCCCATACTGACCAGCAATTTGAGTAACGGCGCTCACTATTCCTCCCAGCCCCTGGAGGAATTTTCTCTTCTTGTAAGACTTTGCTTCAATAAAGCCGGTTTTGTAACCCTCCCGGCAGATGTCACAATAAAAAGTAAACTGAAAGCCTGCTTCCGTACTGTTATCGGCAAAATTATCCGTAAAACCAATGAGTTTCCCCTGTTCCATACTTCACCTCCTTTTTTCTATTTTAAAGGTTTTCCACACTTTATACACTTGTCCCCAATAGGCGGTTGCTCTGTTTTGCATTTTGGATTGGGACAGATAACGACTAAACGTTTTCCACATTTCTCACAGTAATCACCAAAGAAGGTTTCTTCACCACAAGCCGGACACGCAATCCTTAGCGAGAGGCCGCAGCTACTACAAACGATATAGTCTGGACGGATGGGACTCCTGCATCTGGGGCACCGTAGTGGACCCACGGGATTGATCTTTCCACAAAACGGACACACTCGTGCCTCTGGAGGAACAAGTTTTCCACAATAGCGGCAGGGATGGGAGTATCCTGGCATATGTTTCCCCTTGATCTTTTTATCTTACAAAAATCAATTCTACCGTATGTTTCACGCCTGCAAATTCCACAATAATGTCAACGGTACCCGGAGCCAAACCTTTCACTCTTACTCGAGGACCGGTGGTGGGAGTTATTTCTATGATATTTGGCTTGGTAGGTTGCCAGGTTGGATTCACTGGCACCCAATTTCCTCTCCCGTCTCTTCCCTGCGCCGTGAGGATAATACTCCCTCCCACATTGATTTCTGTTCCGCTGGCACTTCGGCCCGATTCTCCTGGGGGAACATCGCCTACATAGACGACAATCTTTGCTAGGGAGATGTTTGTTTCCTCTTGAGCTTCTTTTCTGGTAGTCTCTTGTGGCGGGATGGGAGTTTCTTTTGACAACAATTTTTTGATGGTATTGTCTTTTATTATGTCAATACTTGCAGCCCCGAGAATAGTTCCTTTTTCTGTAGAGATAAGCCGTGCGTTTACCCTTATAAAATCCCCAAGATCGGAGACCGTTCCGGTTATGATCGCGCTTGCCCCAATGAGTTTTCCTATATTTTGAGCTGTTTCTGGATCGATAAATCCGATCAAAGAGAGCTTTTGTTCCTCTATTAATTTCGAGAGCATTCTTCTTTCAATGATTTCAAATTTTTTCGTTTGGAATACTTTGGTGGTTATGGTTTCTGCGAGATAACTCCCCAGGGGGGTAGCTTTTCCCTCAATATCGAAGAAATCAAGGACAGCTAACTTTTTGTTTTCTTCTTTTTGGGTATCATGTAAAATCTGATTCACTAGGGTTTTTACGGCGAGATCAAGGGGTAGGGGTTGAAGAATTTGCTCCCTGCGGGGGGGCTGTCTTTTCACAAAAGAACAACTTCCTGTGAGAGCTAGCACAATGAATAAAAGACCTAGAAACCTTTTCTGTTTCATCTTTCCCTCCTTATAACCTCCCTTTTCATGAGGAAAACCTTACTCCGCCTTCCATTTTGCAGTATCTTCCAGGCTTTCTATATTGAACTTTAGTAGCGCTAGGACATCTCTTTTCCATTGATCTGATGAGGAATGGATGACCCTTCCAATAAAGAGTTCTCGTAACTTTTGGAGTTCGGAGATCTTGGCTATAGCAAATTTGTACTTTTGGTATTGGGGTTCTTCAAGTTTTTCAGAGGGCAGGTAAATCGGCTCTCTGCGAAAATTTATCGCCAGCATACAGCGATTCATGTCTTCAATCAACTCATCTACCTTGCTATGAAGGGTTTCAATGCTGGAAATATTTTTGTACTCCATTCTTTTGACTATTCTAAAAAAGTAGGTTGCTCTTCCACTCCCTTTGTCAGAAATAGCCTCCATGGCCATAGCATTTCCCGGCTCGTCCGGATTGGTACTGTAGATGGGGATTAAAAACCAGATGTATTCTCCTGTAAGATCGCCCAAAAGGCCCCGTTTTAAACCAATACACATCTTGTCTTTTTGAGCAAGGGATTGTAAAAAATCGTATTCTTCTTTGATTCCGCTTACCGCGAGTTTTTTTTCGAGCTCCTTCCAGAGTTCTGGTGAAACAGTTTCTATGTCTTTTCTTCGTGCTGCTTTTCCTTCTTTCATAAATCGAGCTACTCTTCGTATGATAGAAGGATTGATTTGAGGTAAAAGTTCTTTGAGGGATGACTGTACTTTGAGAGAAAGTTCATTCATGAGATCTGAGAAAGTATTGACAAAAGGATCAAAATCGTATCCCATTTTCGAAAACGTCCATCTTTCTCTTCGATCGGTGAGAAAGGTAAGGACATGATCCTGGTCTTGAATTTCGGTGATCTCGCTATACGGTATCCGTGTCAGTTCCCCATCATCAGGAATTACCACAAGAGCGGTTTCATAGAGACGAAGTTCACATGTTCCTTTGTCTTTTTCGTCTTTTTCGTTTTCTTTTCCACAGGTGACTTCTGCTTTGACACCTGATTTTCTTAGCGTCTCGTGCATAAGGAGGTCTTTGAGAATGAGTTCATTGCGCAGTCGTAAAAAAACACGAACGAAATCTTCGTATTTATAGCCGAGGTCCGAGAGAGTGAGCTTTTCTTTTGAAGTCAAAAGGAGAGAAACTTTATAGGATTCCGAAAAAACCTCCACCGTATCTCTGAAAGAGATAAAAAGGGGATCACCACACTTCTTTGGAAGGATAGAAAAGTTTTCTTCTTCCAGCCGGACAATGGACTCTCCTTTTTCCAGGATGGTTCCGGTTTCATCGACAAGAGAGTAACTACATGAACACTCCATGATAGGGGGTGGGTTATCTTCTTTACTCACAGAGTTTTCCCTCCCCTCTAGATTTGATATTTTTGCCGAATTTTTCTCACCCTATGAGTGTAAAGAAAAAAGAAAAAAAATGCAAGTATTCGAATTGCTTCATCTGTCAAATAAATTAAAATGTCACCTTTTTATTGAAATAGAAATGTCACTTTTTTATGCCGAAACTCTACGACCATAATCATCTATTTCAAAAAAGTTCAATTCGATATTTTTCTTAAAAATATGTATACTTCCATCAAGCCAGGTTTTTAAGATAACATTGTCCCCGGGTTTTATGGCTATAGGTTGTTTCTTTTCAATCTGGTATATTCTTTTAGAAAACTTTATTGTATAATCTCTATAGACTTTGCACTCGGCCGTATAACAAACATAGTTCCTTAAGTCCTGATCAGGCATTAATGCAATATGAAAATCTTCATCCGACAGAGGTTTTTTACTAAATTTTCGGTTATTCTTTTCCCAGTAATATTCTTTCAAAAACGATTGGCACTGTCAATATCCTTTATGTTTTTAGTTTCATTTCTGCTATTAACCTGTCCTGATGGATCCCATTCCATCTCTCTACGCGATCCTTTTGCCTGGGGACTATGGGCATATATCATTTCTATCCCCAGCCTATGGCAGACCTCTCCAAACTTTGTTAGAGCAATTCCCTGCAAGCTGTTCTTCTATGGTCGCTTCCCGTTTCGTATAGAACAGGCTTTTATAATCACAATAGATCGAATAAGGAATACCGTATTTCATTATCCAGTCAAACAAACATTGCAGCGCTACTTGTGTCGTTTCTCCTGTGTCGAAAAGACCGTAAGATGTGCCTGTAGCATCATCCACCATATTCATCAGACAGACTTCTTTGCCTGTCCCAAACCAGTCGTGAATGCTGCCGTCCATTTGAATCATTTCTCCAAAATGCTCTTTTCTCGGCCTTCTGGTACGGTGTTTCGCAGTTTTTCTTATTTTCTTCCACAATCCTGTTTCCATCATCCATAAACGAAGCGTTGATGCTCCTATTTTTATATGATGTTCCTCATAAAGCTTTTCAGCTATAAATGTCGGCTTAAAACCTTTATAATTATTCCGTACTATCTGCATAATTTTCTCTTTGATATCACTGCTAATTCTGTGTTTGCTGGTTTGCCTATTAATTTGTGATTGAGGGCTTCATCACCCTTTGATAAATATTCTTTAAAAATTCGAATAAGTTGCCTTCTGCAAATCCCCAGTATTATTGCAGCATCTTTCTGCTTGATTTTCTTGTTCTTTACCATCTCCAGTATTTTTGCCCTCTTCTGTGCTTTAAGTGTCATCGTTATCACCTCTCTCATCTGCAACCTCTCGTTTTTTTAGTTGCAGTATTTTAAAAGGTGACATTTCTATTTGCACAAAGTGTGACATTTTAAATTGTTTTCGACAGTATTCGAATTGCTTCATAATAAAAGTACTCGAAAAGGGAACGTTGCTTCAAAATAAAAAAGTACTTTAAATTTGTGTAAAATAATCCAGTTCAAAGAACTGGAGGTAAAAGGTGGAGTTAGCGATGTTTGAAAGGAGACCTATTTACAGGGCAACAAAACAATATCAAAAGCCAGCAAAAAGGAGAAAAAGGAGATACTGGATTACTTTGTGAGGATAACAGGTTTAAAACCGAAACTATGCCGCCAGGCTCTTGAGGCAGCAACACAGGCCATCTATGTAGGCAAGAAAAATTACCTTAAAAGCCGACATAGCCAAGAAGACAAAAGACCTGGCAGAAGAAAAAATTCGGCGAAGAGGAACTAAAACTTCTAAAAAGGTCTGGGAAATTGAAAACTACATGTGTGGCAAGCTTAAAAGCCGATTCTCAATGAAGTTTTAGATAATCTCTTAGCAAACGGACATCTCCACGGTTCTCCACAGGCTATAGAGAACTTGCGCCATATAAGTGCTTCAAGTATTGACCGACTTTTGAAACATGAGCGTAAAAGCTTGAGATAAAAAAGGCACAAAACCTGGAACGCACTATTAAAGCAACAAATAGCTATACGCACGTGGGCAGAGTGGGATGAAAATTGCCCTGGTTTTATGGAGATTGATCTGGTTGCCCATGAGGGAGGAAATAGCCGGGAGATTTTGCTCAAACATTAAATATGGTGGATGTTTGGAGCGGTTGGACAGAGCTTGTGGCAATCAAAACAAGGCTTCAAAATGGGTAAGAGAAGCCATAGAAAAAAGTCCAAAGAAGACTTCCTTTTGAGTTACGGGGAATTGATTCTGATACGGTGCTGAATTTATTAATCATCCTCTACGCGATTGGTGTGAGAAGAACCAGATAAAATTTACAAGGGGCTCCCGTTCCAATGATAACTGCTACGTTGAGCAGAAAAACTATTCCGTAGTCCGCCAGAATGTTGGATACTTCGCTACGATACCGAGGAAGAAGAAGAATCTGCTATCTTGAAGACCATGATGATTAAAACTCCCTACCAACGGCTTTTAGAAAGCTCTTATGTAAGTGAGGCACAAAAGGAACGCCTAACAAGGCTTTATAAGGCTCTCGATTTGTTTCACCTAAGACAAAAAATTACGGCTTGCCAGAGAAAACTTTTCAGCCTTCAAAAGAAAAAGAATGTAAAAAACAAAAATTTGGAGGAAACTGTATGGAATTTTTGAGTACTTTTTTTTATGAGGCAATGATTCGAATTTCGAGTACTTTTTTATTTGACGCAACGGGGTATTCGAATTGCTTCATAATAAAAGTACTCGAAAAGGGAACGTTGCTTCAAAATAAAAAAGTACTCCAAATCTGTGTATAAAATAATCCAGTTCAAAGAACTGGAGGTACAAGGTGGAGTTAGCGATGTTTGAAAGGAGACCTATTTACAGGGAAACGGCAAAACAATATCAAAAAGCCAGCAAAAAGGAAAAAATGGAGATACTGGATTATTTTGTGAGGATAACAGGCCTAAAAAATCGAAACTATGCCGCCAGGCTCTTGAGGCAGCACGGAAAACCATCTATGTAGGCAAGAAAAATTACCTTAGCCGACATAGCCAAGAAGGGCAAAAAAGACCTGGCAGAAAGAAAAATTCGGCGAAGAGGAACTAAAATGCTAAAACAGGTCTGGGAAATTGAAAACTACATGTGTGGCAAACGCTTAAAGCCGATTCTCAATGAAGTTTTAGATAATCTCTTAGCAAACGGACATCTCCACGGTTCTCCACAGGCTATAGAAAACTTGCGCCAGGTGCCCAAGTATTGACCGACTTTTGAAACATGAGCGTAAAAGCTTGAGATAAAAGGACGAAAAGGTACAAAGCCTGGAACGTTGTTAAAGCAACAAATAGCTATACGCACGTGGGCAGAGTGGGATGAAAATTGCCCTGTTTCATGGAGATTGATCTGGTAGCCCATGAGGGAGGAAATAGCGGGGAGACTTTGCTCAAACATTAAATATGGTGGATGTTTGGAGCGGTTGGACAGAGCTTGTGGCAATCAAAAACAAGGCTTCAAAATGGGTAAGAGAAGCCATAGAAAAAGTCAAAGGAAGACTTCCTTTTGATTTACGGGGAATTGATTCTGATACCGCGTTGAATTTATTAATCATCCTCTGCGTGATTGGTGAGAAGCACCAGATAAAATTTACAAGGGGAGAAGCTCTCCGTTCCAATGATAACTGCTACGTTGAGCAGAAAAACTATTCCATAGTCCGCCAGAATGTTGGATACCCGCTACGATACCGAGGAAGAAGTCTACTACTTGAACCGACTCTATGCGTATCTCAGGCTTTATGCCAACTTTTTTCAACCGGTTATGAAAATGACAGAGAAAAAGAGAATCGGAAGCAAGGTGCAAAAGAAGCATGATGATATTAAAACTCCCTACCAACGGCTTTTAGAAAGCTCTTATGTAAGTGAGGCACAAAAGGAACGCCTAACAAGGCTTTATAAGGCTCTCGATTTGTTTCACCTAAGACAAAAAATTACAGCTTGCCAGAGAAAACTTTACAGCCTTCAAAAGAAAAAGAATGTAAAAAACAAAAATTTGGAGGAAACTGTATGGAATTTTTGAGTACTTTTTTTTATGAGGCAATGATTCGAATTTCGAGTACTTTTTTATTTGACGCAACGGGGTATTCGAATTGCTTCATAATAAAAGTACTCGAAAAGGGAACGTTGCTTCAAAATAAAAAAGTACTCCAAATCTGTGTATAAAATAATCCAGTTCATGGCTCGACAAGCTCGCCAACCGGAATTGGGTTGGCGATGTTTGAAAAAAGACCTATTTACAGGGAAACGGCGAAATGATATGCTGAGCTTGTCGAAGCAGAGTATCAAAAAGCCAGCAAAAAGGAGAAAAAGGAGATACTGGATTACTTTGTGAGGATAACAGGCCTAAAAAATCGAAACTATGCCGCCAGGCTCTTGAGGCAGCACGGAAAAACCATATATGTAGGCAAGAAAAATTACCTTAAAGCCGATATAGCCAAAAAGGGCAAAAGACCTGGCAGAAAGAAAAAATTCGGCGAAGAGGAACTAAAACTTCTAAAAAAGGTCTGGGAAATTGAAAACTACATGTGTGGCAAACGCTTAAAGCCGATTCTCAATGAAGTTTTAGATAATCTCTTAGCAAACGGACATTTCCAGGGTTTTCAACAGGCCATAGAGAACTTACGCCATATAAGTGCTTCAAGTATTGACCGACTTTTGAAGCATGAGCGTAAAAAGCTTGAGATAAAAGGACGAAAAGGCACAAAACCTGGAACGCTATTAAAGCAACAAATAGCTATACGCACGTGGGCAGAGTGGGATGAAAATTGCCCTGGGTTCATGGAGATTGATCTGGTAGCCCATGAGGGAGGAAATAGCCGGGGAGACTTTGCTCAAACATTAAATATGGTGGATGTTTGGAGCGGTTGGACAGAACTTGTGGCAATCAAAAACAAGGCTTCAAAATGGGTAAGAGAAGCCATAGAAAAAGTCAAAGGAAGACTTCCTTTTGAGTTACGGGGAATTGATTCTGATACCGGTGCTGAATTTATTAATCATCCTCTACGCGATTGGTGTGAGAAGCACCAGATAAAATTTACAAGGGGAAGAAGCTCCCGTTCCAATGATAACTGCTACGTTGAGCAGAAAAACTATTCCATAGTCCGCCAGAATGTTGGATACTTCCGCTGATACCGAGGAAGAAGTCTACTACTTGAACCGACTCTATGCGTATCTCAGGCTTTATGCCAACTTTTCAACCGGTTATGAAAATGACAGAGAAAAGAGAATCGGAAGCAAGGTGCAAAAGAAGCATGATGATATTAAAACTCCCTACCAGCGGCTTTTAGAAAGCTCTTATGTAAGTGAGGCACAAAAGGAACGCCTAACAAGGCTTTATAAGGCTCTCGATTTGTTTCACCTAAGACAAAAAATTACGGCTTGCCAGAGAAAACTTTTCAGCCTTCAAAAGAAAAAGAATGTAAAAAACAAAAATTTGGAGGAAACTGTATGGAATTTTTGAGTACTTTTTTTTATGAGGCAATGATTCGAATTTCGAGTACTTTTTTATTTGACGCAACGGGGTATTGGGATAATATTTTTATATTTTTTTATAAAGTTTTTAGGGGGAGTTTTTCTCCCCCACTTTTTTCGATCATTCCAAGTTTCTCATCATCCTGTTCTGAAAATCTCTTATCCACACTTGGAGTAGCCGCAGGAAAGACAGTTGACACAATCCTCGCTTTTGACAAGGGTTTTTTCTCCACATTTGGGACAAACGCTGCTTCCTGGGAGTTCTTCTGATTTTGTATGCTGGGGATCCGGTGCAGCAGGTGATTCCGGTTCTGTTTCAAAAAGGAGTCCTTCTTGAGCCCGACTTACCATCCGCTCTCCGTATTCTTTGAGGATTTTCCCGATGGCATCTGGCACACTCTTGATCACCTTGCCGTTATCCCAGGTGATACTGTCGCCCGTGATTCCTATAAGGGTATCTGCAAGATCGAGAGGACTTACACCATTCTGGAGAGCGATGGAGATGACACGGCCAAGCGCTTCAGAGAAGGCAGAAACCTCTGAGCCGTGTTTGGAGATATTGATGAAGATTTCAATAGGCCATCCTCTCTCATCGAGACCTATGGAGGTGTAGAGTGTCCCGCTTCCCGTTTTGGTTTTGATGATTTCAGCGGGAAGTGTCTTGGGACGTTTCCATCTTGGATGGCTTTCGGTTGTGATGACAGGTTGTGATGTGGTTTTCTTGGTTGTGGTCATAGGCTGGAAGGATTTGCATCCATCACGGTAGATGGTTATGCCTTTGAGACCTGATTCCCATGCCTTGAGATAAATGGATTCTATCTCTTCGACCGTGGTTGTCGAGGGCAGGTTGATCGTTGAGGAGATGCTGTTGGAGATGTAGCGCTGGAGGCAGGCCTGCATCTTGATCCGATCCTCGTAGTGGATATCATGCGCAACGACAAACACCTTTTTAATCTCTTCGCTTATTCCGGGGATGTTCTGACAGCTTCCCCCATTTTCGATGACTTTGTCAATGATGGCTGGATCATCTTTTACCGCTTCACGGAAGGCAGGATCAACATAGACAAGTCTTCCCCCATCGACGAGGTTTTTGTGATAGGCGAGAGCAAACTGGGGTTCGAGGGAGTAGGTATACGCATCAAGGATGAGGCTGATCGTTCCTGTTGGGGCAAGGGTTGTCCAGTTGCTGTTTCGTATACCGTTTGAGAGGATAGCTTTTTCAATGTTTGCCTTTTCTTCTTCGGTGTCAAAGTAGTGTTTTACCACCCTGATGAGGGCTTCTTTGTTTTCCTCAAAGAGGGGGAAGCTTCCTTTTTCCTTACCGAGTTCAATCGAGGTGCGTATAGCGTGTTGGGTGAGTTCTCGTGCCACGGCAGAGGCAAAAGCTCTCCCCTCTTCACTTGCGTAGGAAAGCCTGAGTTTAAAAAGCACCTCGGCGAGTCCGGTGAATCCGAGCCCGACTGGGCGGATCTTGAGGGTTTTTTCACGGAATTCTTCGGTGGGAAATGCTGCCACATCAATCACATCGTCAAGAGCCCGGGTAGCCAGGGCAATGGTTTCTTGATAACCATCCCAATCAAATTTGCCATCTTTTACAAAGGCTACGAGGTTGATGGAGCCTAGATTACAACTCGTATAGCTATGGAGGCTCTGTTCTCCGCAGGGGTTGGTTGAGAGAATGCGCCCAAAGGATGGGACGGTATCGTATTCATTCGCACAGTCGATAAACCAGACACCCGGATCAGCGGTTCGCCATGCAGAGAGAGCAATCTTGTGGAAGAGTTCTCGTGCGCGGATTTTTTTGGTGATGCCGTGACCACTATCAAGGACGAATTCTTTGTCACTTTTTACAGCTTCCATAAAGCTGTCGGTTATTGCCACACTGATATTCATGTTGGAGAGGGGTTCAAAGACCTGGCGGCGTATCTGTTGCAGTGTACCCGAGATGATATCCGGATCGTCAATGGTTTCTTTGAGTCTCTCGGAAAGTGCGTTCATGATATTGTCGACAAAGGTGTCGGGAATTTCAAGATGAGGATAAAGCTGTTTTAACTGAGCGATAAAATCCTTACTGGAGATAAATTCTTCAATGTCAGGGTGGGAGACATCCATCATTGCCATAAAGGCAGCTCTTCTCACGCCCCCGCTTTTTACTGTTTCACCCACCTCGTCAAAGAGGCGCATGAAACTCACGGGACCGCTTGAGGTTCCTCCTCGTCCAACACGGGCTCCTTTTGGCCGGAGAACGCCGAAGTTGAGGCCCATGCCGGCTCCTGCCTTGAAAGTGATGGCCGTGTCGGTTGCGGCTTTCATGATGGAGACCATGTCGTCTTCCATTCCCCCGACAAAACAACTTGAACAGAGAGGGAAATCACTTTTCGCATTGAAAAGGGTGGGAGAGGAAAACATAAACTTTTGTTCAAGCATAAGGTTATAAAAGACTTTTTCCATTTGTTTACGTTTGGATGGATCTTGTTCACTGGAGGCGACAAAGCTCGCGACTCTATGGAAAATCTCCTCAGGGGTTTTCTCAATCAGGTTGCCGTTCCTGTCCCGCTTATAATAGAACTTTTCCAGAATAAACAAAGCGTTTTCTGTAAAAGGCATGGTTGGACTCCTTAGAAAAAAGATAGCTTTATATGATACAAAAAAACACTGAAAAAGTCAAAGAAAAAACGTCCCCTCCTTTTGCCGGGAAGTGATAAAAATTTAGAGAAAACGTTCAAAACGATCCTTGCTTGCTTTACAGATAGGACAGGTTTCAGGAGGGTTTTCTCGTGCACAGATGTACCCGCAAACCTTGCATCTCCAGATAGGATAGGGAAGATTTCCCTCGATTTGTTTCATGGATGAGGGTTTTGTTTTTTCTTTTTTTCGCCTGTCCGGGATGGAGGTGAGTTTTTTCTTGCCCTGGATAATATCAAGAGACACATACAGCCCACAGTAGCATGTACCGTATTCCTCGAGGTCAGGGTCCCGGTAGTCACAGGGGCAGATGATATCGAGATCTTCCTGTCGTATTCCACTTGCCAGGCGACAGGGGCAACTGGGGTATCCGTATCGTTCTTCGTTGATGATAAGACTTTCGACAAGTTCTTTGGTGAAACTCTCGTCAGGGTTGAGGTGATATCCCCCTGCTTCGACGTCTTTTTTGAGCTTCTGGTAATATTGTTCGATACGTTCTTTTTCCATAGGGGCTCCTTCCGTTATTCGAGATGTTTTCGGATATCTTCTTCTTCAAAGCCGATGATGCATTCTTTATTATTCACAAGGAGGGTTGGATACGAGCAATCAGGATTCCATTTGATGAGTTCTTCTATGGTTTCTTTTTTGGTGTCTGGTTCCAGAAGGTCAACATATACATATGAGTATTCAACCCCTAATTCTTCAAGAAGTCGACGGGTTTTTCGGCACCATATGCAGGTGCTGAGGGCAAAGAGTTTTATATCGCCCTTGTTTTTTCCGGAGACTTTTTCAAAAGGTATCATTGTATTCTCCTTATTCTAAGGATTTGATCCATTCTTTCCATATATCGGGCTCATAGCCAACCGTTACCTTTTTCCCCCATCGTACAATGGGCATGCGTACGAGGGTTGGATTTTCCAGTATCTCTTCAAACCAGTCCACTTCAAGATACTGCATCTGTCGTTTTTGGTAAACGGAGCTTGAGGTGTCAACAAGCTTTTCCCAGGGGATAGTGTCAGCTATCGATCGGAGCTCTCCAGGACTGAAACTTTTTTCTTTGAGGTCAACAAAATGGAATGGTATCCGCCTCTCTTTAAAAAAGCGTTCTGCCTTTTGTGTGTCGAAACTTTTTTTGACGCCGAATATTTGAATTTGTGATCCCATGGTTTCTCCTTACACACCTTTGAAAAGCTGAGCCCAGGTAAAACCCTCTATAGCTGCTTTGTTGAGGACGTCGAGAGAGAGTTTGATCTCATCGAGGAGTGCAAGAATCTCTTCCACATCATTGGTTTCATTTGTCTCGATAAGGAAAAGAAGTTTTCCTAAGAGGTTTTCCTTGCTTATAATGGCGTCGTAGATCTCTTTGCCGATACCTAACTCTGAGAGAACCTGTTCAAGGGGTTCCTGGTAAAGGGCACCGACGAGGGAGAGGAGTCCCGTGAGAAAGGCTGCATCCATCATATCTGGATTGTTGCCTTGAAGGTGACGAATAAGTGTTTCCATCATTTTGGCACGTTGAAGGGCCAGATCAAACAAGGGGCGTGCGATTTCATTGTCTGTTTGATAGACATAAGCAAGGAGCATGAGCCAGTTGAAAAGCTTCTTGTATCCTAGAAGAGCAATAGCTTGACGGATGGAGGTTACCTTGCTCCGGGTACCAAAGGCTGATGAATTGATGAATTTGAGGAGGTTGACGGTAATATCAGGATAACGTTTAAAGGTTTCTTCCAGTTTGTTGATGTCGGCGTCTGTTTCTATGAGGTGGAGGAGTTCCATGATGGCAGTTCGCTTGGGTTCGATCTTTTGTCCCTGGATAATAGTGGGTTTTGAGAAAAAGTACCCTTGAAAGAGGTCGAACTGGAGTTCATCACGGTAAAAGTGAAACTCTTCTACATTTTCTATCTTTTCTGCGAGAAATTTTGCATTTGTAGATTTTTGTAAGAGGTTGAGTTTGCTTTTGATCTGGTATTCGGTGTTTTCACGTACATCGATTTTGATAACGCTGACATAAGGGAGGAGGGGACTAAAGCTTTTGATATAGCTCTGGTCATTTAAAACGACATCATCAAGGGCAAAACGGAAACCTTTTTTGTGAAGATGATCGACGGCATCGATCAGAGCTTGGTCTACTTTACAAGTCTCAAGAAGTTCAAGGACAAAGCTTGAGGGATTGAGATTTTCATAGAGATGATTTTCGAAAAATTGGTTTTCCACGTTGATGTAACCTGTGTAATTTGCCAGGAGATTGTGTACACCGATCTGGTTGAGGAGGGTTACAATCACAGATGAAGTAGCGTAGAGGTCATTGCGATCTGAAACATTGCGTCCTTCACTTGAGCGAAAGAGAAGCTCATAAGCTTTGATCTGTGACTCGCGGTTAAGAATTGGTTGTCTGCCAATGTAAAATTGGCTCTGCGATGTAGCCATGATTTTTTCCTTTTTCCCTCTTTACCGGCTATATTGTACTACTCTTTTGAGATTATGTCAAGTGTTCGAATTGCTTCATAATAAAAGTACTCGAAAAGGGAACGTTGCTTCAAAATAAAAAAGTACTTTAAATTTGTGTAAAATAATCCAGTTCATGGCTCGACAAGCTCGCCAACCGGAATTGGGGTAGCGATGTTTGAAAGGAGACCTATTTACAGGGAAACGGCAAAACAATATCAAAAAGCCAGCAAAAAGGAGAAAATGGAGATACTCGATTATTTTGTGAGGATAACAGGCCTAAAAAATCGAAACTATGCCGCGACATTCCTCAAAAATAATCTACGTGAAAGTATGTTGTTTCCTTATAAGTGAAAAAAGGTTGAATACTGGTGTGAGATAGACAGTTGCTATTACCTTTCCGCGGTGAGAAAAAACGGAGGGGGCTATTACCATGTCACAGTAAAAAGTAAAGGGTCGCTCGTTTTTCCTTGTTAAGGAGAAAACTTTAGCTATTACCTTTTTGCAATGAGAATCAAAAATACAAAAGCTATTTCCTTATCACAGGAAAAAAACTTGCTCTTCCCTTATTGCAGTATGGACTCGGGAGACAAAAGCTCTTCCCTTATTGCAGGGAAAAAGGAGAGGGTATATGAGCTATTCCCTTATCGCAGTGAGAACACTTGCTATTACCGTGTTGCAGTCTGGAAACCTGGCAGCTATTCCCATATTGCAGTGAAAGCGTAAAACATAAAAGCTCTTCCCTTTTTCCAGCGGAAACGAAATGCCCATGAGCTATTACCTTTTCGCAGTCTGAAAACAATTTTAGCTCTTACCATAGTACAGTTAATGCGAGGGACATAAAAGCTCTTTCCCTGTTACAGTGGCAACCAAGGGACAAGCTCTTCCCGTATCACAGTTTTATACTCTGCGTTCACACTGCAACAAGGTAAGAGCATTTTTCTCAACCCCCAAAATCTCCCCATCGATCTTACTTTTAAAATATATAAAACATCTTTTTTAACAACTATAACAAAAAATTTTCGATATATATAGTATGAAAAAATTTCTCTAAGGAGAAAACCATGGAAAAGGATTTTTTCACACTCTCAGAAAAAGAATCTTACCAGATTCTCGAAAAAGCCCTCTGGCCAGAGGGGGCAATTTGCCCACGGTGTAAAGAAAAAGCGCATCTTCTCTCGTGCCGGCTCGTGTATCAGTGCCCCAAGTGTGGCAGACAATTTTCCTTAAAAAGCCAGTCCATCATGCGAAAAAGTCACCTTTCGCCAAAAATCTGGCTTTCTGCCATGTTTCTTGTCTGCCAGGATGGGGGGATAAATGCGGTGAAGCTTTCACAACTTCTTCACATTAGCTACAAGGCAAGCTGGCTTCTTCTTCAGAAGCTACGAAGCCTCATGCGGCTTACCACTCGCCATCACACGAAATCCCTCCGAAAGCTTGTCAAAACCTTTTTCTTTCTCTCCGGTATCAAACGTAAGCAAAGAAAAAACTTTTCCCCCATGCAGGTTGTCGAAATTGATGCGGATGATACCCCTTCTAAACTTCATATTCACCTTGTGGATGATGTGAGTAGCGATTGGCTTTCAGACTTTTTTGGCAAGCTTTTCCGCCACACGCCCGTAGAAAAGAGAACGCCTTGGCTTTCCCACATTAACGATGGGTTGAAAAACCTTCTTGAAGACGTCTATCACTATGGTTGTCGAAAGCACATGCAGCGCTATCTTGATGAATTCTGTTTTCGGTTTAACATCGAGGGGGTTTCTTCCAGGCTTGAAGAGCTTTTAAGAAGGCTTGGCAAACGTCGCCAGCTTCTCCCGTGGAAAAAACTGGTTAGCGAAGGGCTTATTCTTCCCATCCACGCTTAGGTTCTGGTTTTTTCTTTCTCACAACGTTTCCTGAGTCTGTCAAATAGAAAACTAAAAGTTTTTGTTTCATTTTGTTTTTTTGGAAAACTTTTCGTTTCCCTTGACGAAAAAGGCAAAAAAGTGTTTTTCTTAAAAAAGAGAAGTGGAAAAAGGGATAAAAAACCTCTGCTCTTTCCTTGTTGCAGTAAAAAAAAAGTTCTTGCTATTCCTTTTTCACAGTTTTTCCTCTGATCCAAGACTGTAAAAGAGTAATAGCATCTTTTTTCTCAGGTGAAACCTTTCACCAATTTCCTCCTCGTGTTTTTTTTGAGAGTAGCTATTACCTTTTCACAGTCCCCAGAATTATAAAAACTGAAACAAGGTAAGAGCAGTATACTACCATCCCCAGACGATACTTTTGGAGAAAAAAGAAAACTCCAAAATCCCTGCTCTTTCCTTATCACAGTCACTTTATTGATAGAATCTCGCTGGAACATGGTAAGAGCAAGCCCTCTCTTACTGTGACAAAGTAAGAGTAGTTCTTTCTCACTGCAACAAAGTAATAGCTGTCCTCCAAATCCCCCTGTCCCAGACTGCAACAAGGGAAGAGCAAGCCCTAGCCCATTGCAACAAGGTAATAGCAATACAAAACTGCGATAAGGGAAGAGCCTTTTGTCATTGTGATAAGGTAAGAGCTTCCTTTTCAATCCAGACTGCAACAACGTAAGAACAAAGACTCTTTTCAGCTGTAACAGGGTAACAGGACGAAATTGGGTAGGGTATACTTCGTTGTGTTCGATTAGAAAAAAATAACCTTCTATGAATAAGAGCAGTATCGCGGGTCTGGAAATATTTTTCCTTGTTACCAAGATACCAAAATGAGAAGTTCTTGAAAAGAAAGTTAAAGAATTGGGAATATTTTTTTCAGCTCTACTCTGAGCAACACTCATGCACGAAAGAAAATATTCCCAGCGAGAGTATCGTATGACCAGACACAATTTTCTTGACACAATGTCCTGTCTGGCTAGATGATCAAAGAATAGTTTACCATGTTGGTGTGGGTATTTTTTTATTGCTGATTTAGAGAAAAACGAGGCAAAACCCTTCTTTTACTGGGATGTTCAAGTTGATCCTACCATTCACTATTTCAATCAAGCTAATAATTCACTCGTTCTATCATCTGCTTATATTCGTACCCCTCGTAGGAACCAAAAGCCTCTCAGTAACTTAATAAAAGAGGGATGGGTAAACGAGTATGACATCTGGGAATTAAGTTTAGATAAAAAAGAAAAGAAAATGCTTATTGAAAATGGTTTTAATCCAATGGTACTCCAAAATAAAAAACCATAAAAATCCCTTGAAGAAGGAGGAAAGGTATGGAAGACAAGAAAAAAAGAGAAAAGAAATGGCTCATTTTTATCATTGGAATAGGGGCTCTGTTAATCGTGTTGGGTTTAAATACTCTCTTCAAAGCATTTTCAACTTACTTCTGGTCTTCTACTCAAGGAAAAATTCTTGTTTCACAGGTTGGTTTTGTTGATAGATTTAAAAGAGAGAATGATTCATTTTATTTTGATATAAGTTATGAATACTCTGTGGATGGCAAATTGTACACAAATTCTAAGGTTTTTTTGGGTCAATACGGTTCAAGTATTAGCAATTGGATACAAAAAGTAGTAGATAGATACCCAGTTGGTAAAGAAGTGAGTGTATATTATAACCCAAAAACCCGAAAGAAGCAGTTTTAGAAAGAGGGGTACGTGTTGCAACCTTTGGTTTATTTATTGGCGGTTTACTTTTTGTGGGAATTGGCATTTTAGGACTGAAGACTTAAAAACGAAAAACTTTTCTCTGTTTTGGTACGTAACGAGGTTTTTTTCAATCAAAAACTATGGAAAAGTTGAAGTGTTGGATAATTTCACCGACAATGATAAGTACTCATGGTAAGAGCCAGAGAAGTTTTTGTCAATTTGTGGGTGGATGTTCTGGGTTCCCCGGGAGAGTTTTCATGCTGCTACCCAGTTTCTGGCCACAAGTTCTGCTTGTTCCAGGACTGTTTGGGTGGCGGAGTCTTGTTTATCGGGGGGATAGCCGTATTTTCGAAGGATTTTTTTAACCTTTAATCTGATCTGCGCTCGGACGCTTTCTTTGATTGTCCAATCTATGGTGACACTTTTTCGTAACATGTCTGTGAGTTCGAGGGCTATCTTTCGCAGGGTTTCATCACCCAGGATTGTAACGGCGCTATCGTTGACACCGAGGGCATCATAAAAGGCTATTTCGTCTTCAGTTAAGTTGAGTTCTTTTCCTCTATTTTTTTCATCCCGTACTTTTTTTGCCAGTTCTATAAGCTCTTCGATGACCTGCGCAGCTTCGATGCTTCTATTGGTGTATCTTTTTATGGTTTCCTCAAGCATGTTCATAAAAGACTTGCCACGCACCAGATTTCTTTTTGTTGTTATTTTTATCTGGTCACTTAGTAATTTTTTCAATGCTTCAAATGCTAGATTTTTTTGAGGCATTCCTCGTACTTCTTCGAGAAAACCGTCTGATAAAATGGAAAGCTCGGGTTTTTGGATACCAGCGGCTTCAAAAATATCAATTATCCTATCGGATACTATTAAGCTTTTTTGGATTGTCCTTCCGTCAAATTTATTTTAATTTAATTTTAATTGAGTCGCTAGGTAGAAATATTTCCTCCGTAATAGTCGCAATTCTTGATATACATGTAGAAGCTGAAATGTTAATATGAACGAATAATAAATCATCATTTGGATCTTTCACCTTACAACAAGTCTTTCCGTCAAAAGTTTTATACCGATTTTCCAAATCTCTATTAGATTCAATTAATTTTTTGAGGGAACTCCATTTTAAAATGACGTCATCACGTTTGAACAGCTTGTATTGATTGTTCAAAATGTTATCAAAATCATAGTTAGGACTTTCTTTTACATATTTCAAAAACTTTATAAACACATCCTGCCAAGAATTTACTTCGATAATTTTATCAAAAATATGAAGTTCTACATTGGCATCTGGATCTGGATCAACGGTATTAGTATTCCAATTGTTTTTATCCTTATATTGATCGGGTAATGGAAAAGTTTCAAGAAACCACTTTATCATATTTTTTTGATGCTCTATAATACTCTGTTCGTTCCAAACATTCCTATTAATTATGTCAAGCCTATAATTGAGTGATGATTGATTCAGCTGCATTTTCTTTTCGTTGAAAGACTTATTTCCAATTTCGCTGTTAAATTCTGTGAGAATTAGATTGCCTATATTATGCAAATATTTTTTGTGTATTTCTTCGTAATTTTTACCTAATTCCGCTTTCCAATTATTATCCAATTTTTGAGGCATGATATGCTCAATTGTAATTCTTTGGTCTCTGAAATCTACAGATACCTTTGTGTTGTGTTCCTCAATTTTACCTAAAATAAATTTAGAATACTGTTTAAGTTCTTCATAAAAATTCATAGACCTTAGTGCTGCTTCCATTTCGGAGTCATTTGGTAATCTTAATTTATAAAACATATTAGTCAATAGCTCAATCATTGATACCTTTCCAGTTGCAATATCATTAATTCTGTTACACAAAGTGACAATATTTTTATTTTCTCCTTGTGTTAAACCTAAAACTCTACGCCTTATCAAATAAGTTCTAATAGTTTTCAGAATTGAAATAAGTAGTTCGTCATTAAGTCTTGGATTTTCAGTTGAGTATTGGTGATATTCCAATAAACCTAACACAAATGGTTTAAATGCTTCTGACTTTATATCATGAAAGATGTTCCTTAATAGTTCTTTAATCTCTTTGTCGTTGGAATTATTTTTTGAAATAGTATCAATATTAGTTTCATTAATAATCCACTTGTACCATTTAACATACCGAATAATGTCATCTATAAATTCATTGTGATTTGTAAATTTATTTTCTACAAAATCCTTAAATTGCTGATAAAGTTCTTTTGTATTGCTATCGTTGACAACTTTTAATGAGCTTGCCGTTTTGTATTGTAAGTAATCCCTGAAAAACTCTGAGGTATAATCTTGAAGAACTTCCTCAATTTTTGGATACCATGTTTTTTCATAAATATCAGATTGATTGTTGCTTTCCATATTTAAAAGGACAAAATTCCTAACTAAGTCTGATAAGGTAAGAGGTTTTCCTAATGAATTAAGTGTTTCAAATATTATTTGCGGATCCTCACCTTTAAATGGTCTTTCATCAAGAAAAATAACAGCAACATTCATACGCTGAATAGCAATAATGAAATGCTCAAAATTAATTTTGGGATTAAGACTTCTTTTCTCGTTGATAAGTTTTTTTAGAAGTTCATACGCGTTACTTATTATTCCTGGATTCGGTTGAGATTTATTAACTAAAGCTTTATAAGCTTCCCAATCTTTAGTTACTTGTTTAAGCTTTATCTTATCTTGAAATGTAGATGAGTTATTAATCAGGTAAGTGTTTGTAATGAACTCCTGTTTGTGGGGATCGGTTTCTGTATCTCTCAGTGCAATTAAAAACAATAAAGTAGTAGTAAGTCTTTGCTGTCCATCAATAATAACTGATTTATTTGCAAACCCTGCCTTTTCTTCTTTGATTACAATTGTTCCAAAAAAATGTTCTTGCTTGTCTTGCTGGTTAGCATCCAACTCCGATTCAATAATCCTTGATATATCACTAAAAAATCTTTCTATCTCGGGTTTTCCCCATGCATAAGCTCTTTGAAAAGGAGGAATAAAAAATGAAGTAGCATTTTTTGCTAATACATCATTGATTGAATGACTTTCTGTTTTCATAAATTTCTCCCTAATCGGTATCTAGTATTTTGAATTTTTCGACTTACAAAAGCCGAGATTCTCTCTCCTTTAGTTCTTTCTTCTTCCCACTCTTCCGGTATCATGCCGATTTCGGTTTGTTTATATGCGCACTGTGTGCTCGTATGTTTAAAGTTGGGTTTTGATGTATTCATAGTATTACCTCCCAATATCCGCCTTTATCTGATCCTATTCTTTTTAGTTTGCCTTGTTGTTTGAGTTTTTCAATATTCCACTCAACGCCTCTTCTGGAAAGTCCTGTAATTTTTACTAATTCATTTATAGTGATAGTAGGATTCTCTTTAATAGCGTAAATAATTTTCTCCACAGTTTTCTCCACAGTTTTGTGGGAACTTTTATCTTCACTGTGTTGATTAACTAAATCTTCTTTAAAGGGAATAATGATTTTAAATATATCCTCTTCGATGAAAACAGGTTCATCATCTGAATATATTTTTACATACTTTAATAAATTTCTCACACCTGAACCGAGCTCGTCTGCCAGGCCAATTTCTTTAAAGATCCGGGCAATGGTCGGATTTTTGGGGAAGGGGGTAAAATCTTTTAACGATATATTTCCTCTAAAATGGGGGCGATTTGCATTTTCACAAAATATTCTATTTTTTTCAAAAATAATTTTAGCAGGATGGGCATGCATATATTCCCTGTGAATCAAAACATTCGAGGCAATTTCTCTCATAATTTTACTTCGTAAACTGACTCTCTGACTTCCTTCTAAATAAAAGGGATCTGGCAGGTGTTTTTCGCTAAATGCCATGATTCTATCAAAACTTTCAATAAGATTGGTTCTTACATCTTCTCTATCATCATATCTATCAAGGTTGACTCGTCTTACAATCAGGTCGGTTTTAAAAGTTTCTAACATCATAAGTATTACTCTTCCTTAAGTCTTCTAATTTCTTCTTTTATTTCTTTTATAACCTCCTTATTATGAATTTTTTTATTCTTCCCTTCAGTTATTGAAATGATATAAAAAACCTTTCCACCATATTTTTTTGTAAACTTCTCATGTGCTTTTTTCTGTTGTTCTCTTTCATTAATAATCTGAGTAATATATTCATAACCTGCAGGTTTTATTTGTAATCCAATATATTTATCTTTTATTTTAATAAAATAATCTACACTATACCCTCTGTCCCATTCATCTGGAGCGGGTTCTATGTTTACATTTAATAATTTTTCAAGTTGACCATAGATTGTTTGAATTTCAGATTGATAACCTTCGAAAGTCCTATTAATGACGAGATTATAAATAAAATCTATACAATCCTGTTCAGTTATATCTTCAATTTCTTTCTTGAATACATCTGTTATTTTTATGAATAAAATTTTACCTAAGTGTTTCAAATGTTCTTTTGGGTATACCTTAGAGAAATAATAATTTTCCCATTCTTTTAAAGTTTTAGGCGAGCACTTTCTAATTAATTCAGCCACAGGACCTACCTTATTTTTCTTGGTAAGTCCCCATCTCATGTTTGCATTATTTAAAATCCATTCTTTTGGCATAATTGAGATTTTTCCTCTTTTATGAATTTTTCTTTGTAAACATAATTTCTTGTTCTATCAGCTATTGCCATTCCACTCTTAATGAGGTACAAATTTATAAATATTTTATTTTTAAGATAAACATATACTTCTAAAGGTTCTTCTGAATAAGAAATATTTTTATCAAATTTAATTATTATTTCTTTGTTTAATATTTTTTCTTTTAGATATGTTAATACTTTTTCTTCTTCTTTTATTACAATTCCAAGTAATTTTACGACTAAACCCGAATTTAGTTTTAAAGTATATGAATTTAAAACTTCTGAAACTTTATAATATGAGCCATTTTTAAAATTAATTTTTTTTGGATCAATTTCTGGTTTTGCGTCTTTTATTATAGGTTTATACTGAACCGTTTCGATTTCAGGACTACTTTCTCTATGTATTATCTCAATATTTATGTTATAAAATAAATTCTCTTCTTCCCTTATTTTATCTTTTATAATTTTCAGAAAATCAGGATTTATTTCATAGCCAATAGCATTCCTTCTTAATTTTAAAGCAGCTTTCATTGTTGTACCGCTTCCGAGAAAAGGATCAAGAACCGTTTCACCAACAAAAGAAAACATTTTGATTAACCTTAAAGGTAATTCTTCAGGAAACATCGCTTCATGAGCAATTTGTTTTGCTCCTCCAAAATTCCAATGTCCTTTAAAATAATTTTTCCAATCCTCCTTTGAAAGTATAGATTCCTTTTTTATTTCACTTTGGATGGCATTTCCGTTACCAGGTTTTTTAAATACGAGTATAAATTCATAATCAATTTCAATTATACCGTTAGGAGGATAAGGATAAGACCCCATAACTGTAGCGCCACCCGTGGTGTTCATAGTGGTTTTTTTCTGCCAGATAATAGAGCCCATATAATCAAATCCTATATCCTCACATTGTGATATAATCTCTGCATGAAGTGGAATTACCTTATAACGTCCGTATAATATTGAGCGAGCAAATTGATCTCCAATATTAATACATAATCTTCTACCCGGCAACAAAACTCTAAAACATTCTTTCCACACTCTATACAAATCTTTAAGATATTCATGTAAAGTTTGTCCATAACCAATTTGACCTTTTATACCATAATCTTTTATGTTCCAGTACGGAGGTGATGTTACAACCAGAGCTATACT
Organism: Thermospira aquatica; assembly: GCF_023525255.1. Classification (GTDB taxonomy): domain Bacteria; phylum Spirochaetota; class Brevinematia; order Brevinematales; family Thermospiraceae; genus Thermospira; species Thermospira aquatica. Next base: position 93,741 of record NZ_CP073355.1, on the reverse strand, counting down.
CTCGTTAGAAATCTCAACCATTTGTCTACTATCACCAATTATTATTTTCATATCTCCTCCCTTTTGTAAGTGCTATATATAAAATTTTTTACTTTCATATCTTCCATCCTATGCTCTCCAAATTCTTTTTTATCTCTTCATCCAGCCTTTTGCTTTCTTCCATTTGCTTTGCAAGTTCTGTTGTTAGCCGTTTCATCTTTTCTTCAAAGGCTTCATCGTCTTCGTCCTCTTCTACGGTTCCGACATAACGGCCGGGGGTAAGAATATGGTTGTGTTTTCTGATTTCATCAAGGGTTGCGGATTTGCAAAACCCCGGTATATCTTTGTATTCAAGGCTGTTTTCTCCTCGCCAGGCATGGTAGGTGTCTGCGATCTTTTTTATCTCTTCGTCGGTGATTTCTCTGTGCCTACGATCAACCATTACTCCCATTTTCCGGGCATCGATAAAGAGAACCTCACCCCGTCTATCCCTGAACTTATGATTTTTCTTATCTCTTGCAATAAACCACAGGCAGGCGGGGATCATAGTGTTGTAAAAGAGTTGGGAGGGCAGGGCAACGATGCAATCGACAAGATCGGCTTCAACAATGTTTTTTCTTATCTCTCCTTCGTTGGAGGTCATGGAGCTTAAAGAACCATTGGCAAGGACAAAACCAGCAGTGCCTGTTGGTGAAAGGTGATCGATAAAATGCTGGATCCAGGCAAAGTTGGCGTTTCCTTTTGGGGGCACTCCGAATTTCCAGCGCACATCGTCCTGGAGACGTTCACCGCCCCAGTCGGAGTCATTAAAAGGCGGATTGGCAAGAATAAAATCTGCTTTTAGATCTTTTAACTGGTCGTTATGAAAAGAATCACCCCATTTAATGTTTGCATCTATCCCTCTGATGGCCAAGTTCATTTTGCAAAGTCGACATGTTGTCTGGTTGCTTTCCTGTCCGTAGATGGATATATCACCAATCTTTCCGCCGTGAGCTTCGATGAATTTTTCGCTTTGGACAAACATTCCACCCGAACCGCAGCAGGGGTCATAAATTCTACCTTTATAGGGTTCAAGCATTTCAACAAGGAGTTTTACAATACTTCTTGGCGTGTAAAATTGTCCGCCCTTCTTTCCTTCTGCATCGGCAAACTGACCGAGAAAGTACTCGTACACTCTTCCCAGGATATCTTTACTTTTATTTTCTTTGTCGCCTAAACCTATGGTTCCGATCAAGTCGATGAGTTCGCCCAGTCTTTGTTTGTTTAATGCCGGTCTTGCATAGATCTTTGGGAGCACACCTTTAAGCGATGGGTTCTCTTTTTCAATTGCCTCCATGGCGTCATCTATTATTTTGCCGATGTTAGGGTCCTTTGCATTTGCCTGGAGATACTCCCATCTTGCTTCCTGTGGTACCCAGAAAACCCTTCGTGCAATGTATTGATCCTTATCTTCGAGATCTTCGGGATCGGCGAATTCATCTTGTTTTATGTCATTGTAGGCTTCGGTAAAGGCATCAGAGATGTATTTTAAAAAGATCAATCCCAGGACAACATGTTTATATTCAGCCGCATCCATGTTGCTGCGGAGCTTGTCGGCAGCTTGCCAGAGCTTCTGTTCAAATCCGAGGTTAGCCCCGCTGGAATTTTTGAGATTGTTAGGACTACTTTTTTCGCTCATAGTTTATCCTTCTTTTTTTGTCGTTCTATTTTTTGCTCTTCAGTCCCTGGAGAATTGCGCACAATCCCAATTTGTTTCGTTTTTTTATTGTAAGAGGGTAAATTTATTCTGTCAATTATTTTCATAAGATATAGCAAGTATTACACACTTCTTGTAAACACATATAAAAATTTTTGACTATTCCATTGACCATGAATGCAAATGCCCGATAATTCCTGTAACCTGGCAGATTGTAAGATGAACCCCTTATTTTACCAGGATAGAGTAAATGTTATACTCTCCTTTTAAACCTTTAAATATCCTTTTTGTTCTTTCAACAGTTTTTGCATATTGGGCTAGAATTTTTTTGCTCTCCTCATGTTCAAAAATATTTTCTGACATTACTACTTCATTGGGGTTTGCTATTGCCTGGATTCTTGCTGCCATATTTACCGTACTTCCAAAATAATCCAATCGACCATTTAAAGTCACCACGATAGTAGGGCCCGAATGAAGACCGATTTTCACTTCGATCTTTTCAGGCTCAGGTCTATCTTTGTAATACTCAATGAGTGCTTTTTGCGCCTCAAGCGCGGCAGTTAATCCATCAGTCTGATTTGTAAATACCCCCATCACAGCATCACCAATAGTCTTTATAGGAACACCATTAAATTTTTTTATTACCTCAAATAATATTCTAAAATGTTCTCTCACTAACAGAAAAGCCTTTGAATCACCTAAATCGGTGTACATTTGCGTAGAACCTTTTATATCGGTAAATAAGATGGTTGCTTTCATCAATTCAAGACTTTGATCAGGCAACAGTACTTCGTCGGGAAATAATTCTCTATAGACTGGATGTTGGATAATATCGACCCCTTTTATAGATAATGGGGTGCTCCATTGAAACATTTTGTGATCGGTTATTTCCTCCATGGCCGATTTTATATAGTTTTCTTTCAATTCTTTTGAAATATTTTTGATTTCGGGATGTATTGAGAAAAATACTTCAATGTTGTTGTCTAAGGTATTGGTGAAATCAACCTTACATAGGGGACAGTAATCTGTGGTTTTTGCCTGATGGAGAGTGAGAGTTTCGTGAGCAATTCCCCCACAGTGAGGGCAATGATAGACCCATTCCATGGTAAAAATTCCTTCATGCAAACCTCTAATAAACAACTCGAGTAAAACTTTCTTATCAACATTCCATTGTTCTGCAAGACCATAAACATTTATATGGAACAAACCAGCATCATCACTTGTTTCAATATACTTGACAAGTTTTTCTAAAACACCCTGATTTCTTTCAAAGTGAAAGCGTTGCATGAGATCGTTCATATGCTATCTTCTCCTCTATAATTTTATCGTATTGTTTTTATAGCGTACTATTTTTGTGAGAAAAATAGTATGCTATTTTTATCCGGATTATTTTTTCACGTGTTTATTTTTCATGGCATCAATATATTTTACTATTTTATTAAACAAAACATCATTTTCTGGTTTGTACTTTATCTTTAGTTTTTTTATTTCTGTTCCTAATTCTTCGTGAAACAGGATAGATTTTCTCATGCCTATCATTTGTGAAGGATACACACTCCTATGACCAGTCATGATAAAACTGATAATACAACTTATTGCTGCATAAGGAGCAACATTATTACCAAATAATTCTATAAACATGATACTGGCAGCAATTGGAGTATTGGTAGCCCCTGCAAGAAGACTTACCATACCAATCGCGGCAAAAATAGAGCTATCAAGATGGAATAGTTCGGCAAAAACACTTCCGGCGGTTGTACCAATAAAAAATATTGGTGTGATTATTCCGCCACTTCCTCCAAAACTCAGGGTAATACTGGTGAAGATTATTTTTATGATAAAAGCATACCAGACAATAGTGTTTCCCTGCAATACAGCTTCAATAGTGTCTAACCCCAGACCGAGATATTGCTTTGAAAAGGCAAAGGTGAGGAGAATTAATGCTAATCCACCGATAAGGCCTTTGAAAGGAGGCCATATTTTTAGTTTATGCGATGACCATTCAAAGAGTTTTAATACTTCGATAAAGAAGAAAGAAACAAGACCAAAAAATATCCCAGCCATGACGATATTGATAAAAAGCATTTCATTAAAAGCCATATTGATATTGATGTGATGATAAAAATAATTTATCCCTAATTTTGAAGCAATATGAAAGGCAATCATTCCCGAAATAAAAGAAGGTAAAAGAACTTCATATAACATACTTCCGACAATAAGTACCTCTATTCCAAAGATCGCCCCTGCCATGGGAGTACCGAATACGGCAGCAAATCCCGCACTTATGCCACAGATAACGAGTTTTTTTCGATCGTTTTTATTCAATCTCAAGAGATCAGAAAAAATTGATGCTAAGCCAGCTCCAATTTGTGCACTTGGTCCTTCTTTGCCTGCAGAACCACCAAAAGCTAAAGTAATTATGGTAGCAACTAATTTTACTGGCACTACGAGTGGATGTATTTTGCCATTGTTTTTGTGTATAGCTTCTATGACTTTTTCTGTTCCGTGACCTTCTGCCTCGGGTGCCAAGTATTTTATCACTATAATGGTAAGAAAAAAAACAAGAGGTAAAAATAAAAAGTACCATGAGAACTTATGAGTAAATTCTATGCTGATATTCAATAGTTTTAAAAACATTGTGGTGGCGAAACCCACTATTATACCCACGAGAGTGGCTAATATAAGCCATTTGACGGTAGTAAAAAGTAAAAGTAAGCCTTCGTATACTCGACGTTTCATAGAGAGAATCTCACCTCACAGACTTTCTTTGAGTCTTTATGGATTGGTTGGTTTCAACCACTGCTTCTCCTCTCTCAGGGGGATAAAGATAGCTATCTCTTTTGATCTCAACTCCTCAGCCAAGGAAGGAGTTTTTCCTTCTGTGATATGGTTTTATGTGACAGTTTTCTCCTTTGATACTTATTATACATGAAAATAGGAATTTTGTCAATTTTTCGAATTGCTTCATAATAAAAGTACTCGAAAAGGGAACGTTACTTCAAAATAAAAAAGTACTTTAAATTTGTGTAAAATAATCCAGTTCAAAGAACTGGAGGTAAAAGGTGGAGTTAGCGATGTTTGAAAGGAGACCTATTTACAGGGAAACGGCAAAACAATATCAAAAAGCCAGCAAAAAGGAAAAAATGGAGATACTGGATTATTTTGTGAGGATAACAGGCCTAAAAAATCGAAACTATGCCGCCAGGCTCTTGAGGCAGCACGGAAAAACCATCTATGTAGGCAAGAAAAATTACCTTAAAGCCGACATAGCCAAAAAGGGCAAAAGACCTGGCAGAAAGAAAAAATTCGGCGAAGGAGAACTAAAAATGCTAAAACAGGTCTGGGAAATTGAAAACTACATGTGTGGCAAACGTTTAAAGCCAATTTTAAATGAAGTTTTAGATAATCTCTTAGCAAACGGACATCTCCACGGTTCTCCACAGGCTATAGAAAACTTGCGCCATATAAGTGCCTCAAGTATTGACCGACTTTTGAAGCATGAGCGTAAAAAGCTTGAGATAAAAGGACGAAAAGGCACAAAGCCTGGAACGTTGTTAAAGCAACAAATAGCTATACGCACGTGGGCAGAGTGGGATGAAAATTGCCCTGGGTTCATGGAGATTGATCTGGTAGCCCATGAGGGAGGAAATAGCCGGGGAGATTTTGCTCAAACATTAAATATGGTGGATGTTTGGAGCGGTTGGACAGAGCTTGTGGCAATCAAAAACAAAGCTTCAAAATGGGTAAGAGAAGCCATAGAAAAAGTCCAAAGAAGACTTCCTTTTGAGTTACGGGGAATTGATTCTGATACCGGTGCTGAATTTATTAATCATCCTCTACGCGATTGGTGTGAGAAGAACCAGATAAAATTTACAAGGGGAAGAAGCTCCCGTTCCAATGATAACTGCTACGTCGAGCAGAAAAACTATTCCATAGTTCGTCAGAATGTTGGGTACTTTCGCTACGATACCGAGGAAGAAGTCTACTACTTGAACCGACTCTATGCGTATCTCAGGCTTTATGCCAACTTTTTTCAACCGGTTATGAAAATGACAGAGAAAAAGAGAATCGGAAGCAAAAAGAAGCATGATGATATTAAAACTCCCTACCAACGGCTTTTAGAAAGCTCTTATGTAAGTGAGGCACAAAAGGAACGCCTAACAAGGCTTTATAAGGCTCTCGATTTGTTTCACCTAAGAAAAAAAATTACAGCTTGCCAGAGAAAACTTTTCAGCCTTCAAAAGAAAAAGAATGTAAAAAACAAAAATTTGGAGGAAACTGTATGGAATTTTTGAGTACTTTTTTTTATGAGGCAATGATTCGAATTTCGAGTACTTTTTTATTTGACGCAACGGGGTACTCGAATTGCTTCATAATAAAAGTACTCGAAAAGGGAACGCTATTGCAAAAATAAAAAAGTACTCCAAATCTGTGTGTAAAATAATCCAGTTCATGGCTCGACAAGCTCGCCAACCGTGGCTCGACAGGCTCGCCAACCGTGGCTCGACAAGCTCGCCAACCGTGGCTCAACAGGCTCGCCAACCGGAATTGGGGTGGCGATGTTTGAAAGGAGACCTATTTACAGGGAAACGGCAAAACAATATCAAAAAGCCAGCAAAAAGGAAAAAATGGAGATACTGGATTATTTTGTGAGGATAACAGGCCTAAAAAATCGAAACTATGCCGCCAGGCTCTTGAGGCAGCACGAAAACCATCTATGTAGGCAAGAAAATTACCTTAGCCGATATAGCCAAAAAGGGCAAAAGACCGCAGAAAGAAAAATTGGCGAAGAGGAACTAAAACTTCTAAAAAAGGTCTGGGAAATTGAAAACTACATGTGTGGCAAACGCTTAAAGCCGATTTTAAATGAAGTTTTAGATAATCTCTTAGCAAACGGACATCTCCACGGTTCTCCACAGGCTATAGAAAACTTGCGCCATATAAGTGCTTCCGTATTGACAGACTTTGAAACATGAGCGTAAAAAGCTTGAGATAAAAGGACGAAAAGGCACAAAACCTGGAACGCTATTAAAGCAACAAATAGCTATACGCACGTGGGCAGAGTGGGATGAAAATTGCCCTGGTTTTATGGAGATTGATCTGGTTGCCCATGAGGGAGGAAATAGTCGGGAGATTTTGCTCAAACATTAAATATGGTGGATGTTTGGAGCGGTTGGACAGAACTTGTGGCAATCAAAACAAAGCTTCAAAATGGGTAAGAGAAGCCATAGAAAAGTCCAAAGAAGACTTCCTTTGAGTTACGGGGAATTGATTCTGATACCGTGCTGAATTTATTAATCATCCTCTACGCGATTGGTGGAGAAGAACCAGATAAAATTTACAAGGGGAGAAGCTCCGTTCCAATGATAACTGCTACGTTGAGCAGAAAAACTATTCCATAGTCCGCCAGAATGTTGGATACTTCCGCTACGATACCGAGGAAGAAGTCTACTACTTGAACCGACTCTATGCGTATCTCAGGCTTTATGCCAACTTTTTTCAACCTGTTATGAAAATGACAGAGAAAAAGAGAATCGGAAGCAAGGTGCAAAAGAAGCATGATGATATTAAAACTCCCTACCAACGGCTTTTAGAAAGCTCTTATGTAAGTGAGGCACAAAAGGAACGCCTAACAAGGCTTTATAAGGCTCTCGATTTGTTTCACCTAAGACAAAAAATTACGGCTTGCCAGAGAAAACTTTTCAGCCTTCAAAAGAAAAAGAATGTAAAAAACAAAAATTTGGAGGAAACTGTATGGAATTTTTGAGTACTTTTTTTTATGAGGCAATGATTCGAATTTCGAGTACTTTTTATTTGACGGGAAAGAGAGTATTTAGAGATTTACCTGAAAACAATCCTCCCACAAAAGGCAATGGCTTTTACTTTAGGGATTTAAAAGACAGCTTTTGGCGAGCTTACACCATACGTGTTCCAAGAACAAGGGATAATGGATTTAAAAGTGCCCTTCTTCCCTATCGCAAACGCATCACAGAAGACTTAGATGCATTAATCAGGGCTATGTTGATATCAGGAATGTCAACAAGGAAGATAGCAGAAGTTTTAAAAGAGCTTTATGAAATAAAGATTTCTTATGCTAACATCTCAAGGATAAGCCAGGTAGGCATAGAAGAGATTCAGAAGTGGCGTAGTCGCCCTCTCATGGAAGAATATGCCGTGGTATTTCTGGATGCTATGGTGTTTCCTATCAAGAGAGATAGGGTAGAAAATGAATCAATATATGTAGCTATAGGCATTACACCTGAGGGAAGACGGGAGATTTTAGGATACTACCTGCCAGGAGGCATGGAAGTGCTTATAACTGGCGGGAAATTTTGTAGATATAAAGAGAAAGAGGTGTCAAACAGATTCATTTTATTGTCTCTGATGGCTTAAGTGGTATGAAAAACGTCATAACAGAGATATATCCCCACGCAAAGTATCAGCCCTGTGTAGTCCATGTCATGAGAAACATACTGGCTAAAGTGAGAGTTCAACACAGAAATATCATTGCCACTGAAATAAAAGAGGTATTTCATGCCAAAGACAAACAGGAGGCAGAACAATTGTTTATGAAATTTACACAAAAATGGAAAAATATCTATCCCAACTTAATGAATAACCTCTTGACAATAAGAGAGAATATATTCACTTACATGGAATTACCTGAAGGAATACGAAGCATGGTGTATACAAACAATGCCCTGGAAAGACTCTTTAAAGAACTTAAAAGGAGATTAAAAACAATGGAAATGTGTCAAAGCGAGGCTTCAGCTGAGAAATATCTTTACCTGTTATTAAGATACCAAAATGAGAAGTTCTTAAAAAGAAAGTTAAAAAATTGGGAGTATTACTTTCAACTCTATCGTGAGCAACACTCATACACCAAAGAAAATATTCACAGCGAGGTTATCCTATGACTAGACACAATTTTCTTGACACAATGGAAGGCTTTATAATGTAATATAAAAACATATATTCATGAGTAGGATGTATGAAAACGTCAAAATGGTGGTTGGTGTTGGGGATGGTGTTGGTGTTGTTGGGTGGATGTGGATTAAACCCTGCCTCTGATAGCAGTGAGGAAGTATATGACCTCGAGAAAGCAACGGTAGTGGTAGAACTCTCTACGGGAAATGTGTCAGGTGGAGGAAGTGGTATCTCTCCCAGTGTGATCGAAGTGGAAGAACTTCTTATTATGGGAGCTACTATTGCGCTCAGTAATTCCCTGGGTTGGGGAGAGGTAAAATCATGGACCCGTGGGGATCCAATGGTGTTTACTTTTCAAGTTCCCAGGAAAGGGATTTATACCCTCACGGTAACAGATTGGGATACAGCGGGCCATACCAATGTAGCGACAGCAGTTATTCACGTGGCGGCAGGCAGCAATTATCGAATAAGGGTAACGCTAGGTGGTGTTATTTACATCGAAGGAGAGGATCTCTCCGGGCTTACTTTCTATTCTTCTTTTGATGATCTGGGAAGTACCCTTTCTCCTTTGGTTGGACCAAGGGGGTATGCAACCACTACTAATCTCTCTTTTGTAGCAGGAAAATTCGGAAATGCCTATTATGCCCCCTACAATGTAGACTTCGGGATAGTGTATTCTAATTTTGTTCTCCCCTCAACAGAAGGGTGTATTGAATTCTGGGCGAAGCTTGTTAATCCTCCCGTAAACATCCCGGTGGGAGATGCTCCGGTTTTTGTGCGTATAGGAGAGGGTAACTATGAATATCGGGTACTCTTTAATGCGAATGATGGAGTAGGGGGAAGCGGGCTTTGTGGAAATGTTCATGCGAGTGGTGACGGTTTGGCTATGGTGACGCTTGCGACAGGAGGTTCGAGGTATAGCGATATTCTCTCCTCGGGGGTGACAAACTGGAATCACTATGCCCTCGTGTGGAGGAGTGATGGCTTTGAAGATGGCAGGAGGGCACGGCTCTATCTCAATGGGCAAGTAGTTTCCCCCTCCTCGTATAGAGACACCCTTGGACCGGCAGATATTCCTGGTTTTACCAATGCGGTGATTCAGATTTTACAGAATGTAAACTCAAGTGGAGGAGTTATTATTGACGAGCTTAGGATATGGAGCTATGCTAAGACAAATTTCTCTCTCTAAAGGTGTAGAAAGTTCTGTGGTGGAGCATTCGGGTAGAATGCTCCACCATTTTTTGTTTTTGTGTTTTTATAAGGAGGAAAAGTCTATGGCAAAACTTCTTTCCATTCGAGAAAGGCTTCATAATCCGAGAATGACGAAGGTGGAGTATGTTCAGAGAAAGGTTCACAGGGAACTCATCCGTGGGATCCATCTTTCTGAGCACATGAAGATGCTGTCGTTTTCGTGTGGAGACGGGATATGGGATTATATTTCTGTGCAAGAAAATCCTTTTATAAAGGAGGTAATCGCGACAGATATAGTAGAGTGTCCTGTTAAAGAAGAAGATAGACTTTTGCTTAATCAGCACACTCGCTGGCAGTTTCAAAGAGTGAAGCCAGACGACGTTCTTCCTTTTGCTGATGAAGAGTTTGATATTATTATCCATCATGATGTGTTAGAGCATACCCTGAAACCCCATCTTGTTTTAACGGAACAGTACCGCGTTCTCAAAAAGGGAGGAGTTCTTCTTTTTGGGACACCCAATCTTTTGAGACCTATGAATATTGTGAAACTCTTGTTGGGGAGGCTTGTTTTTCCTATCAAGATTGGTTCTTATGAGGAAACAGGGGATTATATCCATATCCAGGAGTTTCATGAACAACAGGTGAGGGTGATGCTGGAGGAGATAGGATTTCGTGATATCCTGGTTATGCATGCTTACTTTGGCATCCTTCCCCTCCGGATATGTTTTTCTCTTTTGCCAAAATCTTCTCTCGGAAAGGGAATGTGTCATTATCTTGTTTTTTTGGCGAAAAAGTGAGGATCTTTTGGAGGGGGAAGAGGGGAAAAAATAAACCCCCGATGCACGTGCACCGGGGGATGGGATTAAAACTGCTTGAGATAATTGACAATATGGGTATGTTTAGCTGCTCTTGCGCTGTCTATAGCCTTCCAGCCATCCTCGTCTTTAGCGTGAACGTTGGCGCCTTTTTCCACGAGCATCTTGACAATATCAAGATTTCCTTCATGGGCGGCAAGCATAAGGGGAGTGACTTGGTGAATGGAGGTTCTATTAATGTTTGCACCTTTCTCCACGAGATATTTTGCTATTTCATAATGACCTTCACGGCAGGCATGAAAAAGAGGGGTCCAACCCGTTGTGTCAGGAGGGTCTATTTCAGCCCCTTTTTCGATGAGATACTTAACAATAGAAAATTGTCCTTGTTTTACTGCTACTGCAAGAGGAGTCCAGAGATTTTTATCCCGGCTGTTGATGTCCAGTCCTGCTTCTAACAAGAATTTTACATTTTCTATATTGCCCCCTCCGCATGCGTAAAAGAGAGCATTCCCTCCAGCTTTATCTTTCGCAGAAATATCGGCTTTTTGGGATTGAAGATACGTGAGCATTTCGACATTAGCAGACTGAGCAGCGAGCATGAAAGGGCTTTTACCAGCTTTATCTTTGGCATTGATGTTCGCGTTGTTGACTATAAGAATTTTAGCAGTCTCAAGAGATTCATTTCTTACAGCATAGTGGAGAGCTGTCCAGCCATCCTTGTCTGGGTCGTTGACGTTGGCTCCTTTTTGGAGAAGGTAACTGACGATATCTGCATGACCCTGACTTGCGGCTATTGAAAGGACGGTGGAAATATTGGAGGTTACTTTTTGCTCCAGGTTAACCCCGTGTTCCACGAGGAGGTACACGATATTGATATGACCTTCGTAACAGGCTTCCGCCATGGCGCTCCACAGGGTGGAGGAAAGGAGGTGTATGTCTGCCCCGGCATTCAGGAGCGCTTCCGCAACAGCAATCTGGTTTTGGTTGGCAGCTGCCTGGAGGGCAAAGATACCATCTTTTCCCATTCTTGCATTGACATCTACTCCCTCAGCAATGAGTCGGTTTACCGTCTCGATATCCCCATGATAACTTGCCGAAATAAGCAGTGCTTGTTTTTCTTCTGGTCTTGTACCGGTACACCCCAGAAAACCTAATCCCAGGATAAGGAGAACGATCTTTTTGATGTGATTCATTTCACACCTCCTTTTAGAAAGCATTTTCAAATTCTTGAAAAAATTTTAATGTATACAGATTTTTTTTTCAAATTTTGACTCCTATATTATGGGTTTGCGTTTTGAGGTATTTTCCGTTATACTTTCTCAGGTAAAATTTGATAAATTTTTGGGGGTCTTTATGAGAAGATGGTGGTTGGTATGGGTATGTTTTTTTCTCATTGGGTGTGGGGAAACTACTGTGAATCTTCCACGGGCGAAAGGGGTAGTGGGAAGATATGCCCCCCGTGTTGTAAGAAATGAAGTTACCTTTTCTCTGTATGCTCCTGAGGCAGAGATGGTGAATATAGCAGGAACATTTAACGGATGGAACCCTGATAGCACACCGATGGTTCGGGGAGAGGATGGCGTTTGGAGAGTTACACTTCCACTTGTGTATGGACGTCAATATATGTACAAGTTTATTGTTGATGGATTCTGGATAGCAGATCCAGACAATCCTTCGGTTGTTCCGGATGAGTATGGTGGCTTGAATTCCATCATCTATGTAAAAGAAAAGTAGGGGGGAAAGATGAAAAGGTATATGCTTTTTCTTTTCGGGATAGTGTTTTTAAAGGCTTGGGGTTTAGACTGGGAGACGATTCCCCCTTTGCAGTCTGTGGAAACCATTCGTCTTTCTAATGGTCTGGTGGTGTATTTTCAGCAGGATAATTCAATCCCTCTTGTGTTTGTTTCGGTGGTGTACAAGGTTGGTTTTCGTAATGAAAACACCAATCAAAAGGGGTATACCCATCTGCTTGAACATATGATGTTTAAGGAAAGCGCAAGGTATCCGGATGGGTTAATTCACAGGATCTATGGAAGAGAAGCGGTGAAGTATAATGCCCATACCGACTTTGATAAAACAGTGTACTATGTTATAGCTCCTCCCTCAACACTTGAAACGATCTTCAAAATTGAATCCGATAGGATGCAAAATCTTCTCCTGGATAGACACGAATTTGAACTGGAACGGCAGGTAGTTGCTGATGAACTCAATGGCTATGAGTCTATTCCCGAGTATCGTCTCAATATGGGGATGATGTCAAAGGCTTTTCCGGGACATCCTTTTTCCTGGAGGGGAGGCAAGGCCTCTGAGATTTTGCAGGCCTCGTATGAAGAGGTGGTAGATCTCTATCGTACGTATTACGCTCCCAATAATGCCTTCATTGTAGTTGTTGGTCAAGTAGACAAAAAAACCTTGCTTGCTCTGCTTCAGCAATATTTTGCTCCCCTTGTTCCGAATAAAAAACTTCCTGTGGAACGACCTCAGCCTCCGCATTTTCAAGCGGGTGGATTGGTTTCTCTCACTGGTCCGGGGAAGGGACATTTTGGAGAGATAATTTTTAGTTTGCCCGGGTTTTCTCTGACCAATCGGGACTCTCTTCTGGCATATTTTATTGTAGAAGGCGGAATTATTCGAGAGATGTTCCATGAAGCCATGATGGATGGTTCCCTGTTGTCCCTTTATTATAAAGGGAATCCTTCTTTTCCCGGGACACAGGTGGAAAAGAGTTACCTTGATCGAGAAGTGGAAAGGGCCCGCAAAATGTTGTACTATAGGATGCTTATACGGCATCAGGACATTGGAGAAAGAGGGATGTTTTTGACAGAGTTTCTTCGGTATGGAGATCTCCAGAGTTTAAAAAAGTGGTTTCAAACTCTGGATAGTATTACTTCAGATGAGGTAGCTCAATTTCTCAAAACCTATCTTGTTTCTTCGAATGCAGTATCCGGGTATTTTACAGCGACATATTTTGCAGACGAGAAGAGAAGCTTTTCTTTTTCTTCTCCTATGGAAGAGGACTTTCACGAGAAATCAGGGCGTACTCTTTTAGAAAACGAAAAAAAAGATCTCATGCTCTATCACGAAAAGATGTATAAAGAGACAGAGGCGACTCTGAAGCAAATGTTTCACGGTGTGGAGCGATACGTGCTTTCGAATGGGATAGTTATTTTGATCAAACCAATTAAGGGCAAGAAAATCGTATCTTTGAGCTGGGATTTTCGAGAAACAGAATTTCAAATAAAAAAGCCCCATCAAATGAGGTTTTTGATGGATTATCTTACAGGTGGAGGACCTCAGTACCGATTACAAAAGGAACTCGCCGAAAGAGGAGGGAGGTTTTCTTCTTTTACTCTGACGGTGAGCTCAGAGGATAGCGAAGAGGCTGTTCACTATCTTGCCAGAATGTTGATTAACAGGCAGTTTTCCCCTCTGATACTGGAAGAAGCAAAAGAAGGGTATCTACGAGAGTATTGGCGGCGGAAAAAGAACCCTGATCCAGAGGAACAGGTCCGTCGTCTTATCAATACCTCATTGATGAAAGAAGGGTTATCTTTGGAGAATTTTGCTACACCGCAGACCATACTGAGTCTTCAGACAAAGGATATCGAATCATTGTATTACTCTATGGTGCGGCCAGAAAACCTTGTGATTGCTGTGGTGGGGGATGTGGATGTTTCAAAGATTCTTTTGCGTGTGAAAGCCCTCTTTGAAGGCTGGAAAGTGGATACCCCACCCCTTCCTCTGGAGAGAGAGGTTTTAAAGAAGACAACAAAAGCCCAGAGATTGGAGATTCGTATTCCTGGAGAACAGGGAATGGGTTTGATTGTGGGACGGTGGAAGGTGCCATATACCAACGGGCAGTTATGGGCGCGAGGGATTCTTTTAAATAGGATTCTCGGGGATCCGGAGTCCTCTTCACGTCTGATGGAAGAGATGAGAGAGACCCAGGGACTCACCTATAGTATGAGTACTGATCTCTGGATGATTTCTCCCAAAAAGGGGGGAGTATTGTACGCGTGTTATTTTACCACCTTCAAGCCCATGCTTCTCACGATGCTTGAGATTTACTATCGGAAATTCAATGAACTCAGGCTCAATGGCCCCGACGAAGAAGAGCTTCTTGAGAAAAAGATGAGGATGTATGCAGAAGAAATCTTTGATCTCTCTCATCCCGAGAGTTTTGCTTCCCTCCTTGTTTATAACGAAAAAATGCGTTACCAATACGACTACAATTTGATATTCTTGCGTCATATTTACGAGAGCACGACAAAAGATATTCAGGATCTTGCAGGGTGGGCTTTCCCCGATGGAGAAGAGTTAATCATTCTTGGGATATAATATTTTAATTATAGAATATTTTAATTATAAAAATAAAAAAGATGCTTGTTTTTAGCATTCTTGGTTTTTTATATTTCTTCCCTTGACTTTTCTAAAAAATATCTTATAATCAATGGGTAGTGGTTTATAATGTTTTCGTTATGCTAAAATTAGCCTGGGAGGCAGTGTGAATATACCAGAACTCCAGAAAGCGATTCTTCAGCTTAAAAAAGAAAAAAATGCCTATATTCTTGCGCATAACTATCAGCTTCCTGAGATTCAAGATGTGGCGGATCATGTCGCGGATTCGCTTGGTATGGCGAGACATGCCCTTACCATTAAAGAGGATCTGGTAGTGGTATGTGGTGTGTATTTCATGGCGGAAACCGTCTCGATTCTCAATCCTGAGAAGCGAATCTTGATTCCAGACACAAATGCAGGGTGTCCCCTGGCAAATTTTGCTCCTATCGAAGAGGTTCGCAGGTGGCGTCAACATTATCCTGATCATACGTTTGTGGCATATGTCAATTCAAGTGCTAAGGTGAAAGCCGAAGTGGACATCTGTTGTACCTCTGCCAATGCTGTGGATATCGTGCGGCGTGTAGAGGGGGACAAGATTGTATTTCTCCCGGATAAGAACCTGGGAAGATATGTGCAGAAGCGTGTACCGGAGAAGGAGATTGTTCTCTGGCCTGGATTCTGTGTGGTGCACGAAACGGCAGATATAGAGGCCATTGTGAAGACAAAGGAGCTTCATCCAGATGCTTTGGTGGTGGTGCATCCAGAATGTCCTGAAGAGATCCAGGAGATGGCAGATGGGATCTGTAGCACAGGACAGATGATTCAGTTTGTGGAGAATCATCCCGAGACAAAAGAGTTTATCATTGTCACCGAGTGGGGGATGGTCTACGCTTTGCAGAAAAGATTTCCCGATAGGGTTTTTATCGAACCTTCTCACCGCATGGAGTGTAAAAACATGAAGCGTATTACGCTGGCAAAACTTTATGATTCCCTGAAAGAAGAAAAGTTTGTTGTAAAAGTAGACGAACAGATTCGCCAGAAGGCTTATAAAAGTATAGAAAAAATGCTTGCTTAAGAAAGCAAAATGTGTTACAATTATAGAGAGAATACGAATAGGGGAGGTATGTATGCCATTTGTGGTTACTCTTGATGAGGCTCAAAAGGGTGTAAAATTTCCTACCAAAGAAGATGCTATTGAGGCCATGTGGGAGCTCTACAAAGACAAGATGAGTCGTGCTGATTTTGAGAAAATGATAGAAGCACACATCAAAGAGGTCTAATTCTTTTTGTGAAGCTTCTGGTGGTAAGCGATGTTGTGAATCAAAAACTCTACAGCCCGCTCGTCACAACAGTCGCTAAAGATGTTGATATTATTATTTCATGCGGGGATCTTCCGATGTATTATCTGGACTACCTCGTGTCGAGCTTGAATAAGCCACTTTTCTACGTGTGTGGAAACCATGATCATTACACAAAGAAAAAGACGTGGTGTGAAGGTCTGCGTGAGGTAAATGATTTCAAGTACCATTCACTGAATTACCAAAAAAAGTGTTTTTTTGGTGGTGTGAATATTGATATGAAGGTAGTAGAAAAAAATAAAGTGCTCTTTGCTGGTCTGGAGGGTTCGTATCTCTACAACTATGGAGAGCACCAGTACAATGAAAATCAGATGTGGAATCGTATTCTTATGATGTCTCCTTCTCTTTTTTATAATCGTTTGCGGCATCATCGTTACGTGGATGTTGTGGTGAGTCATGCCCCTCCGTATGGGATTCATGATCAGTCAGATTTGCCCCATCGTGGATTTGAGGCTTTTGTATCTTTTATCAAGACGTTTAAGCCCAAGGTATGGCTTCATGGTCATACCCATCTCTATGATAGGAATGCAACAAGAATCACCAAGGTGAATGGAACGTATGTAATTAATAGCTATGATTATCAGATTATAGATCTTGACCAGTATCTGGGAGAAAACCGTTAGGAGACAAAAATGAATAATCAGGTAAATTTTTACAATAAGGCACGCTGGGATTTTGAAAAGGCGAAAAATAAAGCCTTTTTTTCTCGTTTACTGAAGACCCTCTTTTCTCAGAATGATGAATTGTTGCGTTTTGATGAGGTAAAACATCTTCTGGCTCCTCATGGGATGGCGTATCGTGGGGTCAAAAGTATTCCTCTCGACAAAATCGTTGGTTCCGAGGGACGATATCAGGATTTTGATAGCAATTTTTTGCCTATCCATGAGCATAATCGACAGCGGTGGGAGAATATTGATGTGGCTCACTTGAAAGAGATTACACTTCCCCCTATTAAGGTGTACAAAGTAGGGGATTTCTATTTTGTTCGGGATGGGAACCATCGTGTCTCTGTGGCAAGACAGCTGGGTATGGAGTTTATTGACGCAGAGATCACCGAGCTTTTTGTGAAGGTGCCTATCCAGACGGAAAAGCTTGATCAGAAGAGTCTTCTTATTGCGGAGGGATACCGGTTTTTTCTTGAGAAGACGCAAATAGATAAAGTAGTGCCTGGTGAGACTTTTTCTCTAACGAATCCATGGGGATACTATCGTCTTGTTGAACATATTAATACGTATAAATATCTTCTCGAAGAAAAGTTTTGTCGGGCTTTTTCTATGCAGGAGGCAGCAAAAGAGTGGTACCAGAATCTTTATAGATCAGTAAGAGATATGATACGGAAAAATAAGATTCTCAAATATTTTCCAGGCAGAACAGAGGGAGATCTCTACATCTGGATTATGGATCACTGGCACTATCTCAAGGAAAGGTATGGTCCTATAGATCTGATTGTTGCTATGGAAGATTACACCAGAAAATTTGGGAAAAAATCCTGGTGGGAGAGGTTGCGGAGTTTTTTTGTCCGTCAGAAAGGGGAAAAAAGGGATGAAGCTCAAACAGGTTTTGATCGTCGCTAAAAAGAGTCGACCTCAGGTGGCCAAGGTTCTTCAAGCTCTGACTGAAGAACTTGCAAAACGAGGGATTGAATGGCTTCAGGTTGAACCAGCCTGGTATAAACTATCCAGTGAAGAGGTGCTTTCGGATTTTGATGTTCATTATCGTCATGAGGCCGAGGACGTTTGGGATTTTTGGTATTCCACTTATAGGGATTAATGCGGGGAAGTTGGGATTTCTGATGAGTATTTCTGCCGGCGAGTGTGGAAAGGTGATTGAAGATATAGAGGAGGGGAGGCTTTCAGTGTATGAGCGATTTCTTCTCGATGTGTCTGTGATGCGTTCGGGAAAGCCTCATCGATTTTCCCCTTTTATGAATGATGCGGTCATCGCCAGAGGGACACTGTCTCGTATGATTCCCATAGAAGTGTGGATAGAGGATGAGTTGTTTTCTCACTATTGGGCGGATGGTTTGATTGTTTCAACACCAACAGGTTCTACGGCTTACAATCTTTCGGCTGGTGGACCGATTCTCTCTCCTACACTTCCAGCGATGGTGATTACACCGATCTGTGCCCATACGCTGGCGGTTCGGCCGTTTGTGACGGATGTACATCACCGTATCAGGGTACGGATTGACGGAGA
Source organism: Thermospira aquatica (assembly GCF_023525255.1). Classification (GTDB taxonomy): domain Bacteria; phylum Spirochaetota; class Brevinematia; order Brevinematales; family Thermospiraceae; genus Thermospira; species Thermospira aquatica. The sequence goes on along the minus strand of NZ_CP073355.1, from coordinate 75,241 downwards.
TCCTCAGGAGAGTGCTTTGACAATCGATGGACAGGAGAATTTTCGTCTCCAGGAGGGGGATGAGATTTTTATTAGTCTCAGTGAAACGAAGATCAAGCTCTATGAACCCCATCATAAGCAATTCTACCAGCTTCTCAGAAAAAAACTAAGGTGGCAGGTATGATCCAGCGTTTAGCTATAAAGAACTATGCCATTATTGATCATCTTGAGATCGAGTTGGTTCCAGGATTTGTGGTGTTTACCGGAGAGACGGGAGCGGGGAAATCTATTATTCTCGGGGCTCTGGGACTTCTCACGGGAGAACGAGCGGATACTTCGGTGATTCGATCGGGATGTGAACGGGCGATTGTGGAGGGCGAGTTTTCAGTAAATGATCCCATGCTCAAAGAGATACTCAGGTCGATGGATATTGATCTCTCGGAGGGGCTTTTGATACGTCGGGAGATTGTGGCTGACGGTAGGGGGAGGGTTTTTATCAATGGTTTGCAGGAACCCCTCTCCAAGCTGGAGGCTATCGGGGAGTATCTGGTTGATTTTCATGGACAGCACGACCATCAGCTCCTCCTTCAGCAAAAGGTACACTTAGATCTGCTGGATAGGTATGGGGAGCTTTTTGGTGATCGGGAGGAGATAAAATCCCTTTATCAGAGGCTTCATCAGCTTCTGGCAACACTGTCGGATCTTCAGCAGGATGAAAGTCGGCTGGAACAGGAGAAGATCTTTTGGGAGACAGCGGTGGAGGATATCGGTGGTTCCAAGCTTTATCCTGAGGAGGAGAATGATCTGACCGAAGAGCTCAAGAGACTCGAAAATGGGGAAAAGATTGCTGAGGCTTTTGAACTGGCATACCAGGTGTTGTATGAACAGGATGGATCGGTACTGGCGAAACTCCAGAGGATGATGCATCCTCTTGCTGAAATAGCCGGAATGGATAGGGAATATCAGGAGATTTATGAGATCCTGGATGGGGTGTTTACGCAGGCTCAGGAGGCAGCCAATCTCGTACGGGAGGCGAAGAGTCGCCTCGATTTTGATCCTGGGCGAATGAATAGTATCATCGATTGCCTTGAGACGATCAAGGATCTCAAACGTAAATACAAGAAGAACACGGTTCAGGAACTTCTGGAGTACAAAGAGGAGTGTGAGGATCGGCTCAGACGTTTTTCTAATCGGGCTGAGGAGATTGTTTCTATTCAGCAGGAGATTGAGAAGACCAAGCAGGCTTATACCGATAAGGCCATGACCCTTTCTAAGAAACGTCAACAGGTGGCTCAGGATCTGGCTATGCGGATAGGTCAGGAGCTTGCTGAACTGGGAATGGACAAGGCTCGGTTTGTTGTGGATATCAAGTACGTGCGAGACGATGCTTCTCCTCTCGTGATCCAGGATATTCCTATCAAGATGTTTGAAACAGGGATTGATAGGGTAGAGTTTTTTATGACGACCAACCCGGGAGAGGAACCAAAACCATTGCGCAAGATTGCCTCAGGTGGAGAAATCTCACGGGTTATGCTGGCTTTGAAGAGCATCTTTTCTCGTTCGGATGTGGTAGAAACCCTGGTGTTTGATGAAATTGATGTGGGTATTGGAGGGCTTACGGCAAATCAGGTGGCAAAAAAGATGCGCGAGATTGCTTCTTACAAGCAGCTTCTTGTGATTACGCATCTCCCCCAGATTGCTTCGGCGGCTACCACGCACCTCAAGGTGATGAAAGAGGTCGTAAGTGAGAAAACCTTTACCAGGCTTTCTCTTCTCTCGGCGGAGCAGAGACGGGATGAGATTGCGCGTATGCTGGGGGGAGAAGATCAAAGTGCGAAAAATCATGCTGAGGAGATGATACGAAAATGGCAATAGGGGAAAAAAAATCTCGCTCTTTTCCTGTGACGGTACTTATTTTTCTTTTTCTTGTCGTTACAGCTGGCGGTTATTTGGTGTTGCAGTACTGGCGTACCTATTTTATTTCAGAAAAGATCCATCTCGATCAGGCTATCGAAAATCTCACGCGGGAGTTTTTGCTTTCGGAGATTTCGATTCAAGAGACCTCACCTGCTCTTGCAGGACAGTTGATTTTTTACGATTCTCAGGGAAGGGCTCTTCATAGTGAGGCTTTTGAGATGGGAGGAACAGATTTGTATGTAGAGTTTTTGTTTCTTTCCTGGAGCTATGGAACAAATACCTTTGTTTTTGGGTATCCTCTACGAGTGTATAGTGATGTGGTTGCTCCTGCAGATGGTGTGGAGGTGTTTGATCCGTATACCAACCGTCTTTTTCGTGGAGGGGAGATCGAGAAGCTTGCATATTTTCTTGTTTCGGGCAAGGATGTGGAAGAGGTTACCATACAGAAACGGGATACTATAGCCCTGCATCAGTATCCGGGAAAGTCGTGGCAAAAGGGACGGTATGAGGTGATCTACCGTCAGAATGGAACGGTAGAACTCCGGGAGAAATGATGGAAAGCCTGGAAGTTTTTCTCAGGGTTGGGCAAATTCTCAGTTCGATTCTGTCTTTTCTCTTGTTGACCCCGTGGGGGTGGGGTATTTTAGGTTTTTGGGGGCTTATCGTCCTGGTGAAACAGGGAATAAGTGGCGATGGAAAGTGGCGATGGAATGTTTTTGTGTTGAATCTTTCGGAAAAGATGGGAAGTCTTTTGATTTCTCTTCCTCAGATTGTGATAGCGCTTGTTTTTCTTTTTGCGATTGCATTTTTTGATAGGGATATTCGCTTATTTGTGGAGAATCTGAGGTTGGCGCGGGAAAAGACCGTTCTTGCCCAGACGCTTAAGAATCTCCGGTTTGAGGGAAAGATTCTCGAGATTACCGTGGCGCAGCATCCCTCCGGATATGAGTTGGTGCTTTCGTATTTTACCCATAGTCCGTGGCAGCAAAGGCCTCTTTTGAAGCATCAGGAGAGAATAGTGGTAGGTGAACAACGGGTGTATGTGGACTTTGGGGTATGTAATTTTGACTATACTGTTGTGGGAGAGGGAGGGGCATATAATCTTGCGTTTCCTTACCGATTGTACACGGCGAGACAATCACCAGAAAGGGGATACTCTCTTTTTTCGGGGGAGAAGGGGATACTCTGGCATTTTGCGATCCCTGAAGAGGAGCTTCTGGGGATGGAGGGGAGAGATTTTTTCTCTATGGGGCAAAAGATTGTTGCTTCTATCACCAACGCTTCCCTGGCGAAAAAACTCGGGATACGTACGTTTTACGGACAGGCGCTTGCGCTTGATCTGGTTCCAGGAAAACGCTATGAGTTTGTGACAACAGGTACAGGAGGAGTAAAACTTCTTCCTTAAAGGGGTTGTGGGGGTGATGATGGTTCTTCTTTGTGACGGTAGGCAACTTCTTTCTGATGGAGATACTGGAGATACTGGATATCAATACCGCTTCGATAAAGGTAGACCGTGTTGTTGTGAAAGAGAGGATCGGAAAGATCAGTGATGGCTTGTGAGAGTTTGAAATCCGGTGTTCCGGGGATGGGCGAGTAGTAGGCAAGCATGGGGAGAGCCCCTGAGGCGTAGATAAAATCCATCGTTTTTTCCACAGAGGAAAGGGTTTGCCCGGGAACGTTGGCGAGGGTGTAGACCCGGATGTGTTTTCGTTCAAAACCTGCCTTGAAGAGCATCTCTATAGCCCTGAGAAACTCGTCGTTTTTGGCTTTTTGTCCCTGGGTTTTCTGGAAAACTTCATCACTGGATTCAAGGGAGAGTCGTACGTCTATAAATCCTGCTTTTTTCATAAGTCTGGCCAAATCTTCTGTGAGAAAGCGGATGTGGAGGCCATTTGGCGTGTGAAAAGAACACTCGTATCCCTTTTCAAGGCTAAAAGTCAGCAAGGGGATAAGACGATCCTCCGGATGGACGAGAAGGGCATCATCATAAAAAGCGAAGTGGCGGACTTTTTTTTCTTCGTACAACCACTGGAAGGCAGCTATGGTTCTTTCTTTACTCAAGGGAAGAAAGGATAAGAGGCGTGGACTTGCACAGTAATGACATTTGAAGACGCATCCCATTGAAAGGAGAAGGGGGGCATACGCGTACTCACCAGCGATGGTATAATCAGGAACGATGTCTGTTTTTTGGATGGAAAGATTCAAAATCCTGGAAAGGGCTGTTGCGACCTGAGCCGGATGCTGAAAGGGGATCACGATGTCTCCACCGAGAGTTTGCGCATGGTCAGGGAGAAGAGAGGTGTAGATTCCCCCGAGAGCTATCCTGGCATGGGGGAACTTCTCGCGGAGAAGAGACAGAGTGTAGTGTAAGCCTGTGTACCAGTAAGTCATCCCACTGGAGACAAAGATCCAGTCAGGTTTTTCAGGAAGCTGGCCAAGTTTACGGAGGAAAAGATGTTCTGGCATACCGTAGCGTTTCCAGCGGCGGGGGATATCGCTCAGCTGGGGAGGCGTAGGGAGAACCTGCTGGAAGAAGTGGCCAGTACCGTCCGGTTTCAAGGTGAGATGGAGTTCGGGGATACTCCTGTCGAGGGCATTAATATACCAGATGTTCGCCTGGTCGGCAAGCATGTCGGCGATCATCCAGAGTCCCACGGGTTTGGCAAAGTGATCATAGGCGGCAAAGTCCTCGATGTAGGGGTAAACGAGGAGAATGTTTGGTTTAGGCATGAAACACTCGCTTATAGAAAAACCTTCCTTCTTTCCACTCTCCTATGGCAAGGAGTTTTTCGTCCTTGACAATCTGGTACATGCCATCATATTCCGGAGGGTTACAAAAAGCGTGAGGGGAAAGTTTTCTCCCCTGAAGGATCCATGAGGCTTCTTTGATTTCGAGAGAGGGAAGTGTGACGACAGTTCTCATGGGAAGAAGAAACTCTGTCCAGTTAGTTTCTGTGAGACGGGAGATGTCAGCACATTGTTCGAGGGTAATTCCCAGAGTTTGGGTGCGAATGAGACGAGCAACATGCCCATAACAGCCCAGGGCGTTGCCAATATCTCGGGCAAGGCTCCGGATATAGGTTCCCGAGGAACAGAGGACACGGGTATGGAGGATACGGTTTTGTTGATCATACGAGAGGATTTCATGGGAAAAAATCTCCACCTCACGGGGCTGGAGGTTGGGTTGTTTCCCTTCTCTGGCCAGTTCATAGGCACGCTTACCCTTGACCTTGAGAGCTGAGTAGGCTGGTGGAATCTGGGAGAGGTGTCCTGTGAAGTGGCTGATAACTTCTCTTACCTGGTCAGGGGAAGGAATGATAGGGGATGTTGCATAGATCTCTCCATCGGCATCATCGGTTGTTGTGGCTGAGCCAAACTGAATCCAGACCTCGTAGGTTTTGTTGTGTTCGAGGATGAAGTCAAAGAGTTTTGTGGCTTCACCGATAAGAAGGAGGAGAACACCCTCTGCCAGGGGATCAAGGGTTCCGCCATGACCGATTTTGTGTTTCTGGAGGGTTGGGATGGCTTTTTGGAGAAAACGGATGACATCGTACGATGACATCCCTTGGGGTTTGGAAACGGGGAGAATACCGTTCATCAGTTAGCAACCTGAACCTCGATAGTTTGTGTTGTTACCTGCCCGTCTATGTCATACACGGATGCAGTGATTTGATAAAATCCGTTGGGATACTCTCCCGTGGTTGTATCCCACTCACACGTATAGGGACCTGGCGCGTTAATTGTCTTAAAGAGGACGTTTTGAATAAAAACCTCAACCCTGTCAACGACTATCCCCGGTGGAGGGGAGAGGGAGATAATGACGACCCCACGAACTGTCTCTCCATCCCTTGGGGAGAGGATGATACCATCCTCTATGGTAGTTGTACAGGATAGTGTTACCAAGAAAGTAGAGAGGAAGAAATATTTTTTGAGATTCATTGCTATCTCCATGTTTTTATTATAACATAAAACACTACTATTTGCAAATCTTACAGGATATGTATTGGGTGTCGTATTGTGCTCTTGTGACAAACAGACACAGGCAAGAAGGTTTTAAACAGGGAATTTAGATGGAAGATCACGGTTACACAAAAATTGTAATAAAAAAGACAGCCAGAAAACATCCTTTGGGATTGTCTTCTGGCTGTCTCCGGACAGGCAACACAACTTAAAAGCCGATGTTAATTCCAATCATAAAAGGAAGACCGTTTTGCCGTGAGGTATTGAGCAATCCAAGTTGTATCCCATACAGCCTGCCTGTCACATTCAAAAAGCCCATTTGTATTCCTCGTACCTCTTTAGCAGTATTCACAAAACCCAGTTGAACGCCTCGAATAGTCCCTGTGGTATTCAAAAATCCTTGTTGGAAACCAAGCATTTGGTCGCGGGTGGTATTGATAAACCCTGCTTGCCATCCAAGGGCAGAGATTTCTACCGTGTTGATAAATCCGTGCTGGACTCCAAGAAGGTATCGCTTTACTTCAGGGAAGCCCCCAATTTGATATCCCATCATCACATGTGCTGATGGTCTGATGAAGGCAAATTCATAGCCTATATATATCCGGTTTTCCAGGGTGAAGAGTCCCCATCCTACGCCGGCAAAGTTCCATTTTTTGTTATAGATCTGCGCATCGCCGGTGATGCCAAGCTGAAGTATGATCCCCCATGGGTTTTGGCGAAAATTCTCAAGGAGGGTAGAGGCTTCTTCTTTTACCTCAGGCGCTGGGGTACTCGGTTCCTGGGAAGGAGGTAAAGATGCTTCTTGAGGGGAGGGAGATTGGTTTGTATCTTGTTTTTTGAGTTTTTCTTTGGCGTTTCGGATGAGTCTTTCAAGAGCCTCTTCGTCTGTTTCTTCTACACCGCTATCCTTTGGGCGGGAAGGGGTTTCAACTTCAGCAGAAGTGGAGGTTTTTTCCGCTTGAGATGGGGAAGAAGATGAGATTTTTTGAGGTTTTTTCGCTCCAAGTGAGCGAACAAGATCTTTTACGGGTTCATCGATACGATCAAGGAGACGTTCAAGTGAGGTGTCTTTGAGCTCTGAAACCTCTTCGATGGTAGCACTGGTGGTGTCTATGAGACGGAGGATGAGAATATAGCGTGAACCCACACGGGAAAGAGAACCAGTGATCGCTTTGGATGCTCCAACAAGAGAGCCCACACGGGCAACTTCTTTTTCGGTGAGACCGGAGGCATTGAGTTTTTGTTCGGAGAGGATGCGATCAAGTTTTTGTCGTTCTACAACCCGAAATTGTCGCATGTTGACAACGTGCAGTTCTACCACCTCTGTGAGTGTTCGGTTGTCAAGAGAGGTTTCGCTTGTTCGGTTTTCGATTTCCATCACTACAATGGAAAGTGTTTCCTGGGTGAATCCGATGGAAAAAAGTCCCAGGAGAAGCAATACTTGTCGCCATAAACGCATAATATTCTCCTTATTTATATTTTTAGAAAGATTGACAAACTACAAGAATGTACCACAAAAATATACCATCGCTTGTGTTTTTTTCAAGCAAAGAGAGAAAATTTTTTGAAAGAGAATTTTTAGGCTGGTTCTATTTTCTGGAGTCTGATAACAGACTGGATGAATTCCTCGAGTTTTCGTTTATCTTTCCAGTCCAGGTTACTGGAGAGTTTTACACCGATAGGTTTGAAACCCTCTGGGGTTTCGTCATATATATTGACAATAGTCGCCATCGTTTTGATCATGGTATCATCGGGGAAATAGAGCTGGATATAAACCCTTCTTCCGAGACGGATGTATTTGTAGAGATCGGTATCTGTAACAAGTATTTTGATTCCCATCACACCGAGATCTATGACAGGTTGGGGTTCTTTTGCCACCACTTCAAAGGCACACTTGGTAAAGAGATTATCAATAGCATTGACGGCGAGGGAGTTTAGACGGATTACGTGACTCTTGTTGATGTAATCCTTTTGGGTTACGACACGTATCTGACCTATTGTCTCCTCTTCAAAAATGAGGGGTACGATAATCTCACTTTTGATGGCGTTTTTAACATAGAAGTCTTTGATCTTGTCGAGTTGAGCCATGATGGCATCACGGTTTGCACCCTTCTCGAGCATGAATTTTACATAGTTTTCGTAGGAGAGGAAATTTTCGTCCTTGATGGTGAGGTTACTGGTGTTAAAAACTACGAAAGGCTTTTTGTATTCTTTGAGCATCTGGATGATAACACTTTTTTCGGTTCCGTCGTAAAGGGTGACTTTAGCCATGGCATAGTTTTCTGATCTGACGAGGTTGCTTTCGATGGTGCTCAGGATGAGGTGGATTTTTTTAGCAAGTTCTTCATCTTCGATAGAGGGATCGACAACCCTCACACTGACTATGGTATACATCTTGGAAACATGGGGATTACCCTGAATGATGATACGGGGATACCTTCGCTTGGGGTGACTGCGAAGCACATCAGGGAGGGAGATGGAGTTTCCCGAGGTGGGATAGGCGGTAAAAAGGAAGGTGTCAGAACCAAATGATATTTCGGCGTCAAGGGGTCTCATACGATAGCTTTCCAGGGAGATCCCGTTAGGGTTGGTTACAGAACTAAAAAACACTTCCCCATTTTTACACTCTTTACACACGGCTTCAAATTCTGTGTTTCTATCTCTCAAAATAACTTTAACCTTGTTTGAGCAGAATATAGAGAAATGCTTGAAGATCTCTCGTTCATCCTGATAGATCGCTTCGGTAACGGCCATACCTTATCTTGTATTCCTTATCCTTTTTCTTTGTATCAAAATATCGGCACAATAAGAAAAAATATTTAATATTTCTATTTGTTGGAGGGAGAAAACTTATTTTTGCCCCTTGAGCTGGAGGGCAATTTGAATGGCATTGAGCATACTGAGAGAAGAGGCGATGCCTTTCCCGGCAATGGAAAAGCCAGTCCCGTGATCGGGAGAAGTGCGGATGATAGGTAAACCAAGGGTAATGTTGACCCCTTCTTCAAAAGCGATCATCTTGAATGGAGCGAGTCCCTGATCGTGATACATGGCGACAATAAACTGGTAGGTTCCTTTCAGAGCATGGTAGAATACCGTATCAGCGGGAAGAGGACCTTCAAGAGGGATTCCTTCTTTTTTGAGTTTTTCAGCGACGGGAAGAAGGATATCGATTTCCTCTCTGCCAAGAAGGCCATCTTCACCAGCGTGGGGATTGAGACCACAGAGGACAATACGAGAGTTTTCTCCAAAGATTTTTCGGCTAAATTCCCAGCCTAAACGGATGGTTTTTTCAAGGTGGGAGGGAGAGAGAATCTGAGGAACTTTGTGAAGAGGGACGTGAATGGTCTCGAGAATGAGGCCGAATTTGCTACTCCAGAAAGCCATTCTATAATCCTCTGTATTAAAAGCGTTTCCAAGAAAAGTGGTGTGATCAACAAACTTTTCATCCCAGAGATGGACGTTTTTTTTGGAAAGAGGAGCAGTAACGAGGATATCGGAGGATTCGCTTTTGAGGAAAGTGAGAGCACGACGGAGGGATTCGTAGGCGATTCGTCCACCTTGAGGGGTTTCCTTTCCAAAAGAGAGGGTGAATTCCATGTCATCCAGTACAGTATGCCAGAGGATATCCTTTCGTTGGAGATGAGACGAAAACCACTCTTTTACAGCGGGATGAGAGATGAGCGTATAGGAAACACTCGCTTGCATTTCTCTCCTTTGAAGGGCACGTAAAACAATCTCAGGTCCAACTCCCCCTGGATCACCTAGGGTGATCGTGATATTAGTCATGTTTTTTGTAGAGATCCAGAATAATTTCTCGAATAGCTGTGTCAGGTTTGCTTGCAATGTGCAGGTTGCCTTCAAGCATGACGCCGTTCTGAATCATGATTTCTGGTGTACGGATATCACCCAAAACCCGTGCTGTAGGCATCAGAATAACACGATTTCTTGCTTTGATGTTTCCTATGACTACGCCCTCGATGACGACGTTCGAACCTTCGAGGTTTGCTTTTACGCGGGCATTAGGACCGATATATATCTGATCCACCATGAGTAGAGTACCTTCAAACCGGCCATCGATTTGAAGAGTACCGTTTATGAACATTTTACCTTCAAACTGGGATTTTTCGCCAATGACGGTATTGGCGTCAACACGTATAGCCATACTACTCCTCTATCTTGGAAATATCCGGTATCTTTATGTAGTCTAAAAACTCTTCTACAAATCGTGCAAGATCCTGTAAAGCCCTTCGGGTTGTGGTACCGTTTAATGAGCTGTCTGAGCCCTCAATCTGGACAATGGCCTCTGGTTCAAGGAGAGCTTTTACCCCCTCTTGTTCAGACTCAAAAATGCTCTGAATAAATGATTGAAGAGACTTCAGAAACTTTCCTACTCGCAAAATGATATCCCGATACTGTTTGTTCTGGAGCTGAATCAGACGGGAGCGATATTCCTTGTTGTTTGTTAGTTCTGCATGGGCTATCTGATCATTGATGTTACCGTATTCTGTAACAAGTTTTAGCGTATCATTATACAAGGTGTAAAATTGGTCTCTTTGATAAGCGTGTCCGTAATCAAGTTTGAGATTTTGTTCTGAGAGGAGACCAAGATACTCTTTGCCAAAAAACTGGAGATAGCTCCAGATGGCGTTAATCTCTTCGTTACGTGTGTTAGGAGTTAATGGTTCAATACGAATATTGTGCAGGATGCGGTAAGGGTTGTTTTTTTGATGCATGAGTTCTTCCATGGCTATCTCAAGATCTTGTGTTGAAATACCGTAACGAATGAGATTTTTTTCATCAAACTGGTTGAGCTCTAGTTTTTGAAGGTCTTTGTCAATTTGTCGAAAAGTAGATTCAAGTTCGAATTTTTTGTTTTCATCTTTGGTGGTTTTGTAGACAAGGAGAAGCTTTTTGCGAGTTTGTTCTATACGATCCGAGATATATTCTTTGGTACCACGAATAAGCTCGTTTATCTCCATTTCCCTTCTCCATATGTTTTATTCATTATACCTGAAAAACCTTGATCTGTCAACTTTTCGAATTGCTTCATAATAAAAGTACTCGAAAAGGGAACGCTATTGCAAAATAAAAAAGTACTCCAAATCTGTGTATAAAATAATCCAGTTCATGGCTCGACAAGCTCGCCAACCGTGGCTCGACAAGCTCGCCAACCGTGGCTCGACAGGCTCGCCAACAGGAATTGGGTTAACGAGGTCTGAAAAAAGACCTATTTACAGGGAAACGGCAAAACAATATCAAAAAGCCAGCAAAAAGGAAAAAATGGAGATACTGGATTATTTTGTGAGGATAACAGGCCTAAAAAATCGAAACTATGCCGCCAGGCTCTTGAGGCAGCACGGAAAAACCATCTATGTAGGCAAGAAAAATTACCTTAAAGCCGACATAGCCAAGAAGGGCAAAAGACCTGGCAGAAAGAAAAAATTCGGCGAAGAGGAACTAAAACTTCTAAAAAAGGTCTGGGAAATTGAAAACTACATGTGTGGCAAACGTTTAAAGCCAATTTTAAATGAAGTTTTAGATAATCTCTTAGCAAACGGACATCTCCACGGTTCTCCACAGGCCATAGAAAACTTGCGCCATATAAGTGCCTCAAGTATTGACCGACTTTTGAAACATGAGCGTAAAAAGCTTGAGATAAAAGGACGAAAAGGCACAAAACCTGGAACGCTATTAAAGCAACAAATAGCTATACGCACGTGGGCAGAGTGGGATGAAAATTGCCCTGGGTTCATGGAGATTGATCTGGTAGCCCATGAGGGAGGAAATAGGGAGATTTTGCTCAAACATTAAATATGGTGGATGTTTGGAGCGGTTGGACAGAGCTTGTGGCAATCAAAAACAAAGCTTCAAAATGGGTAAGAGAAGCCATAGAAAAAGTCAAAGGAAGACTTCCTTTTGATTTACGGGGAATTGATTCTGATACCGGTGCTGAATTTATTAATCATCCTCTGCGTGATTGGTGTGAGAAGCACCAGATAAAATTTACAAGGGGGAGAAGCTCCCGTTCCAATGATAACTGCTACGTTGAGCAGAAAAACTATTCCATAGTCCGCCAGAATGTTGGATACTTCCGCTACGATACCGAGGAAGAAGTCTACTACTTGAACCGACTCTATGCGTATCTCAGGCTTTATGCCAACTTTTTCAACCGCTATGAAAATGACAGAGAAAAAGAGAATCGGAAGCAAGGTGCAAAAGAAGCATGATGATATTAAAACTCCCTACCAGCGGCTTTTAGAAAGCTCTTATGTAAGTGAGGCACTAAAAGGAATAACAAGGCTTTATAAGACTCTCGATTTGTTTCACCTAAGACAAAAAATTACAGCTTGCCAGAGAAAACTTTTCAGCCTTCAAAAGAAAAAGAATGTAAAAAACAAAAATTTGGAGGAAACTGTATGGAATTTTTAAGTACTTTTTTTTGTGAGGCAATGATTCGAATTTCGAGTACTTTTTTATTTGACGCAACGGGCTTTTTGATAAAAAAAGAAAAGAGGTGTTTTGGGATATAATCAATTATTTTTAAGCTTTTTATAGAAAAGGGGATAAAAAAGATTGCAAGAAATAAAAAAGCATTGTATAATATCTTAACTATTAGACAAAGGAGGATGAGTCATGAAGTATGAACTCTCTGATTATAATGGCAAAACTCTTCTTAAAATCAAAGAAAATCTTGTTACAGATCCCGATGCCAGGGAGTTTAAGGAAGTGTTGACCAATCTGATTGATAGTGGGAAAAAAGAGATCATCATAGATTTTACGGACATGGTTTTTATCGGGAGCAGTGGTATTGGCAAGCTTCTCCTGGCGTACAAGCGTCTGGATGATATGGGCGGTAAGCTTTATGTTACGGGTCTTAATAAAGACATTAGAGATCTGTTTGTTACTTTTCGGCTGAATGAATTTTTTCAAATTGTTGATGATTTGAGCCAGATTAAGTAAACAGATGCCAGTATTTATCTGGATTTTATCAGGGCTGGGGTTGTTGGCGGTTTTTTCCTGGATAGGGAAAAAGGTTTTTTTTCTAGAGAGAAAAAAGAGGATAGCTTTTGGCTTGCCAGACTTTTGAATCTCTATCGGCGAGAAGTTGTTCTTCCTCAGCCGGGAGAAAATCGTCAGGAGATTCTCGATTTTCTTCAGAGAGTATTGGGTTTTGTTTCTTATGAGCTCTTGGTTGCCTCCCAGCAAAGTATTGTGGATATAAAACGTTCAACAACGCTGCCTTTTTCGTCGTTTTCTTCCTTTCTTGGAGAGATCAATTCTTCCGGTGTGGATCATGTTGTTCAGATTTACGATGTAGGTCCTCTTGATTCTCTTGTGTCGCCGCTTTATTCTCCTAAAAAACACGTGTTATGGGTGTATGTTTTTCCTCTTTATCCCTTTGATGTGAAGTATTTTCTGATTCTTGTTATGCCCAAAAGTATGGTCAAGAAAAAACAGATCTCTCTGGCCTCTTTCTTGATACGTCAGTTTTTTCTTAATCTTTATCTCGAAGAAGAGACAAAACGTTATAAAGAGAGTCAGGAATTTCTTTTTAGTGTTTTTAACAAAAATCCTGTTGGTTTGGTGATTACGGGGTCTGATGGGGTTATTCGTAAGTACAATCGAGAATTTTTTGATCTCGCAGGAGAGGTGAGACGAATCCAATTTGTTATAGGTGAAGATCTTTTTGACGTGTTGGTTCGTCATCAAAACCTTGATGTTTTGAAAATGTACAAAGAACTCTATCTTCATATAAAAGGAATCCCTCTTTATGAAGATACGGGAAGTATACGCGGGTATATTTTTTCCATTGTCAATGAGACAAAAAATTATCTCCTTTCCCAGAAGATTTCTCAGAGCGAAGAACAATTTAAACAACTCTTTCAGCAGCTTCCAGTGGGATTGGTTATTTTTGAACCGAGTGGAAAGATCTATCTGGCGAATGAGGCTTTTTTGTTTCTTATAGGGATGTACAATGATGTTGAATTATATCAAAAGCATATTAGTGATATTTTGAATGTGACGGATACAGATTTTCGTAATATTCTTCAGCAGGTTCAAAAAAATCCTTTGCTCTATTTTCGGGTAGGGCTTCGTCCTCAGTATGGGAATCGGGTTTTTTCGGTACATATTCGTCCCTTGCTGTTGGGTGAGAAGGAGGTTTTTCAGGCTACTCTTGAGGATGTAAGTCTGGAGAATGAGCTCTATCGTCAACTTGATGAAAAGTCTAAGCGTGTCGAAGAAGAATTGATGACGGCAAAAAGAGTATGGGAACATATTCTTACGGTGCCTACGATTTATAATTCTCGTATACGGTTTGAGGTTTTTTCTAAACCATCCTCGCATTTGGGGGGAGATTTTTACGATCTCTTTGCCCTGGATGATACGCATATAGGTGTGGTGGTGGCGGATGTTTCTGGCCATGGGGTTTCGGCAGCACTTATTACATCTATGCTTAAGATTTATTTTGAGTTTAATCCCAAGGATCCTCACAAGATTTCGGATGTACTCCGGTATCTTCATTATATCCTTTCTAAAGTTTTGCCTCCAGATCAGTTTGTGACACTTTTTTATGGGGTTATTGATACAAAGACTTCTACTATTAGCTATATTAACTGCGGAAATCCAAAGCCCCTCTTTTTTTCTCCTACAACCAAGAGTGTAAGTAGCCTCGAGGGAATGGCTCCTCCGCTCGGAAGTATCCACTCGGTGGTATTTTCTGATTATATCCACTCTCAGAAGCTTTCAGATAATACAAGACTTTTATTTTACACAGATGGGTTGTTTGTTTTTCGTAATGAGGGAGGGTTTTTCAATCATGAAAAATTAGCTGATTTGTTTGCTCGTCATGCTGAGCGGCAGATTTCTCGTGTGCTTCCGGAAATGTATGATACATTGTTACGGTCTTATTTTCCGTTAACGGAGGATGATGCAACTATGGTGATGGTTGTTCTGGAACCCCCGTTTCGTACGAAACAGTATCTTTCTTTGCCTTCGAATGTTCTGGAGATTGATCACGCTATTGTCAAAATTCAGGCAAACATTCTCTCGGTGGCGGACCTCAATGATGATGAAAAATGGCGGTTGTATACGGCTCTGTACGAGGCTTTGATTAACGCTGTGGAACATGGGAATCGTTTTGATGTTCAGAAACGTGTTCATGTTTTTTATCGTGTTCTTAAGCAGGCTATTGTGATTAAAGTCCGTGATGAAGGAAAAGGTTTTGTGGTTGAGGATGTGCCGAATCCACTGGATAAACAAAATCTTCTCAAACCCTCAGGACGTGGCATCTTTATGATGCGTAAACTGATGACGCGGGTGAAGTATAACAGGACGGGAAATGAAGTGGTCATGTTGTTGCGTTTTGAAAAACCGGTCTGTGAGGAGAAGGTGTGATTTATCATACTCCTATTATGGCAGCAGAGATTGTCAATTTTTTTACCCCCTGTAGTGGGGGTGTTTTTGTTGATGCTACGTGCGGGGAAGGGGGGCACAGTGAGGTTATTGTTTCACATCTTTCCTATAAAAGGTTGATTTGTATTGATAGGGATGCGACTATTCTCTCCGTAGCGAGAGAGAGGCTTGCTCGATTTCCAGGGGTAAGTTTTCATCATGCTGCTTTTGACAGATTGCCAGAGATTTTGCGTGCGGAAAATCTCGATGGGTGTGATGCTATTCTTGCTGATTTGGGAGTTTCTATGTACCATTTCATCCTCCATGAGGGGACAAAAGGACGGGGTTTGAGTATTCATGATGATGAAGGCCTGGATATGCGATTGGATAGGTCGACGGGTATTACTGCTCAAGAGGTGGTCAATACCTTTTCTCAGGAGGAGATAGCAGATATTTTGTATACGTATGGTGAGGAGTATGATGCGTACCGGATTGCTCGGGCTATCTGTCAAAATCGTCCTATTAGGAGTGCTGCGCATCTCTCCCGTGTGGTGCTTAAGGCCAAGAGAAGTCAAGGATATCATAAAATTCATCCAGCGACGAAAACTTTCCAGGCTTTGAGAATTTTTTTAAACAAAGAATTAGAAATTCTCGAAAGTTTTTTACCCCTTGCTGCCGATAATTTACATATCGGTGGTCGTCTCGCGGTGATAAGTTTTCACTCGCTGGAGGATCGCATAGTGAAAAGGAGTTTTCAATCACTCGCCAAGGAGGGCAAGGTGAAGATACTTACTCCTAAACCGGTGGTACCTTCTCATGAGGAGATTATGAGAAACAAAGCATCTCGAAGTGCAAAATTACGTGTAGTCGAAAGGATGGCTGTATGATTCCCCGTGGGGTAAAAGCTCTCCTTGTCTTGTCTGGGCTTTTCTTTTTATTTGTGATTGGTTTTCTCTTAATCGAAGTGAGACAGGATGTTTTAATGACAAAAAGAGAAATGCGGAAGACTTTTCAAGTTATGACGCAGATGGAAACACAGCTGCAGGAACTCATGATGGAGAAAAGCAAACTTTCGCTTACTGTTTTGTCTTCTTCGGTGAAAGCGAAGCCCATTGGGTATCGGGATGTTTATCGGGTGGAATTGTCGTCAAAGGATGATGTGGTTCAGCAGGTCAAAAAAGAAAGCCTTTTAGAAGTTTGTTTATCCTGGATCAGGGAAAAATTTCCACTCTCCAGGATGGAGATTTGACAGGGGACTAAAGTCTTGCTATACCATAGCGCTAAGGGGTGCATATGTTTGTTTTGGTGATTTTGGGGATCCTTTTGTTGTTGATGGCTTTACTTTGGGTGGTTTATGCCTACCGAGAGGGGAGTCGTATCCATATTGAACACCTTACGCTTTATACGGATGGGATAAAAAAGGGACTTTCTATCATGCATTTGTCAGATCTTCATCTTTTTAAGAATATGAGTTCTGTTCGTCTGGCGCGTATCCAGGAGGTGATACGGGGAAACCTTAAAAAGCCTGTGGATTTTATCTTTCTTACCGGGGATCTTATTGATAAAAACTCAGGGATCGACGTGCTTGAGAGAAAGATTCTTCCCCTTTTGCAGGCAGAGGGGGGAGTGTTTGCTGTTCTCGGGAACCATGATTATTTTGAGTACAATGTGCTTCATGTGTTTTCACCGCTTTTTTTTCTCCATGAGAAGAAATCAACAGACGTGGAGAGGCTTCTCAAGGTGTTGAAAAATGGGGGTGTGCGTGTCTTGAGAAACGAGGTTTTACAGATGACCTACAAGGAAAATAAGCTTACTCTGGTGGGAGTGGATAATTTTCTCCAGGGGAGATACAGCTGGCCTCATATTCAGATTCCTGAGGATAATTCATACAAAATGGTCCTTGCGCATTTTCCTGACGTGATTCATCATATCAAGGGAAGGGTGGATGTAGTTTTTAGTGGGCATACCCATGGAGGACAGATTACGGTCTGGGGATATCCTGTAACTGCCAAAGCCAAAATCCGGCGCCGTGAGGCAAGGGGAGCGTCTATCCATGATACCACTGTGCTTTATGTTTCCAAGGGAGTAGGGGTGAGTCATTATCTTCCCCTGCGATTTTTTGCGCATCCTGATGTCACGATGATACGTATAGAGGTGGCAGATGAGAAGAAATAGGGTATTTTGGGTCGTTGTGGCTTGTATGATATACCTGGGGGTGAGAGGAGAGGTTTGGTCCCAGCGGTCAGATTTGATTTCTGCTTCCCAGGCTGTGGCAAGAAGACGCTTTGTGTCAGCGGTTCAGGCGCAGTTACGGGCTTTTCAGGATACGGCATCGGTTTTTTTAAGGCAGGTGGAAAGTAACCTCCCTCTGCCTCAGGGGATGTTGTTGGTTGAGAAAACGAATTCATATTATTTCCAGATGGGTAATGATTTTGCTGATTTTGAATACCGGTTTATTGCCCGTTTGAGTAATGAGAACGTTCTTATGGTTTTGACATGGTATTATAGTCCTTCTTACAACGAGCGCTCCTATAATCTGGTGAAGAGTTTACCGTATCTTACTCAGGGCAGTCTCTGGTGGCAAAATCAAACGAATCGAGGCGTGGTTTATACCATATGGCGGGAAAAGGATGTGTATTCCTATTTCCGAATAGTAGAAGAAAAAGAGAATACCCTTCAACAGGGTTTTCTAATAACCATACAGTTTCTTCCCATAAAAAAGATCTCCTCTCAGACCCGGGAACAGATGATCTGGGAGTATATTATGAAAAGTGATTGGAGAAGTCTAGAGAGACTTCTTCGCTAAAGAGAAAGACAAGGTGGGATTATGGAAAACCGCTCGGAACTTTCGAGAGAGGAGATATTTGAGCATATAGAAAAAGAACTGTTGTCATCTTCTGAGACAAAAAAATCCCTTACTCTTCCGCATCGTACAAAAGGGAATTATACTATGGCGATGCTTATTAATCTTAGTCTCCTTTTTCTGGTTATGGTGGGTGGACTGTTGGTGTATCTTCGTTTTCGAGCCACAGAGTATAATCTGGTTGGAAAGCCTGAGAGCATTAAAGGACTGGAAGAAGCTCTCTACCAGGAGCTTCAAAAAAAGATAGCCCAGGAGCTGGCAACCAAAGAGGCGGAGCTTGCTTCTACCAGGGCAAGGCTTGATGAACTCGAGAAGAAAATGTCTTCGTATCGCGAGGAGCTTCAGAAGACGCTCGCCTCTGATCTGGAGAAACGGAAACGTGAGCTTGAGGAACGCTATCAGCAGTCATTTCAACAGGCTTCGGCTGCCGAGAGGAAAAAACTCCTTGAACAGCTGGAGGAGGAGAAAAGGCGCCTTTCTGAGACGGTGAGCCAGGAATACGCCAGAAAAGAAGAAGAGTACCGTAAAACCCTTCTCGAGGAGCAAAAGAAACTCCTCGCACAATCTTCTAATCAGCAACAGGCGCTGGAAACGGCTCGCAGGGAGCTTACCACGCTCCAATCAGATTATGAGGCACGTCTCCAGGCCTTACAACAGACAAATCAGCAGACGATTAATCTTTTGCGAGCTCAGCTGGAGGGAAGACAGCGTGAGGAGGCTTTTCGTTCTCAAATAGATGCGGAGTTTTCCGTGGCCATGCGCCTTATCCGTGAAGGGAAGTACGAAGAGGCGCAGATCAGATTGAGGCAGGTGTCAAATCTCTACAGTACGAAACCGAAGGATATCCAGGTTTCTTCTGTGAAACAGGCGCTGGATACCTTTTTTGTTGAGGCTTTGCAGGACTATATTCGCCTGAAACAGGGAGCCGTTATGCCAGAGACCCCCTCTGTTTCTTTAACAAGACTGAAGACCCTGTCGGAAGCCCTTCAGAGGGGCACCTATGATAAAAATCCCACTCAACTTGAGGCGGAATTGAAATCTTTAGCTCGAGAGATGCCCGAGGTGTTTGTTTTTTATAGTCAGTATCAGGATTATCTAGGGAGAACACAAACTGCCCAGCTTCAACGAGAACTACGCGAAGCAGACAATCTCTACGCTCTCAAGGATTATAAGGCTGCACTTCTGGCGTATACGGCACTTGCCCGGAAATATCCTTTGAGTACCCAGAGGGAAAAGGTTTTTAAAAGAATATCGGAATCTATCAACTCCTGGCAACAGACCACCATGGGACGCACCGTAACCAATACGGTAACGAATGTCGTAACAGTTCTTCAGACAAATAGAGCAGGCGATATACCAGCGTTGTCGAAGGTTGTGACGAATATCCTGACCAATGTTATCACCAATGAAGTGAAGGTAGTGCTTAAGGGAGATGAGATAACAGCTGGGAAGTTGTTTACGAACGCCTTAACTATTTATCAGACGAATCCTCTGGCATCACTTCCTTCGTTTGTGGCCGTGATTGAAAAACAACCTTTGACCTCGTATGTTACCCTTTCTCTTGAATATATTCAAAAGATTTATGAGACCAAGACCTCTTCAACCTCTTATGATTCTCTGAAGAAAAAACAGGAAGAAGAGGCGGCATCGCTATACACCCGTGCAGAGTCTGCCAAAGCAAAGGCTGACTATCAGACCGCGCTCCAGCTCTACCAGCAACTGATTCTTCGGGCACCCCTTTCCTCGTATGTGGACAAAAGCCTGGAGAATCTCGATAAAATGTACTATCAACTCCTTGTCGCGAGAAAGAAAACTACTGAAATTGAACCATTTGTGAAGGGGAGGGTAATGGTAGTCGAAGGAGATGTTTTGACACTTTCTCTTGCTCAGGATCAGCGGCTTCAGACGGGAGAGGTGGTAAAAATCTATCGACGGATAAGCGATACCGAGGTGGAAGAGGTAGCAAAAGCCTTGATTACCCGTGTAAGCCAGTGGATAGTGCAAGCAAAAGTTCAGAGGGGATCGGGAAAAGTTCAGGTAGCTGATCTTGTGGTGGGAGAATAGGTTATGAAAAGACAGAAGAAACAAAAAGCAGTTTTTCGAAAAAAAATTGTGTTTGTTATGTTGCCCCTGCTTATTCTTACAGTGGTATTTGTGGGTTTTATGGCCTATTATACCGCTCGTAATGGTGTTACCGCGATAGCCAAGGAATTTTTAGGCTATAAAGTGATGGATATTTACAAATATACGACACGACAGTTTTCTCTGGCTAAAGAGATACAGCTTATCGATAAAGAGAGCCTGTACGAATCTCTTTATTCCTATGGACTTGGGACTCTTTCGGGGGCCAAAGGGGGATTTTTTATCCTTTCTCGTGATGGGCAAAAGATTCGTAGCAGTGTGGATATGATGCCAGAGGAGTTTACCTCTCTTTATACCAAACTGGTAGAAAAGGAAGGGGGATGGATTGAGTTTAAAGCCAAGGGAAAAGATTATGTGGGTGTGGGGATTTATTTCTCTGATGCGGAGATTTTTCTCCTTCTAGCGAATGAGAGAGAAGAGTTTTACCGTCCTGTGAATGCCATTCTCTGGTATATTGGTGTGATACTTGTGATTTCTGTCGTGATAGCTACGGTAGTGATGCTTTCCTATGTGCGTCATCTCATGAAACCGGTGGGACATCTCGTGGAAACCATTGAAAGCATATCAGAAACCAGAGATCTGTCGAAACGAGCTCGTGTGGAATACAATGATGAGATAGGGTATCTTGCGTATGCCTTTAATACCATGGTGAGAGATCTCGAACTCGCTTATCATCAGATAAAAAACTACGCTTATCAGACTATCCAGGCGAAAAATAAAGAGGAGAAAATACGTTTTATTTTTCAGAAATATGTTCCTACAGAGGTGATTAACCGTATATTGAATATCTCTTCGGAGACGATGCTTATTGGCACAAAACAGGAGGTTACGGTACTTTTTTCGGATATCCGGGATTTTACCCATATTTCGGAACAATTTGCCCCGGATTTTCTTGTGACGGTGCTTAACCAGTATTTTAGCATTATGGATGAACGGATCAGACAACATAATGGTATTATTGATAAGTATATTGGTGATGCGATTATGGCGATATTTGGGGCACCTGTTCAGCACGAGGATGATGTTGATCAGGCACTGCAGGCAGCCTTTGCTATGCAGGAGGGACTGAAGGTGTTCAATGCCATGGCAGAGGAGAAGTACGGAATCACCTTTAAAATCGGGATAGGTATCAACACAGGGGAGGCTATTGTTGGCAATATTGGGAGTGAAAACAAAGTAGATTATACCGTTATAGGAGATACGGTGAACCTTGCATCCCGTCTTGAGGGGCTTACAAAAAAGTATAAAGCCTCTCTTGTTATTAGCGAGTTTACCAGAGCAGCTTTGAAAAGTCAGGAAGGGTATTTTTTCCGTTTGTTGGACTTTGTAAGAGTGAAAGGAAAAGATAAACCCGTTCGAATATACCAGCCGTTTGTTCTTTCGGAAGTAGAGGATAGGATAGAATACTTTACGCGTTTTGAAGAGGGGCTTCGTCGTTATCTTGCTGGCGATTTTACTGGTGGCCTTGCTGTTTTTCAAGAATGTGTGAAGCAGGATCCCCAGGATTATCTCGCGTATATGTATATCGAACGTTGTGAATACTATCATGCTAACCCACCCAGTGTTTGGGATGGGGCAGAGACCTTGTTGGAGAAGTAATATGAGGAAGCGTTGGGGTTGCTGGAATACGGAGTTGATGCATGGGCTTATCATACCGGTGACAAAGCAGTATCTTCGACAACGGCTTGGTAAGTCAGAGGATGAGAATATAGAAGTGGGAGTGGCTTATCCCTTGGTGAAAAATATTCTCGGAGTGAGTATAGAAGAGGGGACATTGAGGTTATTTCATGTCCAGGAACGTTTTCTTCTGGCAATGTTGCAGGATCTAATTGGACTGGAGAAACATGCTGATGGATGGCGGTGTATTGGTGCCAACGATATTGTTACCGTTGAACACTGGGCAAAACGGCTAGATCTAGAACCTGTAGACGTTCAGTCGGCAGAGGGATATGCCATTAACCATGAACTTGTAGAGTGGATTTCTCAACCATTTTCGGGTATTCAGATCAAGTATCGTTCAGCACGAAGTCGTCTCTTGGTAATGTATTACTTGTTTTTCTTGATTTCTCATGGAGAGTATTATATAATAATTGAGCAAATTTCTTAGGAGTAGAGGTATGGGAGCACTTTTTGAAAAGCTTGAGGCTATGGAAGAGCAATTTCTTGAAAACTGGAGGGTACTTTGACATCGATGGCATGCAGGCAGAAACTCAGACACTCTCTACTCGGCTTCAGGATGAAACTCTCTGGCAGGATCATAAGAAATACAGCGAGCTTCAAAAGAGGTTAAGTGATCTTCAGAAAGAAATCGAAGATTGGGTTAGCTTTCGTAAAAAGCTTGAAGAGTTGAAGGATATGGTTCTTCTTGCTGAAGAGGAAAATGATGATACCATGCTGGAAGAATTAAACAAGGAATATGATAAGCTTTTAAAAGAACTCAAACAACTCGAATTGTACATGCTTTTTTCTGAGGAAGTGGACAAGGGAAATGCGTTTCTTAATATTCATCCGGGAGCTGGGGGCACGGAGTCTCAGGATTGGGGAGAGATGCTTTTGCGCATGTATCAGCGATGGGCGGAACGTCATGGGTTTTCTGTTGAGGTGGTAAACTACGATCCCGGAGAGGTGGCAGGTATCAAGGATGCTACCCTTTATATCAAGGGGCGTTATGCGTATGGGTATCTCAAGGCGGAAAGCGGTATCCATAGGCTTGTTCGGCTCTCTCCTTTTAATGCCAATAACAAACGACAAACGTCTTTTTGTGCTGTAACCGTTACCCCCGAGGTGGATGATGATATAGAAGTGGAGATCAACCCTGATGATCTTCGTATTGATACGTATAGGGCAGGAGGGGCTGGTGGTCAGTATGTCAACAAGACGGAGTCTGCTGTTCGTATTACCCATATTCCAACAGGGATTGTGGTAGCCTGTCAGGTAGAACGATCTCAGCTGCAAAACCGCGAAATGGCGATGCGGATGCTACGTTCAAAACTCTATGAGCATGAAAGACAAAAACGAGATGCTGAGCTTGCGAAGCTTCAGCCAGAGAAAAAAAACATCGAATGGGGAAACCAGATCAGAAGCTATGTTTTTCAGCCGTATACGATGGTGAAGGACCATCGCACAGATGTGGAGGTTGGGAATATCCAGGCAGTGATGGATGGAGATCTGGACGATTTTATTATGGCGTATCTCAAGATGATGTTGTCTCAGAAAAGGTAAGAGAGCTTTTAAGTTTAAAATTTGAAAAAAATGTGAAGTTGTTGCATAATAAGAGCACAGGAAAAAAGGAGTAAGTATGCTGACCTATCAGGAGATCATTTTTCGTTTGAAAAAGTTTTGGGGTGAGCAAGGTTGTCTTATCCGTGAGCCGTATGATCTGGAAAAAGGGGCTGGCACTTTTAATCCTGATACTTTTCTCAGGGCGATTGGCCCCGAGCCGTGGAATGTAGCGTATGTAGAGCCGTCGAGACGTCCAGCAGATGGGCGTTATGGAGAGAATCCTAATCGGTTGGGATATTATTTTCAGTTTCAGGTGATCATGAAACCTTCTCCAGATAATATTCAAGAGCTGTATCTCAAGAGTCTGGAAGAGTTAGGACTGGATCTGAGCCATCAGGATATTCGTTTTGTTCATGATGATTGGGAATCTCCGACCCTTGGGGCATGGGGACTCGGTTGGGAGGTGTGGTTGAATGGAATGGAGATAACCCAGTTTACCTATTTTCAACAGGTAGGAGGGCTTGATCTTCCCTCGATACCTGTAGAGATTACCTATGGGACGGAACGCATTGCCATGTATCTCCAGAATAAAAACAATGTTTTTGATATTCAGTGGAATGAACAGTTTACCTATGGCGATTTGCAAAAGCAGGAAGAAGTAGAGTTTTCGCGATACCACTTTGAGATCGCGGATATAGAGTTGTACCGAAGGTTATTTGACGACTTTGAGAAGGAATGTGAAAAGGCGCTTGAGGCGGATGCCGTTTTGCCTGCCTATGATCTTACGATGAAGTGTTCGCATGTCTTTAATATTCTCGATGCGCGAAATGCCATCTCTGTAACTCAGAGAGAGGGGTACATTCTCAGGGTTCGTCGGCTTGCTTCGCTTTGTGCCCAGGCTTACTACAAAAAGCGTGAATCCCTTGGTTTTCCATTACTCAAAGATGCGAAGACTGTTTCGACTTCAGTGTAGTTTGCCTGATGTTGGCGCTGTTCTGGGGAGGCTGGGGTATAATCCACACAAAACGGATGTGGCGGATTGGCGCCAGAGGATTGAGCACGCGATTTCAGCTTATGAAAATCTTCTTGAGGCGAAAGGAGTTGTAGATACTGTTCCTGTGGTGCAGCGCACAGAGGATACTATCATTTTAGCAGGGGGAATAGCGCTGGTATCCAGGAAATTGGCAACGGTTCTGGCGCGAAGTGAAGAGGTGACGGTGTGTGCTGCAACTCTTGGATACGGGGTGATAGAAACTATAGAAAAACTGATAGCACAGCAGGAGGTGACTCAGGCAGCTATTCTGGATGCCATAGCCAGTGAGGCAGTGGAGCATTTTGTGGATTGGATGCAGGCTATTCTTGTGAGGGAACGCCTGAGGTTTGGGTATGGACCTACGATGCGTTTTAGTCCTGGCTATGGGGATTGGAAGCTGAAAGTACAACCACAACTGCTTGATTTTTTGCATGCGGAGGAGATAGGGCTTTCTTCTCAACCGGAGAGTCATATTCTTCACCCTGAGAAAAGTATCACGGCTGTCATAGGTTGGGAGAAGATTCAGCAATAACTGGTTTTAGTAAATCCCAAAAGAGAGTGGGGGTATGGCAAAGAAAAATCCTCTTCTTGACTTTGCGTTTCGTGAGCTTCAGCTGAAGGATAGGCTTTTAGAGGTGTTGATCCGCGTGCAGAACTGTGATCTTGAAGAGAATGAAGATATACTTCTTCAGATCTTTTTAGAAGCTTTTGTTGAGCTTTTTGGTTTTGAACGGGTGGTGTATTACCGTTTTGAAAAGGGGAAAGGGCTTCGGTG
This sequence comes from Thermospira aquatica, assembly GCF_023525255.1. Taxonomy (GTDB): domain Bacteria; phylum Spirochaetota; class Brevinematia; order Brevinematales; family Thermospiraceae; genus Thermospira; species Thermospira aquatica. Next base: position 49,957 of record NZ_CP073355.1, on the reverse strand, counting down.
GGGAGTGTCAAAAGGTATCACCGAAGAGGAACGACATCGATCGTATTTTACTCAGATTGTTTCAGATATTCTTGAGTCGTCATTGAGTTTACGCTGGATGCAGAGAAGGATTCCAGTTGTTCTGGATGGCAACGAGGTTTTTCTTACGTATCTGGTTCTCCCTGTGACACGTGAAAAGACTTTGTATGGCATATTCTATGCTGACGTTCGAAATCATTCGGAGCGGCTGGATATTGATCTGATCCATATTCTGGTAGTTCAAGCCAGTCTTTCTCTTTATTATAGGCAGATGTATGAGACAATGAGAATGCAACAACTTGAACTCTTGAAACTTGCCAATTTTAAAAATGAAATAGTAAGGCAAATTACAGCGAATATTGAAAATCCCCTGGAAAAAACGCTTCATTTTATGAATGAAATAGAATCTGCTGTTCCTGAGGGATGTGTATCACATTTTGGAGAGATTTATCGTCGACTTTCTCAGATTTATCTCACCCTGGAAAAATCTCTTAATCTGGGAAAGATTGGGGCAAATATTGAGGACATCTTCCAGAAGGAAGTGAATATTTGCCATATGATTGATCGTATTCTCAAAAACTATGAAGAGGAAATCAAGAAGCGTCATATTAAGGTCGAGGTTGTTTTTCATGAGAAGTTTCCTCTTTTGCGGGGGAATGAGGATGTTTTTCGTACCATTTTTGATGAGTTGATCAGCAATGCTGTGTATTATAATCGAGAAAAAGGGAAAATACGTATTTACGCTTATAGCGATAATCGTGGACATATAATAGAGATTCAGGATACAGGGAAAGGGATTCCTGTGGAGTTCCAGGGTTTGATTTTTGAGCAGTTTTATCGTGTTCCTGGTTCAGAAAAACACAATGATAAAGGGGCTGGTCTTGGGCTTTTCCTGGTGAAGAAGTTTTTGGGATATTATGGGGCGACGATTTCGGTTCAGAGTGTAGAGGATGAGGGTTCGGTATTTACGGTAATTTTTCCTGCGTAAAAAATCTGAAAAGTGGGTGTGTGACGTGTTTTCACAGGGAACAAAAGAGGTTGTATTTTGGGTACGATGGCTTTCTTTTCTTTCCTATTTAAAAGTCCGAGAAATGGCCTCTGACGATCTTTTGGCCAGAACCTGGAGAATCGATTGGCTATTCCCTGATTTTGGGAGAGACTTACAAAATAACAAACTGTAAAAAGGGTAGAGCGTTCATTTTTTGTATTTTTATCACATATTCCTCTTTTATATGAAAAAATAATCATATTAAAATCTATTTATTTGTTTTTTCCTTGCTAAAAAAATAAAAAAGATGTATACTTTAAATATCAAACATCGAAAAATAAAGGAGGCTTTTATGGCCAAATATGTGATAGTGGGCGGTGTTGCGGGGGGCATGTCTGCAGCAGCCAGGCTCCGTCGACTTGATGAAACAGCAGAAATTACGGTTTTTGAGCGGGGAGGATATATATCGTATGCAAATTGTGGGCTTCCCTATTACGTTGGTGGAGTAATCGCAGAAAAGGAGAAACTTTTTGTTCAAACACCAGAGGCATTTCACGCTCGTTTTCGGGTGAACGTTCGAGTAAAACATGAGGTCTTGGGAATCGATAGAGAAAAAAAGCAAGTTCGTGTAAAAAACCTTGTGACAGGAGAAGAGTTTACCGAAAATTACGATAAACTGATCCTTTCTCCTGGGGCAGAACCTGTTCGTCCACCCCTTCCTGGTATAGAGAGTGAGGGAATTTTTACTGTCCGTTCAGTGGAAGATACCTTTGCTATTAAAGAATATATTCAGGCGATCAACAAACCCCAAAAACGGGCAGTGGTGATTGGTGGTGGGTTTATTGGACTCGAGATGGCTGAAAACCTTCATCATGCAGGTTTTCAGGTTACCTTGGTTGAACTTGCCCCTCAAGTGATGATTGTAATCGATTACGAGATGGCAGCACTTGTTCATGATCATTTGCGTGCCAAAGGTGTGGCCCTCTTTCTCGAAGAGGCAGCCCAGTCTTTTCGACGGGATGGGAGTGAGCTTGTTGTTACCCTGAAAAGTGGAAAAGAGCTCCGTACCGATGTGGTGGTGATGTCTGTTGGCGTCAGACCTGAAACCAAATTGGCAAAAGATGCAGGGCTTCGTCTTGGCACACGAGGGATTTCGGTTAATGAATATCTCCAGACCTCTGATCCGGATATCTACGCGATTGGTGACGCGATTGAAATACCTCATAGAGTCACAGGAAATATTCAATCAATACCCCTTGCTTGGCCTGCTAACCAGCAGGGGCGTATGGTCGCAGACAATATTGTTCTGGGTCATAAGAAGCCTTATAAAGGAGATTTTGCCACAGCTATTGCCAAGGTTTTTGACCAGACAGTGGCTACGACGGGAGCAAACGAAAAAGCGCTTGAGGCGGCTAAAATTCCTTATAAAAGTGTTCTCTACCACGGCGGGCACCATGCAGGATATTATCCTGGGGCTACACAACTTTCCCTTAAACTTCTCTTTTCACCTGAGGATGGGAGAATCCTTGGTGCTCAAGCAGTAGGATACGATGGCGTTGATAAGCGTATTGATGTGCTTGCCATGGCTCTTCTGAAGGGGGCAACTATCGACGATCTTACTGATTGGGATCATGCGTATGCGCCTCCTTTCTCTTCAGCAAAGGATCCTGTCAATATGGTAGGCTTTATGGCAGAGAACGTTCTCATGGGGAAAGTGAATGTCATAGACTACAAGGCGGTTTCAAAACTGGTAGAGGAAGGGGCTTTGCTTCTTGATGTGCGTACCCCTCATGAGTTTGCAAGTGGAACCATTCCGGGGTCGGTAAATATTCCTGTGGATAGCTTACGGGAGCGTTTACATGAAGTTCCCAAAAACAAAAAGATCATTGTCTACTGTCGTGTGGGGCTTCGCGGGTATATCGCTGCTCGTATCCTCATGCAAAATGGTTACAAAGAGGTGTACAATCTTAGCGGAGGCTATCTTACGTATAGTGCTGTGATGAAAAAACAATCCTCTTCTGAGGCAACTTTCGAGGAAGGGGTGGACACAGGGGTTCATGTATCGAAACCTTTGCAGGTTTCGCTTCCCTCTAAAACTATTAAGCTTGATGTGTGTGGGCTTCAATGTCCCGGACCTATCTCGCGGGTAAAACAGGAGATCGATAAACTGAGACCCGGGGATAGGCTTGAGGTAGTGGCAAGTGACCCAGGGTTCTACAATGATGTGGGTTCCTGGGCAAAGGTTACAGGAAACCGCTTAGAAAGCCTTTCTATGGACAAAGGACTTGTGAATGCTGTGATTATCAAGGGAGAGGAAACCAGCGCTCCCGTCGTTACTTCAAGCGGCAATGAGAAAACCATCATTGTTTTTGACGGTGATCTCGACAAGGCAATAGCCAGCTTTATCATCGCCAATGGGGCTCTTGCCATGGGAAGAAAAGTGACGATGTTTTTCACCTTCTGGGGACTTACGATTCTGAGAAAACCCAAAAAAGTACGAAAGCTCAAGAAAAATCTTCTGGAAAAGATGTTTGGTTGGATGCTTCCTCGTGGAAGTACTAAACTTCCTCTTTCCCGCATGAACATGATGGGAATGGGGCCAAAGATGATCCGATTCCTTATGAAGATAAAACGAGTGGATGCCCTTGAGATCATGATCAAAAATGCCATCGCTGGTGGAGCAAGGCTTATAGCTTGCCAGATGTCGATGGATCTTATGGGTATTCGCAAGGAAGAGCTTATTGATGGTGTTGAAGTTGGTGGAGTAGCTACCTACCTTGAAACCGCGGAGAAAGCAGATACCAACCTGTTTATCTAAAGGATTTTTGTCAGGCGATAGGAAAGGAATTGGAGGCTGAACATGCATTATGTCACTGTATTTTGCGGCTCCCAGCTTGGAAAAGATCCCATGTACGTGCAGATAGTTCAATCACTGGGAGAGAAGCTGGTCAAAGACAATGTAGGGCTTGTCTATGGGGGTACGTCAGTGGGACTCATGGGCAAGCTTGCCGAAACAGTGGTGAAAAATAATGGCAAGGCGATAGGTATCTTGCCTGAGTTTCTTCAGCATATTGAGGTTGCGTATCCATCACTGTCTGAACTCCGTATTACGCAGGATATTGACGAACGGAAACGTCAGATGCTTGCGCTCTCCCGAGCCGTGATTGCTATCCCGGGAGGGGTTGGAACACTTGAGGAACTCAGTCAGGCCATCTCCTGGAAAAAGCTCGAACTCTATCGCGGAGAGATTGCTATCCTGAATTTTCGGGGATTTTTTGATGGGTTTTTGAAACAGCTGGACATGATGCTTGAAGAGGGATTTATTGATGCCCCACTGCGACGTTCTCTTGTGGTCGAGGGTGATGTAGATCTCCTCTGGGAACAACTCAAGGAAAGAATGTATGGATGACAACAAGCACAAAGCTATGCAGCTTGCCATTCGTTATCTTAAATACAAACCTCGGACAAGAGAGGAAGTAAGAAAACGGCTTAGCCGTGCAAAATACGATATGGATTTGATAAGTGAGGTTCTCATCGAACTGGAAAAAGAAAATTGGTTTGATGAACTCTCTCTTGCCAGGCAGTGGATTGAGGAACGGCTGAGAACACGGGGTCTTTCGCTTTCCGCTATACGCCAGGAACTTCGTCGTAAGGGGATCCTCGAAGAGGTCATCGATATGGCCATCTCTGAGGTGAGCTATGATGAGCAAGAGGTGGTATTTTCTCTTCTTGACAAAAAAGTAAAGCCAGGAAAAGATGAGAAGTGGATTCTTGCTCTTTTGATGAGAAGGGGGTATCCTTATGAGAAGGCGCTTTTTTATCTTCGTGGCTGGAAACAAAAGGAGCATGAATGAAGAATATTTCTCATCGTTTTGTAGAGTATCGTAGACTCTTTTCGTTAGCTATCCCTGTTATGACGGGGTTTCTGGCTTTTCATGTACTGGGAATCATTGATGTAGTCATGGTAGGACGTCTTGGTCCGGAGGCTCTCGCTGCTGTCGGTCTGGCAAATACGCTTTTTTTCTTTGTCCTTGCTCCTGTAGAGGGATTTCTCGGGGCGACGCTTATCCTTTTGCCTGCTATGGTCGCACGAAAGTCAGAAAAAGAAATAGCACAGGCATCCTCTACTCTTACGATTGTTTCTGGAGTTGTGGGAGTACTTTTTCTTTTTTTGTACCCGCTTTTGTCTTTCTATCTTGGTACAATGTCTTCTGATCCTGTGGTGCTTCGAATGGCAAGATCGTACCTCTTCATTCGACTTGGGGGAGCTATTTTCTCAACGATGGGTATTGTTTGGTGGCGAATATTTCTTGCTTTTGAGAAGAATTTTCTGATAGCAGTTTTTTCGTATCTTGTTGTGGGAATCAATATTCTCGGGAATTGGCTTTTTATTTTCGGGCCAGGGCCTTTTCCAGCATTGGGGGTTGGCGGGGCAGCCGGGGCAACTGTTTTTGCTCAGGGGGTAAATGTGGGACTTTTTTTGATTTTTGGAAGACGGTTTATCCATTCTTCTCTGAAAAAATCGTGGTTTTCATGGTCGTTTTTAAAAGAATTTGCCCATATAGGATGGCCTATGGGGGCAACCTACCTCATCGAGATTCTCGCCTGGACGGTTTTTGTAAGCATTATTGCTCGCCTCGGAACAGCGGCGGTGGCGACCCATGAGATTGCCCTTAAAATCAAAGATCTGTCGCTTTTGCTTGGAATAGCATTGGCAAGTGTGATTACCCAGCAGGTGAGCTTTTTCATTGGCCAGCAAAATCCCGGAGAAGCGAGGCGTGTGACACGACAGGGGGTACAGATAAACATGATTATGATGGGGATCATTGGCGTGATTTATTGGTTTTTCCCCGAAGATCTTGTGCGGCTGGTCTCTCAGGATGAGACTTTGATTGTCTCGGGAAGCCGTCTTTTGCGTTTTATGGCACTGTATCAAATCGTGGACGGGCTTTTTATCGCCTATAGGGCAGGTCTTGAGGGTTTAGGCAAAACAAAGCTTATTCGGAATATTTCCCTGGTTATTGATTATCTTCTTTGGTTACCGCTTGCATGGCTGGGAACGTTTGTTTTTAAGTGGGGAGTAATTGGAGCCTGGTTTGGACTTACGGTAACGGTAGCTGTTCTTTCTGCAATATTTTACCGTCTTTTTTCTCAGGAGGTTCATCGGGCAAAACCCCTGGAACACCATGTGGTGAGTACTGCCGATGAGGAAATTCGCTAACAAAAAAGTCCTTTTTAAAGAAGTTTTTTTAGATCCGATATAAGCTTTTCTACAAATTCAAGTTCTTTCTCAAGCATGTACGTCGTGTGACGAAAGAGCGCCCATACATGAAAGGGGGCTTTTTCTCCACCAATAGCCTGCCATTGATTGTTTTGATGCTGGATCTGATCGGCGAGCTGGCTTTTTTTGTTTCCGAGGTGAACAATAGCCTCTTCAATCGTAAAAAGGGCAAGACCCGACAGCCCAATGGTAAACCTGCCTGGGATATCTGCTTTACCAGAAAGAGCTTTGCGCATCTCTTCAAGGAGAACCTTTTCTCCTTCTGGTGTAAGTGAATATTTTTTTGGTAAGGGTCCTTTCCCCTGTTTTTGAGTATCGAGAGAGGATACAACAAGTCCTTTGTTTTCAAGTTTTTCTAGTCCAATGTAAATGGAAGATGTGCCTATTTCGGCCCAGTTTCGGTACCCCCTCTCTTCCACCAGACGGTTAATCTCATACCCGGAAAGAGATTTCTTTTCACTGATGAGATGAAGAATGATGAGTTCGACATTGGAGTATTTCATCGCTCAACTCCTTTTTTGCCCCTTATTTTTATTATAGCATAAATAAATAAATAAGTCAATTTTTCGAATTGCTTCATCTGTCAAATAAATTAAAATGTCACCTTTTTATTGAAATAGAAATGTCACTTTTTTATGCCGAAACTCTACGACCATAATCATCTATTTCAAAAAAGTTCAATTCGATATTTTTCTTAAAAATATGTATACTTCCATCAAGCCAGGTTTTTAAGATAACATTGTCCCCGGGTTTTATGGCTATAGGTTGTTTCTTTTCAATCTGGTATATTCTTTTAGAAAATTTTATTGTATAATCTCTATAGACTTTGCACTCGGCCGTATAACAAACATAGTTCCTTAAGTCCTGATCAGGCATTAATGCAATATGAAAATCTTCATCCGACAGAGGTTTTTTACTAAATTTTCGGTTATTCTTTTCCCAGTAATATTCTTTCAAAAAACGATTGGCACTGTCAATATCCTTTATGTTTTTTAGTTTCATTTCTGCTATTAACCTGTCCTGATGGATCCCATTCCATCTCTACGCGCCCTTTTGCCTGGGGACTATGGGCATATATCATTTCTATCCCAGCCTATGGCAGACCTCTCCAAACTTTGTTAGAGGCAATTTCCTGCAAGCTGTTCTTCTATGGTCGCTTCCCGTTTTGTATAGAACAGGCTTTTATAATCACAATAGATCGAATAAGGAATACCGTATTTCATTATCCAGTCAAACAAACATTGCAGCGCTACTTGTGTCGTTTCTCCTGTGTCGAAAAGACCGTAAGATGTGCCTGTAGCATCATCCACCATATTCATCAGACAGACTTCTTTGCCTGTCCCAAACCAGTCGTGAATGCTGCCGTCCATTTGAATCATTTCTCCAAAATGCTCTTTTCTCGGCCTTCTGGTACGGTGTTTCGCAGTTTTTCTTATTTTCTTCCACAATCCTGTTTCCATCATCCATAAACGAAGCGTTGATGCTCCTATTTTTATATGATGTTCCTCATAAAGCTTTTCAGCTATAAATGTCGGCTTAAAACCTTTATAATTATTCCGTACTATCTGCATAATTTTCTCTTTGATATCACTGCTAATTCTGTGATTCCCCGGTTTGCCTATTAATTTGTGATTGAGAGCTTCATCACCCTTTGATAAATATTCTTTAAAAATTCGAATAAGTTGCCTTCTGCAAATCCCCAGTATTATTGCAGCATCTTTCTGCTTGATTTTCTTGTTCTTTACCATCTCCAGTATTTTTGCCCTCTTCTGTGCTTTAAGTGTCATCGTTATCACCTCTCTCATCTGCAACCTCTCGTTTTTTTAGTTGCAGTATTTTAAAAGGTGACATTTCTATTTGCACAAAGGGTGACATTTTAAATTGTTTTCGACATTTTTCGAATTGCTTCATAATAAAAGTACTCGAAAAGGGAACGTTGCTTCAAAATAAAAAAGTACTTTAAATTTGTGTAAAATAATCCAGTTCATGGCTCGACAAGCTCGCCAACCGGAATTGGGGTGGCGATGTTTGAAAGGAGACCTATTTACAGGGAAACGGCAAAACAATATCAAAAAGCCAGCAAAAAGGAAAAAATGGAGATACTGGATTATTTTGTGAGGATAACAGGCCTAAAAAATCGAAACTATGCCGCCAGGCTCTTGAGGCAGCACGGAAAAAACATCTATGTAGGCAAGAAAAATTACCTTAAAGCCGACATAGCCAAGAAGGGCAAAAGACCTGGCAGAAAGAAAAAATTCGGCGAAGAGGAACTAAAACTTCTAAAAAAGGTCTGGGAAATTGAAAACTACATGTGTGGCAAACGTTTAAAGCCGATTTTAAATGAAGTTTTAGATAATCTCTTAGCAAACGGACATCTCCAGGGTTTTCAACAGGCTATAGAAAACTTGCGCCATATAAGTGCTTCAAGTATTGACCGACTTTTGAAACATGAGCGTAAAAAGCTTGAGATAAAAGGACGAAAAGGTACAAAGCCTGGAACGTTGTTAAAGCAACAAATAGCTATACGCACGTGGGCAGAGTGGGATGAAAATTGCCCTGGGTTCATGGAGATTGATCTGGTAGCCCATGAGGGAGGAAATAGCCGGGGAGACTTTGCTCAAACATTAAATATGGTGGATGTTTGGAGCGGTTGGACAGAGCTTGTGGCAATCAAAAACAAGGCTTCAAAATGGGTAAGAGAAGCCATAGAAAAAGTCCAAAGAAGACTTCCTTTTGATTTACGGGGAATTGATTCTGATACCGGTGCTGAATTTATTAATCATCCTCTGCGTGATTGGTGTGAGAAGCACCAGATAAAATTTACAAGGGGTAGAAGCTCCCGTTCCAATGATAACTGCTACGTTGAGCAGAAAAACTATTCCATAGTCCGCCAGAATGTTGGATACTTCCGCTACGATACCGAGGAAGAAGTCTACTACTTGAACCGACTCTATGCGTATCTCAGGCTTTATGCCAACTTTTTTCAACCGGTTATGAAAATGACAGAGAAAAAGAGAATCGGAAGCAAGGTGCAAAAGAAGCATGATGATATTAAAACTCCCTACCAACGGCTTTTAGAAAGCTCTTATGTAAGTGAGGCACAAAAGGAACGCCTAACAAGGCTTTATAAGGCTCTCGATTTGTTTCACCTAAGACAAAAAATTACAGCTTGCCAGAGAAAACTTTTCAGCCTTCAAAAGAAAAAGAATGTAAAAAACAAAAATTTGGAGGAAACTGTATGGAATTTTTGAGTACTTTTTTTTATGAGGCAATGATTCGAATTTCGAGTACTTTTTTATTTGACGCAACGGGTTTTTTCATAGATAGATTTGGTCTGGGGAGATGTAGAGGGATATTTTTTTAGTTTTTGCTTATGTTTTTCTCCTGCGACATGGGAAGAGTACCGGAAGCGTTTTTAGCTGTGACAGAGAAAGAGGGCAAGGATATTTTTGTTGTGGCTGTGATAAAGGAAGATCTTTTTTCTTTGTTGAACTTTTCGGGTGCTCTTTCCTTGTTGCAGTTTAGCCCTTCATCTTAGACTGTGATAAGGGAATAGCAAGTTTTGAGGAGGATAAGCAAAATCCGGGGAGATGGTGACTCTGGAATTTTCAACATGAGCTATTACTTTTTTGCAGTGTGAGCGCGGAGTGTAAAACTGTGATAGAGCTTCTCCCTCGATTGCCACTGCAACAAGGGAAGGGCTTTCACGGTGTACGTTTTGACTGCAATATGGGAAGAGCAAAAAGACTCCTCTTCATCCACCACTGCAATAGTGAAAAAGCTTTTAAGTCTTGAACTCCAAACTGCAACATGGTAATAGCAAAAGATTTTTTTTCTCCTGCAACACGGGAAGAGCTCTTAATTCCCTCCAGTTCACTGCAACAAGGTAATAGCCAGAGGTTCCTCTTCCGACTGCGACAAGGGAAGAGCTTTTGTTTTTTCACTCTCCCTGCGATAAGGTAATAGCTCATATCCTCTCTCCCTTCCCCTCCAACACGGGAAGAGCTTTCAGGTTTCAAGCTTTCACTGCGACATGGTAATAACCGGAATTTTTTCCACTGCAAAAAGGGAAGAGCAGGAGTTTACTGCGACAAGGGAAAATCTGGGTGTTTCTTTTTACACTGTAACATGGTAATAGTTAGGTAGGGGGATTGCTATTACCTTGTTTCAGTTTTTATGTTTCTGGGGACTGTGACAGGGTAATAGCTATATCCCTCGATTGCCACTGCAACAAGGGAATAACTTTCGGGTTTCACGCATTAACTGCAATATGGTAATAGCTGGAGTTTTTTGTACTGCGATAAGGTAATAGCAACAAGCGTCCCTTCTTACACTGCAACAAGGAAACAGCAAAAATTGTGACAAATGCCCATTGCAAAAATCCCCAACTGGTGGTATAATACATTCGAAAAAGTTATAAAACAAAGCTCCAACATAAAAAATGGGGAGGTATCTATGAAGTGGAAAGAGTATGAAGAAGCCTTGAAGAAGGGTGTGAGAAAGTTTGCAGTAGCTGGAGGTGTGGTGTATGGGCTTATGGTAAGACCACGAGGGAGTAAAGAGTGGGAAAAGACGCCGTATTTTAAAGACTTTAGTGGGACATTTCTGGAGGGTGTTATGCATGACGTAGGTTGGATGGGGATGGTTCTGGATAGAAGTAGTCAGTGAGGAGTGTGGATGTGGATAGTATTCAGGTATCAAGCTTGTGGAGGAATAGCGCTACAAGCCCTCATGGGTCGGGAAGAGGGATAGATATTGTAGCTGTAACAAGGGGTAATTTAACAGTAAGGTTTAATAATTCGACTGTAGGGCCACAATCACAAGCTGCGATGGCGTTAAGAAATGAAGTGTACAACAGTATGGTAAATGACCAAAGAGTAAGTCAGGCGCTGGATCCGTGGTGGGTGAAAAGTAAAATACCAGGTAACACATATAATCAACCAAATGTTTGGCAACAAGGATATCCAAACGGAAATTTGTCTAAAAAGAGGTATAATTTTATGTATAAACATAGACATCATCTACACTTAACTATTAGGAGGTAATTTAAATGCGCTCTTTATTATTCATACTGGTAATATGTGTCATTTCTAATGGTGTTTATTCAATTGAAATAAAACCTTTTGGAAGTAATTCGGTTTATGTTATAGATAGAGAAGTGGAATTATTTGAACAGCCAAGTGCTAACTCAATGAAACTAATGCAGTTACCTTATCTTCAATGTGTTAATATTTTAGGTAAGACGAATATTATAATGGCAAGTAATTCAAATGTTACTGAGTGGTTCTATATTGATTCTGGAATGAGTAGTAATCAGGAGATGGTTCTAACTGATAATGGTTGGAAAGTTTTAACAATCCAAGGTTGGACTGAGAGAAGGCATTTAGCTGGTAAGAACGATTTTAAACCGGTAAAAAAGATACAGGAAATGTTCATAGAAGCCTTTGATGAAGAAGGAGGAGTTGTTTATTATCGGATATACTCAAATGGTACCTATAGGATAATAACTAAAAATCTTGTATACAATGTTGATAATAAAAGTTTGAAAGGAAAATTTATAAATTCAAAAATATAATCATGTTAGGTAATAATGTTGATATATTCTATTACGATGAAAAAGGTAAACTACGAGTTCCATTTGCTTATAGTACAAAGGTAATAACCGACAAGAATAAATTTCCGAAATGGGCGGAGTATGAGAATCCGGGCAGCGTGAGGGATACTACTATATATATGGTGACGATGTTAATCTTCTTGAAAAGCCGGATACTAATTCAGCAGTGATAATTCAATTAAAGAGAGGGACAAGGGTAAAGATAAGTGATTGGTTAGTTGTTGGGTATGAAATAGAAAATTCAGATGGTGTAAGAAGGAAGGGATACTGGCTTTATGTAGATACAGGGATAAAGGATAAAAAAGGAGATACAATAAAAGGCTGGGTAATGGATGTGTATTTAGAGGAGGAGTATTAAACTCCTCATCCACTTCTACGATAATTCTAAGCGATGGATTTATGAAATTGTTAACATAGTGCTTATGTGTAAGAACAAAGCCATAAAGCAACGAAGCATAAGAAGCATACTTTCACAGGCATTCCACTGAAGCAAGCGAGGCAGGAGGCCGAGCGACCTTGCCTGTTGATGGTATATCATCTATCCCGTTGCGTCAAATAAAAAAGTACTCGAAATTCGAATCATTGCCTCATAAAAAAAAGTACTCAAAAATTCCATACAGTTTCCTCCAAATTTTTGTTTTTTACATTCTTTTTCTTTTGAAGGCTGTAAAGTTTTCTCTGGCAAGCTGTAATTTTTTGTCTTAGGTGAAACAAATCGAGAGCCTTATAAAGCCTTGTTAGGCGTTCCTTTTGTGCCTCACTTACATAAGAGCTTTCTAAAAGCCGCTGGTAGGGAGTTTTAATATCATCATGCTTCTTTTGCACCTTGCTTCCGATTCTCTTTTTCTCTGTCATTTTCATAACCGGTTGAAAAAAGTTGGTATACAGTCGAAGATAGGCATAGAGTCGGTTCAAGTAGTAGACTTCTTCCTCGGTATCGTAGCGGAAGTATCCAACATTCTGGCGGACTATGGAATAGTTTTTCTGCTCAACGTAGCAGTTATCATTGGAACGGGAGCTTCTTCCCCTTGTAAATTTTATCTGGTTCTTCTCACACCAATCGCGCAGAGGATGATTAATAAATTCAGCACCGGTATCAGAATCAATTCCCCGTAAATCAAAAGGAAGTCTTCCTTTGACTTTTTCTATGGCTTCTCTTACCCATTTTGAAGCTTTGTTTTTGATTGCCACAAGTTCTGTCCAACCGCTCCAAACATCCACCATATTTAATGTTTGAGCAAAATCTCCCCGGCTATTTCCTCCCTCATGGGCAACCAGATCAATCTCCATAAAACCAGGGCAATTTTCATCCCACTCTGCCCACGTGCGTATAGCTATTTGTTGCTTTAACAACGTTCCAGGTTTTGTGCCTTTTCGTCCTTTTATCTCAAGCTTTTTACGCTCATGTTTCAAAAGTCGGTCAATACTTGAAGCACTTATATGGCGCAAGTTTTCTATAGCCTGTGGAGAACCGTGGAGATGTCCGTTTGCTAAGAGATTATCTAAAACTTCATTGAGAATCGGCTTTAAACGTTTGCCACACATGTAGTTTTCAATTTCCCAGACCTTTTTTAGAAGTTTTAGTTCCTCTTCGCCGAATTTTTTCTTTCTGCCAGGTCTTTTGCCCTTCTTGGCTATGTCGGCTTTAAGGTAATTTTTCTTGCCTACATAGATGGTTTTTCCGTGCTGCCTCAAGAGCCTGGCGGCATAGTTTCGGTTTTTTAAACCTGTTATCCTCACAAAGTAATCCAGTATCTCCATTTTTTCCTTTTTGCTGGCTTTTTGATACTCTGCTTCGACAAGCTCAGCATATCATTTCGCCGTTTCCCTGTAAATAGGTCTTTTTTCAAACATCGCCAACCCAATTCCGGTTGGCGAGCTTGTCGAGCCACGGTTGGCGAGCTTGTCGAGCCATGAACTGGATTATTTTATACACAGATTTGGAGTACTTTTTTATTTTGAAGCAACGTTCCCTTTTCGAGGCAGTGTATACTTAATTGTGTCTGGTAGGAAAAAGATAACCTCCTGTGATAATATAAATAAAACTATCACAGGAGGCCAGATATGATTGAGACGAAGAATATTTTAGAGCTATTCAAACCAATTGTCAAGGAAGTATTAGAGAGTATGTTAAAAGAGGAAAGAGAGATTTACCTGGAAAACAATCCTCCCACAAAAGGCAATGGCTTTTACGAAAGGGATTTAAAGACAGCTTTTGGCGAGCTTACAGCCATACGTGTTCCAAGAACAAGGGATAATGGATTTAAAAGTGCCCTTCTTCCCTATCGCAAACGCATCACAGAAGACTTAGATGCATTAATCAGGGCTATGTTGATATCAGGAATGTCAACAAGGAAGATAGCAGAAGTTTTAAAAGAGCTTTATGAAATAAAGATTTCTTATGCTAACATCTCAAGGATAAGCCAGGTAGGCATAGAAGAGATTCAGAAGTGGCGTAGTCGCCCTCTCATGGAAGAATATGCCGTGGTATTTCTGGATGCTATGGTGTTTCCTATCAAGAGAGATAGGGTAGAAAATGAATCAATATATGTAGCTATAGGCATTACACCTGAGGGAAGACGGAGATTTTAGGATACTACCTGCCAGGAGGCATGGAAAGTGCTTATAACTGGCGGGAAATTTTGCAGATATAAGAGAAAGAGGTGTCAAACAGATTCATTTTATTGTCTCTGATGGCTTAAGTGGTATGAAAAACGTCATAACAGAGATATATCCCACGCAAAGTATCAGCCCTGTGTAGTCCATGTCATGAGAAACATACTGGCTAAAGTGAGAGTTCAACACAGAAAAATATCATTGCCACTGAAATAAAGAGGTATTTCATGCCAAAGACAAACAGGAGGCAGAACAATTGTTTATGAAATTTACACAAAAATGGAAAAATATCTATCCCAACTTAATGAATAACCTCTTGACAATAAGAGAGAATATATTCACTTACATGGAATTACCTGAAGGAATACGAAGCATGGTGTATACAAACAATGCCCTGGAAAGACTCTTTAAAGAACTTAAAAGGAGATTAAAAACAATGGAAATGTGTCAAAGCGAGGCTTCAGCTGAGAAATATCTTTACCTGTTATTAAGATACCAAAATGAGAAGTTCTTAAAAAGAAAGTTAAAAAATTGGGAGTATTACTTTCAACTCTATCGTGAGCAACACTCATACACCAAAGAAAATATTCACAGCGAGGTTATCCTATGACTAGACACAATTTTCTGTCGAAAACAATTTAAAATGTCACACTTTGTGCAAATAGAAATGTCACCTTTTAAAATACTGCAACTAAAAAAACGAGAGGTTGCAGATGAGAGAGGTGATAACGATGACACTTAAAGCACAGAAGAGGGCAAAAATACTGGAGATGGTAAAGAACAAGAAAATCAAGCAGAAAGATGCTGCAATAATACTGGGGATTTGCAGAAGGCAACTTATTCGAATTTTTAAAGAATATTTATCAAAGGGTGATGAAGCCCTCAATCACAAATTAATAGGCAAACCGGGGAATCACAGAATTAGCAGTGATATCAAAGAGAAAATTATGCAGATAGTACGGAATAATTATAAAGGTTTTAAGCCGACATTTATAGCTGAAAAGCTTTATGAGGAACATCATATAAAAATAGGAGCATCAACGCTTCGTTTATGGATGATGGAAACAGGATTGTGGAAGAAAATAAGAAAAACTGCGAAACACCGTACCAGAAGGCCGAGAAAAGAGCATTTTGGAGAAATGATTCAAATGGACGGCAGCATTCACGACTGGTTTGGGACAGGCAAAGAAGTCTGTCTGATGAATATGGTGGATGATGCTACAGGCACATCTTACGGTCTTTTCGACACAGGAGAAACGACACAAGTAGCGCTGCAATGTTTGTTTGACTGGATAATGAAATACGGTATTCCTTATTCGATCTATTGTGATTATAAAAGCCTGTTCTATACGAAACGGGAAGCGACCATAGAAGAACAGCTTGCAGGGAAATTGCCTCTAACAAAGTTTGGAGAGGTCTGCCATAGGCTGGGGATAGAAATGATATATGCCCATAGTCCCCAGGCAAAAGGACGCGTAGAGATGGAATGGGATCCATCAGGACAGGTTAATAGCAGAAATGAAACTAAAAACATAAAGGATATTGACAGTGCCAATCGTTTTTTGAAAGAATATTACTGGGAAAAGAATAACCGAAAATTTAGTAAAAAACCTCTGTCGGATGAAGATTTTCATATTGCATTAATGCCTGATCAGGACTTAAGGAACTATGTTTGTTATACGGCCGAGTGCAAAGTCTATAGAGATTATACAATAAAGTTTTCTAAAAGAATATACCAGATTGAAAAGAAACAACCTATAGCCATAAAACCCGGGGACAATGTTATCTTAAAAACCTGGCTTGATGGAAGTATACATATTTTTAAGAAAAATATCGAATTGAACTTTTTTGAAATAGATGATTATGGTCGTAGAGTCATTGTGTCAAGAAAATTGTGTCTAGTCATAGGATAACCTCGCTGTGAATATTTTCTTTG
Organism: Thermospira aquatica; assembly: GCF_023525255.1. Classification (GTDB taxonomy): domain Bacteria; phylum Spirochaetota; class Brevinematia; order Brevinematales; family Thermospiraceae; genus Thermospira; species Thermospira aquatica. Next base: position 33,504 of record NZ_CP073355.1, on the reverse strand, counting down.
GTGTATGAGTGTTGCTCACGATAGAGTTGAAAGTAATACTCCCAATTTTTTAACTTTCTTTTTAAGAACTTCTCATTTTGGTATCTTAATAACAGGTAAAGATATTTCTCAGCTGAAGCCTCGCTTTGACACATTTCCATTGTTTTTAATCTCCTTTTAAGTTCTTTAAAGAGTCTTTCCAGGGCATTGTTTGTATACACCATGCTTCGTATTCCTTCAGGTATTCCATGTAAGTTAATATATTCTCTCTCTTATTGTCAAGAGGTTATTCATTAAGTTGGGATAGATATTTTTCCATTTTTGTATAAATTTCATAAACAATTGTTCTGCCTCCTGTTTGTCTTTGGCATGAAATACCTCTTTATTTCAGTGGCAATGATATTTCTGTGTTGAACTCTCACTTTAGCCAGTATGTTTCTCATGACATGGACTACACAGGGCTGATACTTTGCGTGGGGATATATCTCTGTTATGACGTTTTTCATACCACTTAAGCCATCAGAGACAATAAAATGAATCTGTTTGACACCTCTTTCTCTTATATCTGCCAAAATTTCCCGCCAGTTATAAGCACTTTCCATGCCTCCTGGCAGGTAGTATCCTAAAATCTCCCGTCTTCCCTCAGGTGTAATGCCTATAGCTACATATATTGATTCATTTTCTACCCTATCTCTCTTGATAGAAACACCATAGCATCCAGAAATACCACGGCATATTCTTCCATGAGAGGGCGACTACGCCACTTCTGAATCTCTTCTATGCCTACCTGGCTTATCCTTGAGATGTTAGCATAAGAAATCTTTATTTCATAAAGCTCTTTTAAAACTTCTGCTATCTTCCTTGTTGACATTCCTGATATCAACATAGCCCTGATTAATGCATCTAAGTCTTCTGTGATGCGTTTGCGATAGGGAAGAAGGGCACTTTTAAATCCATTATCCCTTGTTCTTGGAACACGTATGGCTGTAAGCTCGCCAAAAGCTGTCTTTAAATCCCTTTCGTAAAAGCCATTGCCTTTTGTGGGAGGATTGTTTTCCAGGTAAATCTCTCTTTCCTCTTTTAACATACTCTCTAATACTTCCTTGACAATTGGTTTGAATAGCTCTAAAATATTCTTCGTCTCAATCATATCTGGCCTCCTGTGATAGTTTTATTTATATTATCACAGGAGGTTATCTTTTTCCTACCAGACACAATTAAGTATACACTGCCCGTAGAGTTTCGGCATAAAAAAGTGACATTTCTATTTCAATAAAAAGGTGACATTTTAATTTATTTGACAGAGACTAGACACAATTTTCTTGACACAATGGTTTTTGTTGTGGCTGTGATAAAGGAAGATCTTTTTTCTTTGTTGAACTTTTCGGGTGCTCTTTCCTTGTTGCAGTTTAGCCCTTCATCTTAGACTGTGATAAGGGAATAGCAAGTTTTGAGGAGGATAAGCAAAATCCGGGGAGATGGTGACTCTGGAATTTTCAACATGAGCTATTACTTTTTTGCAGTGTGAGCGCGGAGTGTAAAACTGTGATAGGGTAAGAGCTTCTCCCTCGATTGCCACTGCAATTGCAACGGCTTTCACGGTGTTTTTGACTGCAATATGGGAAGAGCAAAAGACTCCTCTTCATCCACCACTGCAATAGTGAAAAAGCTTTTAAGTCTTGAACTCCAAACTGCAACATGGTAATAGCAAAAGATTTTTTTTCTCCTGCAACACGGGAAGAGCTCTTAATTCCCTCCAGTTCACTGCGACAAGGTAATAGCCCGCATGACAGGCACACTGCGACAAGGGAAGAGCATGGCAGTCTTTTTAACTGCGATAAGGTAATAGCTCATATCCTCTCTCCCTTCCCCTCCAACACGGGAAGAGCTTTCAGGTTTCAAGCTTTCACTGCGACATGGTAATAACCGGAATTTTTCCCACTGTGACAAGGTAACAGCAAGAGTTTTTCCCGCAACACTAAACAATACCTTCCGACTGCAACAGGGTAATAGCTAAAAAATTTCCTGCTTCTCAACTGCAATAAAGAAAGAGCTACCGGGGAAAGACCAACTGCGATAAGGGAATAAATTTTCTCGTTTTGACTGTGAAAAGGTAAGAGCATTGCTGTTTTCCACTGCAACAAGGGAATAACTTTCGGGTTTCACGCATTAACTGCAATATGGTAATAGCTGGAGTTTTTTGTACTGCGATAAGGTAATAGCAACAAGCGTCCCTTCTTACACTGCAACAAGGAAACAGCAAAAATTGTGACAAATGCCCATTGACAAAATTTTCCAGTGAATGTATAATGTACCGAAAAAAAACAAAAAATAAAAAAACGTGGAAGTGTCTATGATGTGGAAAGAGTATGAAGAAGCACTGAAGCGTGGTGTGAGAAAGTTTGCAGTAGCTGGAGGTGTGGTGTATGGGCTTATGGTAAGACCACGAGAGAGTAAAGAGTGGGAAAAGACGCCGTATTTTAAAGACTTTAGTGGGACATTTCTGGAGGGTGTTATGCATGACGTAGGTTGGATGGGGATGGTTCTGGATAGAAGTAGTCAGTGAGGAGTGTGAATGTGGATAGTATTCAGGTATCAAGCTTGTGGAGGAATAGCGCTACAAGCCCTCATGGGTCGGGAAGAGGGATAGATATTATAAGAGTATATCGTGGAAATGAAGTGGCTTACTTTAATAATGAAAATGGACAAACACAGACAGCATTCATAAGGGAAGTCTATAATCAATTTGTTGGAGATAATAGAGTAAGTCAAGCTCTTGGACCTTGGGAATTTTATGGGTATAGTTCAAGACCAGAAAGACATCCAAATCTCTGGAGACAACAGAACTTAAAATCAGGAGACTACTATAATCATAGACATCACTTGCATATAACAATACGGTAAATAAGAACAGGAGTAATTTTATGATAAACAAAGTTATAACCTTACTTGTATCATTGGTTATTTTTAATCCTATTTTTGGCCATTCAAAAGACATTGGTATGATTGTTGTTGAGGAAAATCTTAATGTCTATGAATACCCTTCCATTTCTTCCAATATAATTACTACTCTTAAAGCGGGTTTCTTTGTGGTTTATAACCCTGAGTTGATAAATAAAAATCTGGCTGATAAATATGGAGAATGGGTCTATATAAATACTGGGGTATATAAAAATCCTGCTAAAGGAGAAGATATAATATTTGGATGGGCAAGAAAAAGTGGTGTAGCTAAACCCGATGATTTTGAAAGAGTGACGAACTTTGAATCTTTTAAAGTCATTGGTTCAATGGGGGATTCATATTATAACTACTCTTTTTATAAAGACGGCACATATATTAGATATAATGAAAAAGGGAAAAAGATAAGAGGCAGAGTATTTAAGAAGGGAGTTGTATTTTTAGCAAGAGATTCAACACCAACGGACTCAAAATATTATCTCTATAATTTATTCGTACTTGACAACGAAGGTTATTATAATTTTTCTTGTGAAGATGAAAATGGTCAATTGGTAAGAATAAAAAGTAAAATTTATTCTTCGTCCTATAGTTTGGAAAATTTAACCAATGACTACCACATCCTCACCGGCGACAATGTAAACGTTCGTGCCGAAGCTTCTACAAACTCGGCTGTATTACTAAAGCTAAAGAAGGGAGCAAGGGTTAAGATACTTAAGCGGTCGGATGTTACTTTTACGATTAGTGACAGAACGGCTAAGTGGGTATACATAGACACAGGCGTTAAGGACAAGAAGGGTAATACAATTAAAGGCTGGGTGGTGGATATCTATCTGGATGAGGAGGAGTAGCAAGCGATGGTTTCTCATACCTCCCAGTGGAACTGGTCTCACGGCTGTCAGACCATTTACAGGGACGACTTTGAAGAATTCGCCAAGCTGTTTGGCGGGAAAAAGTCAGAGGATAAGTGGGCATTTGCTCAAAGTGTGTATGGTAAAGAAGGGCGCAGTTTCATAGTCACCCAATAAAAGGAGGAAAAATATGAAACGATTTTTTGTGATAGTATGGTTCATCTTGGGGATAACGGTAGCGTATGGGCAGATACGCCTAGATGGAACGAATAGAGAGAATGCCTGGCAGGCGGTGGTACCCCCCTATTTTCCTTATCTGGCGTTAGACAAAAACCTCTCTACCTGTGTAGCTGTAAACACCAACTACACAGCGAGTGATGTCCCTCCTTATTTTCGAATAGTATTTAGAGAACCCTTTTTTATTGACACTATAGTGATTTACAATGGGTATCAAAAGAATACAAATGTGTACCTGGCTAACAACAGGGTAAAAGAAATTGGTATAGCAGGAGTTCTCTATGTAGAAAAGGAGGGAGAAATTGAGGATGAATATGTGATCAATGGAGAAGTGTTTCCATTAAAAGATGAGTGGGGACCTCAAGAGATAAAGTTGGGAAGAGCTGTAAAGGTTCAATGGTTTTCTTTTAGAGTCCTCTCTACCTATCCTGGAACCCGATATGATGATACGTGTATAAGTGAGATAGAATTCTTTTACCAGGGTAAAAAATACGATGTAGTTGTTCTCGAAGAGGATAAGAAGAATTTTCTCGAGGTGTACAAAGATCGTTTTCTTGTCCGAATCCCTGCCTACGTGCCCCATTTTATTTGGTATGATCCCAGCAGTCGGTTTGCCGGGAGTCTCAAGAAGATGGGGATCACCCATGATGTGCATATCATTGAGTTTGATATGACGGATGGTGGGATCTATGTCTACCGCAAGACAAGAAAAGACTACAGTGGGGAGGATTTCACGATACGAGATCCCAAAACAGGCAAAGTGAAGATGAATAGAGCGGTAGCGAACAGGATAGGTGACTGGAAGCTTTCAGAGTTTTCTGAACTCATGGTGAAGCCTCTCGGGGGGAAACAGTGGGAGAAAACGACCGATTTCAGGCACTTTTCTGGTACCTTTCTGGAGGGTATTGAGTATGACGAGGAGGATGGGATGGATGAGATACTGGAAATGGGTCATCCAGGGCATTGATGATGAGGCACAAAAAGAGATAAGACCATAAAATATATAAAAAATGGAGGAAAAGATGAAGAGATGTATCGCATGGGTAAGTATGGTGTTGTTTGTGTTGGTGACGATGGGGTGTAAGGAGAGCCTGACACGGGAGACCTTTTTGAAACAAGAGGCTGGTGGTCCCTGGGGCTATCTTTATGGGACGCGTGAGCTTATCAGGGAAAACACCTCGTTTAATCTCATGATGAATCTCCAGATTGTTCCGCTTTCGGAAAACGGCGAAAAGCCTTTTTCAATTGGAGCAACCTCATCGACGAAGGGATACTATTTCTATCGGGTGAAACCAGGGACGTACGCTATCGATGAATGGGGTGTGAGTGGGGGAGATAGCGGGGCTCGGTCTTTCCCTGTTGGTTACGAGTTTGAGGTGAAGGAGAATACGATCACCTATCTTGGCTATGTCCGATTTCATCAAAGTGGTTATACCAAGGATGATTCTTACTGGATAACCTACGACATCGTTTCGACTGACACGATGAAAGAGGATCTGGATATGTTGTATCGGGATATTCCCGAGGCAAAGGATCTCAAGGTGGTAAACGCAGCCTGGAAGTTTAAACTCGAAGATTAAATACCATTCCCCTCTCCCTGGAAATATCCGGGGAGAGGGAGAAAATTTTAGAAAAGGATGGGGAAATGAAGAAAGGGGTTTGGGTATTGTGTTTTTTAGTAGTAGGTTGTGTGGCAAGGACTGCTGTGATAGTTCCAGAGCAGCGAGGGAGATTAGGCTTTAGCCATTATGCCATTCGATATGTGTTGGGGACTCAGAAAGGTGGTGTGGATTGGGAGAGGGCTGGAGAAGAGGCATTTGGAGTGGTAACGATTGGTGTTGGGGCGGTAAAAGGCACGAAGGTAGTTTTGGGGTGAAGTCTCCTACGAGGGTAGTTAAAGCCGCATCGACGGCGGAGAAAGGGCTTGCAAATCCATTTAAGGGAAAAACTGTTCAAAAAATAGATAAGTTGATGTTACTAGGCCAAAAACTTATAAAGGAGACTTACCTAAAAAGAAATATTTCTTGGAGGATTAATTATGGTATTGACTGTTGAATTGAATAGAAAAGATGAATCAATCGAGATTTATTGCGATAAAGAAGGTATTAAATTATTAAAAAAGCAATTAGATATTTTAGAAAAAAACGGTGGTCATGTACATTTAATGACACCATCCTGGGGTGGTCACGAATTGACGGAAGAAAAACAAGATGAGAATAATGAACTAATCAATCATTTGAGAATAGTATTGAAACCCGACTAATCTCAAAACCCTAGGGATGAGGAACTGGTAAGTTTTTTGGTGCATCATGTTCGAAATATTAAAAAGGAGAGTTTTGTTAAATGTGAAAAGTTCACAAGTAAATTTCATGGAATAGGACTTGTTGGTGAATAAGACAAATGGGATGTTAGCTCTAATTTGTATGTTTGTAATGGTAAATGGAGTTTTAAAAAAGTTTGGGGTACCTTGAGAAAGTTGGAGAAAAGAATCATGATTAAAAGGCCTAAGGAGCTTGAATATAGCTATGAGCATGGTCTACCAGCTGCCATTCGATACGTGTGGGGAAGCGGGAAAGGTGGGGGAAGATTTTTTGAAGGAGCTTCGAAGTGGTCAGCAATTGCAGGTGGAGTTTCCTTTGCTGGAGGAGTAGTTTGTACTGTAATACCTGGAGCACAACCTGCTGCACCATTCTTTTTTGCGACAGCTGGATATTTATTTACAGCTTCTACAGTGACCACAGAGGTTTCAGCAGGCTCCTATTTGGGTGCTGTTGGGTTAGAGTCAAAAGATGGTAAGGCATTAGGGGGTGCAATAAAGAATTTTGTGATGTTTGGTATAGACATTGGTCTCAGCTGGGCAACCAAAGGGGTTTCTAAACTTGTCTTTAAACCAGCAATTCAGAATGTGGATGATTTGGTGGCGATAGCCTACAAAAATGGTAAACCTTATGTAAAGGCAGGATACAAAGGGGTTGCTGATTGGTTTGGAACCAAGCCAGGGAGATTTATTAGTTCAGAGCAATTGCACTTCTATTTTGAATACCAGCGAGAACTTTCACAGATGACCACGGAGATGGCACAACGGGAATTTTTAAGGGGAATGGAAGCTTTTCAGAATACTGTATTAGTTGGGGTCGAAAAATTGTGGGAATATAACCAAAACTCTAATTATCCCAATATACAGGTACCGAGCTTTGATACGAATATAATGTATAACGGGAAAAAAAACTATGATTATTTGAAGTACGGAAGGTAGAAAAATTAGGAGGGAGAAGATATGATGGATATTGTTGTATCTTTTTTTAAAAGAGTGGAAAGAATGGTGGAGAATAGATACCTAATAGTAGAGTACCTTTTTGGGGATATTATGAGGTTTCTGGAGGAACATGGGATAAGTCCCTTGTGGTTGATATTCTTTCTTGTCACAGCAATAAATATTGGGGGTATTTTGTTTGATACAAGCAAAATGTTTACAGGGAAGAAACTCAGTTTCAAAGAAAGATGGAGGCTCTTCTGGAAGGATGTTAACTTAGGGAAAAGTGTGATGGTGATATTGCTATATCCCATTTCTCTTCTGGCAATAGGTTTGGGGTATTGGTTTATATTTTTAGTGATACTTGTTATGTTAGGTATACATTTTATATTAAGTACTAACAAAGTTGTTTCGAAGGTTGAGGGAGAGAGTGGTTTTAGCCGTTTTAAAAGAAGGTGGAAAGAGTATTGGAAAGGCTTTGACTTTTTCAAAGGAACAATTGTATTTTCGTGGGTAGTCCTTTTATTTGGAAGTATAGGTATGCAGATAGTTTTGTCAAGAAGCAAATGATTTCAAAAAGAGGGTAGATATGGAAAGACACAAGAGTAATAATGGACAAAGTCTGAAGATAAACTTTACGGATAGGGCCAATGGAGTGAGTTACTCAAACTTTGCCTTAATCAATAGCAGTAGCGAGGAGTTTTTGTTTGACTTTGGGAGTGTGACACCGGGAGAAAAAATAATGTATCTTTTACCTATATTCTCTCATTTAGAAAGCCCCCCTGTTAAGGGGGGCTTTTAAAATTCGCTCTAAGAGGTTTTGTGTCAGGAAATGAGGCTGGCAACCATGTCTCCCACTTCGGTGGTGGAGTAGCCCATCTTTCCAGCGGAGAGGCTTTTAAGACGTGTACAGGTGGTGGCCACAGCTTTTTGAATAGCATCGGCAGCTTTATGTTCACCGAGCTCGTCGATCATCATACGAGCCGCTTCGATAGCTGCAAGGGGGTTAATGACATTTTTACCTGTGTATTTTGGAGCTGAACCACCGATAGGTTCAAACATAGACACGCCTTCTGGATTGATGTTTCCACCGGCGGCGATACCCATGCCACCCTGGATCATGGCACCCAGATCAGTGATAATATCTCCAAAGAGGTTTTCTGTTACAATAACATCGAACCACTCCGGATTTTTCACAAACCACATCGTAGTAGCATCCACATGGAGATAGTCTCTGGGAATATCGGGATAGGATTTCTGTCCCATTTCTTCAAAAGCTCGAAACCAGAGATCGCCGGCATACGTGAGCACGTTTCTCTTGTGAACGAGATGCAAAGGCTTGGCAGCGTAGGAAGCACTTATCTGGTTTCGTCTCTTCTTGAGTTCAAAGGCATACTTCAGACAACGATCAACGGTTTTTCGATCATAGACCATCACCTGGGTGGTCACCTCATCGGGAGTTCCTACACGAGTAGCTCCACCGTGTCCTGTGTAGATACCACCGGTGTTTTCCCGTATGACAACAAAATCGATATGTTCTGGAGTCTTCTCCTTAATAGGTGTTTCAACGCCCGGATAGAGTTTTACAGGACGGAGGTTGATGTACTGATCCAGGTCAAACCGAATACGCAGAAGAAGTCCCTTTTCGAGGATACCCGGTTTTACATCAGGATGACCAATGGCACCGAGATAAATAGCATCATACTGCTTGAGCTCTTCAATTTCTTCAGCATCGATAATCTTCCCTGTTTTGAGATAGCGTTCACCACCAAAGTCATAGGTATGAAAATCAAACTTGATACCATAGACGTGGCTCACAGCATTGAGTACTTTGAGTCCCTCTCGAATAACCTCTGGACCTGTTCCATCACCGGGGATAACGGCAATTTTGTATGCCATGCTAAACCTCCTTTCTTTAACCTTGAATATACAAGAGAAATGCCTGACGAAGCATCTCGTGTTCTTTCTCTACGGTATTCATCTCATCAAATCGTCCACGGGTGGTAAAGTAAAACTTGATTTTAGGTTCTGTTCCTGAGGGACGGGCAACCACCTTTGCTCCATCGGAGAGTTTGAGAACCACCACATCAGAAGAAGGAAGCCCTGTTCTTCCTTTCTTTTGACCGGTAGTCATATCGATGATTTCATCTGTTTTCATGTCTTGTTTCTCAAGTACCTGCCATTTCCCAAGGTTTTTGGGGGTATTTGTGCGAAGTTTTTCCATCATGGCTTTGATCTGAGAAAGCCCTTCCACTCCTGAAAGGGTGAGAGATTTTTGACTTTCCTTGTAAAAACCGTACTTTCTGTAAATGTCGTAGAGGACATTAAGCGCGGAAGTACCCTTTGATTTGTAGTAGGCAGTAAGCTCTGCAAATAAAGATACTCCCATGATGGCGTCCTTGTCTCGTACAAAGTCTGCGAGAAGGACCCCATGGCTTTCCTCACAACCGAAAACAAAGTTTTTCCCTTCATTTTCGAACTCCCGGATCTTAAGTCCAATCCACTTAAAACCCGTGAGTACATCGGTTAGTCCAATCTTGTGTTCGTTGGTAATATCGGCGATAAGGTCGGTGGTTACGATTGTTTTGACCATCCAGGGATTGGGGGGGAGTTTTTTCTCCGTTGCTACATAATAGGCTAAAAGGGTAGCAATCTGGTTTCCGTTTAAAAGCACCATCTTCCCCGTTCTGTCCCGGAGTGCGACACCGAGACGATCGGCATCCGGGTCAGTGGCGATAAAGATATCGTAGTTGTTCTCTGAAGCGAAATTTATCCCTCTGGCCATGGCTTCTGTTTCTTCAGGGTTGGGATAAGGGGTGGTAGGGAAATTGCCATTTGGCGTAGCCTGTTCCGGGAGAACATACACGTTCTCAAATCCCCACACTTTGAGAGCCGCAGGGATAATCTTGTACCCTGTCCCATAGAGGGGAGAATAACAGATCTTGACGTCCGAGGAGGGGGCTACCTCCGGGTGGATGCTTATTGTTTTTACTCTCTCGAGATAGAGGGCATCTATTTTTGTATCAATAACCTCGATGAGACCTTGTGCTTTTGCTTCTTCAAAAGGGAGGTACTTTACCTGCGACAGGGAAGTAATCTTGCGCACTTCTTCGATGATGCCTTTGTCAGCGGGAGGAGTAACCTGACAACCATCGTCCCACATGACCTTGTATCCGTTGTATTCTTTGGGGTTGTGAGAAGCGGTGATCATGACCCCTGCTTGCGCTTTGAGCTCTCGTATAGCAAAAGAAACCATGGGGGTAGGATGAATATCCTCGTAGAAATATACCTTGATTCCATTGGCAGCCATCACTGCGGCAGTTTCAAAAGCAAAAACATCAGACATAATACGGGAATCCCGCCCTATAACGATTCCTTTTTTGGGGTCTCCCTTGGCATAGATGTAGTTAGCAAGTCCCTGGGTGGCTTTTCGTACCACATAACGATTCATGCGGTTGGTCCCAGCTCCTATGATTCCACGGAGACCACCTGTCCCAAACTCAAGCTCGGTGTAGAAACGATCTTCGAGCTCTTTTTCGTTTCCCGCGTCGATCAGATTCTGGATCTCGGCTCTGGTTTCTTCATCGTACTCTGGACCAAGCCATTCCTGGATGCGTTTCTGGACATTTTGATTCATGGATTGCCTCCACATTGGTATGATAAAATTGAATTATAGTATACCATAACCTGGAAAAAAATGCTATTTTTTGCATTTTTTGTTGGCGGGGAGATTTTGCCAACGTGTTGAGAAAGCGTTCTCTCTTTTGATGATAAAAATGTGAGAAGTGCTTTTTCTTCTTGTAAGGATGATAAATAATATTGAAAAACTTTAGAGGGAAACAGATTGTGGAGAAAATTTTTTAGGAAGAGCGTCTCTTCTTTATGAAAAGAGTGCAAATGAAAAGAGTGCAAAGTGCCCTTTTAAAAAAAAGCAGAATGTAAAACTTTTGTGCAATTGATTTTTTAAAAGTTTCCGTTTTTGAAGAGTCTTTATTTTAATTTTTCATATATTCTACAGTTAGAATATTATAAAAGAATATATTTTTGGCATATTTTTTGCAAATATTTATAAAACATCATGTATAAAGGAGGTCGGTATGAAAAGCCGATGGTTGGTGGGATTTTTTCTGGGTGTTTTGTTATTGTTGTTTTTTGGTTGTCAGTTAACTCCACTGGAGGTAAAGGAGGCAAACGAAGAGGCAGCAAAGGCTCCGGCTATAGCCTATGCAACGTTTTCTTCCGGGTATTCTGTGGTTCGTGTCACAGGGAGTACGCCTGAACTTTCGAACTGGTCGGCAACCACGGCTCCGGCCCTGACCCTGGTATCCAATCAGGTCTGGCAGGGAGTGATTTATCTTTCGGCTGGTTCGGTATCCTACAAGCTTGTGATGAACAATGCGTGGGATATCAACCGTGGTCTTGGGTCGTCGAGTGGCACTTCGTTACCGCAGACGGTGACGTCACTTGCCCAGGGTGGTGGAAACATCTCTCTTTCAGTCCCTTCGAACGGGTATTATACTTTTACGTACTTTGAAAGTCAGGAGAAGCTCACGGTGACGGTTGCCTCTGGTGGTGGGAATTTTGTTTCTCAGTATACGTCAGTACGTGTACCGGGGAGTACAGCGGAATTGGGGAGTTGGTCGGCAACCACGGCTCCGGCCCTGACCCTGGTATCCAATCAGGTCTGGCAGGGAGTGATTTATCTTTCGGCTGGTTCGGTATCCTACAAGCTTGTGATGAACAATGCGTGGGATATCAACCGTGGTCTTGGGTCCTCGAGTGGCACTTCGTTACCGCAGACGGTGACGTCACTTGCCCAGGGTGGTGGAAATATCTCCCTTTCGATTCCAGCCAGTGGCAAGTATGAGTTTATTTACTATGAGAATGAGGAAAAACTGGTGGTGAGGTCTCTTGCTCTTGTGACCAATACCAACAGTATCAAGGTGCATTACTTCAGAACAGGATGGTCGACGGTTAATATACATTATAACAATGGATTGGGGTGGACGACTGTTCCCGGGCAGCCTATGACAGCTGAAGGGGGAAACTGGTATGTGAGAGAGATTCCAATGTACAGTAATGTGCTGACGTTTGTCTTTAACAACGGGAGCACGTGGGACAATAATAATAATATGGATTACCGTACTTCGTATAAAGAGGTCTGGTTATCCAATGGGACAATGACAACCAATAATCCCAATGGTCCGGATACGGTTCGTCCGGTGGTCACCATTGTGGCACCAACAAACAATGCGGTAGCTAAAACGCCCACGATCACCATTCAAGGATATGTTTGGGACAACCGGGGTGTGGCTGGAGTCTATATTAAGACGAACAATGGGAGTTTTGTTCTTGTGGATGCCAATAGCTCCAACTGGAGTGTGATATATGATCTTCCCGAGGGGACCAATCGAGTCTTTGTGTATGCTAAGGATACGGCTGGGCTGTATTCAACGACGAACTCGGTGGTCTTCCGTATGCTGCGTATTCCGACAGCTATTCTTACGGCAAGCCCCGCAAGTGGGACAACTTCGACACTCTTTTATTTCAATGCTTCCAACTCCTGGGATGAGAAGGATAGTTTCTCCCAGCTTCGTTTCCGATGGGATAAAGATGGAAATGGAACCTGGGATACAGCGTTTTTACCTACGGCGGCGATTTCTCTTACCTTTAGTAGTAGCGGAACCAAAACGGTTCGGGTCCAGGTGAGCAATACCGCGGGAAATACTGCGGAAGATAGCGTGAGTTTGGTAGTGGGGAGTCAGCCTTCAGGAGTGGATTTTAGAGAGGAAACAATTTATTTTCTCATTACCACTCGTTTCTACGACGGTGATCCAAACAACAATTACTATAATCGGGATCGGATCAAGCCGGGAGATCCTCATTGGCGGGGTGATTTTAAAGGGTTGATCCAGCAGTTGGATTATATTAAAGATCTTGGTTTTACGGCTATCTGGATTACCCCTCCTTTTGAGAACCGTAGCGGCCTGGATTATCATGGGTATCATATTTATGACTGGACGAGGGTGGATCCTAGATTGGAATCCCCTGGCGCAACCTTCCAGGATTTGATCAACGCGGCTCATGCAAAAGGACTGAAGATCGTGATGGATGTGGTGGTGAACCATTCTTCAAGTTACGGTATTCGTGGCAAGGTATGGTTAACACGGTATCCTATCAAGTACTTCCGTCCGCAGGGGGTGCCAGTAACTTCAACAAACTGGGCAACCTCTCCCTATCTTTACAACCTGGGGGATTATAAACACCCTTATCGAGAGGATAACGACAATCCTGTTGCCCCAGCCTGGTTTAGGGCATACCAGACGAGCGATCCACGAGGGACAAATGTGATCTACGATCAGACCACGGGAGCTCTACTCAACATCAATGATGGTGGAAAATTCTTTGGTACCTTTTATCCTCTTACGGGCTCTACAGTATCGGGAACGACTGTGAATGACTGGTATCATCAGGCTGGCTATGTCCAGGGGGGTGATTGGGAAAACCCTGAAAGACTCTGGGTAACCAGTATGGCAGGGGATTGTATCGATCTCAATACAGAGAGTGAAGTGGTTCGAAATTACATTAATGAAGCCATCTACCAGTACCTTGATATGGGTGTAGATGCCATCCGTCTGGATACTGTGAAACATGTGGAGAGAAACAGTCTTCTGAACGGTTTTGTGAACCGCTGGAAGGCTCACAAGCCTGATCTCTTTGTTTTTGGTGAGAACCTGGTCAAGGGAACAGGATGGGGGAATCTCGGCTGGGATAATGCTCCTTCTCGACTTCGTCCCTGGTGGTACACCCGTCTTGGAAATGACGAGAACAATCCAAATTCGGGAGGGGATTCTGGTTTTTCGGTGCTGGACTTTTCTCTCTTTTCCACTTTCAGAGACAATGTGAGCAAAGGATCGTTTAGTGGTATTGGCGGGATTCTGGCTATGGATTGGGTGTATGGTGATGCCACCAAGCTGGTGACCTTCCTCCAAAATCATGATGTGGGGCCGGATAATGATTTTACCTACCGTTTTAAAGGTGAACAATGGATGGCAGCGGCTGCATACAATCTTCTCTGGACGATTCGTGGCATACCGTGTCTCTACTACGGTGAGGAAATAGAGTTTCAGAAGGGAGCTCCTCAGGATATTATAAACGCCACGATGACGATTGACCAAACAGGAAGAGCATATTATGGCAATAATCTTACTTCGTCTCAGATTGCGACAACAAAGTCTCATCCCCTTTATCAGCATATCAAGCGCCTCAATCAGATTCGGCGTGCCATTCCCGCTCTTCAGAAGGCACCGATGCAACAGGTCAACGAGTGGGGAAGTGGAATGAGTTTTGTTCGTGATTACAACAACGGCGAGAGTTATGTGGTGGTGGGGCTTACTATAGGGAGTCAGCAAACGATAACCGTTTCAGGGGTGCGGAATGGCACCTATCGTGATGCTGTTACAGGCAATGTTATTACTGTGAATAACGGTACAATTACCTTTACAGTGAAGGCGAATTCTGCTGGTATCTATGTTCTCAATGGCCCGGGAAAGATAGGTGTCGATGGACTGTATCTTCGTTAAAAAACTTACAAGCGCCGGTTTTTGTGCCGGCGCTTTTTTGTTTACGAGAAACCCTAAAAAATGTCTCATTTCTTCTCTCTTCTCTTGTGTTTTCTTTTTTGGCTTGCAGAGTTTTTTTGCTTACATGATTGAAGGATGTGCTATCTTGTATTTTAAGCGAAAATCCCGTTGCGTCAAATAAAAAAGTACTCGAAATTCGAATCATTGCCTCACAAAAAAAAGTACTCAAAAATTCCATACAGTTTCCTCCAAATTTTTGTTTTTTACATTCTTTTTCTTTTGAAGGCTGAAAAGTTTTCTCTGGCAAGCTGTAATTTTTTGTCTTAGGTGAAACAAATCGAGAGCCTTATAAAGCCTTGTTAGGCGTTCCTTTTGTGCCTCACTTACATAAGAGCTTTCTAAAAGCCGCTGGTAGGGAGTTTTAATATCATCATGCTTTTGCACCCTTGCTTCCGATTCTCTTTTTCTCTGTCATTTTCATAACCGGTTGAAAAAAGTTGGTATACAGTCGAAGATAGGCATAGAGTTGGTTCAAGTAGTAGACTTCTTCCTCGGTATCGTAGCGGAAGTATCCAACATTCTGGCGGACTATGGAATAGTTTTTCTGCTCAACGTAGCAGTTATCATTGGAACGGGAGCTTCTCCCCCTTGTAAATTTTATCTGGTTCTTCTCACACCAATCACGCAGAGGATGATTAATAAATTCAGCACCGGTATCAGAATCAATTCCCCGTAAATCAAAAGGAAGTCTTCTTTGGACTTTTTCTATGGCTTCTCTTACCCATTTTGAAGCTTTGTTTTTGATTGCCACAAGTTCTGTCCAACCGCTCCAAACATCCACCATATTTAATGTTTGAGCAAAATCTCCCGGCCATTTCCTCCTCATGGGCAACCAGATCAATCTCCATAAAACCAGGGCAATTTTCATCCCACTCTGCCCACGTGCGTATAGCTATTTGTTGCTTTAACAACGTTCCAGGCTTTGTACCTTTTCGTCCTTTTATCTCAAGCTTTTTACGCTCATGTTTCAAAAGTCGGTCAATACTTGAAGCACTTATATGGCGCAAGTTTTCTATAGCCTGTGGAGAACCGTGGAGATGTCCGTTTGCTAAGAGATTATCTAAAACTTCATTTAAAATTGGCTTTAAACGTTTGCCACACATGTAGTTTTCAATTTCCCAGACCTTTTTTAGAAGTTTTAGTTCCTCTTCGCCGAATTTTTTCTTTCTGCCAGGTCTTTTGCCCTTCTTGGCTATGTCGGCTTTAAGGTAATTTTTCTTGCCTACATAGATGGTTTTTCCGTGCTGCCTCAAGAGTCTGGCGGCATAGTTTCGGTTTTTTAAACCTGTTATCCTCACAAAATAATCCAGTATCTCCATTTTTTCCTTTTTGCTGGCTTTTTGATACTCTGCTTCGACAAGCTCAGCATATCATTTCGCCGTTTCCCTGTAAATAGGTCTCCTTTCAAACATCGCCACCCCAATTCCGGTTGGCGAGCTTGTCGAGCCACGGTTGGCGAGCTTGTCGAGCCACGGTTGGCGAGCTTGTCGAGCCATGAACTGGATTATTTTACACAAATTTAAAGTACTTTTTTATTTTGCAATAGCGTTCCCTTTTCGAGTACTTTTATTATGAAGCAATTCGAAAATTTGACAATTTCTCCCTTTAACCTTAAAATAACAGGACATATACTGAACCTAAAGGAGGACACCTATGCCAGTACCCAAACATAAAACCGCGAAGTGTAAGACCAGAATGCGTCGTTCCATTGGTTATTACAATATGCAGGCTCCCGGGATTTCGCTTTGTCCAAACTGTGGATCACGCAAACTTTCTCACAGGGTATGTCCTGCGTGTGGATATTACAAAGGCAAGCAGATTCTAACGCGCACGATTCACGAAGCGTAAGGGCATATATGGGAAGGTAGGAAATTCTATGAAAATCGGTGTTGATATTATTAGCGGAGAAAGAGATCCTCTTGAGCTCGTTGAGGGTGCTCTTGAGGCTGTTGCTGAAGAGAAGGATATCACCGTTGTTTTGATAGGTCCAAAAGAGACCTATCAGCAAATTTTAGAAAAGCTTCAGCATCGCAAAAGGTATCCTTCTCATGTGCTTGAGAGGATAGATTTTCTTCACGCTGCAGAAGTAGTTACCATGGAAGATGATCCTCTCAATGTCATGAAACAAAAAAAAGATGCGAGCATCTATGTAGGTCTTCGTGCACACAAAGAGAAACAGATAGATGCCTTCTTCTCTCCTGGGAACACTGGTGCTATTGTAGTAGCGGCTGCGCTTATTCTTGGGAGAGTAAAGGGAGTAAAAAAGCCTGCGCTTGCAACCTTTATGCCTAACATAGAGGGGAAAGCCAACATCCTTTTAGATGTTGGGGCTAGTGCTCAGTGTGAGGCGCAGGATTATGTGAAGTTTTGTGTGATGGGAGAGATCTATAGTCGGGAAATGCTTGGTGTGGAAAAGCCTCGCATTGGACTTTTGAATATTGGTGAAGAAGAGCACAAGGGTACACAGGAGATGAAGGGAGTTTACAAAACCCTGAAGGAGCTTCCTTTAAACTTTATAGGGAATGTTGAGGGCGGGGATATTTTTGGCACGAAAGCAGATGTGATTGTCTGTGACGGATATATTGGAAATATTGCTCTTAAAACAGCCGAAGGAGCCGCTAAAGCTATCTCGAAGCTTTTGAAGTCAGCGATCAAAAGACGTCTTCTTGCCCTTTTGGGTTTGCCTTTGTATATGGGGGCGATTGCTGAGCTCAAGGAGAAAACTGATCCTGAGCGTTACGGTGGCGCACCCCTGTTGGGTGTTAATGGAAATGTCTATATTGGTCACGGAGCATCAGGAAAGGATGCTATACGGTATGGTATTAAGGCGGCAGCTCGCGCTGTTCGTCACGAGGTGCTTGCCAAAATTCATACAGAGCTGGAGGATTTTCATCTCGTATAGAAAACCATAGAAGAGAGGTGCAAAAAATGTACAAAGCTGTCATTAAAGGTATGGGTATGTATGTACCTGAAAAGGTACTCACCAACCATGACCTGGAAAAGATGGTGGAAACTAATGATGAGTGGATTACGACCCGCACAGGTATAAAAGAACGCCGGATAGCAGCTGATGATCAGGCCACTTCGGATCTGGCGGTAATAGCAGCACGGCAGGCTATTGAAAAGGCGGGTCTTACACCACAGGATATTGACATGGTGATTGTGGCGACGATTACCCCTGACTATGTGTTTCCAGCAACAGCTGCACTGGTGCAGGACAAACTGGGGATACCTCATACGGGCACAGTGGATATTGAGGCCGCATGTTCTGGTTTTATTTATGCTCTTTCTATGGCTAATGCCTACGTGGTAAGTGGCATGTACAAGAATGTCCTTGTGATTGGAGCGGAGACACTCTCGAGGATTGTGGACTGGCAAGACAGAACTACCTGTATTCTCTTTGGTGATGGGGCGGGTGCTGCTGTGATAGGACAGGGTGATGCGAAAGAGAGTTCTGGTTTTATTGGTTTTAGTCTTGGTGGTGATGGGTCGTATGCAGATCTTCTTGCGCTTCCTGCCGGTGGATCTAAAAATCCTGCTTCTCATGAAACGGTAGATCAAAGGCTCCACTATATGAAAATGAACGGTAACGCTACCTTTAAGGTGGCTGTGCGTACGATGACAGAGGCACTTGAGTCTATTTTAAAAGAGCATAATATCGATCCCTCAGAAGTGAAGCTTATTGTGCCCCATCAGGCAAATTTACGGATCATCTCGGCTATTGCTGAAAGGTTGAGTGTTGGAGAGGATCGTGTGATGGTGAATCTCCAGAAGTACGGAAATACCAGTTCTGCAACGATTCCGATGGCTCTCTATGAGGCTATAGAGGAGGGCCGTGTGAAGAAGGGTGATCTGGTGGCAATGGTAGCATTTGGAGGAGGGTTTACCTGGGGTGCAGCCCTTCTCAGATTATAAAAACATAATTTATGGAGGACGTGATATGGGAAGACTTGCTGGAAAGAATGCAATTGTAACCGGTTCTGCTCGTGGTATTGGCAAGGCTATTGCTACCCGTCTGGCAGATGAAGGTGCAAATGTTGTGATCGTTGATGTGAACCTCGATGCAGCTGAAGAGACAGCAAAAGAGTTGGCAGCCAAAGGGGTAAAAACGATGGCCATGAAGGTCAATGTGGTGAATTATGAGGAAGTGGAAGCCATGGTGAACAAGACCAAAGAGGCATGGGGAAGTGTGGATATCCTCGTGAATAATGCTGGTATCACAAGAGATAACCTCATCCTCAAGATGACCCCTGAGGATTTTGATCTTGTGATTGATATCAACCTCAAGGGTGTGTTTAATGGCATTAAGGCTGTTTACCCTGTGATGATGAAGCAGAGAAGTGGAAAGATTATCAACATCGCCTCTATTATTGGTCTCATGGGGAATGCAGGACAGGCAAACTACGCTGCAAGTAAAGCTGGAGTGATAGCTTTGACAAAGACGGCAGCAAAAGAACTGGCAGGTCGTGGTGTCCAGGTGAACGCTGTGGCTCCCGGATACATTAAAACGGCGATGACAGATCAGCTTCCTGATGCAGTAAAAGAGGAGATGCTTAAGCTCGTGCCCATGAAACGCATGGGTCTCCCTGAAGATGTGGCAAGTGTTGTATTTTTCCTTGCTTCACCTGATTCTGATTATGTGACGGGTCAGACGATTACCGTTGATGGAGGAATGGTGATGGCCTAAGCCTCGCCAGGAGGAAATCATGGAGAAAAGAAGAGTCGTTGTTACCGGAATCGGTACCATCAATGCCTGTGGATTAAATGTGGAGTCCTTCTGGGATTCTTTGAAGAATGGTCGTTCCGGCATATCTCGGGTAACGAATGTTGACCTCAAGGATTCTCCTTCCTTGATTGGTGGAGAGGTGAAAAACGATGTTTTCAATCCCGAAGAATTTATAGACAAGAAGCTTGCAAAGCGCATGGATCGTTTTAGCCATTTTGGTTGGGTGGCAGCAGAGGAGGCTGTCAAGTCCAGTGGGCTTGAGAACGCTAACGTGGACAAAGATAGAGTGGGGGTGCTGATTGCTGCTGGTATCGGCGGGATTCAGACCTTTTATGAAAACTCTATTAAAATGGAGAGAGATGGTCATAAGCGAGTCTCTCCGTTGATGATTCCGATGATTATTACGGACATTACTTCAGGGTATGTTTCTATCAGGTATGGCTATCGGGGTCCAAATTATTCTGTGTCCTCTGCATGTGCTTCGGCTGCCCATGCGATAGCGATGGCTTACAACCATATTCTCGTGGATGATGCGGATGTGATGGTGGTTGGTGGTGCGGAGGCAGCTATTACCCCTCTCGGGTTTGCTGGCTTTACTCAGGCAATGGCGCTTTCTACCCATTATAACGACGAGCCGACGAAGGGTTCTCGTCCCTTTGATAAGGATAGAGATGGTTTTGTGATGGGAGAGGGAGCAGGTGTGCTTGTTCTTGAAGAGCTGAATCATGCTCTGAAGCGTGGGGCACCGATTTATGCGGAGATGCTAGGGTACGGTATGAGTGCCGATGCACATCACATCACGGCTCCCTGTCCGGATGGTGCGGGGGCAGCTCTGGCGATGGAGGTGGCTCTCCGTAAGACTGGCCTTAAGCCCACCGATATTCAGCTGGTAAATACTCATGGTACTTCCACACCACTTGGCGATGTGGCAGAAACGATGGCTATTAAGCGGGTGTTTGGCGACTATGCTTACAAACTGAAGGTAAATTCGACGAAATGTATGACAGGCCACACCCTGGGAGCTGCTGGTGGTATCGAGGCAGTTGCTGTAGTGAAGATGCTTCAGGAGGGAATTATTCATCCAACGATTAATCTGGATAATCCTGATGAGCAGTGTGATCTTGACTACGTTCCCCATAAAGCGATAAAGATGGATGTGGAATACGCTATCAGCAACTCTTTTGGATTTGGTGGACATGATGTCTCTCTGGTTTTCAAAAAATACAAGTAGTGGAGAGATTTCTCCAGCTAGGAGAAAACAGCTGAAAGATCTTTGTCGAAAACTTAATGTTCATGTAAAAGCCCTGGCCTTGTTGGACAGGGCTTTTACACATGCTTCTTATAGTCATGAAAACCGGGATCCTTTGTACAATTATGAGAGGCTTGAGTTTCTGGGGGATTCCGTGCTCAACCTTGGGATTGCAAAACTCCTCTATGAAACCCGTCCCAACGAAAAAGAAGGTTCTCTCTCGGCACTTCGTTCAAGTCTGGTGGATGAAAAAACCTTGTTTGAGATTGCCGAACAGTTTTCGTTTTACGACTATCTTAAACTGGGTAAGGGTGAATCATTGTCCGATGAAAGAGCAAGGGTAAAGGTTTTAGCGGATGTGATGGAGTCTTTTCTTGCTGTGTATTTTCTTGAGCATGGATGGGAAAATTCTTTTCGTTTAATCAAGCGTCTCTTTTCTCCTGTTTTGCAACGAAGACTTGAGGATGGGATCAGGGACTACAAAAGTCAACTTCAGAAATGGGCGCTTGCTCGTTATAAAGAGTATCCTGTTTATAAAGTAATAGGAGAAGAAGGTCCAGATCACAACAAGCTCTTTACCGTGGAGGTGACTCTCCATAACAAATGGCGAGCCATTTCTACCGGACGGAGCAAAAAAGATGCGGAACAAAAAGCAGCAGAACAGCTGTTCTCTCTTGTTCAGGAGGAACACGAAAAGGAGAAAGAGAATGCTTCGTAGTATGACGGGCTATGCTAGAAGCTTTGTGACATATGAAGACTTTGATGTGGAGATTGAGCTCAAAAGTGTCAATTCACGATATTTTGAGTTTCGTTTGTTGGGGACAGCACTTCCTGCAGAGTGGGAAAACGAATTTCGTCAGCAGGTATTCGCGGTATTAAAGAGGGGAAAGATAGATCTCTTTATGAGAGTGGTTGAAAAGAGCGCGAAAAACTCAAAAGTTGTTCTCAATATGGAGCTTGCCCAGCAGTATTATGAAGCTTTGCTGTCTCTTTCAAAGAAACTGGGGATAGCAACAGAGCTTACCTTGAGGGATCTTTTGTCTCTGGGACTCATTGTTGAAGTGGAGAAACTCGATGCGGATGTGTATCTTTTTGAACGATTGAAGGTAATTCTGGATGATGTGCTCACAAAAATTACAGAAATGATGCGCATCGAAGGGCAAAAAACAGTTCAGGATATTCAACAGTCTCTTGGCAAGATTCAGCAGGCTTTAGAAGTAATTGAGACAAGGTATCCGGAAAGTTTAAGTCGTTATCAACAGGAACTCCAGAAGAAACTTCTCGAATTTTCCCAGTCTCTGGGGGAAAGTACCTTAGAACTTTTACAAAATCGTTTGCTGTTAGAGATGGAGCTGGTTGCCTCTCGCGTAGCCATTAACGAGGAAATAGTCAGGCTTAAGAGCCATCTTCACCAGTTTTTGCTGATCCTTGAAGGGAAACTCATAGGAGATGGGAAGAAACTGGATTTTATTGCTCAGGAGATGAATCGAGAGACCAATACTATAGCTTCCAAGTCACAGGATTATGAGATTGCCCAGGCTACGATAGAAATTAAAGGAGAGATTGAGAAAATACGGGAACAGTTAAGGAACCTCGAATGAAAACAGGGATTGTGATAATTTCAGGCCCATCTGGTGTAGGCAAGACCACACTTTATAAAAGACTTTTAGCAGAGTTTCCTGAGAGACTCGCTTTTTCTGTTTCGGCAACGACGAGAAAACCGCGACCGGGTGAGGTTCATGGAGTAGACTACTATTTTTATACGAGAGAAGATTTTGAAAAAGCAAAGGAGAATGGAGAATTTGCGGAATGGGCTGAGGTGTACGGTAACTATTATGGTACGCTTAAGTCTGAGTTAGAGCAGATCATGTCAGAGGGTAAGACAGCCTTACTGGATGTTGATGTTCAGGGAGGAATGAGTATCAAGAAAGCCTTTCCTGAGGCTTTTCTGGTTTTTATTAAACCGCCTTCTATCGAGGAACTGAGAAAAAGGATTCAGAAACGCTGCAGTGACGATCCCGAGACTATCGAGAGAAGGCTTAAACAAGCTTCTGAAGAAATGAAAAAAGCAGATTTTTATAGTGTACAAATTGAAAATAGAGATCTTGAAGAAGCGTACCAATATTTGAAATCGGTTTTGTCTACATATCTTTTTTAGGTTGTATTTTTTTGTATACAAAATATCCCGATAGGTTTTTGTTTTTCTTTTAAGTTTAATTCTAACAATAAATTATAAATTTTTATTTTTGGCATAAAATTTGCTATTTAATTAGTAAGGAGTTTCGTATGAAAAGAAAACAAAAGACACTTCGTTCTTCTGTTCGGTTTGAAGGGATCGGGCTCCATACCGGCGAAACAAGCACAATAGAGGTTCATCCGGCTTCTGAGAATACAGGATTGGTTTTTGTGACGAGATATAAAGGCAAGGACAGGGTGCTGCCTTATACGATTGATTATATTACCGATACGAGGAATAATATCACCGTATCGGACGGTGTGGTCTCTTATAAAACAGTGGAGCATATGATGGCTGCACTCTATGGCCTGGGGATATCCAATGCTATTCTCGAGTTTACAGGCCCTGAAATGCCCATTATGGATGGGAGTGCGGGTCCTTTTGTGGAGGCTTTTATGAAGGCCGGGGTTATCGAGCAAGATGCGTATCGACCGACGCTTCGTCTTATGGAGTCTCTCTGGGTTACGAAAGAAGATAAGTTTCTTGTGGGGTTGCCTTTTTATGGGTTGAAGATTAATTATACTATTTCTTTTCCCAATTCCCCTATTGGAACCCAGACCTTTCAGCTAAATATGGTTGAAGAAGAGGCTTTTTCCTCTATTTTCCAGGCAAGGACATTTGGTTTTGTAGAGGATCTTGACTATTATCAAAAGAATGGGCTTGTACTTGGTGGTGGTTTTGAGAATGTTCATGTCTATAGCCGCAGGGAAAACCGTTCTGTGAATGGGGCACGCTATGATGATGAGCCAGTAAGGCACAAGATTCTTGATTTACTGGGAGCATTGGCTCTTTTACCATACGATCTTGAGGGTTTCTTGGTTTCTTACAAGGGTGGACATGCTCTGGATGTAGATTTTGTACGAGTTCTCTCAGAATACGCTGTGAAGACGACAGAACTTCAGCCTGTGTTCAGTGAAGGATATTCCTATCAGGTTTCTACCCTTCTTAATCTGGAACCGACTGCGGTTCATCTTGCTTCCTGACTATAACTACCTTCCCATATTCCTGGGGCGTATCCGTGAGGGATACGCCTTTTTTTATCCTTTGAGGGACGAAAAAATGCGGAGATGGGCCTGATGTACTTTGTCTATGAGTGTGGGAAGGAAAGGGTTTCCATCGAGGGTGTCCACAAAGTTGCGGTAGGCATCTTCTTTACGACTTGCCTTTTCCATGAGTCGGAGGAAGTGTTCTTCTTCGAGGGTGAGGGGGATATTGAGGATACGGCACATTTCCACGACACTGGAGTGGGGAATTTCACTGGTGGAGGCGACAACAAGATCCTCAATCCATTGGAGAAGAACCTCTGGAATCAAGAAGAAACGCTTTTCTCTGAGAAAGAGTTCAAGAGTTTCTCCGATTCCATGGGAAGCCTGGAGAAAGTGGGATCGGGCTTTGTCACACCAAAAGAGTTTCATTTCTTTTTTTCCTCGAGATAGGCTTGCCAGCCTTTTGTCGTGAGTTTTTTGTCTTTGGCGAGAACTTCTTCTTCGAGTTTTTTCTTATAGGTTTTATAGGCTTCACGATATTCAGGGTATTTGATGCCGAGAATGCTTACGGCCAAAAGTCCTGCGTTTTTGGCCTGGTTGATGGCGACCGTGGCTACAGGGATACCTCCTGGCATCTGTACCATGGACAGAAGGGAATCAAGCCCCTGAAGGTAGGAGCTTTTGGTGGGCACACCAATGACAGGAAGCTCTGTCACCGCGGCAATCACCCCTGCGAGGTGGGCAGCAGCCCCAGCACCCGCAATAATCACCTCTATCCCTTTTGAAGAAGCTTCTTGTGCGTATTGCATGGCCTGGAAAGGTGTTCTGTGGGCTGAAAGGATGTGAATTTCATAAGGAATATGCATTTCTTCTAAAACGAGTGCTGCGTCTTTCATGATCTCGAGATCCGAATCACTTCCCATGATAATAGCGACGAGAGGAGATGGCATAGTATTCCCCTTATTCATATGGTGGTATATTATAAAGAAAACTCGCGGAAATTGTCCAGTTTATTTGAGAAGTCTGGACATCCAGGGGATACTGACAAAGGTTCCTATAGCTGAGCCAAGAGAACCGGTTACAAAGACAAGTAAAATTTTGGTGACACGGTTGTTCCAGAAACCCTTGAAACTGGTGATGTCCTGGGGGAGGTTTTCAAAGTCTTTTACTCTCGGTTTGTGGAAGAAGGTTTCGATAAGAGCGAGAAACATCCCTGCTCCTACGAAAGGATTGAGGCTTGTAATGGGAGCAATAATCCAGCTACTCAGGATGGTGACAGGATGGGCAAGGGCAAGAAGACATCCAAGGGCAGCGCCTGTTCCATTGATGATGATCCATTCTTTGATCATGGAGAGGGCTACGGTTGAGCCTCCTTTGAAAAATCCGGTTATCACCAATCCAAGAAATAAGACAAGTATTCCCCATCCAATCCAGTGTCCTGGAGATGTTTTTTGAGGAAGGTTGTCAAGCGTTTCGAGAGGGGGGAGGCGTGAGGGTTCTTCCAGGGCTTCAACTATACCTTCGAGGTGACCTCTTCCAATAACTACAAGACACCGCTTGCCTGGTCCGGAGAGGATTTTTTGTGCTATGTAGTGGTTTCGCTCGTCGATGAGGACACGCTTGACGGCAGGCAGAGATTTTCCCAGTTCATTCATCATGGTGGTGTAAAGATTTCCTTCCCCGAGCATGTTTTTTATATCTTCTTCGGAAATGGTTTCGTCTTCAAAGAGGCTCTCAAAAAGAATTTCGAGTATTCGCATTTTGTCTTTGAAAGAGGCGAGTTGCCAGGTTCTGCGAAGGGTGGTATTGAGATCCCTGTCGGCAAGTATGAAAGGAATATTTTTTTCCTGTGAGAGTCGTATAGCGGAAAGCATATCCTCTCCAACCTCTTCATCAAGCTGGATACCCATCTTTTTTTGTAAGCCACTAAGGAGAAGTGAGGCAAGGAGGAGAAACCCCTGTCCTGATTTGATCACTTGAATGATATCGAGGTTTTTCCAGCGATCATGTGAAGAGAGTGCTTGATAGCGGGCTTCGCAGAGTTCTACGTAAACACTGTCAGGCTGGTAGTTTTCTATCCACTCTTTTACTTGATTGACACTATCCTCAAAGATGTGGGCTGTCCCCAGGAGAATGATCTGTCTTTCCTGAAGCGTGAGCTTGATGATGTTTGGAGCAAGCTGTTCTTTTAGCATTTATTCCTCCTGGGGACGTCTCTCGATATCAGCTCCAAGGGCACGAAGTTTTTCTTCAAAGTGTTCGTAGCCACGATCGATATGGTAAATACGGAGTACCTCTGTCTTACCGCGTGCAGCAAGGCCTGCGAGGACAAGTCCTGCCCCGGCACGGAGATCAGATGCCATGATGGCAGCCCCAGAAAGGTAAGGAACCCCTTTTACGACGGCAACCGCACCATCAATGTGGATGTCGGCGCCCATACGGCAAAGTTCTGCGGCATGGAGAAAACGATCTGGGAAGATTTTTTCTGAGATGATGCTGATCCCATCCGAAAGGGTGACGAGAGCCATTAATTGTGCTTGAAGATCAGTTGGGAAGAAGGGGTAAGGTTTGGTCTCTACCTCAATAGGACGGATATTTTTGCCTCGAGCGATGAGGGTAGTATCGGAGAGAATCTCAATCTCTACCCCTGCCCTGGAGAAAATCTCGATGGGTTCCGCGAGATGATGAACACAGGCATTCTCTATCCTGATTTCTCCCCCCGTAATGCCTGCTGCGGCGATGAATGTTCCCGCCTCAATTCTATCAGGGATGGTCGTGTATTCTACACCGTGGAGAGAATCAACGCCCTCGATAGTGATAATACTTGTTCCAGCCCCTGTGATGTTTGCTCCCATCTGGTTGAGAAAATTGGCGAGGTCGGCTACTTCTGGTTCTGCGGCAGCACCCTCAATGATGGTTGTGCCCTTTGCAAGGACGGCAGCCATCATAACATTTTCAGTTCCCAGAACACTGGGACCAAAACTTCCAAGAAGGTTCATCTGACATCCTTTGAGTTCTGGACAGGTGGCGTTGATGTAACCTTCTTCGATGGTGATTTCTGCGCCGAGAGCTTTCATGCCTTTGATATGGAGATCAATAGGACGGGGTCCAATGGTGCATCCTCCAGGGAAAGAAACCCTTGCTTTTCCACGGCGCCCCAAAAGGGGACCGAGAACAGCGATAGAAGCACGCATTTTGCGAACAATGTCGTAGGGTGCTTCATATGGCTCTGCAGATTTTTCTTCAATTTTTATCGTGTGGGGATCAAGGTAAGAAATGGATTTCCCTAACTGGGTGAGAAGAGAAACCATTGTCCGAATATCCATGAGATATGGCACATTGTGAAGAATGACAGGCTCTGCCGTGAGGAGTGATGCTGCCATAAGTGGAAGGGAGGAGTTTTTGGCTCCACTTATAGAAACAGTGCCTTGAAGTCGATGTTGACCGTGAATAACATACTTATCCATAAAGTGTCCTTCTCTCTATGATAGAAATATAGTATAACAGAAAAAAGAATAAAAATCAATTTTCATGGGAGTAGGTATATTTATAACGCACCGTTTGCTGTGTCCGAAATTTCGATGGAGTGGTTGTTTTCGATGAAAGCTTAGCTCTTCCCATGTTGCAGCTTGGAGAGAATGTTAGTTCTTCCCTTATCGCAGTCAAAAGAAACCATTAAAGAAGATCACAAAACTGAAATATGGAAAGAGCACTTTCTTCGCCTTTGGAAAAATGAGCTCTTCCTTTATCATAGTACATTTTTTGCCAAAACTGCAACATGGAAAGAGCTTATGTCGGAAATTGTAGATTAAACATTTAACAGCGCTCCTCCATCTCACTCGCTCAACTGTTTTGAGAATATTCTTTTCCTGTTGCTGTGAAAAACAAAGGATTGTTAGCTGTTTCCCTGTAACAGTGAAAGTGAAAAATCCAAAGCTATTCCCATATCGCAGGAAAAAAACCATGCTCTTGTCGTATCACAGGATTTCTCTTGCTAACCCACTGCAACAAGGGAAGAGCACCCTCCTCCCGAGGTGATCAGGGGAAAACCAACCACCAACAAAAAAACCGTGGACTGGGCTAAAAAAACAACCTCCTACCCAAGATGTGGGCAGCAAGGACGTATTCCTCCAGCCGCACGATTACACTTCCGAAGCACGGAGGCAAGGGGGAGAAGTCTTGACCGCAGGGGGCTGGTCGCCGAGTAGCTCCGCGTATCGAGGCGCCAGCCTCCTCCAGCCTCTGGTGGTATCTCAGCGATGTGAAACGTATATTTTTTTTCCTAAACTATAAATTTTTAGCTCTCGTTATCCGATGATAATACAAAGTAATGCGTGAAGGAGGCCAACGTGAAACAGACAAATAAGAAAATGCGCTGGAGATATTTTATCGACAAACCCTTTCAGATCAGGTTTATTGCGAGATTTTCTTTTCTAATCATTTTAGGACTTGTTGTTTCTCTGCTTTCTATGGGTATATTCTATAGGCAGCGGTATTCGAAAAATCTCTTTTATCAGGTAAAGAATGTAGAAGAGTTTCAGGAGATGATAAAAACCAATCCCGATCTTCCTTACTATGTGGTTTTTGATATGAGTAGATCCTACAATGAATTTCAGATTCAGATGTGGCCAATGATATGGCTCAGTGTGTTGTATCTGGTGCTTATAGCTGTTTTTGGGCTTTTTATTTCTCACAAGATGGCCGGGCCTATCTATCGTATTAAAAAGACATTGGATGAAGCTACGGAAGGCAAGATTGATATTAAGACGGTGGAGTTTCGTCTGCGTAAACAAGATGAGCTTCACGATGTGGTGAAGAGTCTCAATCGATTCCTTGACAAGATTAATAAGTCATAGCCAATTTTCAAGAAAACTCCAAAGGACCGTCGTTGAGGCGGTCCTTTTTATTTTGTAAAATTTGTGGAAAAAAAATACTCTCTGCATTACAATAATTTTAGCTGTTTTGTTGTGGAAACAGAGAAACTTGGCAAGGAGGAAGATATGCGTAGTGATGCGGTAAAAAAGGGTTTTCAACGTTCACCACATCGGTCACTTTTCAGGGCCATGGGTTTTGACGATTGGGAACTGGAACGTCCCTTAATCGGTATTGTAAACTCTTTTAACGAAACGATCCCCGGACACATTCATTTGAACAAGATTGCCGATGCGGTAAAAAGGGGGGTGTATGCAGCCGGTGGTATGCCGGTGGAATTCAATACTATCGGAGTATGTGATGGTATTGCCATGGGTCACAAGGGGATGAAGTACTCCCTTCCCTCGAGAGAGTTGATAGCCGATTCGATTGAGATTATGGTTGAGGCCTACCAGTTTGATGGGTTGGTTTTTATTGCCTCGTGTGATAAAATTATTCCCGGAATGCTGATTGCAGCCATGCGAATGAATCTACCCTCTATCTTTGTAAGCGGCGGACCAATGCTTCCTGGAAACCTTGCGCAAAATAAAAAAGTTGATCTCAGTACCGTCTTTGAAGCTGTTGGGAAATACGCGAAAAAGGAAATCTCAGATGATGAGCTTCTCGAACTTGAGTGTCAGGCATGCCCCGGAGAGGGATCCTGTTCCGGGATGTTTACGGCCAACACGATGAGTAACCTTTCTGAAGCCCTGGGTATTTCCCTTCCGTTTAATGGAAGTGCTCCTGCAGTATTTGCAGACAGGATCCGTATTGCTAAAAAGTCCGGTCTTAAAATTGTAGAGCTGGTGGAAAAAAATATTCGAGCTCGTGACATCATGACCAGAAAAGCTTTTGAAAATGCGATTGCTCTGGATATGGCTCTCGGCGGTTCAACCAATACCACGCTTCATCTTCCTGCCATTGCTTATTATGGTGAGGTAGATCTGGAACTTAAAGATTTTGCTCCGTTTACTGAAAAGGTTCCCCATCTCACGACAATTTCCCCTGCCGGGCCACACCATATTCTTGATCTCTATCGTGCAGGTGGTGTTCCTGCAGTTCTTGCAGAGCTCGCCAAGAAAAAGCTTATCCATCTCGATACAATGACGGTCAATGGTAAAACCCTTGGTGATACGCTTAAAGAATATCGTGCAGGTATCAAGGATCCTTCTGTCATTCGTCCTATCGATCAGCCTGTTCATGAGAAGGGGGGACTCGCTGTCCTTACGGGAAATCTTGCTCCCGATGGGTGTATCGTAAAACAGGCAGCCGTGGACCCAAGCATGCTTCATCACAAAGGCCCTGCCCGTGTGTTTAACAGTGAGGAAGAGGCTGTGGAGGCTCTGCTCAAAGGCAAGATCAAAAAAGGTGACGTCATTGTGATCCGTTATGAAGGACCAAAGGGTGGACCAGGGATGCGAGAGATGCTTGCTCCTACTTCCACAGTGGCGGGTCTTGGCTTGGACAAGGAAGTTGCTCTGATTACTGACGGACGTTTCAGTGGGGCAACACGAGGGGCTTCTATAGGGCACATTTCGCCTGAAGCAGCTGCTGGAGGACTTATTGGCTTGATCGAAGAGGGAGATATGATTGAAATAGACATTCCCAATCGTCAGATTAATCTCCTGGTCGATGAGACTGAGATTGCTCGAAGAAAAGAGAAATTTCAGCCACTTTCTCCAAAAATTACCACTGGTTATCTGGTACGTTATGCACAGCATGTTACCTCTGCGAACAAGGGAGGAGTGTTTGAGAAAAGGTAAAATAGAGAAAAAAAGCGGTGCTTTCCGGCACCGCTTTTTTTTGATAAAAAATCGGAAAAAGGAGACTTGGGGGTAGGTCTATTTGAGAGAGAGGATGTAGGCATCTTTGGCGAGCGAGAGTTGTTTAAGTTTAGCCAGGGCTGTCTCGGCTTCGGCTTTAGATCCATAGCTTCCTACACGGACACGATAATAGGTAACCTCATTGAGAACTGACTCTACGATGTAGGGACTAAAGCCAGACTTTCGGAGTTGTGTTTCTACAGCTTGAGCCTTTGTGAGATCCGTATGAGCAGAGATCTGGATGGTATAGGAACCCCCTGAAGAAGTAGTCGTTTGTGGGGATGGTTTTGTGGTTTGCGTGGTAGTTGTCTGAACGGTGGTTTGAGATTGGGAAGGAGGTTTGGTTTGCGTCCTGGGTTGGGAGGTGGTTTTTGGCTGGGTTGTTTCAGTGAGAGAGGGAACTACAGGAACCTCTTGCACAGTGGGTGCCGGTGTTGATGCTTGTGGCGCCGGGGTTGGAACGGGCTGTACTACCTCCACAGCCTGTTGTACCGGCAGAGCATTTTGTTTAAGTGCAATCTCTGTTTTCTTTTCTTCAATTTGCTGGGTCAGGGTAGTTTGTTTTTCTTTGCGGAGCTGGGTGATTTCTTTTTCTTTCATATTACCGAGCCAGTATCCCAATAAAAAGGCAAAAACCCCAAAAAAGACAAAGATAGCACCAACCCAGACAAGCTTTTCGTCAATATCATTGGATGTTGGTGAAAGTGATGGTTCTCTTTTTATCTCGTCGATAGATTTTTTTGAGGTGAGAACTTCACCGTTTTGTCTGGTGTTTTGTGTTTGATACGAGCGACTTGGTTTATAGTCGGGGATGCTCGACGATCGGAGTGGTGGTGTTTCCTCTCCTGTGACAAATTCTTTATCAAAGAGATCCATAATATCGACATCTGCCATAGAAGCCTCCTTTTTTCTTATTTTCGGCATTTTTTTTGATAGGATAAATTTTTAAAGAGAAAAGAAAATCCCCTTCCCGATGGGAAGGGGATAGCAGTTTTTTATCCAGATGGAGGGAAATGAGTAACCTTATTTGAGCAGGTTTAAGCCGTCCTGACTGAGATACCACTTTTTGTTGATGTACACAGTCACGCCTGGGAGAGTGACAGTCTGATTGTTGATAAAGGCTATGTTTTTGTTTACAGGGAAACGAAGAGTAGTATTCCCTTTTTTCACAGTGAGCACAGGGTTATTGGGGTCAGTGGTATCGGTTTCAACAGAAGCTCCCTTTTTCTCAAACTCAGGAATAGCTTCTACAAAGAGTCGGCGTGTTGTTTCTGAGAGAGAAACTCTCAGATAGTTTGCTGTGAGGACAGCTATTTGTGTGTTTTCAAGCGTACCCGTGGGATGATCGTTCCGTGGTGAATAGATGAAGAGGGGAACATCTTCACCGGTATGTCCATGGGTTGTCCATCCAATATAGGAACGTTTACTTAACATAGGACCTACGATATAGCTCAGAGAAGGGCTCCCTTTGGTGGAGGCCTTTTGAATCTCTTGGACTTCTTCATCACTGAGGTCGGGAATGCCATAGTAGGAAGCTACGGTTTTTCGGATTTCTTTTGGAGAAGAGTTTGAAGCAATGAGATTTTTTAAATTTTCACCACTTGTTTTGGCTGATTTGATAAACCGAAAAACATCATGAATCTTTAGTTTATCATAACTATTATCAGAAGAGGAATTTCCGATAGTGATACCACCGTTGCCGTGATCGGTCAACACGATGACAACGGTATTTTTGTCTTTTTGGGCGAATTCTTTGGCTGTACGAACAGCTTCATCAAATGCCAAAATATCGTGGATAAGAGCAACGGGATCATTGGCATGAGCAGCCCAGTCAATCTTACTTCCTTCTACCATTAAGACAAAACCTTTTGGGTTTGCTGAGAGAACTTCAATGGCTTTTGCTGTCATTTCTGCTAAAGAAGGGTCTTTTTCCTTATCTCTATCGATCTCGTAGGGAAGATCTACGGGAGCAAACATTCCCCATACCTTTTTACCAGGTCGCAGGGCGAGGAGTTGAGCCCTATTTGAGATATAAATATAATTGCTTTGTACGATGGCAAGGAGGTTTTCTTTGTCTTGGCGTGTTTCGGAGGTCATAAATTTCCATCCACCGCCAAAAACTACATCTAGACCCGTATACACTTGTTGTTCAAGGATGTCGTCGTAGAGTTTTCTGTCTGGAGAATGGGCAGAATAGGCAGCAGGGGTAGCGTGCGGTGCTTCACAGGTAAAAACAAGACCAGTAGATTTGCCTATCAAACGAGCTGCTTCAAAAACATTGGCAATGGGACGATTTTCTTCTCCGCGAACAATTGCGGGAACCCCAGGCATGCCAGCCTTTTGGGGCATAACGCCGATATTTTTGGTCACTGCTTTGACGCCACAGGCGTAGGCAGTAGCAGCAGGGGCGGAGTCGGCGATAACCGCATCCGAAGAGTAGGTTCGTACCAGTCCGCAAGCCATATCATCCATGGCGAGGGGGGCTCCATTTTTGTACCAGCGAGCAAGAGTGTATCCACCCATGCTCATCCCATCCGGAATGAGAATAATCACATTCTTCACCGGTTTTACCTTTGTGGGAAGTTCTGGAAGCTTGTATCCCCAGAACCATCCCACCACCAGAAACAACCCAACAAAAGAGAAAAGTCTTTTCAT